>NZ_CP021082.1 GCF_003444775.1 Deinococcus ficus | reverse complement strand
TCAGGGCGCCGAGAAAGACGTCTCAATCAACGGGTGGCTCACACCCGAGGCGAACCGGGTTCGTTCAGCGCGGGGCAGCTGGGCCATTGATCCAGGTCACCACGCGTATGGCCGTCCGCTCAGGCGTCAGACCGGTCACGTCGACGGTCACTCCAGGCCACGACACACCGGGGCGTTCATGCCATCGCGCCCAGCACATTTCATGCCAGCTGCCGTCCATCAGAACGTCAGGACGCCAGTCCGGGTAAGCCTGATGGGCCCGCATCCACGCCGCCCAGTTCAGCATGTCCTGTGACGCGAGTCCGTCACTCCGGGCGCGCAGTCGCGCGATGCGCTCGACATCGCTCACGTCCAGCAGGAGATGTCGAACGCCTGGCAGTCTCGGCGTGGAGGGCGCGGCGAGCACTTCGCCCAGCGGGCACGGACCGAGCAGGCCGAAATCCCCTTCCGCCTGGAGCGCGGCCTGCATCCACTCTTCAAGGAGGTGCTGACGCTCGACCTTCCCGCCGCCCTTCCAGCGTTCGTCGAAGTCGTGCCACTCCACCGTGGGGAGAGACGCACGCAGGAGGGGGAGGATGGTGGACTTCCCCGAGCCAGCAGCGCCACCGATGACATAAAGCATGCCCGCACGCTAAGCCAAGAGGCTGGAACACTGGGCTTGCCCCGACACTGCGTAGCTGAAGTTAAGCGGCTGTAGCTTGCCGTTCGAACTCGTGGGGCGTCAAGTAGCCCAGGGTGGAATGGCGACGCTGGCGGTTGTAGAAGACCTCGATGAATTCGAACACCGCCTGTCGGGCCACCTCTCGAGTCTCAAAGATGTTCTCGTCCATCAGCTCCCGTTTCAGGGAGCTGAAGAAGCTTTCCACCACGGCATTGTCCCAGCAATCCCCCTTGCGGCTCATACTGCCTCTGGCCCGCATGCGGGCCAGTTCTGCCTGAAAGAGCCCACTCGCGTATTGACTGCCCCGGTCACTGTGATGCATCAGACCGGGAGATGGAAGACGGCGCCGGGCAGCCATCTGAAGGGCAGCCAGCGGCAAGGTGGCCGGCATCTGCGTGTCCATGGCGTAGCCCACCACCGCCCGCGAATGCAGGTCCAGGGTGACGGCCAGGTACAGCCAGCCTTCCCGGGTGGGCAGGAACGTCAGGTCTGACGCCCACACCTGATTCGGCTGCTGCACCTCAAACTGGCGTGCCAGCAGATTCGGGCAGACCGGCATGGTGTGACTGCTGTGCGTGGTTTGCACCCAACGGCGCTTTCCTTTGGCCCGCAGACCACCCAGGCGCATCAGGCGCGCGACCCGCTTCCGGGAGACCCGGAGACCTTCAGCTCGCAGTTCTGCGTGAACGCGTGGTGCCCCGTAACGTCCTTTGCTGCGTTGGTGAGTGTCTCGGATGCGCTGCTGGAGCAGCGCATCCTGCTGCGTGCGCTTGGAAATCGGCCTTCTCCGCCAACTGTGGTACCCGCTCACCGATACCTCCAGGACCCGGCACATCACGTCCAGGCGGTACTGCTCGCGGTGGTCTCGGATGAACTGGTACCTCATCGTGTGATTTCTTTGGCAAAGAAGGCCGCTGCTTTTTTCAGGATTTCACGCTCCTGACGCAGAATCTCGTTCTCTTTGCGGAGTCGCTGAATCTCCTGTTGCTCCGGGGTCAACACCTGCTTCCCTTGACCGGGGAAGGCGGATTCCCCCCTCTGCTGCTCGGCATTCATCCATTTCCGCAGCAAAGAGGCGTTGATGCCCAGGTCGCGGGCGGTGCCCGCGAGGTTGCCGCTGGTTCGGGCGAGTTGTACAGCATCTCGCTTGAACTCGGCGGTATGGATTCTTCGGTTCGTCATGATGGCGCCTCCTATGTTCGAGGCTTATCTCCATCTACGCCATATCGGGTCACCCTCACACGCGTCCGTGGAGTGGCTTAGGGGGAGGCTCTCCACAGCGGAGGCAGAGCGTCATGCGGCACTGCACGAGCGGGCGATTTCACCGCCCATCGTCACCCGGTATGCTGGCCCATGACATCAGCTTTGCAGGGGAAGGTCGCGCTCGTGACCGGCGCGTCGCGTGGCATCGGTCGCGGCGTGGCCCTCGGGCTCGGCGAGGCGGGCGCCACGGTGTACGTCACCGGTCGCACCCTCGCGGGCCGCTCGACGCACATGCCCTTCCTGGCAGGCAGTCTTGAGGACACGGCCCGGGAGGTGACCGCGCTCGGCGGTCACGGCGCCCCCGTGCAGTGCGACCATACTGACGACGCCCAGACGCGGGCGGTGGTAGAGCGCATTCAGCAGGAGCACGGCCGGCTGGACATACTGGTGAACAACGTCTGGGGCGGCTATGAGGGCCTGCACCTCTGGGATGAACGCGGTGAGAAATGGAACTCGCCGTTCTGGGAACAGCCTACGTCGATCTGGGACGATATGTTCGCGGCCGGCGTCCGGGCCCATTACGTCACGAGCCAGCTGGCCGCGCCGCTGCTGCTCAGGACGCGGGGACTGATCGTCGGAATCTCGTTTTTCGCTGCGCAGCGTCACCAGGACACCGAGGGCATTCCCTACTTCCTGGCGAAGAATGCCACCGACCGGATGGCCCTGGCGATGGCCAACCACCTGCGGCCACACGGTGTAACGAGCGTCAGTCTCTACCCTGGCCTGGTGAGGACCGAGGGCGTCATGCTGGCTCCGGAAGGCGCGTTCGACCTGTCCAACTCCGAGTCGCCCCAGTTCATCGGCCGTGCCGTCGCGGCGCTCGCCGGTGACCCGAACGTCTTCACGAAGACAGGTCAGGTGCTCGTGGCGGCCGAACTCGGTGACGACTACGGGTTCACGGACATCGACGGGAAGCGGCCCAGATCCCTGCGTCCCGACTGGGAAGGCTGAAGCCAAGTCCAACAGCGGGGCAAGGGGACCGGGACCGCCCATGGGTACTGACCCAGATGCAATCTCACCCACCCAGGTCAAGTCCTGGTTGCGTTGACCAGATATGAACATGGACTTGCGGGATGCCTGAACCTTAAAGCGGAGGGCTAAATCACGCCATTTGTCCGGACTGCCGCCGGATCCAGACGGTGGAATGGCCGGTCCCGTCAGCCTTCTGCCGCACCCGGACGCAGCGTCAGGCGGCCTTCACGGTGCCGCAGATGCGGCTCCGGCCTGCGTGCTTGGCGGCGTACAGTTGCTGATCGGCGGCGTTGAGCACGTGAGTACTGTCGCCCTGCACGGGCACCAGCCCGCCGGAGAACGTGATCCCTGCGCCCGCGAGCGGCACGGCCGTCGCCACCTGGGCTTCAACGGCCTGCCGCAGCCGTTCTGCGACCTCCTCCATCCGGGTGGTGTACAGGCCACTGAACAGCACGGCGAATTCCTCTCCGCCCAGGCGGTACACCCGGTCGCTGGCCCGCACGTTCGCCTGCAGAGCCTCGCCCAGCGCGATCAGCACCCGGTCTCCCATGCCGTGCCCGTACGTGTCGTTCACGCGTTTGAAGTGGTCGATGTCCAGCAGCAGGAGGGATCCCGTCCCGTCCTGGCCCGGCAGGTCCTGATCGAATTGCCGGCGGTTGTAGCACCCGGTGAGGGGATCCACGGCGGCCAGGTAACCGAGGTGCGTGGTGCGCGCCAGGGTCCGCAGGCGGCTGTGCTTGACCTCGAACGCGACGAACAGCCCCAGGGCACTCAGGAGGGTGCTGGCGACGTAAATGGGCAGGGCGTCCACCGAGGAGCGGCCTGCCGCGGCGAAGGCCAGGAAATAGATCAGGTTCGCGCCGGCAAACAGGGGAACGGGGCGCCAGAGCCGCCGGGTCAGAGGTTCGGCCTGGAAGGGCGTTCGCAGCTGGATCCAGCCGGTGCCCCAGGCGCCCAGCACAGCCACGAGCACCAGTTGCAGCAGGGCGGGGCCGGCCCCCGGTCCCCCGAGGAAGAGGCGGTAGGCGGCCAGCGGCAGGGCGACCAGGAGGGCGGGGAGCACGCCGTATCGGCGGGCGACGAGGGCGATCACGACGGCGCGGAAATCGAAGATGAGCCCAGGGGCGAGGGTGACACTGTGGAGCATCAGGTACAGGCCGAGGGCGACCGTGGCGGCGTACCGGACGGAGAGGCGGGCGAGCGAGTCGGGCGCACTTCCGGGGCGGTAGGTGAAGGTGATCAGGGTGACACCGGCGATCAGCAGCGCGAGGTTGTCGAGGAGGTCGTTGAGGTGGGCTCCTGCGCTCATGAGGTCAGCATAGAAAGCTGCTCTGTCCTCAGCCTGACAGCACAGTGGAGTGAAGGCCCTGTTCGGAGCAAAGTTCAACAGCGGTGTGAATCAGGATCACCAATGGCGTCCACGGAATCCAGACACGTCAGAAAAGTGTGCTAAGGAATTGTTAATTTTTATACATGTGGTCCGCGTCCCACTCAGACCTTCCCGACCACGCCACCCGCTCCCTATGTCCTATGCACAGGTTCCCATGACCCCCACCGCCTGGCTCTGGCTGCTCATCATCACCGGACTGCTCGGCACCGCCCTGCTGCTGGCCCGCGCCGCATGGCACGGCCACCAGCAAGCCCACTCAGGCTGGGGCGCCCCAGCCGGCCTCGCAGGTCTCCTGTTCTGCGCCGCCCTGATCATTGCCCTGAAACAGCAGCCCGTGTGGGGTGTCGGCCAGGTGGTCACCACCGTGATGGTCACACTCGCCCATCTCGCTGGTCGGCAACCCACCGCCCTCTGGACCTCCCGGTAAATCGGCGCCCCTCGAGGCCATGGTTGATGGCGGCATAGGCCCATTCAAGCTATGTTCATGCGCTCTCCGTAACGATGCGCCCGCAGTCCCTTCCCCAGGCAAACCTGGTGCGGTCCACCCCCCGCCCACGGCCAGCGTACGTGGCCGGGGCGAAAGGTCCTCCCATGCTGCACGCTGACCCGCAGTGGGAGGCGCCTGGGACACACATGCCGCAGCGCCCCCGTGAATGAAGGCGAGTTCCCGCAGGCCGCCCCGGCGGGGCATGAAGCGATGATGAGCGGTGAGGCGTCAGGGTCGAGTGCGCTGGCCCGGTCTGCTGCATAGTCTGGCATTACGTCCAATGGAGCCCTGGAGGTGACCGGCCGCATGCCCCCTCTCTTCGCCTTGATCACCGCCCTCAGCGCCGTCACCTCCGTCACCGCCTTTCGCGCCCAGTTGCAGGCTGCCCTGGCCGCCGATCCGGCCCTGCCGTTCACCCTGAACCCCGACGACACGGGAGAACTCCTGCGCCCGTTCGCGCGAATGGCGGCTGACCTGCCCGCAGAGCAGCAGGCCTTTATGCACGTGGTGAACCAGCAGCATGCCCGGCTGGTCGCCGTGGACCGGCATGAGCGCGTGAACGCCCTGGCTGAACAGTTCGCCCGCCGCGACGAGATGAACCCTTCTCTGGCCTGGTTCGCCGAGGAACTCTGCCGCATCTACCAGCTGGGGGGCCTGGCCGGCCTGGTGGTGACGGGCGGGACGGTGCAGCGCCGCAGAGAGTGGGACGCCGGCTCACCGTACGTGCCCGCCCTCACGCGTGGGGACCTGGGCGTGATCCGGGGCGGTGACGTGCAGGTGCGACCCGACGGGGTGCTGCTGCCGCTGGGCGGCAAGTTCCGCCCTCGCGCGGCGTTCTGGCTGGACGCCCCGGGCCGGGAGTGGCTGGGCACGGACCGGACGCTGCTCAGTCACCTGGGACACCAACTGGGCCTGGAGGTCGAACGTCAGCAGGCCCTCCGGTACATGCAGAGCCTGCCGGCCCTGCGCCGGGAACTGCTGACGGCGAAACTGCAGGACGCGTACCAGCCGCTGCTGGAACGGGCGCTGGCGACGATTCCGGGGGCGGAGTGCGGGTCGCTGCTGATCCGGGAGGATGGAGGTTTCCGCTTCGCGGCGAGCGTGACCTTCGACGAGATGGAACTCCAGGGCGTGACGTTCACGATGGCCGACATGCGGGACACCTGGTACGGGCTGGGCGAGGAGGCCTGGAGCCGGGGCGTGCCGCGCATCATGGCCAAGGGCCTGCTGTCCGTGAAGGGCACCGGCTACGACCTTCACGGGGTGCGCGTGGAGGACACCTTGCCGAGCGTCGAGACGCTCCAGGCGAACATCGGGGTGCCGATCCTGTACCAGGGCGAGGTGTACGGCTTCCTGAACGTGGACTCCATGACGGATCCCGAGGCGTTCGAGCAGGAATCGATCGTCCTGGCTGAATCGTTCGGGCAGCAGGCCGCCCTGCTCCTGCACGAGGCTCACCTACGGGCGCAGGTGCACGCCGCCTCGAGAACAGATCCCCTGACCGGCCTGCCCAACCGGCGGGCGTTCATGGAAGTCCTGACGCAGGAAATGGCCCGGGCAAGGCGGCACGGGCACCCCCTGTCGCTGCTGCTGGCGGACATCCGGGCCTTCAGGACCTTGAACGGCACGCGTGGACATCGGGCGGGCGACGAAGCCCTCGTGCGGGTGGGGGCGGCCCTGCAACGCGAGCTGAGGAAAAGCGACGTCGTCTTCCGGCCCGCGGGTCAGGGCGGGCCGCTGGAGGTGTTCCGGTGGGGCGGGGACGAGTTCGCGATCCTGCTCCCGCAGACGGACCTCGTCGGAGCGCAGGTGGTGCGGGAGCGAATACGCGCCGCCGTGAGGACCGCAGACCTGGACGGGCCGCAGGTCGAGCTGAGTATCGGCGTGGCCACACTGAGCGCAGGCGACGCCACCGGCGAGGGCCTGCTCCGTGAAGCGGACCACGCCCTGTCCCGCGACGAGCAGCGGTGACCGGCCCGGGCTCGGCATCGGCCACCCCCTGAACGAAATCGGCTGCGCGCCGACAGGCCGGACGCAGCGAGGCGCATGCGTCCGCGCCGCACCCAGGTATGGGCCTGAGGTGACCCCCGCCAGCCGCAGTTCGCCTGCAATGATTGTGAAAGCGGTGACCCATAGCATGACGTATGCACCGTCTCCTCACCATGACCGTGGTCCTGACCCTCGCGTCCACCCCTGCCCTGGCCGCCGGGGAGACGCTGCAGGAGCTGGCCGGACGCATGTACCGCGACGCCACCGGCGGGTACCTGAACGAGATCAAGACCTGGCTCGGCATGGGAGCGGACATCAACTACCAGCTTCCCTACGGCGGCAAAACCGCCCTGATGGGGGCCGTGTCAGGCGGGCAGCACGCCATCGCGCAGTTCCTGATCGACCAGGGCGCGGACCTGGGCATCAAGGACGACACGGGCCGGACGGCGCTGGACTGGGCGCACTTCTACGGCGATAAGAAGATGGTGGCGCTGCTCGTGGCCGCGGCAGGACCGGCCCCGGTGAAGGTGGCGGTGCCGCCCCTGAAGACCCCGGCGCCGGCGAAGGCGCCTGTGGCCGCGCCGAACAAGGCCTCCTCCGCCCGGGGCGTGACGCCGCGTGCCTGGACAGACAAGGCCCGCTGGCCGGCGTTCACACACTTCCGCGTCGGGGAGCTGGTGCAGTTCTGGACCTCCACGGGGTGGCGCCGCGGCGTCATTGAGGAGGTCCGCTCCCAGCAGGACCGGAAGTACCTGATCTCCCAGCTCGACCAGCCCACCTGGAAGGACTACTACGCCTGGGGCGAGGTGGCGCACGTCACGCGCAGCCCGTACTGGACTGGCTTTTTCGTCGGCGAGTGGCGACTCGGTGAGGTGATGGCAGTGAACACCCGCACGGACGGCAAGGACCTTTACCGGGAATTCTCATACGCAGCAGCGTCAGAGGCGCTGAAGATCAACGGGGACGGCACCTACCTCTGGAAGGCCGGAGGGAAGGTCACCCGGGGCACCTGGACGCCGGCGGCCAGCGGTCCGGGCGTGGTGGTGAAAGACGCGCGGGGCGTGGCCTGGACCCTGGTGAACCACACGAACGCCATCGAGGAAAGCATCCGGAAACTGCAAACGGCGCGGCTGTACGCACCCGGACAGATGAGCGTGGCCGCGAACCGGCCGATGGGCCGGTAGCCTGCCAGGTTTCGTGCATCATGCCCCACCATCCCGGAGGGGATCCCACTGGACCCACGCATTCGGGCCTGCGGCTTTCCTTGCGCTGAAGCCCCTCCTTAACCCAGGGACCACTGCTCTACCTCGGCTGAAACAAAAGGTGAATTTCGATCGGGTACGCCGCTCCGGGTTTGCCAGCCCACGATGGACCTGGAATACAGGAGCGATAGGTCGCACGGCACCGGATCTCACCCGTGCCACAGCGTCTTCAACGGAGGGCTTCGGGCAGGGAGGCCTCACCGGGCTGCCGGGCCAGCGACGTCACTGCTGGCAGGTCAGCCTGGCAGTCCTGCCAGAGCGCGTACCCGAGCCATGCCAGGCTCAGGCCCATGGGCACGGCCGCAACGCGTTGCATAGCGTGTGGCAGCACAGAAACCACCACGGGCAGCAGCGCGGAGACAGCGAGGGACACGCCAGCCGGCCGGGGCAGCACGCGGGCCTGGACCGTTCCCAGGCCGAAGAGCAGGCCACCGAGCATGTACAGCAGGCCTGAGAGCGGGCCAGCGGCCGCGAGGACCCCGAGGTCCATCTCACCGGGCCGGCCACTGAAGAGCCCCAGGAAGCTCTGTACGAACCCGGGTGAACTCGCGGCGATCAGCGGCAGTATGAAGGCTTCGACGAAGGTGAAGGCCGCCACCAGAATCAGCCAGAGGCTGAGCAGGATGTACCCGGTTACGCCGGGCCAGCCGGCCGCACCGGCTTGCCGGGTGTGAAGGGCCGTCAGACCCAGCAACCCGAACAGCGGCATCACCATCGTGAGGGCGTGAACGAGGGCCCAGCGGGAAGTGGTGACCGCGGCGAGGGTCTCAGCGGGGTGAATGGCCTGAACCAAAATGAAAAGAAGGCCTACCACAGTGGCGGCGAGGCCGCCCCAACGTCCGAACGGTGCCGGTTGACTGTTCATGTCGCTGCTCCCTGTGCACGCCACGGGAGGGCGGGTGTGCGTGCCAATGAGCGGGTGCGAGAACAGCGGCGCCAGGTTCCCCATGAAGCGGCTGTGTTAGGGTTTCGGGCCTGTGGGAAGGAAGCGGCGACGTAGAGGGCGGAAGAAGCGGGTCACCCCGGAGCAGTGGGTGACGCGGCTGTCCGTCCTGCTCCTGTGCCTCGACGCCTCCCTCTTGATCGGCTTGATGCTGCAGGGTCGGTAGCGACAGGCGAGCGGGCGAGTCCCCACGTCACAGCGCCTCAGGGGGCTGCGCAGGATTGCCAGGGCCGTCCGATGTCAACCGGTTCACACATCCCTTTCTGGAGTTTTTCGGTGGAAGGCCGGGCTCAGGTGCATGACGGCGACGGCCTCGCTCCTGAACGCTCCTTGCCTTTCTCCTTGCGTTTCCCTGGTTCTCGGCACGCTCCTTGCCCCTTGCGGTCAACAGTCCGCGGCCTCGGGTCTGTGCAAGGTGGTGCCCAATGAGTCGGGCTGGTGCAGCCGGGACGCTCCACTCTCGCAGTACCGCTTCTTCGTGAAGTGCTACGACAACGGCGTCGCGAACCGGTTTGGCCACGTGGATGGCGTCTGGCGTAACAACGGCGGCACGTACCGCTCGTCCGCGATCTGTGCCGCTGGAGACTGGTACCAGACCTACGGCTTCGAGTGGCGCTGACGCGGCGTTACCCGGCCTGAGCCGTGCGGCCTGCACGGCCGGTGATCTTGTCGAGGCTGAAACGGACGTTACGGGTGCAGTGCGGGGTGAAGCTTCGTCACCGCAGCTGGCGCAGGAGTTCTTGCACCATCAGCTCCTCGGCGATGGGCCCGCGAATCCGGCTGAACAGCTGAACGTCCAGGAAGTACACGTGGCCCTGCCGGCTGGCCCGCAGGGTCTGGGCCAGGGCGTTGGCCTTCCAGTCCCGGGCGGCCTGTGCAACGGTGTTTTTGCTGCTGGCGATCACGAAAACGGCATCCGGGTTCAGGGAGCTGAGGGCTTCGCTGCTGATCTGGGCGTAGCCGTCGGTCAGGGTGGTGTCCCGCCGGGCAGGGAGTTCGAGCTTGAAGCCTAGGTTTTCGAAGAATCCGCCGGTCCAGTCCTTCGGCCCGAGGATGGTGTAGAGGTTCCGGCTGGCTCCGCCCGCGTTCCAGACGACCAAGGCCTTCTTGCCGCGCAGTTGTGCGGGGATGGCCGTGCGGGCACCGGCAAGGATGCGGGCGTGGCGCGCGATGACCGCTTTGGCCTGCCCTTCCCGGTTCAGGGCCTGGGCGAGGGTGACGATGTTCTTCTGCCAGTCGCCGCTGTGAATGCCGTGCAGCAGGACGGTGGGGGCGATCTTGTTCAGGGCCGTGTACGAGTCGCTGGCGTAGTTCTCCCCCACGATCAGGTCGGGCTTCAGGCTGGCGACGACTTCCAGGTTGGGTTTGAAGCGGTCCCCGACGTTCACGGGGGTGCCCTTGACCCGGCTGCCCAGGTACCGGATCTGCCGGATGGGGCTGCCGTAGTTGTTCACACTCAGTTGTGCGGCCTCGCCGTAGCCAACCGGCTGAACGCCGAGGGACAGCAGCAGGTCCAGCGCGTGGGGGCCGAGGGCCACGGTGCGCGCAGGTGGTTTGCGGAGCGTGGTTTCGCCGCTGAAGTGATTGATGGTGAGCGGGTAGGTGGCAGCGGTGGCCGCCGTGGTCAGGCTGCAGGCGAGGAGGAGTACGAGCTTCACGGTGAGGACCATACCAAAGAATTGAGAATGAGTTATCATTATCGTAACGACGGACAGAAGAACTCACCTCTCAGATGGAGGCTGGACGAACCAGAAACCTGCCCCGACAGAGGCTGTGCCCCTGGACGCCCTCCAGACGTCAGGTGGTAGAGTCCCCATACCTGAATCAGGGGAAGTCCGGTGAGATTCCGGCACTGTTGCGCAGCGGTAATGGGGCCTGGCCCATCAGTCCGAATGCCTCTCAGGGACGCGGCGCCTCCGGGCTTCGCACCTCTCGCCATCAGAGGGCCAGCAGCGAGTCAGTCGGTCAATGCACGAACACCTGCATTCCCGCCCACTCCGGCCCCCACCGGAGTGGGCGTTTCTGGCATGCCCGTCCCGTTGCCGTTTGCCTGTGCCTGCTGGAGTTCCCATGCGCCCTTCCCTGTCCACCCCACCACCTCCTCCCCGGAACCCTGCCTGTCGCTCCGCCCGGCCGGTCAGGAACAAGGCATGACGGCCACGCTCGCCCTGGTGTTCGCGCTGGGTCTGCGCCACGGCATGGACGCCGATCACCTGGCCGCCATCGACGGCTTCTCCCGCCTCCGGCCAAGCCGGTGGAACGGGGTGCTGTTCGGCCTGGGACATGGACTGGTGGTGACCGCGCTGGCCCTGCTGGTGGACCGCCTGGGTGCGAACTTCGGGCTGGGCTGGCTGGCGCCGTACCTTTTCCTGGGCGTCGCGGCCCTGAACCTGTGGCGGCTGCTGCGGCCAGCCGCGCCGCACGCTCAGCCGTCCCGGACGGCCAGCCGGGCGGTCCTCGCCTCCAGTCCGCTGCTGATGGGCCTGCTGCTGGCCGTGGGCATGGAAACCAGTTCACAGCTGTCGGCACTGGCGCTGAGTGAGCGGGTACCGCCGCTGCTGCTGGGCCTGGTGTTCACGCTCGGCATGGTCCTGACCGACGGCATGGACGGCCTGCTGGCCGCGCAGTTGCAGCGCGGCCAGCAGGCGGACCCGCAGCGGGCGCGCCTCGCGTCCCAGGCAATGGGCTGGATGGTCGTGGCCCTGTCGCTGACCTTCGCCCTGTGTGACCTGGCCGGCGTGGATCTCGGGGAGATCGCCAATCCCCTCGGGTTCGCGGTGTTCGCTGTGCTGGTCGCGCTGCGCGTGTGGAGCCGGACCGGGCGCGCCGCTGCGGTGGCCGCGTGAACGCGGGAGCGACGCGGCAGCGCGTGACTCGCGCCGACGGCCGGACCATTAACGTGGTCCGCAAGCGCGGACACCTGAGCTACTGCTTTCACGGCTGCTGCTGCGGGCGCACCGACCGTGGGTACGCCGCGGCGCCGGTGGACGCGTACAAGGAAGAGTGGACCCGCCGCAGGATGCGCAACCAGGTTCACCTGACCAAAAGCGGCTGCCTGGGGCCGTGCGCGCTGAGCAACGTGGCGCACCTGGTCTTCGACGGGCGCGACACCTGGTTCCACTCGGTGAACGACCCGTGGCTGGTGGCGGCGATCTTCGATTACATCTCCGCCATGCTTGCCGCCGATGGACACCTGCCGGTCCCGCCGGAACTGGTGGAGTACACCTTCAACTACTACACCTGGGACGTGGCCAGTGGGGCCGGCGCCGGCCGGGTGACCGCGGCGGCACCCGAGGTGCCGGCCGAACTGAGTGGCGTCGCGCTGCTCAGCCACGCCGACACAGACCTGCTGAACCTGCGGACCGCCCGGGAGACCCTGCCGGACGATTTTGGCCCGGTCACGGGAGCGCTGCTGCTCAATATCCGCAGCGACGCGCAGATGACCACCCTGCTGCAGGGTGACGTGGGGCGCGCCGAGGTGGTGATCGCCCGGCTGCACGGACCGGTCCGGAACGTTCCGGGGATCGACCTGCTGCTCACGCATGCCCAGAAGGCTGGGCAGACCCTGCTGCTGCTCAGCGGCACCAACGAACCGGACGCGGAGCTGGCCCGGCTCTCGCTGGCCCCTGCACATACGCTGGATACGGCCCGGGCCTACCTGGCCGCGAGCGGCTGGCAGAACACGCGGGAGCTGCTGCTGTCACTCTCGGACACCTTGCGGATGACCGGGTACGGCGCGGCGCCGCCGCTGGCGCTCCCGGAGCACGGCATCTACCATCCCAGCCTCCCGGAGGACGCCACCATGGCCGACTGGGAGCGGTGGCGGGACCCGCAGCGGCCGGCCGTGGGCGTCCTGTTCTACCGGGCCCACGCGCTCAGCGGCAACACGGCCTTCATCGACGCGCTGGTGGAGGCCTTGGACGACGCGGGGGCCGACGCCCTGCCGGTGTTCACCACCTCTCTCAAGGACGTGGACGCGGCGGGGGACCCGAAAGCGTTCGCGCTGCTCCGGTCTGAGTCCGGGGCGCCGCGCATTTCCGCGCTGGTCACCACGCTCTCATTCGCGATGGGTGAGGTCAATGCCGGGGGCGTCACGCTGCCCGGCGGGAACGTCAGCGCGTTGGGCCGCCTGGGGGTGCCGGTGGTTCAGGGCGTGACGCTCGGCGGCGGACGGGGCCCGTGGGAGACCAGTCCGCGGGGCCTGAATCCGCTGGATACCGCCATGAACGTCGCGATTCCGGAGTTCGACGGGCGGGTCATCTCGGTGCCGTTCGCCTTCAAGGAGCAGGAGGGCGAGGTGCGGCGTCAGGTGGCGGACCCGGAACGCACCGCCCGGCTGGCCGGCACGGCCCTGCGGCTCGCGCGGCTGCGACAGCGGCCGAACGGCGACAAACGGCTGGCCTTCGTGTTCACGAACTCCACGGGCAAGGCCGCGCAGGTGGGCAACGCGGTGGGCCTGGACTCGGCCGCGTCCCTGCTGCGTATCCTGCACGCCCTGAGCGCGGAGGGCTACGACGTGGGGGAGCTGCCCTCGTCCCCGGACGCCCTGATGCACGAGCTCATCGAGCGCAGCAACTACGACCAGACGGTGATGACGCCGGGCCAGCTGTCCAGGGCCGCGGTGCGAATTCCCGGGCCGCTGTACGCCAGCTGGTTTGCCGAGCTGCCGGCCTCTCAGCAGCGCCGGATGACCGAGCAGTGGGGGAAGGCGCCGGGCGAGGCGTACGTGCACGGCGGTCAGCTGTGTTTGGCTGGCCTGACTTTCGGGAAGGTGTTCGTGGCCCTGCAACCGCCGCGCGGGTACGGCATGGATGCCGACGCGATCTACCACACGCCTGACCTGCCGCCGACGCACCACTACTACGCCCTGTACCGCTGGCTGCGGGAACCGGTGGTGCTCGGGGGCTTCGGCGCGGACGCGATGGTTCACGTGGGCAAACACGGCACGCTGGAATGGCTGCCGGGCAAGGGCGTGGGCCTGTCCGCCTCCTGCTTCCCGGACAGCTTCCTGGGCGACCTGCCACTGTTCTACCCGTTCGTGATCAACGATCCCGGGGAGGGCACGCAGGCCAAACGCCGCGCGCACGCCACCATCATCGATCACCTGCCACCCCCGCTGACCCGCGCGGACACGTACGGCCCCCTGGCCGAACTCGCGGCGCTGGTGGACGAGTACTACCAGCTGGAACTGCTCGACCCGGGCAAGCTGCCGCTGTTGCAGGGGCAGATCTGGGACCTGGTGCAGCAGGCCAACCTGGGCGTGGACCTCGGCACGATGCTGCGCCGGGACCATGGGGACCACGTCCACGAATGGGACGACACCGAAACGGAGGACGGCGTGCCCGTCACCATCACGGAGATGAACGGCTCGGACGTGGCGCACCTGCTGGAGGACATCGACGGGTACCTCTGCGAACTGGGCGCCGCGCAGATCCGCGACGGACTGCACGTCCTGGGGCAGGCGCCGCAGGGGGAGCAGCAGGCGGAGATGCTGCGGGCGCTCACCCGCCTGGCGAACCCGGGCGTACCCGGCCTGCACGCCGGCCTGTCCGAGGTGCTGGGCCTGCCCCTCGCGGACCTGCTCGGTCACCCCGGGCAGCGCCGCGCGGCCGACCCGGCGCTGAACAACCTGGCCGGCCGGGCGGTCCAGACGAACGGGGACGCCCTGGAACTGCTGGACGAGCTGGCGCTGCACCTGTACCAGACGCTGCAGGCGCGGGACTTCGACCCGGCGGCGATTCCCGAGGTGCTGGCCCTGACGCTCGGCGTGCGTGACGGGTACGCCACCCTGCCGCTGACGCTGGAGTACGCCTGCCGGAACCTGCGGCCCGACCTGGACCGCACCGGCGAGGAGATCACCCACCTGCTCGCGGGCCTGGCCGGACTGTACGTGCCCGCCGGGCCGAGCGGCGCGCCGTCCCGGGGACAGGCGCACATCCTGCCGACCGGGCGCAACTTCTACGCCGTCGACCCCCGGGCCGTGCCTTCACACGCGGCCTGGGCGGTGGGGCAGAACCTGGCGCGGGAGGTGCTGGACCGCCACCGGCAGGACTGCGGCGGAACGTACCCGGAGCACGTCGCCATCAGCGTCTGGGGCACCAGCAACATGCGCACCCAGGGGGACGACGTGGCCGAGATCCTGGCCCTGCTGGGCGCCCGGCCGCTCTGGCACCCGCAGAGCCGGCGCCTGGAGGGCGTGGAACTCATTCCCCTGGCGGAACTCGGGCGGCCACGCATCGACGTGACCGTGCGCATCAGCGGCTTTTTCCGGGACGCCTTCCCGCAACTGATTCACCTTCTGGACGACGCCTTCCAACTGGTCATGCACGCCGAGGAGGACCCGGAGCAGAACTACCCACGCAAGCATTACCTGGCCGAACTGGAGGGCCGCCTGGGTGACCTGCCGCCCGACGAGGCGGAGACGCGCGCCACCCGCCGGGTGTTCGGCAGTGCGCCGGGCACGTACGGCGCGGGCATCCTCGACCTCATTCAGGAAGGCAACTGGCAGACGGACGCGGACTTCGCGAACGTCTTCGTGAACTGGGGCGGGTACGCCTACACGGCCGCCGAGCAGGGCGCCGACGCCCGCGAGGACTTCCGGGCCCGCCTCTCCCAGACGCAGCTGGTGCTGCACAACCAGGACAACCGAGAACACGACATCTTCGACAGTGACGACTACCTGCAGTTTTTCGGGGGGATGCTCGCCTCGGTCCGGCACCTCAGCGGCGCGCAGCCGAGAGGGTACTTCGGGGACAGCGCCAACCCCGAGCGGGCGCGCGTGCGCGACCTCAAGGAAGAAGCCCTGCGGGTGTACCGCTCACGGGTGGTGAACCCCAAGTGGCTCGAGGGCATCCGGCGGCACGGGTACAAGGGCGGGCTGGAGCAGACGGCCACCGTGGACTACCTGTTCGGTTTCGACGCCACCGCCCAGCTCGCGCATGACTTCATGTTCGAGGGCGTGGCGCAGGCCTACGCCCTGGACCCCGAGAACCAGGCCTTCCTGAAACAGAGCAACCCCTGGGCGCTGAACGCGATCACCAGCCGCCTGCTGGAAGCCGAGCAGCGGGGCATGTGGAAGGCGGGCAGCGGGACGCTGGCCGCCCTGCACGACCTCCTCGCCGAAAGCGAGGGGCTGCTGGAGGAACGGGGGGAACATGCCCGCTGATCCGTTCATCCGCTGGCGGGACCTGGTGTACTCCGCCCGGTCGGAGCGGTACCGGCCGGAACGCGACCTTGCTTTCTGGCAGGGCAAGGCGGCCGGGTACGACCACTCCCAGCCGCCGCTGCCGAACACGGCCGCCTGCCTGCGGGAGGACCTGCGCGGGCTGGGCAGCCTGCTGGAGGTGGGGGCAGGCACGGGCCGCCTGCTGCTTCCCCTGGCGGACGCCGTGGCGCAGGTCACGGCGCTGGACCACTCGCCCGACATGCTGGCGCAGCTCCAGGCCAAAGGCCCACCCGCGCACGTGCGCGCCGTCTGCGGCTCCCTCGAGGAGGCGGAGGGAGTGGTCGCCCCCCATGACGCGGTCCTCGCGGCCTGGTCCCTGGCCTACCAGCCGGACCTGCGCGCGGCCCTGCTGACCCTGCGGCGCCTGAGCCGCCGCGCTCTCTACCTGCTGGAAGACGACGGCGTCGGCAGTCCCCATGTGCAACTGCGCCGCGCGCTGGCCGGCACTCCCAAGCCCGGCCGGGCGAGTCTGCTGCAGGACGCCCTGGACGCCCTGGCCTGGACCTGTGACGTCCGGCGCGTGACCGAGCGCCGCAGGCTGACGTTCACGGACATCGCCTCCCTGCTGGCCTTCGCGCGCCTTCCCCTGAGCGAATCCGAGAGTCTGGCGGCGCTCGGGCCGTTCCTGACCGAAGAGGACGGTCAGTGGACCTACGCCTGGACGTTCGACATCACCATCCTCCGGGTCGACCAGGGGGTGCGGGCGTGACCGCGTACCCATTGTCGGCCGTGGCGCACCAGCCCCAGCTGCTGCTGGCACTGTCGCTGGTGGCCGCCTGCCCGGACCTGGGTGGGGTGCTGATCCGGGGCGACAAGGGCGCCGCGAAGAGCACGGCCGCGCGGGGACTGGCGGCCCTGCTCCCGGACCGCGGCCCCTTCGTGAACCTGCCCTTGGGCGCCACCGAGGACCGGGTGGTGGGAACCCTGGATCTGGACGCGGCCCTGCGGGGCGAGGCCCGGCTCCAGCCAGGCCTGATGGCGCAGGCCCACGGCGGCCTGCTGTACATCGACGAGGTCAACCTGCTGCCGGACCACCTCGTGGACGTGCTGCTGGACGCCGCGGCGATGGGCGTGGTGCGGGTTCAGCGCGACAGCCTCAGCGCCGAGCAGCCGGCCCGCTTCGCGCTGGTGGGCAGCATGAACCCGGAAGAGGGCCAGCTCCGGCCGCAGTTTCTAGACCGGTTCGGGCTGTGCGTGGACGTGCTGGCCCCCCGGTCGCCGGAGCACCGCGTGGAGATCATCCGCCGGCGCATGGCGTTCGAGGCTGACCCGGCAGAGTTCTGTGCCCGCTGGGCGGAGCAGGAACAGGCGCTGCGCGCCTGCCTCCGGCAGGCCGCCGAGGGGTGGCGGGGCGTGCAGGTCAGTGACGAGGTGCTGACACAGGTGTCCGAACTGGTGGTGCGCTCCGGTGTGAGCAGCCTGCGGGCCGACCTGGTGCTGCACCGCGCCGCCCGCGTTCACGCCGCGATGCACGGCCGCGAGACGGTCACGTGGGACGATGTGGACACGGTAGCCCCGCTGGTGCTCAACCACCGCGCGTCCGTTCCGCCGCCCCCCGCGCCGCCCCCGCCGCCTCCCCCACCGGAACCGCCCGCACCGGCCCCGCCTGACCGCCCCCAAGACCCGCCGGAGGCCGCCGCGGACGAGTTCTTCGCCGCCACGCCGGCCGCGCCCATCGTGCTGCACCGGGCCGCCCCGGGCCGGCAACCGGCAGGCGCGCCGCGCGGACCGGTGATCCGCACGCAGCCGGATCCGGCGGCCGAGCGTCTGGACCTGCCCGCGACCCTGCGCACCGCCCTGCAACGCGGGCTGGGAGCGCAGGGCGACTTCACACTGACCCGGCAGGACTTCCAGGCCCCCGTCAGGCAGGAGCAGGCGGGACGGCGGGTGCTGTTCGTCGCGGACGCCAGTGGCAGCGTCGGGGTGGCGGGGCGCATGGGCGCGCTCAAGGGCGCAGTCATGGCCCTGCTGGCGGAAAGTGGCGGGCGCGACCGGGTGGCCCTGATCACCTTCCGGGGCAGCGGAGCGGACCTGCGGCTTGGCTGGACGACGGACCGCCAGGCCGCCGAGGACGCCGTGCGCGCCGCCCCGACCGGGGGGCGGACCCCGCTGGCGCACGCCCTGCAACTCGCCGGCGAGGTTCTGCGTCAGGAGGCGCACGCCGAACTGGTGCTGTTCACCGACGGGCGCGCCAATGTCCCCCTGAGCCCGGGCAGCGACGCCTGGGCCGACGCCCTGGCTCAGGCCCAGCTGCTCAAGATCTACCCCAGCACCGTCGTGAACACGGAGCACGGTCACGTCCGCCTGAACCGCGCCGCGCAACTGGCCCGTACCCTGGGGGCCACCATGCAGGACCTGCAGCCGGTCTGAAGGGGGGGGGTGGGGCGGCCCTGGCGAAAAGGGGGCTCACCAGGGGGCAGCCCGCGGGGCTTGTCTGCAAAAGATCCTCGGAATCCGGATCCTGGTGCTGGGCACCGTGGTGCCCGCAGTGACCTGCGCGCTGGCGTCCGGCGGGCAGGGACGCTCAGCCGGCGACTTTTTCGCTGACGCGTTGTGTTTTACATGGGCGCAGCCACAGCCAGCCCCTACAGTGTGCGGTGATGTCCGCGCACGTCGATGCCGAATACGCCCGCCTGGAGGCCCTGGCGCGTTACCAGATCCTCGACACGCTGCCGGAGGCCGCCTTCGACCGGCTGGTCAACCTGGCAGCCCGGCTGTTTGACGTGCCGATCTCCATGATTTCGCTGGTGGACGAGACGCGGCAGTTCTACAAGGCCTGCGTGGGTCAGAACAAGCGGCAGGATGACCGTTCCGTGTCGTTCTGCGCCTACGCCCTTCACAGCCCGGAAGTGCTGGTGATTCCCGACGCGACCCAGGACGAACGCTTTGCGCACAATCCCCTGGTCACCCACAGCCCCCACATCCGTTTCTACGCCGGGGCGCCCCTGATCACCCCGGACGGCCACATCCTGGGAACCCTCTGCGTGATCGACAGTCGGCCGCGACTGGGCCTGACCCCGATCGAACGTCAGACCCTGGAGGACCTCGCGGCCCTGGTGGTGGACGAACTGGAGCTGCGTTTCCGCACCATGGAACTGGAGCGGGAAGCCAGCGCCAATGCCTCACTGGTCCGAGCGCTGCGGGACACCCAGACGTACAGCGACACCCTCCTGGGCGTCAACGCCCTGTTGCAGCTGGTGGACCTGCCGGTGGAGGACGTCGCGGCGCAGGCCATGGCCCTGGTCGCGCACACCACCGATACCGACTGGGCGGCCCTGGTCGCCGTCCAGGGGGACGAGGCCTGTCATCTGGCGGCCTGGGCCCGGCCGGGCGTGGGGGAAACCTTCGGCGCTGCCGTACCCGGCCGGCTGGTCCGGCCGACGGGCCTGATCTGGGCCGCGGTGTCGTCCCCCAGGGCCGTGTACGTGGAACGGTACCGCGAGCATCCGGACGCGGCCCCCACCCTGATCTCGGCCGGACTCCAGGGCGTCGCGATGGTGCCGCTGGGGTCGTACCAGGAGCGGGAATTCGTGATGATCTTCGGGCGCGTCCGGAGCGCCGAGCCTTGGCGGGCGGCGGACCGTGACCTGCTGGAGTCGGCGTCCGGCGTCGTGAGGCACGCCCTGTACACCGCGGAGGCCATCGAGCGGGGGCAGGGAACAGCGGGGGTCGACCGGGTGACCGGACTCCCCACCGATGGGGCCTTCTTTGCGGGGCTGACGCAGGCGTCCGGGCAGCAGGCCGGGGTGTGCTGCGTGATGGTGCGCGGTCTTCAGGAAACGGACCTGAGGCAGGGCGCGGAGCAGGGTGACCAGCTGCTCAGGGAGCTGGCCGCCGCCCTGGAACGTGCCCTGCCCCCCCAGACCCGGCTGTTCCGGCTGGGCGGCGGGGTCTTCGCGGCCCTGAACACGGCTCCTGAGCAGCTGCCCGACTGGACGGCGTCCGTTCAGGCGGGAATGGGGCACGCGAGGGACGCGGCGCGCTCTGCCGGGTTTCCGGCAGTGGATCTCGCCTGTGGCTCCGCGTGCACGTCGCCTGAGGTGGTCAGTGCCGAGGATGCCTGGCGACTGGCCCGCGCCCACTGCCGCAGGCAGATGGTCGGGATGCTCGACGCCGCGGCTGGCAAGAAGCCGCAGCCGAAGGGCGATGTCCAGGCGGGCGACACCGTGCACCGCGGCCTTCTGAGGATCGAGCGCGAGGCGCAGCGCGCCATGGTTGGCCCGCACACGCTCCCGCTCAGTCCCACGGAACTGGCCGTCCTCACCGAGCTCGCCTCGGCGCCCGGCCAGGTGGTGTCGCGAGACGTTCTGGCGCAGGCCACCCGGCAAGGCTCAGCGGGTGCCAGCAACGCCCTCGACGTGCATGTGGGCAACCTCCGCCGCAAACTGGCCCGGGTGACCAGCGCGGTGGAAGTCCGGTCGGTCCGTGGGGCGGGATACACCCTGCACGTCGATCCTTCATCTACCTGAAGAGTCGGACCTTCATCTACCTGAATAGCGGCACTGCCCTGTGTGAACCTGTGCAGCTGGCTCCTGAACAGTGGTCCTGACCAAAGTCAGGAGACGGGGCAGAGTCATGCCATTACAGGCCAGATCGGGAAATCGATAAAACATCGGCCAGGTCGGCCTTTTCGCGAGTCGCAACAGCAGGAGTCGGGCCCGGAGAACGGTCCGGAGCGCCCACCTTCATGTAGATGAAGGTGGGGACATTCACGCGGAAAACCACCACCCACACAGGTAAGAGCGGCGTAAAGGCCCATTTCCTAACCTGAACGGGCTCAGAGATCGCCCCCCTGCCCAACGCTCACCACTCCCGGCTGCACTGCTGACTGTCTCAGTGCACTGTCGTTGTCTGCCTGTCCAAGGAGGCCCACTGTGAACCGCACCGTGCTTCTGCTGACCACCCTGCTCGGGACCGCTTACGCGGCCACCCAGGCTCCCCTTTCCCTGACCCTCGTTCAGGACCTGATCGTCCGCGTACAGAAAGACGGCAAGGTCACCGAGCAGCGCCTGGACATGCCCAAGAGCATCAAACCCGGCGACCTGCTGCTGGAAGAGGTCACGGCCCGCAACACCACCCGGGGCGTCCTGCGCGGCGCCGCCATCAACCTTCCGGTGCCGCGCGGCACCACCTACGCCGGGGACGCCACCCGCAACGCTGCGGTCACGACGCTCTTCACGGTCGACGGCAAGACCTTCGCCGAGGCACCCCTGAAACGCAAGGTCACGGTGACGGAGAACGGCAAGTCCGTTCAGAAGGAAGTCACCGTCCAGCCCAACGAGTACACCGGCGTCCGCTGGGTCGTGGGCGCCATCAAACCAGACGAATCGCTGAAGCTCAGCTTCCGCGTCACGGTCAAATAACGGAGGAATTTGTGAAGAACACCCTGTCCCTGGCGGCCCTGACCGTCGCTCTCCTGTCCGCCAACGCCCTCGGCGCCGGTACGCTCGCAGGCACCCAGATCACCAACACCGCGACGGCCACCTACGGCGACGCGACCGGCGCCGCCCAGCCCGAAGCGAAGTCCAACACGGTCATCACCACGGTGCAGGAAGTGCCCAGCTTCTCCGTCCTGCTCAACGGCCAGAACTCCAGCGGCACCCCCGGCGGCACCACCTTCACGCCCGCCGGTACCATCAGCGCCCGCCCCGGCGACGTCGTGTCGTTCCGCTACACCCTGACCAACACCGGCAACGTCGCCGACACCTACACCCTGCAGCCCCAGACGGTCTTCGGTACCTCGGCGCCCACGAACGTGGCGTACTACCCGGCCAGTGCCGACACGAACAGCGACGGCGTCCTGACCCCCGCCGAAATGAGCGCTTCTGCGCCCATCACCTCGATCGCGTCCGTGGCCGCCGACGATCCCAACACCACCGGCAACGACGGCTCCACGGTGTTCTTCTTCGCCACGTACACCGTGCCCACAGCCGCCACCGACGGCCAGACCCTGGGCACCAACCCCATCGTGGCCGGCGCCAAGGCCACCACCGCCGACGACAACAACTACAACCAGACCACCGTGAGCCGCAACGACTCCGGCCTGATCGGCCCGCGTGACGACAGCAACGCCGACGGGACCGTCGACAACACCACCACGGCCGTCACGCCCTACCAGAGCCCCGAAGGCCGCACCATCACCTACAGCGGCGACAGCCAGAGTGCCACCCTGCCCTACAGCGCCGCTGCCCAGGTCATCACTTTCACCCAGACGGTGAAGAACACCGGCAACCGCGACGACGTCTTCGACATCACCCTGCCCACCCCGGCCCAATTGGACGCTGCCGGCTTCCCGCTTGGTACCACCGTCGAACTGGTTGGCCTAACCGACAGCGACAGTGACGGTGTGCTCGACACCGGCGTGCTGGCCCCGAACGGCCTGGCCGCGTTCAAGACCTTCCAGGTGAAGGTGACCGTGCCCGCCGGCGCCATGCCCGACGCCCCGACCACCATTCCCTCAGTGCTGATCACGGCCCGCTCCAGCAACGACCCGAGCTTCGTGAACACCACCAGTGACAACGTCCTGCTGTCCGGCGTTCAGTTCGGTGAGCGCACCACGCAGCCCGGCACCTCCCCCAACCCCGTCACCCAGCTGGTCGGGGCCCCGGGAAGCACCGTCACCTACCCGCTGGACGTGTACAACGCCGGCAACACCAGTGACACCTTCACCCTGAGCGGCAGCGTGACCGTGCCCCTCGCCGCCGGCGGCACGCAGCTGGTGCCCGTGCAGTACTACGTCGACGCCGACAACGACGGCGTGCTGGATCCCGCGGAATTGGCCGCCGGCCCCGTGACGAGCACCGGGGCCCTCGCCCCCGGCGCCGAAGCCAAGCTGATCGCCGTGATCAACATCCCGGCCGGCGCCGCCTCCACGCCGAACACCACCCTGCCCATCACCAACACGGTGACCTCTGGAAGCACGGGCGCGGTGGCCGCCGACAACAACGACACGCTGCGCGTCACCAGCACCGGCGCGCTGGACATCAAGAAGTTCGTGGACGCCTGCGGCAAGACCAACGTCTGCCCGGCCGCGCCGCTCTTCGGCTCGACGCCCACCAACATCCCGGCCGAGCCCCAGGACGTGCTGCGCTACACGGTGATTGCCAAGAACAACACCAACAACGTCGTCACCTTCCTGTACCTCAAGGACTTCCTCCCCGAGAACACCACCTTCGTCAGCATCAGTGGCGCGTACTCCGGCACCGGCACCATCAACTACCGCGTCGACGGCGGCGCCTGGAGCACCACGGCCCCCACCGCCCTGACCGCCGGCCAGATCGTGGAGATCGCCGTGGACACGAACAGCGACGGCTCCATCAACCTCAGCGACACCATCGGCGTCGGCAGCGAACTCAAGATGGACTTCCGCGTCAAGATCAACTGATTTCCGCTCTCCCCGGGCGCCCGGTCCCCCATTTCCGGGCCGGGCGCCCACCAACACGAGAATGTCCTTTTTGACACGGCACGTCCTTTTCCTGACTTTCCTGGAGGCCCCTGTGCGAATCCCCCCCCTGCTGAACTCGCTGATGGCGGCGCTCCTGACGCTGACGGGCGCCGCGGCTGCCCTGGGCACCCCGGCGGGCACCCAGATCACCAACGTGGCGAGCGCGGAAGCGCGGGGCGCCGAGGACGGGCAGCTCTTCCGCGTGGCCAGCAACCTGATCTCCACCGAGGTCAGGGCGGTGTGCGCGGTGAACGTGACCCCGGACGGGACCGCCGCGCAGCCGGCGCGGACGCTCACGGTGTTCAGCGGCGAGCGCGCCCTGTTTCCGTACACGGTCGTCAACACCGGCAACGCCGGCTTCACCCTGAACCTCACAGCCCGCCAGGAGCCCGGCTCCACCCTCACGCTGGGTGAGGGTGACGTCCGGGTGTTCCGGGACACCAACGCCAACGGCCTGCTGGACGCCGGTGAACCTGAGGTGTCCGCCGTGACCCTGCGGGCCGACGAGGCCGCCGCCGTCATCATCGAGGCGCGCACGTCCCGCCTGGCCCGCGGGACGGCCGCGCTGACGCTGGTGGGCGCCTGCACCGCCGCGAACGGCGGCGTGCAGGACGAGAACAACACCTCGGTCCTCAACGTGCGGGGCCTGGCCGCCGTGGGTCTGAGCAAGACCATGGTGCCGGCGCAGCCCAAGCCCGGCGACGTGGTGGACGTCAGCGTACGCGCGGAGAACAGCGGCAATGCCGACGCCTCCGCGCTCAGCGTGACCGACCTGCTGAACACGCCGGAGCTCGCCGGCCTGCAGTACGTCCCCGGCAGCGCCAGCGTGGCGACCGGGACACTGGAGTACACCCGCGACGGAAGCACCTGGGGCCCGGCCGAGACCGCCCCGGTGGCGGGCGTGCGGTGGAATCTGGCGCAGCTGAAAGAAGGCGGCGTGGGCGAACTGCGCTTCAAGATGCGCGTGGACGCCCAGGCGGCCCTCGGACAGCGGGTCAACACTGCCCGGCTGAGTGACGCCTCCGGCATCCTGGCCGAGGCGTCGGCCACCGTCACCATCGGTGCCGGCCCCCGGATCGCGCTGGGCCCGGTCAACGCGCCGGACGTGACCGAACTCGGCGAGGACGACCAGCAGACGCGCACCGGCGCCGTCCTCAACCAGCCCACGTGCTTCGAGCAGACCCTCCAGAACACCGGCAACGTCCCTGACCAGGTGAGCGTCCGCGCCGCCGTGACGGCCGGCCAGGCCGACGTGACCCTGCTGGACCTGAGCGGCGCACCGCTCCGGCAGCCCCTGGCGCTGGCCCCGGGTGAGCGCCTGAGCTTCCGGGTCTGCCTGACCCCCCGCAGCGGCGAGGACGTCCGCCTGATGCTCAGCGCCTCCTCCTCGGCAGGTGCGGCGGACAACAGCACCGTGGATCACCTGCGCGGCATCGACGCCCGGCCGGCCAATGTGGCTTTGCCCCTGACCAAGCGCGTGACGCCGGAAGGCGCGGTGCAGGCCGGCGCTGCCCTGACCTACACGCTGACGGCCCGCAACAACTACGCCTTTGACCTGACCGGGGTCACGGTAACGGACGTGCTGTCCTCCGACGTGACGTTCGTGAGCGCGGACCTGGGTGGCCGGGCCGATGGCCGCACCGTGACCTGGAGTCTCGACCGGCTGGCCGCAGGCCAGGAAGTCCGCCTGACCCTGGCGGTCCGGGTGCTGAACGGCGTCAAGGACGGCACCGTCATCACTAACGAGTTTCAGCTCACGAGTGCCCAGACGCCCAACGCGGTGACGTCCAACCGCGTGCTCACGCCCGTGTGGTCGGCCGCCCTGACGCTGCAGAAGTCGGTGTCGGCGGCGCAGGCCACCACCGGGGACCGGCTGACCTACACCCTGCGGGCGGTGAACACCTCCCCCACCGCGGCCCTGCGTGACCTGACGATCACGGACGTGCTGCCCCGCGGCCTGGTGTACCTGCCCGGCAGCAGCCGCCTGGACGGGACGGCGGTGGCCGACCCGGTGGGCGAGCAGGGCCGCCTGACCTGGACGGTGCCGGCCCTGGCGGCGCAGGCGAGCGCAACCATCAACTTCGACGTCCGCGTGACGCCGGACGCCGGCGCGGAGTTGCTCAACACCGCCGTGGCCCGCGCCTTCGGGGTGGCGGGTGAAGCGGTGGCCGCCGTGGCCTCGAACACGGCGAGCGCGGTCACCCACCTGACCCGCGGCCTGCTGGGTAGCGCGCAGCACGTCCTGATCGGCCGGGTGTTCGTGGACCGGAACGACAACGGCGTCTACGACAGCACCGATTCCCCAGTGGGCCGCGCCCGGGTGCTGCTGGCCGACGGACGCGCCGCCCTGACCGATGCGGACGGCCGCTATCACTTCGCCGACGTGACGGGCGGCACCGTCGCCCTGCGCCTCGATCCCAACTCGGTGCCCTACCCGGCGCGGCCCATGCCGCAGGACGGCGGACTTCGCGGCACGCGGGGCGTGCTCGTGAGCGGCCTGACCAGCGTGGACTTTCCCCTGATCCCGCTCGCGGGCGGTGTGAGCGCCCTCACGTGCAACTGCGCGGAGTTCCGCTATGGTGACCTCACCCTGACCAAGACCGTGACCCGCGACCAGGACGGCTTTACCGTCACCCTGAGCCTGCGTGCGCCCCGCGCCCTGGCCGACCTGAACCTCACCGATGCCCTGCCCGCCGGTGCCCGGCTGCTGAGCGGAACTCCCGGCCTGACGGTGGCCGCCCTGCCCGCCGGCGAGCACATCCTCACCTACCGCTACACCATGCCGGCTTCCACGAGCGGCGCCCTGACCCCCCCCACCCTGCGCTGGAGGCTTCCATGATTCACTCCCGGATGCGTGCCCCGCTGGCCCGTGCCGCGCTGGCCCTGACGCTCGCCCTGTCATCCGGCGCACTCGCGCAGACCGTCCCCCCGGCTGTCCCGGCGCCGGCCGGCTCAGAAGCGGTCCCGGCCGAGGTCACCCAGACCGTGACCCTGCCCTTCTCGGCACCCGCCCAGGCCGAGCGGCTTGTGCTGGCCCATGACCTTCCTCAGGGCGTGCGCTTCGTGGCCGGCAGCGTCACCCTGGACGGCGTCTCGGTGCCGGATCCCCGGGTGGGTCCCAGCGGGCGGCTGTACTTCGAACTGCCCGCCCGGACCCAGGGGGTGCTGCAGTACCAGATCATCGGCGGCCAGGCCGACCTGATCCTCCCGGCACCGGCCCTGCTGGCCGTGTACCCGCGGGACCGGCGCGAGGTGCTGGCGGGCAGCCTGGACCTGCGTGACTACGCGGCGGCCAGCACGCCCCGGGCCGGCGCGAGTGAGAACCCTGGCGCGGTCAAGACGCCCCTGGCAGGCACGGTCTACCGGGACCGTAACCAGGTCAGCGTGACCGTGCAGGGTCCGCTGGACCGTGACCTGACCCTGACGGTCAACGGCCAGCCGGTGCCCGCCGCGCTTCTGGGCCGCCGCGTGACCGATGAGTCGCAGGGCACCGAGACCCGCGACTACCTCGCGGTGCCCCTGCAGGTCGGGGAGAACGTGTTGAGTGCCGGCGGCGATCAGGTCCGCGTGTACCTGGCCGGACGCACCGAGCGGGTCGTGGCGGAAGGCGTGCAGTTGCAGGCCGACGGCAGCACCCCCGTGCGCGTGCGGGTCCGGGCACTGGACGCCAACGGCCTGGGCACCGCCGTGCCGTTTGTGACGGTGCGCAGCAGCCTGGAACCGCTGAGCCCCGACGCCAACCCCCAGGAAGCCGGCTATCAGGTGCGCCTGACGGACGGGGAGGGCGTGCTCGAGCTGCGCCCCCAGACGGTGCCGGCCACCCTCACGCTGGAGTTCGGGGTCGACACCCTGGTGCAGCGCCAGGTGCTGGCGGTGACCCCGGACCCGGCGCGGGTGGCCCTGGGGCACGTCAGCGTCACCCTGGGCCTCACGCCACTTCACTTCGCGGACGCGCGCGGCGCGGCGTACCTGGAGACGATGCTGGGGGCAGGCAAGCTGTACGCCGCCGTCAACAGTGAGGGCCTGCCAACACAGGAAAACCCCACGCAGCGCTTCCCGCTGTACGGCGACGCGTCCACGCAGACTGTGCCCCTGTCCGGGGCGGATCCAGTGGCGTTCCGCTATGAGCACCCGGATTACTGGGCGCACTACCGCCAGGCCACCGTGCCGGTCGATGTCTTCCCGGTGGGGAGCCTCACGGCGCTGGCCTTCAGCACCCGCGGCGACACCCGGATCTCGGGGTACGCGGCCCTGGTTCCGCGGGAACAGGTCGATGAAATCCTGACGCCGGACGGGACGCGCCTGTACCGTCTGCGGGTGTCGCCCGTGGCGCCCGACTCGGAAAGCATCGAGCTGGTCACCCGTGAGCCCGGAAGCGGCAAGGAACTGGGCCGCACCGAGCTGCGCCGGATGGTGGACTACACGCTGGATCCCATCACGGGCGTGCTGACGCTGAGCCGCCCGCTCACCCGCGTGGACGAGGCGTTCCGCGACGTGACCCTGGAAGTCCGCTACCGGACCGCCCAGCCGCTGAGCAACCGTGGGCTGTCGTGGGGGGCCCAGGTGCAGCGCGACGCCGGTCCCTGGAGTGTGGCGGCCGCGGCCGTGCAGCTTGACGGCACGCTTTCCAGCGGCGCGCGGGCCCGCTACACCACCGCCAACACCCGCGCCAGTGCCCTGGTGGCGTACAGCGGCGCGTGGCAGGTCAGTGCGGACGTTCAGAGCAAACTGACGTTCGGGGTGGCCAGCGCGAGCGTGCGCTACCAGCAGGCCGGCTACGCGGGCCTGGGCGCCTTCGATGAGGGCCTGCGTGCCCAGGGAAGCGTTCAGGCCAAACTGAACGACCGCTGGACCGGCGTGCTGGAAGGCACCTACGTCAGCGCGCCAGAGGAGCACAGCAGCACCGTCAGCGCCGTGGCCAGGACCACCCAGGGCCCCTTCTCGATCGGAGGAGGCGTCCGGGCCGGCAGCGGCGACAAGGCAGGCTTCGGTCTCCTCGGTGAACTCGGGTACCGCGGCGAGCCGCTGAATGTGGACCTGACGCACTACCAGGCCCTGACGGGCACCGGCTCGACCACCACCTTCAGCGCCAGTTACGCCCTGAGCCCCAACGTGAGCCTCACCGCCCGGGAGGAGGTGCGCTGGGGGGAAGACAGCCGGGGCCACCTCGGCCTGAGCGGCCGGTTCGGCAGCACCAACCTCAGCGTGCAGTACGAGCTGCCCACGGCCAGCGGTGACGGCAACCGCGCCCGCTTCGGTGTGGACACCACGCTGCCACTGAACCGGCAGTACAGTCTGGGACTTGCCGCGGCTTACCTGTACGACCTGGAAGACCAGGAGAGCGAGGTCAGCTTCAGCCCCACCCTTCGTTACCAGAACGGCCAGACGAGTGCCACGCTGGGCGCCGATTTCTCGGTGCGTGCAGGCGTCCTGAAAACCGTGCTGCGCGGGGGCATCACCACGAGTGTCAACGACCGGCTGACGGTGACGGCCGACGGAACGGCAGAATTTGGCGCGACCCCAGGCGCCCGGGTCGCCTTCGGCAGCGCCTACCGCAGCGGCGACTGGAACGGCCTGGCGTACCTGCGCTACCAGAGTGGCAGCCTGGCGGCCGGCCGCCCGGAACTGACCGGCGAAGGGCAGCTGGAATACCACCGCGGAACCTGGGCGCTGCGGGGCGGCGTGGCGGCGCGAACGCTGCTGAACGACCCAGACAGCTTCACCTGGCAGCCCAGCGTCGCCGGCATGGCGTACGTCACCGACTGGCTGGGCCTGGGGGCCGGCGCGCGCGCGCTGATCCAGCCGGCCACCCAGACTGCCCAGTACGGCTTCGGGATCGAGGCCAGCCTCCGCACCCTCCCTGGCATCTGGACCACCCTCGGCTATAACCTGAGCGGCTTCGACGGCCTGGGCACGGTCTACACCCGCCCCGGCTTCTACGTCCGCCTCGATTTCATCTTCGACGAAACCACAGGAGCCCGCTGATCATGTTCTGGACCCCTGCTCTGCTCAACCCGCGCGGAGGCCGCGTCAAGGCGGCCTCCGGACGTCCCCTGGCACCTTCCCCGGAAAGGCCCCGACTGTGATGCCGGCCCTGCTGCGGCGGCTGCGTCTGGGGAAGGTCCCGCTGATCGGCATGCTCCTGGCCCTGCTCAGCGTCAGCGGCGTGTCCCATGCCGCGACCCTGAACCTGGTGTTTCAAAACGGCGTCAGCAGCGCGGGCGGCGCCTGCGCCACAACGGTCGGCAGTGTGTGCCGGTTCCGCAACGTGGTGGTGGACAGCGCCAATGCGCCGCTCGCCTCGAGCAATCCGCTGCAACGTGACGTGCTGGTCACCGTGACCGCGCTGAGCGGCAACGCCCGACTCTCCGGCGCGCTCGACGACGACAGCGGCACCAATATCGGTGCGTCGTTCTTCGCGCCCACCACGGACGTGACCTCCACGCCCGTCAATACGGACGGCTACGCCTCGTTCAGTTTCCAGTTCGTCACCCCGGGGACGTCGACCGTCCAGGCGGCCGACGGCACGGTCTTTATCACCGCCTTCGACGTGGACGGTGACGGGGCCACCAACGGCCTGCGCGAATTCAACGAATTCGACGGGGCCGCCCGCACGGGCCTGGCCGCGACCACCAACCTCGACCCCATCACCCCCATCAATGCCGGGGCGGCCAACGCCCGGTACCGGTCCAGGACCTCAGCCGCGCTGGCCGGCATCAGTACGGCAGACACCAACAAGGCCTCGGCGGTCTACACCAACCCGGGCACCTTCACGCTGATCACCGGCTCCACCGCCGGCGCCCAGGTCTGCAGCGGCGTCGCCTGCGCCCGCCTGAACGCCTTTTCATTCCAGATCAGCCCCAGTGTGGTCACCACCAGCGTCCTGAACGGCTACAAGGCGGCCCGGCTGACGACCGACGTCAACAATGACGGCCGGGTCGGCACGGACGACACCGTGACGTACACCGTCACCTACGCCAACACCGGCAACGCCCCCGCCACCAACTTCCAGGTCACCGACGCCCTGCCGGCGGACGTCACCTTCAAAGGGCCGCTCACAGTGACCGTCAACGGCACGGTCACCGCCAGTGCCGCCAACACCACCTACAACGGCACGACCCAGACCGGCCTGCTGGCCAGCGGGGTGACGCTGCCGGCGGGCGGCACGGTGGTGATCAGCATTCCCACGACGGTAGTCCGGACAGTCGCCGGGACCTTCACCAACCAGGCGGTCTCCGGCACGATCAGCACCGACAACGTGGACGCCAGTGCCACCTACCCGCCGTCCGTGGGCACGACCACCGGTTGGACAGCCTTCACCACGAACCTGAGCGGCAGCGTCGCCCAGACGATGACCACCGACGTGCTGGCAACCAGCGTCACCACCGTCGGCGCGCCCGGCATCGGCGGCGTGGTCTTCGAAGACGTCAACTACGGCGGCGGCGCGGGCCGCAGCCGCGCGGGCGCCGCCGGGGTGGCCCGGCCCGGGGTCCGGGTCGAGCTCTACACGGCCGCCGGCGCCTTCGTGGCGGCCACCACCACCGATGCGAACGGAGCGTACACGTTCCAGACGGCTGCCGGCAGCTACGTCGTGCGGGTCGTGAACAGCACCGTGACGTCATCCCGCGCCCTGAACGCGGGCGCCACCACACCCCTGGCCGTGCAGACCTTCCGCACCAGCGGCGGCGCCGACGACGTCAACCGGGTCGGCGGCGAAAACCCCCAACTGGTGGACGCCGCGGCGAACACCAGCAGCGCGGCCCTGAACACCCTGAACACCTCCACCACGGCGGCGCAGTCGGTGGGCGCGGTCACGGCCGTGAACACGGCGGCCGTCACCACCCTGGACTTCGGGTTCAACTTCGATACGGTGGTCAGCACCCGCGACGCCGGACAGGGCAGCCTGCGGCAGTTCATCCTGAACAGCAACGCCCTGACCAACACGGGGCTGGCCCAGGTCGGCCAGACGGCCGGTACGGAAACGTCCATCTTCATGATCTCCGACGGCGTGGCCCGGCCCGGCCTGCGCAGCGGCCTGCCCAGTCAGCTCACCGCCGGGGTGGCCGTCATCACGCCCGCCAGCCTGCTGCCCGCCGTCACCGACAGCTACACCGTCATCAGCGGCCTCACCCAGACCGCCAACGTCGGCGACAGCAACCCCGGCACCCTGGGCACCGGCGGCACGGTCGGTGTCGACGCCCTGGCCCTGCCGGTCCAGAACCGTCCCGACGTGCAGCTCACCGGCGCCGGAACAACCGCGGCCTTCGCCACCGGCCTGGACCTGCAGGCCAGCAACACCACCGTGCGGGGCCTGAGCATCACCGGCTTCGGCACAGCCGCCAACACCAACACCAGCGCCAACATCCGCATCGGCGCTTCCGCACAGAACACGCTGATCGAGCGGAACTTCCTGGGCATCGCCGCGACCCGCCCCACCTTCGACTGCCGGACCGGCACCACCGCGGCCACCGGCCTGGGGGACAACATCCGTGCCATCGGGGGCGACAACGGCACCGTGCAGGACAACCTGATGGGCTGCTCCGCCGGCAAGGGCATCGGCCTGGAAGCGGGCTCGACCGGCTGGCTGGTGGTCCGCAACGAGATCCGCGGCAACGGGATCGGCAACAGCAACCTCGATGGCGTGGACCTCGAAGGCGCAGGATCCGGCAGCCACACCGTCCGCGGCAACCTCATCGTGAACAACGAAGGGGTGGGCATCGACAGCTACGGAGGTCAGGGCAGCAACACCATCGAGAACAACACGGTCCTCAGCAACGGCCTGGGCACCGGCGCCAACCTGGAAAACCCCGGCATCCGCCTCTTCGGCACGGGCAACACGATCCGGCGGAACATCATCACCGCCAACCGGGGGGCCGGCGTACTGGTCACCGCGTCGAACGGAACGCTGCCCGACGCCACCGGCAACACCCTCACGCAGAACAGCATCTTCGACAACAGCGGCATCGGCATCGACCTGGCCAGCGCCGCCGACAGTCAGGCGGTGGGCACCAGTCCCTTCGTGACCCGCAACGACGCCGGGGACGTGGACACCGGCGGGAACGCCCTGCTGAACTTCCCGGTCTTCAGTGGCGCCGTGATCGACGCTGCCGGCAAGAACCTGACCCTGAGCGGCTTTGCGCGCCCCGGCGTCCTTATCGAACTGTTCGTGGCGGCGCCCGATCCCAGCAACTTCGGCGAGGGCAAAACCTACCTGGTCAGCCTGACCGAAGGGGCCAGCGGCACGTTCAGCGACACCAACGCCGGTACCGGCACGTACACGGACGTCAATGCCGGAACCGACACCACCAACCGCTTCACCTTCGTCGTGCCGCTGACCAGCCTGGCGGGCGTCCAGCTCGGCACGAAACTCACGGCCACCGCCACGTGCCTGAGCAGCGCCACCTGCACCGCCGCGCCCACAGGCTCCACCAGTGAGTTCAGTCTGATCACGACCGTCACCGGGACGCCGCTCGTCAACCTGACCAAATCGGTGCGCAATTGTGGTCCCATCGCGCCGGGCGCGGCCTGTACCGGCACGTACGGCGTGAATGTGGTCGGGAAGCCGGGCGACGTCCTGGAATACAAGATCGACTACGTGAACGTGGGCGTCGACACCGCCACCGACCTGGTGATCATCGACAACGTCCCGGCCAACAGCACGGCCCTCCAGAGTGGCTTCGCCAGTGGCCGCGGTCTGAGCTGGACGGTCGGCAGTACCTCCACACTGCTGACCTCCGCCGCGGGAGACGACGCGGGCACCCTGAGCCCCACCCGCCTTCAGCTGAACGTCGGATCGGTGGCTCCTGGCGCCACGGGCTCGGTCGTCTTCCGCACCACCATCCAGTAAGGAAGCAGAACGGGAGGTCCGCACACAGCGGCAGGAATGTAAGCCCGCGGACCAGAACGCCAACTCAAGGGGACGCCACCCGTGTCCCCTTGAGTTGGCTGCTTCTCTCAGCCGGCCAATCTGAAGCCGTGCAGCTGACGCCCGGGCGCTCCTGACGCGCGGCGCAGGAGGCATCCGGGCCATGGGTTCGGAATGCCTCCTGCACGTGAATGCGTCAGGGACCTCGGGCGGACAGGCCTGACCCGGTCTTCCGCGTCAGAGCTGAGGGGCGCCCTGTTCCGGCCGGTCAGGCTGGCGAGCCGCGGCCGTTCGGGGTGCCCGGCGCCGTCCGGCGGGGCCGCACGACAGGCGCCTCGTCGGTCAGGTCAGCGTCGATGTTCGCGGCCGTGGCGGGCGCCTGGTCTCCCTGAGCCGCAGGCGCCGGGCTCAGACGATACAGCGCCGCTTCCCGGCACAACTCCTCGTACTGACCGTCCAGGCGAAGGTCCGCGCGGTCCGGGCGCACCTGTCGGACCACCAGGTACTCCAGCAGGGTCGGCTCTGCCCGGTCCAGGACGGGAAGGAGCTGCCCACCGTAGAGGGTGCTGTAGGCGCGCCACGCTGCGCCCAATGCGGCCGAGGACCAGTGGGCGAGTTCGGGATGGTTCGTGCGGAGCAGCCGCGTTTCGGCCAGCCGCAACGGCCGGCCGTGGTACGCGGCCGGATCCAGGACGAGCGCCGGACGGATCAGGTCGTACAGCCCGCGGGCGTAACACACGACCCGCCCCTGCCGCTCCCACACCCGCAGCATCTTCCGTGCCTGCCGCTGGGCGTCCGCGGAACGGCTGCCGAAGACCGCGTCGGCCAGGCGCTCCGCGGTCATGGGCCAGGCCGCGCGCCGGGCCAGGTGCCAGTCCACGTCCACGGCCGGCGCGCGGGAGGTCAGCCCCTCCTGTATGGCGGGCAGGTCGTCCAGGGCGGTCCGGGGGAGGTAATCGACGTTGGGAAAGTCTCGCCAGGGCGACCGAGGCCGGTGCAGGGCAAGGTACCGGCGGGCATCGTCGAGGTGGACGAGCAGGGGCGTGGTCCGGCCCCGGCGCCCGTTCTGAATCAAGGGGACGTGATGACGGCGCATCCAGCGTTTCAGGCTGGCGAGAGGCACTTCGGCCACGCTGGCCAGGTCGGTAAGGCGGACCCAGCTGTGCTGCGCGGCGCGGCCACCGTACAGGTGCTCCGCGGCCACGTCCAGGGTGCATAGCAGTTCCTCGGCGACAAAGGCTGGGCTGAGGTCGCCGTAGACGTGCTGCAATTGACGGATGTGCTCAGCTGGCGGCAGGCAGCACGGTGGGCGGTCGGACATCAAGCCCCCATGGTAACGCGGCGGCGCGGTCACAGGTCTGGACGCCGGGGCCCACCTCCCCTCAGGGAGTCCTCCTGCCGTTCAGCGGGACGCGGCCCAGCACCACGTTCGGGCTGGAATGCTCCCAGAGGCAGCTCACACCTGAATGTCGGCGGTGGCCGCGGGCACACGGGCAAAGCGGTCGTAGTTCAACGGGGTCACGTCGATGAACGGGGGTTCGCCCATCACCTCCTGTGCGATCACGCGGGCGACCGCGGCGGCCTGCATCACGCCATGTCCGGAGAACCCGCAGGCGTTCAGCCACCCGTCGGCTCCCGGGAGGCGGCCCACGATGGCCTGATGGTCCGGGGTCACCTCGTAGTACCCCCACCAGCTGGCCCGGCGGTCCAGGGTGGCCTCGGCCAGCCACGGAAAGCGCGCCATGGCGGCTTCAAGGGTCGGTTCCAGCCACGTCCAGTCCATGCCATCCCTCCACCCCACGTCGGCCGGGTCGGCGCGGCCCAGGATGAGGCGCTCGCCCTCGGAGCGCAGCCACACGCCGCTGCCCAGGTCGAAGATCATCGGCAGGGGGCGGGGAAGTGGGAGGGGCCCGGTCGTGAACACCATCCGCCGCGCCGGCCGGACGGGAATGGTCAGGCCGGCCAGCGCGCCCACTTCGCCGGCCCAGGCGCCCCCCGCATTGACGAGCAGCGGCGCCTCCACCGCCCCCGCCGTGGTGCGGAGCTGCCAGACGCCCGCAGCGCGCCGGAGGCCGGTCACCGCGGTGTCCAGCTGAAAGCGCGCGCCGGCCTGCCTGGCCCGGGCGACGTACGCCATCGTCAGTCCGTGGGCGTCCACGTACCCGTCGGTCCCGCAGTACGTGCAGCCGCCCACACCGCCCGGGTCGAAAGTCACGTGAGCCTGGGCCTGTGCGGGTGTGAGCTGCTCCGTGGGCACGCCCAGCTGGCGCTGCAGCCTCACGGCCTCCTGGTGGGCGGTCCACTGGGTGTCCGGGACCAGCAGCAGGTACCCGCCCGGGTGGTAGCCCGACTCGGGCATGCTGGCGTACTCCTCGATGCTGTGCCTGGACAGCAGGATGTTGGTCGGGGTGGTGAACTGTGCCCGCACGCCGGCGGCGCTTTTGCCGGTGGACCCGCCGGCCGGCCGGCCCTGCTCGACCACCAGCACCTTCAGGCCCCGTTCGGCGAGGCGCCACGCGCAGGCGGCGCCGATGACGCCGGCCCCGATGACGGCCACGTCCGCGGCTGCCGGGGCGGTCATTCGAGGTCCGCGTCCACGGCAGGGAACCCCTCGACGGGGAAGGTGTCCACGTTCGCCGAGCGCTGCTGCACCAGCACGCCCCCGTCCACCGAGATGAACTGCCCGGTGACGTACGCCGCGTCGTCCGACGCCAGGTAAAGTGCCGCCCCGGTCATGTCCTCGGCCACGCCGTACCGGCCCAGGGGGACGGTGCGCTCGCGCACGCGCAGCTCGTCGTCCGTCAGGCCGTACGTGTTGATGAAGCCCGGCACCACACCGTTCACGCGAATGCCGTAGGGGGCGAGGTCCAGCGCCATGGCGCGGGTCATGGCCTCAATCCCGCCCTTGGTCGCGTCGTACGCGACGTTGCCCCGGTGAGCGCGGGTGGCGCCGCCGGACGACGTGCTGATGATGACGCCCCGGCGCCGCCGCGCCATCACCCGCGCCGCGCGGTGGGAGCACAGGAACACGCTTTTCAGGTTCACCTGGATGATCCGGTCCCACCACGCCTCGTCCGCCTCCAGGAAGTGCCGGGCGGTGTCGATCAGTCCGGCGTTGTTGTACAGCACGTCCACGTACCCGAAGGTCGCCTCGACCTGCTCGAACATGGCGTTCACCTGCGCGGCGTCCGAGACGTCCGCCGGCACCGCCAGGGCCCGGCCGCCCGCCGCGGTGATGCCGTCCACCACCACCTGCACCGCGTCTTCCTTCACGTCGTTGACGGCCACCTGGGCCCCTTCAAGGGCGAAGCGTTCCGCCACGGCCCTTCCGATGCCGCCCCCGGCACCGGTCACGAGAACGACGCGGCCTTCGAAGCGGCGGGATGCACTGTTCGTCATAAAGTCTCCTTGGGTCTCATGCGGGCCTGACCCCGCGGTCCCTTCCGCGGTCAGGCAGGCCGGTCACAGGTCGATTGTGACGGGCAGGGGGTCCTCCATGCGATGAAGGGCGGGCTTGGGGAAGCCGCCGCACTCCCGGGTGCTGGGCAGCGGGTCGGCCCGCACCCGAAGAGAAAGCTTGATGCTCAAGGCTGGCCTGAAGACTCAGGCGCAGTGGTGGCCGGGGACCGCTGGGCGAACGCGGCCCCCGCGAGAATGAGGGCGCCGCCCACCACCTGGGTGAGGTGCACGTCCTCCCCGAGAAACAGCAGGGCGAACAGCGCCGCCCACAGGGGGTCGGTGGTGGTGAGCAGACTGACCCGAGCCGGACCGATGCGCCGCACCGCTTCCGAGAGGGCCGGCAGGGCGACCAGGGTCGGGATCAGCAGCATGGCCAGGATGACCCCCCACTGCGCGGGGTGGTGCGGGACGGCCAGCTGGGCGGTCACGCCGCCCAGAACCACGAAGGTGGCCGCACACACCAGCGAGACGTGCGCCGTCACGGTCAGGGGCGAGGCGGTGCGGGCCAGGCGGCCACTGGCGTACAGGTACCCGCCGTACAGGGCCCCGCTCGCTCCGCCCAGCAGCAGGCCGGCGCTGTCCCCGTCACCGGCGCCGGGGAGCCCCACGACCACCCCGAGCCCCGCCAGGGTGCACAGCAGCGCCCCGCCCTGCCCGCGGGTCGGACGAACGCCGGCCAGTGCGCCGTACAGAATCACGAAGGCGGGCGCGACGTACACGAGCAGGGCGGCCGTTCCGGCAGAGATGCGCGCCAGGGCCAGGAAGAACAGCACGGTCGACGCGGCGTACAGCGCGCTGAGGACCAGCAGTTCGGCGCGCAGCCGAAGGGACAGGCGCCCGAAGCCCAGGGCGAACAGCAGCACCGAGGTCAGGCCGAACCGCCAGCTGAGCAGGGCCGGCGTGGACAGCTGAAGGGTCAGGGCCAGCTTCCCCCACAGGCCCAGCGTTCCGGACGCCGCCGCCGACAGCAGCGCCAGACCGATGCCGCCCCGGTCAGCGGCCGCCGGTGGAGGAAAGGAAGAGGCCCGCAACATGGGGTCATGGTAGGCGGCGCCCGGCGGGGCGTCTTGATCAGAACGGCCTGGGCTTCTGCGGAATTCAGCACACCTCTGCGGCCAGTGCAGGTGTGGCAGAGTGGGTCATGCAAGACCTCAGGGAGTGGCTGCGGCCCGCACCGGACGGCAGCTGGCCGCTGGAGACCCTGCTCGACGGGGCGCCCGACCTGATGTTCTACGTCAAGGACCTCGGGGGCCGGTACGTCAGCGTGAACGACACCGTGCGGCGCCGCAGCGGGGCGCGGCACAAGCGCGACGTGCTGGGCCGCACCGCCGCGGAAGTCTTCACCGGCGAGCCGGGGGTGCGCTCCAACGAGCAGGACGTGCGCACCCTGCGCGAAGGCCGGGAACTGCGGGACGTGCTCGAGATGTACTTCGGCCCGCGGGGCGAGGCGATCTGGTGCCTGACCCACAAGATTCCCCTGCGCAACGCGGAGAACGACGTGGTGGGACTCGTGGGCGTCTCCAGGGACGTGCCCGCCTCCGTGGAACGGCACGAGGAGTTCACCCGGGTGGCCGAAGCGCTCGCGTACATGCACGCGCACTACGGGGAGCCCCTGCGCGTCCCGTCCCTCGCCGCCCGCGCCGGGTTATCCCAGGACGGTTTCGAGCGGCTGATGAGGCGGGTCTGCCACGTCACCCCCCAGCAGTTCCTGATCAAGGTGCGGCTCGACGCCGCCGTGGCGCTCCTCCGGGACCCCGGCCGGTCCATCTCCGACATTGCCCATTCGTGCGGGTACACCGATCACAGCGCCTTCGCGCGGAAGTTCCGGGCGGTGACAGGCATCACCCCGCAGGCCTACCGGGCCCGCGTCCTGAACGCACCCTGACGGCCCGGTACCCCGGTCAGGGCGTCCGCCCGCCACACGCACCACCGGGGTACGCTCAGGAGATGCAGATGCATGACATCCCGTTCGGCACGACCGACTGGTCCCTGGTCGAGGAGACGGTTCACGCCGGTGAACGCGGCGTGGCGCGCTGGCGCACCCGGCATTTCGGGGCGGTCCGGGTGCGTCAGGTGGAGTACACCGCGGGGTACCTGGCGGACCACTGGTGCCGGAAGGGCCACATCCTGCTGGTGCTGCGCGGTCAGCTGGACACGGAACTGGAGGACGGGCGCGTGTTCACCCTGACGCCGGGGATGAGCTACCAGGTGGGTGACGAGGCCGAGGCGCACCGGTCCTCGACGCCGTGCGGAGCCCTGCTGTTCATCGTGGACTAACCCACCGTCCTTGCCGGTGCATGAGCGGCAGCAGTCTGACCGGCGCGACGTCCTCTTTCTCGGCAACCCAGCCCCCGGGACCGGCGATGGACGTGGCCTGACCCTGCTTCCCCTCAAGGTGGGCGGGCCGCCTGTCGGGAGCAGGGTCCGACGGGTCCAGGGGGCGTGCAGGCGACCTGGGCGGCCCGCTCAGGCCGCCCCTCAAGCGGCGCAGGACGCTCCTGAGGCCGGGTCCCTCCAGTCGTCGCGTTTTTACAAGTGCTTCCGGCAGCCCCCTTCCTACCCTGGCACGCATGAGCCGCGCTTCTCTTCCTTTTCTGCTGGTCACGGCCTTCCTGTTCGCGGTGGGCATGTCGATCGTGTTCCCGCTGCTTCCGGCCCTCGTCGGGCAGTACGTCTCCGGCCGCGAGCAGGCCACAGTCGTCGGCCTGCTCGCGGCCCTGTATGCCTTCCTGTCCTTCTTCTCCGGCCCGGTCCTCGGGGCGGTCAGTGACGCGTACGGCCGCCGTCCGGTGCTTCTGCTCAGCCTCGTGGGAACCGCCGCCGGCAACCTGCTGTTCGGTCTCGGCGGCAGCCTCGGCCTGCTGTTTCTCGGCCGTTTTCTCGAGAGCGTCATGTCCGGCGGCATGGGCGCCCTGATGGCGTACGTCGCCGACACCACCGACGAGGCGGACCGCGGCGCGGTCTTCGCGAGGATCGGCGCGACGGTCGGCGCCGGGATGATTCTCGGGCCTGCGATCGGCGGGGCCCTGGCCCATTTCGGGCTGGGTGTGCCCATGTTTGCGGCGGCGGCCATTGCCCTGCTCAATGCCTTGTGGGGTGCGTTCGCCCTGCCGGAGAGTCTCCCTCCCCGGGAGCGGCACCTGGAATTCAGCGCCGGGCACCTCAATCCCTTCACTCATCTGCGGGCGGCGCTCGCGCATCCCCCGGTGCGCCGCCTGGTGACGGTCAGCATGCTGTTCACCCTGCCCCTGCCCCTGCTGCAGATCGCGCTGCCGATCCTGGCGCAGGGGTCGCTGCACTGGTCGGTCGCGCAGGTCGGCACGCTGTTCATGGTGGCGGGCACCTGCGACATCGTGGGCCAGGGCCTGGTCCTCCCTCGCCTGCTGACCCGCTTCGGGGAACGCCGCGTGGCGCTGAGCGGCCTGGTGATGGGCGCGGCCGGCCTGCTGCTGCTCGCGGGTCTGTCCGCGTGGCCGTCCGCCGGGCTGCTGTACGGCGCGGTCGTGGTCTTCTCCCTGGGCGAGGGGATGTTCACCGCAGCCTTCAACACGCTGCTCTCCCTGGCCATTCCCGCGGGGGAACAGGGCCGCGTGCAGGGCGGAGCGCAGGCCCTCGGTGAACTCACGCAGGTGGTGGGCCCGCTGGCCGGTGGAGGCCTGTACGCGCGGTTCGGCGGCGCAGGAACGTTCAGCGCCGGGGCGGGCCTGGCCGTGCTGGCGCTCATGCTCCTGGCCGGCCGGACCACTCCGGCAGCGTCCCGGGTGGCCCCAGGTCCCGGCCTATCCTGACCGCATGGCCTACCGCGAGTTCACGCCCGCGCCGCCGCTGCAGCCCCTGGTGGGGCGGCTGTGGGTGATGGACCATGACGCCCCCGGCACGGCGCACGAACACCGCCTGCTGCCGGAACGCCTGGCGCGGTTGACGTTCGCTTCGGCGCGCAACTGGGAGCGGGATGGGCGGGAGGTCTGGACGCCCCACCAGGGGCTGCAGCGGCGGGCCTGACAGTCCGCCCGCGGGACGGCCTGGTGATGGGAGCCGGCCGGGTGCTGGGGGCGGAGCTGTTTCCGTGGGGTGCGAAGCAGCTGTTCGGCTGGCAGGCGGACGCGCCCCTGGACCTGAGTGACCGGCCGGAAGCCGTGGCGATCACGGCCCTGCTGCGGGCCGGGAACGTGGGTGAGGCGCGGGAGGTCCTTGAGGACTGGTTGCTGCGGCGGCTGCGAGTCACGGACCAGGAACCGGGGCGGGGTGTCCAGGCCGCGAGGGTGCTGTACACCACGCCCGGGGAAGCGAAGGTGACCCGGCTGGCTCAGGCCCTGAACGTGAGCGTCCGGCAGCTGGAGCGCGAATTCGTGCGTGAGGTGGGCGTCACCCCGAAGACCCTGGCCCGCCTCATCCGGTTCGGGGCGGTGCAGGACCGGCTCGGACGCCAGCCTGGGGGGACCCTGACGGCGCTGGCCCATGACCTGAATTTCACGGACCAGGCACACCTGAACCGTGAATTCAGGGCGCTGGCCCACATGGCTCCGGGGCAGTACCTGAAGTTCCTGGGCCGGCGTCAGGCCGCCGAGGGCATCAGCTAGCCCGGTGGGTTCAGAACGGGCTATGGTGGGGTTCATGACCCTGTTGCCAGTGCGCGGCCTGCGCGAAGCGGACGCTCCGGTCGTGCAGGCATGGCTCCGTACCTACCTGGCCGAGCATCTGAGCTGGTGGCAGGCGGCGTACGGGTCCCCTCCGGCGTCGGACCTGGCCGAGCTGGTGGGCCGCGACTGGCAGGAGCTGATCGGGGCCGACCCGGACCGGCAGTGGGTCCGGGTGACGGGCGAGCACCGCGCTCAGGGCATCGTGTTTGCTGAGAAGCGCCGGGACCGCTACATGGGCTTCGAGGTGGGCGTCCTGTCCTGGATCTACGTGGACGAGACCGCGCGGGGACAGGGGGTGTCCACGGCGCTGATGACGGCAGCCGGCGACTGGATGACCGCCCAGGGCGTGCGCGGGCGCGAGGTGTTCGTCACGGCGCAGAACACGGCGGCCGTCAGGCTCTACGAGCGTCACGGCTACCGGGTCGTCGACCACCGGATGCTCGGCCGGTGATCGCACAGAAGCCAGAACGTCTCCCCGCTGGCGCCCACCCTTGAAAGACGTCAGGAACTGACGGCAATCCCCGGTACCCTGGGCTTCAAGGAGAGCCACATGACAGAAGCGGACGCGGGGGCGGGAATCTTTACGGCGCAGGAAACGCTCGACCACTGGCGGGGCCACCGGGCGGTGACGCGCCGCACCATCGAACGCTTCCCGGACGAGCATCTGTTCTCGTTCACCCCTGCCCCGCCCCTGCGGCCCTTCGGGGAGATGATGCTGGAGGTCATTCGCATGATCCCGCCCAGCCTGCAGGGCATCGAAACCGGGGACTGGAACTTTCAACTGGCCGACATGAGTGGCGTTCAGGACAAAGCGGCCCTGCTTCAGGCCTGGGATGAAGCGGACGCGTTCATCGAGGCGCGCTGGGCCCACCTGACCCGCGAGCCGCTGCGGGGCGTGGTGCCCCCTCTGCCCCATCTGCGGGCGGTGCCCTACCTGGTGGACAACGAGATCCACCACCGGGCGCAGGGGTTCATCTACCTGCGCCTGCTGGGAGTCGAGCCCCCCGCTTTCTTTGAGCGGTGATCCGGACGCCTGGGCAAGGTGCCACCGACTGGGCCGGCGAAGGTGCGACCTGAACCTGGTGGCCCGTGGGCTCCACACGGAAGGCGGTGACTCGCGGGTCAGCTGGACAGGGGCTGCGCTCTGTCCTGCCCTGGGTCCAGACTGGAGGCACCCCACAATTCAGGCCGACCGAGTGAAGCCGGCCGGGTCCGCCCCACCTTGCCCGTGGGGCGTTTCGCCGCCTGGTCATGGCGCGCCCGTCGCTTGGCATATTGATCGAAGAGCCCAGGCAGCCGGGAGACCTGTGGTGGCGCAGGGCACCCGGACGGCCCGCGCGCTCGGGACGCGAGCCATCGACACTGCGTCCTGGAAGCGCACTGGGCGTTCCATGACTGTTCCAAATGAAGATTCGGTTAACCTTTTGGCCGATGAAGCTGCGACTCGCCCTGGTAGACGACAACCCCATGGACCGGGACCTCGCCACCGAGGCCCTCGATGAGGCCTGCCCGGACTGCGAGGTCGAGCTGTTCGCCAGCGGTCAGGCCGTCCTCACGCACCTGCAGACCGGGGGTGTCCTGCCGGACGTGATTCTCCTGGACATCAACATGCCGGGCATGAACGGCTTCGAGGTCCTTAGAGCCCTGAAGGCCGACCCGAGGCTGTGCCTGATCCCCGTGGTGATGCTGACCACCTCCGGGGCGTCCGAGGACATCCAGCAGGCGTACACCCTGCACGCGAGCTCCTACGTGGTCAAGGCTGCGTCCTTCAGCGCCTTCCTGGAACAGGTGGAGTCATTCATCCGGTACTGGACCCTGAACGAGCCTGCCCTGGTGTGACGGTGAGGCGCCCACAGCGCCTCACTGAATGCCTTGGAGTGTCGCACCCCTGGCGGTCCTTTCCATTCTGTTGAACGCCATGTCGGTGTTTGCTAAATCCACTTTCAGGCCCGCTCCGGAACTCCTTGACCAGAACCGAGGTCCAGTCTTGAGATGCCCTCAGGGCCCTTTGGCCGAGTTTACTTGTCCGCCAGACGGCAGGCCGCAACGATGAACCCGTGAGAACGCCCGAGGGCCAGCGTGCCGGGGCCAGTGCCAGACAGGGGGAATCCATGAATTCACAACAGGTGGCCACAGGACTCGGGCTGTTCAGCCTGACACTCGGGGCACTGGAAGTGCTCGCTCCGGGGACACTGACGCGTTTTTTGGGCGTCCGGGAGCACAACACACTCGTGAGGGCGTACGGGGCCCGTGAGCTGCTGGCCGGCGCCGGGCTGCTGCTGCAGCCGGGGGCGCGTGCTGTGTGGCTGTGGTCACGGGTGGCCGGCGACATTCTCGACCTCGCGACCCTGGGGATGGCGAAACCTGACGAGCCGGCGGGACGCAAACGCACCGCGAATGCCCTGGCCATGGTGACGGCCATCACCGTGGTGGACGTGCTGACCGCCCGCGCGGTCACGCAGGGCGCCCAGCCGGTCGGATCTCGGCTCAAGGTTCAGCTCGGCGGGAGGCGCTGAGATGGCCGACCAGCCGCTGAGTCCGCAGAATGCCAGCCCGGTGGAACGCGCCGTGACCGGCGGGTTGGGCACGGGCCTGATTCTGGTCAGCCTTCACCGGCCCAGCCCAGCAGGCGTGGTCTTCGCCACCACAGGCGCGCTGCTGCTCGCGGGCGCATCCATGGGCCGCAGTGTTGGCGCGCGCCTGGTCGGGGTGCGGCGGACGCCCGACGACCGCGTCGCCGTGGAGAAGGCCGTCACCGTCGGCCGGTCCCCGGAGGACCTGTACGCCTTCTGGCGGAACTTCGAGAACCTGCCGCAGTTCATGACTCACCTCGAGTCGGTGTCGGTGCAGGCCGGTGGGACCCGGTCCCACTGGGTGGCGAAAGCGCCCGTGGGCACCCAGGTGCAGTGGGACGCGGAGATCACCGAGGACGAGCCGGGGCGACGCATTGCGTGGCGCTCCCTGGAAGGCGCGCTCGTGCCCAACGAGGGGCACGTGGATTTCCGGCCGGCGCCCACCGGACGCGGCACGGAGGTGCACGTGTCGCTGACGTACCGCCCGCCCGGCGGATCGATGGGAGCGTCGGTGGCGCGCCTGCTCGGTGAGGATCCCGCCGTGCAGGTCGCCGAGGACCTGCGGCGGCTCAAGCGGCTGCTGGAGGTGGGCGAGGAACCCACCACCGAGGGACAGACCAGTGGGCGCAAGGGCGCCATGAAGCGGGCGGAGGCGAAGATGTACGACAACCGGAGAACGTCGTGAAGGCCGTCGTCTGGGAAGGCGTCAACCGGGTCAAGGTCGAGCGCGTGCCCGATCCCGAGATTCTGCAACCCACCGACGCGATCGTGCGGGTGACCGCCACGGCGATCTGCGGCTCGGACCTGCACCTCCTGGATGGGTACGTGCCCAGCATGGTGCACGGCGACATCCTCGGCCACGAGTTCATGGGAGAGGTCGTGGACGTCGGCTCGGCCGTCACGAAGATCAAGGTGGGTGACCGCGTGATCGTGCCGTTCCCGATCAGCTGCGGGAAATGCTGGTATTGCCAGCGCGGGCAGACGTCGCTGTGCGACAACTCCAACCCGAACGCCAAACTGGCCGAAACCATGTGGGGGTACGCGCCTGCCGGGATCTACGGGTACTCGCACATCACCGGCGGGTACGCGGGTGGCCAGGCGCAGTTCGCGCGCACGGTGTACGCGGACGACAACCTCTACCGGGTCCCGGACGGCCTGTCGGACGATCAGGTGCTGTTCCTCACGGACGTTTTGCCCACCGGGTACATGGCGGCCGAGAACTGCAACATCGAACAGGGGGACGTCGTGGCCGTGTTCGGCTGTGGACCAGTCGGTCAGTTCGCCATCCGCAGCGCGTTCCTGCTCGGGGCCGGGCGTGTGATTGCCATCGACCGGTTCCCGGAACGCCTGGCTCTGGCGCGCGGCGCGGGAGCAGAGACCATCAACTACGAGGAGGAGGAGGTCTTCGATCGGCTCAAGGCCATGACCGGCGGGCGGGGTCCGGACAGCGTGATGGACGCGGTCGGCATGGAGGCGCACGGTACCGGGGTGGGCGGCGTGGCCGACGCGGTCAAGCAGACGACCCGGGTGCTCGAGTCCGAGCGGCCGCACGCGCTGCGCTCAGCGATCATGGCGTGCCGCAAGGGTGGCACGGTGAGCGTCCCCGGCGTGTACGGGGGCCTGGGGGACAAGATTCCGCTGGGGGCGTTCATGAACAAGGGCCTGACCCTCCGCACCGGGCAGACCCACGTTCACCGCTACCTGGACGTCCTGACCCGCCACATCGAACGCGGCGAGATCGACCCCACGGTAATCATCACGCACCGCCTGAGCCTGGATGAGGCGCCGCACGCCTACAAGATCTTCAAGCACAAGCACGAGCACTGCATCAAGTGCGTGCTGGATCCCTGGGCCGATCCCAAGGACCACGATCCGGTCAGGACGGGCGACATTCAGCCGAACTCCGCGGACTGAAGACCGATTGCGCAGTTGGGATGCGAGTTGATCGGGGGAGGCGCTGCCTCCCCCGATCTGTGGTCTGGTGATTCAGGCGAACTGTGGTGCGCGGCTCATGGTGCGGAGATTGACCAGGCCGGCCACACAGCCCCAGAACAGGCCGTGTCGCCGGGTGTCGTTTCGGTAGAACTCCCGGCAAACGTGGAACTTCTTCAGCTTACACACGACGTTCTCCACCGTGATCCGCACCTTGGACATCTGATGGTTGAGCTCCCGCTCCTCCGGACTCAGCGTGCCGCCTTTGGGGCGCATCCGGGGAACGATCACCTCGTGGTCGGGGCACAGCTTGTCCAGGCCCGTGTACCCCCGGTCGCCCCACACGCGACTCCCCCGGGGGAGTCGGGGCAACAGTCGCGATTGTTTCAGGACCTTCATGTCATGGGTGCGCCCGCCGGCGGGCGCACTGAGGTGCACGACGAGTCCATCCGGGGTCACCGCCACCTGCGTTTTCAGCGTATGGGTGCCCTTCTTGACGCTGAAATACTTCTTCTGGTCCTTGGGCCGCCCGACGGCCTTCTTTCCGGGACTGCTGCCTTTCTTCTGCTTGGGTTGTCCTCGGGGCTGCTCCGTGCCGTCGATGATGATGTCGGCGATCTCCGGGAAGGCTTCGAGGACGTCTTCGAGCGTGCGCAGCCGACGACGCGGGGCGTCGTCGGGCGTGACCTTGCGGCTGTCCAGCGTCCGGGCGCGGAGGGGAGCAGGCAGCGCCTGCTCCAGGATCGGCAGGAGCGCATGAACGTTCCGACAGACGTTGGCGGCATCCATCTCGAACAGCACGCCCAACAGATGCATCGGGAGATAGTGTCGCAAGTAGATCAGCGTCAGCAGCAGACGGTGGGGAACATCGAGTTTGAACTGCCGGCCGGCCCCGATACGGCGTTGCCGTCCCTCCCGCAGGAGGGACGTCCGGTGCGCCCGAATCCACAGGGGCTCGAGCTGTTCAGCGAGGAGGGTGAATTCGCTGGGGTTCAGGCCACACAGCGACTCGAAGGACCGGGGACGCTGGGCCAGGCGCGGCACCTGAAGCATGCCGTCACTCTGCCCAATTCACCTCAACTGCGCAACGGGTCTTGAGTGCCGCCCAAACGGGTCATCTTCAGGGCCGACCACCCATCAGGTTCACTGGCAGCACACCTTCCCTTACGACTCTGCCCGGTCCCCCATTCCGGCTGGAAGGGGCGTGACCGGGTACAGGGCGTGGAACAGGCGTGAGAACGCGGGGATGTCATCCCCAGTGACCACGAAAGCGCGGAAGTCGCGGCCGTGAGTGGCGTGCAGCACTTCCGCGCACACGTGGGGGAGGGACAGCAGCGCCCGCGTCCGCGCGACCGGGTCCGCCACCGCGGCCTCGGCGGTCAGGGCCTGAAGTTCCGCAAGCAGGGCGGCGAGGTCAGAGGTGGTCCAGGCGGGCTCGGTCATGGGCGCCGCCCAGTGTGCACCGAAGTATCCGGAATGTCTCCCCCTCCCCCAGCGGGGGTCCATCCCCAGACTGCCTGTGTGACCGGTCTCTTGGATGGAAAAGGAATACAGGAATGTTTCACCTGCTTCCTTCAAAAATTGTGCCAAAAGTGAGAATTATTTGTGAACACCCAACTCAGCCTTATTGTATAGGATGAGAAAAATGGGAAAGGTCTTGAACCGACCCGTTGTCTGACCGATCCGATCGCTTCCGATAAGGAAACGCGAAGGCGGTGACAGCCCGCAAATTCCGAAATCAGTCGTTTTCATGCGCCTTCAATCGCTCTGAAGGCGGAGAGACACGCCTGAGGACTCCCGTGAACGTCGCTTGGTCATTCCCATGACCACTCTTCACCTTTGTTACTGCCTCAGTCAGCTCCGTCTCATACTGACTCCAGAGTCATTGGAACCACATCTTCATCTCATCCCGCTGCTCCGTTGCCTGTGACTTGAAGACATGCGCGCTCACGACGCATGGCAAAGGAGGCCGAGATGACACCCCAGGTTCTCTTGCATGGCCACTTCAGCCCCGAGCTCCGCTGCGTCGCCACAGTGCTCGGCCACCTGCCCGTCCACCTCGTCGTGTTCGACAATCTGCAGACACCACCCGACCCGGCAGCCCTGGTCATCTACGCGTACCGGCCCGGCCTTGAGCACAGCCAAATCGTGCAGGCTCTGACAGCTGCCTACCCGGCGACTCCCCTGGTCGCCATCGGCCCCGATTACTCCGAGGCCATTCACCGGGACCTGAGCCGGTACCCGCACGTGACGTATCTGTCCCTGAACACCCCCACGGCGGAGAAACTGAACCGCTTCCGTACCTGGCTCGGGTTGACCGGTCCACACCCGCTGCATGTCGGCCCGCTGACCCTGAACCCAGACACCGGCACTGTCCGCTGCCACGAGCGCCCCCTGCCCCTCACCGCCACAGAATTTGAACTGCTCAGCGTGCTCATGGAACACCCTGGACAGCGGTTCACGGTGTCTGCCCTCGAACCGATGCTTTCCTGCAAGGGCGTGGCTGTTCACGTCTACCAGGTGCGGCGCAAACTCGCCGTCCTCAACATGGACGGTCTGCTCAGAGGCGACGCTTCACGCGGTTACACCATCGACGCGAGAACCTCGGTCCGCCGCACCCCGAATCCCAGCACCGCGCTGCGAAGACACCTGCTGCGCCTGTAACGACGACCCGGGCCCCGGGCCTCCCTGGTGCGTTCAAGGCGCCAGGGGCGTCCGTTCGTGCTTCTGATCTGGCCCGTCCGTCCCACCCTTTCCAAGGAGGTTCCGTTTATGTCCGCACCGGCTTCACCCCTTCGGACCCAGGCCGCCTGCATTCCAGATCGTGAACCAGATCCGGCGGCAAACATCACGGCTCTGCTGGACAGCATCGCTCGCCTGGAAAAACGACTGGCGGCACTGGAGGAACTCACCCGGCCGCGCCGTCACCCTTCCCGCGATCTCCACATCGACTACTGAACAGCCCAGCAGGGAAGGCGGTCCCGATGACCATCACAGCAGCGCTGATCACCGAAGGCACGTACCCGCTTGAGAGCGGCGGCGTGAGCGTCTGGTGCGATCAGCTCATTCGCGGCCTGAACGACATCAACTATCACGTCATGGCCCTGGGCACCGCCGAGACGCCCCCTGCCTCACTGACCTTGCCGGGCAACGTACGGCAGTTGAGTCTGGTTTCACTCTGGACGGCCCCCCGTCCTGGCCGGCTTCGGCCCGCCCAGCGGCGGACCTTCGACGCTCTGTACGCACAGCTGGTTGAGAGTCTGGTCACCCGGTCCCCTGTGCAGGACGCCAACCAATATTTCACCCACGCCCTCGTGGAACTCGCCCACCTCGCACAACATCTGCCTCTGGACGCCGCACTCGCTGACCCGGCGAATGTCGCGCTGATCCTGGACCTCTGGCACGCCCATGCCCGGCGAACCGGTGAGGAGCCGCAGCCCGGCGATCTGCCGCGCCCCACTCTACGCGACGCGCTGCACGCAAGCCTGTGGCTGATGAACCTCCTGCGCCCCCTGGCGCACCCCCTTCCCGGCTGTCAGCTCACGCACGCCGTCAGCAACGGACTGTCCGTCCTGCCCGCCATCGCTACCAAGGCCCTGTACGGCACACCATTCATCCTGACGGAGCACGGCATCTACCTCCGAGAACGGTATCTCGCACCGCCCAGTCCATACCTTTCGGGCGCCACCCGGGCGTTCCTGCTGCGCTTCTACGACCATCTGACCCGCGCCGCGTACGACCAGGCGGATGTCATCTCCCCCGCCTCGAACTTCAACGTGCGCTGGCAGCTGCGCCTGGGCGCCGACCCCACCCGGATTCAGCCCATTCGCAACGGCATTGAACCCAGCGCCTTTCCTGCTGGCGACACCGATCCGAAAGAACCCACTGTGGCCTGGGTGGGCAGAATCGATCCGCTCAAGGACCTGAGCACCCTGATTCACGCGCACGCCCTGACGCAGCGCCGAGTCCCGGGTGCCCGACTGCGGCTGTACGGACCGGTCCCCCGTGGAAACGAAGCCTACGCTCAGGCCTGCCGGACCCTGGTCCAAGACCTCGGCCTGGAGGATCACGCCACATTCGAGGGAAGGGTGCCGTCGGTGGTGGACGCCTACCACTCCGGGCATGTGGTCGCCCTGTCGAGCATTTCCGAGGGCTTTCCCTACACCGTGCTCGAAGGCATGGCGACGGGCCGGCCGGTGGTGGCCACGGATGTCGGCGGCGTCAGCGAAGCCGTCGGCGACACGGGCATCGTGGTGCCTGCCCGCGACCCTGAAGCGTTCGCTGACGCGTGCAACGAGCTGCTCCGCGATACCCGCCTGCGCCGCCGCCTGGGCCGTCAGGCCCGTGACCGGGTGCTCTCACTGTTTACTGTCAGCCAGTGCACGGAGGCGTACCGGGGGGTGTACACCCGCATCACCCGGCGCGCCGCCCTTGCGCCGGTACGATCACTTCCGCTCGCCGGGCCAGCAGGAGGCAGTTGACATGGGCGCCCCGAGCTCCCGGCCTGCCCTGATCAGTGCGCGGCCCACCTGCACGGATGTCCAGGCCCATCTCCCAGTGACGCAACCCGCGCTGCACCCGGACGAACTGGCCGCCCGGCTGGAAGCCGAGGGCCTCACGGACGTCCTCGCCCGTCAGCAGTATGGCGAGCCCAGCGTCTTCGCTTACGCCGATCAGCTGTTCCGCGCCCAGGCCGCTCTGGCCACCACGGCGAGGCACGTCGAGGGCGCAACCGCCCCGCCAGTGGCCTGGACCGGCCTCCTGCGCGGCGTCGTGTACGCCCTGCCGGGCGCCGCCATGGCCCTCACCGTGTCGCTGCTCGCGACCTTGCCGGCCGGCGCTCCGCGCGGCCTGTCCCACGCACTGACCGCCGCCGTGATGCTCGCCTGGGGATGGAGCCAGGGTTTCGCGGTGACCGGCTACCGCCTCAGCGGCGCGGCGCAGCGGCGCTTCGTGCAGCGGGCGACCCTGGGTGTCGTGCCATTCGGCGCCCTGGCCGGAGCGGCGCTCAGCGCCCTCCAGTCGGGATCGACCCTGGCCGACGTGCTGAGCTGCGCCCTCATCACCGCGTTCACCGCAGCGGTTCTCTGCGCGAGCAGCGCCCTGCTCATCCTGCGCCTGGTGCCGTTGGCGGTCCTGGCCTACCTGCCGGCGTGCGCCGGCCTGCTCGCGCAGGCCGCAGGTCACCCGTTCCAGCCGGGTCTGGCCCTGGGCGCGGTCCTGAGCGCGGCGGCCCTGCCCGGGGCCGCGCTGTTCCTGCACCGCCCCGGACCTGCCGGACCGGTGCTGCCGGCCCCGGGATGGCCAGCGGTGAGCGGGAACGCCCTGTCCGCCTGGGCGTGCGCCGGGTTCGTGGCGCTCACCTGGGGCGTAGCTCCTGGCGTCCCCGGCTGGGCGCAGGGGGCGCTGCCTCTGCTGTTGCCGGTGATCCTGAGCCTGGGGATCATGGAAGTCCTGGCGGAATTCACCTTCCGCGCCCTGCGCCGCCACGCCGCGCAGCATCACTCCCTGACCGCCGTGCGCCGCCGGGCCTGGCGCACCGCCCTGCGCTCCCTGATCGTCTACGCGGCCGCCCTGCTCACCCTGCTGCTCGTGAGTGTTGGCCTGAGCCGCCCGGATACCCTGCAACAGCCACAGGCCCTGCTGCTGTTGATCCTTCCGGCCCTGCTGTACGGCTCGGCCCTGATGTTCGGCACGCTGAGCGCCACCGCCGGCGCGCCCTGGTGGGCGCTGGCCGCGTGGGTGCTGGGCATCGCGGCGCTCCTCAGTCCACTCGTGACCCTGCCGTACGGCGCGGTCCTGGCTGCCGCGCTGCCCGTGCTCGTGATGGCCGCCGGCGTCCACCGCGCCCTGCTGCACCCGCACACCTACCTCTGACCGGCGCCTACGCGCCCGCTGGCACACCGGACCCCAGGCCACTCTCACCGCAGGAGGACAGCATGCAGCCCACCGTTTCCGTGACCGGCGCCGAAGGCTTCATCGGCTCTCACCTCGTCGAGGCCCTTGTGCGCGACGGCCAGACCGTGCGCGCCATGGTGCAGTACAACTCCTTCAACTCGTGGGGGTGGCTGGAGACCCTCACGCCGGACATCATGGGACAGGTCGAGGTGTGCCCCGGAGACGTCCGCGACCCCGGTTCAGTCCGGTCGCTGATGGACGGCACGCAGGCGGTGTACCACCTCGCCGCGTTGATCGCCATCCCCTACTCGTACCAGGCACCTCGGTCGTACATCGAAACGAACGTCAACGGCACGCTGAACGTCCTGGAGGCGGCCCGGCAGCTTGGGACGCCACGGGTGATCCACACGTCCACCAGCGAGGTGTACGGCACCGCTCAGACCGTGCCGATCCAGGAAAGTCACCCGCTGCACCCGCAGTCGCCCTACGCGGCGTCCAAGGCCGCCGCCGATCACCTCGCGCAGAGTTACCACTTGAGTTTCGGCCTGCCGGTCGTGACGCTGCGGCCCTTCAACACCTACGGCCCGCGGCAGTCGGCGCGCGCCGTGATCTCGAACATCATCGCGCAGCTCACCGCAGCCCGTGCGGCCGTGCAACTCGGGGACCTGACGCCCACCCGCGACTTCACGTTCGTGGAGGACACCGCTCAGGCATTCCTGGCCGTCGGCAAGGCCGGTCCCGAGGTGCTGGGCTGCACGCTGAACGCCGGGAATGGTCGGGAGATCAGCATCGGGCAGCTGGTGGAAGTCATTGCCGAGGTGATGAACCGGCCCGTGCAGGTGCGCCGTGAACCGGCCCGCCTGCGCCCCCCCGGGTCCGAGGTACGGCGCCTGGTGTGTGACAGCAGTGAACTGCGCCGCGCGACTGCCTGGCGGCCGAATCACTCCCTGCGCGAGGGTCTGGGCCGCACCGTGGACTGGTTCCATCGCCCGCAGAACCTCGCGCGCTACAAGACCGGTCTGTACAACGTCTGACGCCCGGCCCCCGCCCCACCAGTTCTGGAGGTTCCCATGCACGCAGTGATTCTCGCCGGAGGCAAAGGCACCAGGCTGCACCCCTACACCACCTGCGTCCCCAAACCGCTGGTGCCGATCGGCAGCCGCTACTCGATCCTGGAGATCCTCCTCACGCAGCTGCAGTACCGGGGGGTGGAAACAGTCACGCTGGCGATCGGGCACATGGGCGGCCTGGTGCGGGCGTTCATCGGCGACGGCAGCCGCTTCGGGCTGCACGTCGAGTACGTCAGCGAGGACCACCCGCTGGGCACCGTGGGTCCACTGCTGCCGGTCCTGGACTCCCTGCCGGAGCATTTCCTGATGATGAACGGTGACGTCCTGACCGACATCGATTTCGCGGACCTCTACCAGGTGCACGGGCGCAGCGGCGCGCCGCTGACGGTCGCCACGTACGCCCGGCAGATCAGCAGTGAGTTTGGCGTTCTGGACGTCGAGCAGGGTCACATCATGGCCTTCCGGGAGAAACCCGTGCTGAACTTCAACGTCAGCATGGGCGTCTACGCCCTGAGCCGCGAGACGCTGCGCCGCTACGAACCCGGCTACCCGCTGGGGATGGACGTCCTGATCTACGACCTGCTCGCCCAGAACAACCGCCCCGCCACCTACCCGTTCAGCGGGTACTGGCTGGATATCGGCCGGCCTGAGGATTACGACCGGGCCAACGCGGAGTTCTCCGAGCTCGAAAGCCGGCTGCTGCCGCGCCCGCAGCAGGTGGCCCTGACCCTTCTCCCGGAGGGTGCGGCATGCGCGTCCTGATTCTCGGCGCGGCCGGGTTTCTGGGCCGGCATGTGAACGCACTGCTGCGCGACCAGCCGGACCTGCAGGTCCGCACGGCACCCAGGCAGCGTGACCTGGATCTGGGACGCGCCTCACCGGCCGAGTGGACCGGGCTGCTGGACGCCACGCGCCCGGACGTCATCGTGAACTGCGCCGGCTGCACCGACGGCACCCTGGAGGACCTGCACTGCGCCAACACGGCCCTGGTCGGGGGTCTCGTGCAGGCTGTCCTGGGCCTGCGCGCCCCACCCCGGATCATTCACCTGGGATCGGCGGCCGAATACGGCCCGGGCCCACTACGCCCCCACGAGGACGCACCCACCCGGCCGGCCAGTCTGTACGGGGCATCCAAACTGCGCGGCACGCAGGTTCTGCTCTCCGCGCCAACCCGGCTGGCCCGCGTCGTGCTGCGGCCGTTCAATCCGGTCGGGGCGGGTCAGGCCGCGAACACCGTCGCCGGCCGCGCGGCGCGGCAGTTCCGGGAGGCGGTGTCCACAGGCGGGCCGACCGTGACATTCGGGAACCTGAGTGCCGAACGGGACTTCATTGCGGCGAGCGACGTGGCCCGCGCCGTGCTGACCGTCCTGCGCCGCGCCGACGCTCCGGCAGTGCTGAATGTCGGCCGCGGCGAGGGTCGACCGGTACGGGAAATCGTGCAGACCCTCGCCCGCCTGAGCGGATTCACCGGTGAGGTGCGCGAGGACGCGGCCGGATCCGGGCGGTCCGCGAGTGTGTCCCGCCAGTGGGCCGACACCGGCCGCCTGCGCACCCTGGGCTGGTTGCCCGCGACTTCCCTTGATGAGGCCTTGGGCGAGCTGTGGCGCGCCACGCGCTGCGGGCTGCTGGAGCCGTCAGTTCGTCCGGACGTGCACCGCCCGCCCCCTGCCGCCTGAATTCCCCCCCTGGAGGAGACTGCCATGAAAACGCGATTTTCCCTGCCCCTGCTTCTGCTCACGGCCGCCCTTCTGGGTGGATGTGGCGCCCCCCCTGCCGCTCCAGTGGAGGCCGCGCCAGAAGCCGGCGACGCCCCGAATGGTCAACTCGCCGCCCGGCCGGACACGCACCTGCAGCTGACAGCGCCGGCTCTGCCTGCCCGTCCGGCGCTGCAGCCCCTGCCGGATTACCGCGGGCCCCGCATTCCGGACGCCTCCCTGCGGTCCATGGCGATCACCACCAACCCAAACCTGGTCAAGCTGCGCATGCTCATCCTCACAGCTGGAATGAAGGACTACAGCCTGGGGACTGCGCGCGACATGCTGGAACACGCCGGCATTCCCTTCGATGTCGTGGACGCCACGGTGACAGCTCTGACTGAGGAAACCCTGATTGACCCGGCAAACGGCGCTGGCCGGTACCAGGGTGTGATCCTGACCAGTAACGCGCTGCTGTATCAGGGGCCGGCCGGCTTGGCCAGCGCTCTGGAACCCAATGAATGGTCGCTGCTGTGGCAGTACGAGAAGACCTACCGGGTGCGGCAGGTCGCGCTGTACACCTACCCCAGCTACTGGCCCGAGGATTACGGACTGCGCAGTGACGGCACCGCGTCCGACAGCGCAGACGTGACCCCGGCCGGTGGGCAGACTGTCACGGCTGGCCTGAGGAGCGGCGCGGTGATCCCGGTGCGCGACGCCTGGAACTACCCCGCCAGCGTGGCCCCGCAGAGCGAATGGGCCGGACTGAGCAGCGTTCAGCCGGTGCTGGTGAGCGCCGGCAACCCCGCCCGGGTGTTTGCCGCGACGTCCGTCGGCACGGACGGCCGCGAGAAGATGGCGCTCACCATGTCCCACAACGAATTTTTCCTGCATAGCCAGCTGCTGGAAGACCCGGTGGTGCAGTGGGTCACGCGCGGCCTGTACCTGGGCAACTACCAGCGGTACAACCAGCTGGACGTCGACGACTGGTTCCTCCCAAACGACCATTACGACGCCGCGACCGGCGATATTCGGCCTGACGCCTTCCGCATGTCCGCGCGGGATGCCCTGGCCGTGCGGGACCAGCAGACTGCGCTTCAGAGCACGTACGACGTGGCCCGCGCCTTCCGCTTCGCCATGGTCTTCAACGGGGGAGGCGCGAACATCAATGCGCCCGTCAGCTGCGACCCCGCGGCGCCCAGCGTTGATCCGTTGACCAGCGTGAGCCGGTGCCTGGCAGGCACGTTCGACTGGGTGAACCACACCCGCGATCACCTCTACATGGATTTCATCTCCTACAGCGGCGCTTACCAGCAGATAGCCAACAACAGGAACATCGGCTCGAAACTGGGTCTGGTCATGAGCAAACGCGGCCTGGTGACCGGGGACATGTCCGGACTGGGGTACTACAACCCGGCCGGGGACGGCGACAAGACCAATTACGGGCTGGAAGCGTCGAACACGGCGTTCCTGCGCGCAGCCGTGGACGCCAACGTCGCCTACGTGGCCTCGAACCACTCGGTGGACGGCCAGTGGGATCCCGGCTGCTCCGCCTGCGGGGTGCGCCACCCGCTGAACAGAGCCATCCTGCTCGTTCCGCGCTGGCCGACGAACATCTTCTACTACGCCACCACCCCGGAGGAGATCACCGCGTCGTACAATCGCGTGTACGGACCGGGCGGCACCCGCGCGTACTGGGATCACGCCCTGAGCTACCAGGAGATCCTGGACAAGGAAAGCGACCTGGCAGTCAGTCACATGCTCTCGGGCGCCCCTTTCCCGCATTACATGCACACCGCCAACCTGCGCGAACACACCCCGGGCCGCAGCGTCGCCTCGGACTGGATGAACGCCGTCCTCACCAAGTACAGCCAGTACAGCAGCCTGACCCTGAACACGCTCACCTGGGACCAGCTGGGCACCTTCGTGCAGCGCCGCACGTCGTACGCCAAGAGCAGCACCAGCGCCGTGTGGAACCGCGCTGCCCGGACGCTGACGATCACCTCCCAGAACGGCGGGACGGTGTACCTGACCGGCCTGAACGGCAACGGCACCAAGTACGTCAGCCGCAACATCCGAACCTGGGATTTCAGTCCGAATCAGTCCCTGACCGTGCAGACGCCCTGACCGCTGGTCCTGCCCCGCGCGGCGCACCTGACCGTGCCGGGGCAGTCCGGGATCCTCGCCACCCTCGCCTGGAGACCGCATGCTGCTCACCTCATCCACCAATCTGCCCGCCTTCGCGTCTCGCCTGTCCCGGGGCCGCACCCGGCAATTACGCCGTCCGAAAAAACCCTTCGCGGTGTACTACGGCGATCAGCAGCTGAACAAACTGCGGGCGTATCAGACGGTGGTGCTGCAACCCCAGCATTACACCGGACAGGAGCTGCGCTGGCTGCGCGATCAGGGCGTCCGTACCCTGGCGTACCTGAGCCTGGGGGAGGATCCACACGCCCTGCCGGGCGCGTGGGCCCGGCAGGAACGGAATCCCGCCTGGGGCACCTGGTACGTGAAAGTCGGCCATGCCGCCTGGCGGGCCCAGGTGTTCGAGTCGGCCGCGGCGTACATGCAGCACTTCGACGGGCTGTTCCTGGACACCGTGGACAACACGCGCCTGTTCCCTGCCGACCGGTCACCGCTGCTGAAGATCCTGCGGACCCTGAGGCTGAGCTACCCGGACGCTTACCTGCTGGTCAACCGGGGCTTTGACCTGCTGCCCGAGATGGCCCGGCACGTCAACGGCATCCTGATCGAATCGTTCACGACGTCCTGGCTGGACGGGTACCGGAAACTCTACCCTTCGGAACTGGCCTACACCCGGGATCTGCTGGTCACCGCCCGGTCCTACGGATTGGACACCTACGCGCTCGATTACGCGCGCACGCCGGCGCAGCGCCGCGCTGCGCAGGTGCGGGCGCGGGCGCTGGGGGTCAGCACGTTCGTCAGTTCGCGGGAACTCGCGGTCCTCTAGAGCCCTCCTGCGCACACACGGTATTCACCAGGCGTCAGCATGAGGGCCATGAGCACCGTCTGACCATGCCCTCACCAACAACCGGCCGCTGAGCCGAGGCGGGCCACACCCACGGCCGCTCCCGGGAAATGAGCATGAATTCATGCGCTGGGCCGGAACATTGAGCGTCGACGGCGGGCCGTCCGGGTGTGGAGAATTCAATATCGTTCACCCCTTAAGCCGACTTAAGTTCTGACCCGATGCCGAGTCAGCTTCCTGCCGCCCCGACTGCCCCGCGTGCCCGCGCGAAAGGTCCCGCCCTCATGTCCCTGCTGTGCGTCCTGATTCTGTCCGCCTGCGGGCAGTCCACGCCGAACCCGGTGACTCCGGATCCGCTGGCCTCCGCTCCCCGGCCCAGGCCGGGCGTCCAGGCGGAAGCTGAAACCGCCGAACTGACTTTCGACGCCGAGGGGGCCACCGCCCTGGCCACGGCCGACCCGAGCGGCACCAACGGCGCCACCATCATCAGCGACGCCGCCGCGAGTGGCGGGCAGGCCGTGCGCCTGTCCAGCACCGGCAGCACCGTGCGCTTCACGGTGCCCAGCACGGTCAGCGGCAGCACCGTCGTGCGCGTGCAGGCCCGCGCCGTGCCGTACAACGGCAACCCAATCGTGAAACTCGCGCGCGGCACCACCCTGCTGGCCAAGCAGGAGCTCAGCTCCACCACGTACGCCCCGTTGACCTTCGGGACCTTCACCGTGCAGCCCGGGCAGACCCTGAAGGTCACCCTGACCAACGGCCTGAGCAGCGGCTCCCGGCGCGCGATCGTGGATTTCCTGATCCTCGACGCTGCCGGCACTGCGCCCGCGCCTGAGCCGGCCCCCAGTCCTACGCCGACACCGACGCCCAGTCCCACGCCTGCGCCGACGCCCGGCAGCATCAAGCTGCCCCCCACCGGGAACGTGCCCTGGGACTGGCAGATTGGTGCCAACAGCGACAAGGACATCGTGGTGCCCGCCGGCGTGAAACTCATGGACGTGGACGGCTTCAACACCAGCGCGGCGAAGGTCGCGGAGCTGAAGGCCGCCGGTCAGTACGCGGTGTGCTACATCAACGTCGGCAGCTACGAACCCTGGCGACCGGACTCCAGCCAGTACCCGGCTTACCTGAAAATCCAGACCGACCCGGACTGGCCGGACGAGGCGTTCCTGGACATCAACGACGTCTGGAAGGAAGGCAGCGTGCTGGCCAAGATCCTCAAGGCCCGCTTTCAGATGTGTAAGGACAAGGGGTTTGACGCGCTGGAACCTGACAACCTTCAGAATGACGAGAACGTCAGCGGCGGCCTGATCACCCGCCAGCAGCAGCTCGATTTCAACGGCTGGGTGGCGGATCAGGCCCACGCGGTGGGGCTGGCTGTCCTGATGAAGAACGGACCGGACAAGATCCTGCTCAAAGACAAGTTCGGCCGCATGATGGTGGACCTGTTCGACGGCATCCTCAACGAGGAATGCCAGCAGTACAGCGAATGTGCCCCGCTGGGTGAATTCACCAAACGCGGCAAGCTTGCCCTGAACGTCGAGTACAAAGCGGCACTCACGCTCAACTGCACCATCGCGGCCAACAACATGCGCAAGGACCTGAATCTCGTCGGGTACACCATGACTGGCTACAAGCGCCAGCCCTGCCCCTGACCGGCACGCAGAGGCCGCGCTGACGCCCCAGCGGGGGAAGCAGACTTGGCGACCCGGATCAATCTGAAGTGGGCGGCCCCCTGACGGCCGCCCACTTTGGCTGGGCGAGCACCTGGTTCAGGACCGCGGTCGCCTGAGCGGTCAGCTCCGCGTTCAGCGGGTCAGGCTCGAGGCCATCCGGAATCCCCAGGCAGAGAATGGCGCGTTCCCTGACTTCCCCGCAGTTCAGCGGCACGGCCTTCACCCGCCACCCCTCCAGCGTCACCACCGCCCCTTCCGGGCGATGGGATGAGCCGGGCAGGGCCGCCGCTTCCAGGGCCACAGCCAAGGCCGCCTGGGCGCCCGCTGGCCAGGCGGCGACGTCCGGCATGCGCCCAAGCGGCAGACTGAGCGGACCTCTGAGCAGCGCAGTGGCCACAATTCCAGCTGATCCCTGCAAGAAGGCGCGTGCCTGGGCCTCCAGCGCCACCCAGTGGCGGGCGGCGCTCAGCTTCGTGGCGAAAGCGTGCAGCACCTGACCGCGGCGCAGTTCGGCTGCCCAGGCATGCAGGTCCGGCGGCGCCGCCGGACCCAGGTGCCGGCGTGGAGGTCCATACAGGGCCAGCCGGGGACAAGCCAAGACCGATTGAATCTGTCTGGCGCCGCGCACCTCACCACGTTTGATGTCCTCGGCGAGGGTTACGGTCTCGTTCGAAAGCGTATCGCCCACTTCCCGCTGAACGAACAGGGCGTAGTTGCGGAAGTGGGTCAGGGCGTCCTCCCCCCGCCCGAGGGCGTATAGGCAGGTCAGAAGGGACTGGTGGTGCTCTTCCCCCGTCAAGGGATCACTGGCCAGCGCAGCCCCCAGGCTGCGGACCGCCGAGTGACATTCCAGCGCGGAGCAGTGCAGCGCGGCAAGCTCCAGCCGCAACTGAACGTACTCGCTGCGCAGCTCGTCTCGGCGCTCCTCGGCCCAGGCCTGACTTTGCGTCAGCAGGTAGTCGCCGCCGTACCGCATCACGGCGCGGTACCCGTACCGCAGCTTGCTTTCACGGGTCCTCGCGCGGCGCATCAGGCCGAGCTCGTCACGAAAGTGCGTTTCATCTGACGCTGCCGGGTAGCGTGGATGGAGGGTGTAGATGTGGTCGACTTCAACCACGGCCGCCTGATCCGCGAGGGCATGCCGCAGGCGGTGCAGGGTCACTTTGAAATTCGCCCGGCTGGCCGGGGTGAGCGGCGCGTCCCACAAAGCTTCGACGATTGCCGCACGAGAGAGTCCGGATGGATGCCCCAGCAACAGGAAAAACAGATTCTTCGCGGCTGTGGACGGCCAAAGCACCGCGTGGCCATCCTGAACCACGCTCTGGTCACCCAGGGTTGTCACGGTGAGTGCCATATGAGGTACCGTCAGTGTACGACCGTGCTGGACGACGCCGGCACCCTACCAGCGGGTTCCTGTCACAATTTCTGTCGCTCATCAAAGCGGGAGGCGGTTGATCTGTGACGGCGGGGTCCGCCGGGGAGCACGAATGCCGGCGTCTACCAGATGCCTGGGCAGGCCACGGAGCTGGATCTCCACGGACGTGAGGTGCAGACGGTTCCAGCCGGCACTGGCCGGGATCAACCCTTCGTCCGCGAGGCGTAGCAGGATTGTTTTGAGGCAGGCGGAACGAGGCGACGCGCCATCCGAAGGGGTCACGGGTCATCCTGGGCGTATCCAGACAGACACACCGCAGGAGCCGGTTAACACCGTCCAGCGTACACTCATCCCGTTGACCTCGGTTTCCTGGCCTCAGGCAAGCTCCGCTGAGCCCCGGTCGCCTGCCGCGTCTGTAGGAAGTCCAGCAATCCAGACCGCCTGCTGAGGTGTTTTATTACCGACGTGGCTCCTCCCGAGGCGCTCCAGGCCGTCCTGACGGCCGGCGCGGCTTTCACCCCTGCTGGCGCACGCCGGTTCCCGTTCCCATCCCTCGAGTGTGCCGGCATGCCACGGTGAATGGCCTGAGCGCAATCGCCTATCCGGCCCTGCCTGGAGAGCCGCTGCGACCGGAGCAGCCGCGGTGGCTGGAGGGCCGCGTGCGGGCGCGCGTCGCCGACCAGCTGACGCAGGTGAGTTCAGTGATGCAACGCTTTCCGGCACAGGAGGCGCAGGCGGCAGGTGTTCCTGTGTGCCGCTTCCCGTTTGCCTTCGAGGAGGATCACCTGCGCCTGGGGGACGAGCAGGCACTGTACGCCGAGGACCGGCGGCGCGTCCAAGCCCACGCCGCCGGAGGGCGCCTGCCGGGCGACCTGAGTGGGGAGCTGACCCGGTGACTGGACCGCCCCCTGGCCGTTTGGCCGGACGCGGATCTCGTTCTCCTGCACGGTGAGCTGAGCGCGGATCACCTGCTGTCCGATGGCCAGACGATGGATGGCATCATCGACCTGAACGGGGTGCACCTGGGACGACCCGCCGTTGAACTGCACTACCTCTACGACAGTTACGGTGAGGCCTTCGTGCGGCGGTTGCTTCGGCAGCTGCCTCACCTGGACCTGCACGCCACCGTGGAGGAAGTCCGCTTCATGCACACCTGGCACCACGTCGTCCGGTTGCTGTGGGCGCTGGATCATGACCACGCACCCAGGCAGGAGCGCTGGCGGTATGACCTGTCGCGGTCGCCCGGCTGATGGGCAGGGAAGCGGCGGAGAGAAATGCCCGCCAGCGTTGTTCCGCGGGTCCGGGATGGGGCCGGCGAGCAGCGCGCATGCCAAGGCATGACGCACGCTGCCAACAGGGTTGTTGAAGGGTGCAGTTCACCGGCGTCACGGCCCCGAAGTGCCTCACCCTCGATGCTGTCCAGGCGGCCCTGATCCGCGGGCGGCGCCTTTGCCTTTCAGGCTGTGACCCCGGCCATAAGGAAAAGTCAACATGACGGCGGCTTTGGGTCAGCCCACTCCCCTATGCTGTGCCGGATGCTCCGCTTCACTTGGCTCCCTGCATGACCGCCGCTCCAGACGTGCACTTGTCCCCGAAGCAGCTTCAGGCCGTCATTGACGCCAGCGGCGACTGCATCAAGGTGCTTGACCTGGATGCGCGGCTTCTCGCCATGAACCGCGGTGGGCAGCAGGTGATGGAGGTTACCGATTTCCAGCAGTGCCAGCACCTCCTCTGGACCTCCGTCTGGGACGCCGAGGACCGCGTGCGGGTCGAGGCGGCCCTGAACGCTGCCCGCGCGGGTGAGACGACCACGTTCGAGGCGCCCGCAAGGACGTTCGCCGGGACGCCAAAGTGGTGGAAGGTCTCGGTCTCTCCGCTGCGGAACGACGAGGGGCAGTTGACGCACCTGCTGGCCATTTCAAGCGACATCACGGCCCGCAAAGCCGCCGAGGATGCCGCTCAGGGAGAGTTGCGCCGGCACGCCAGCACCCTGGAGCAGCGCGTGCATCAACAGACGAGGGCGCTTGAAGCCTTCGCGGAGTTCACCACCACGGCTGCCAACTCAACCGATCTGCGCGTGCTGGGAGAAGCCGCCACCCAGATTCTTCACAATGCCGTGGATGGCGCCTTCAGCGGCTTTTACCTGATGCAGGGCGACGCGGCCGTCCCCCTGGCATTTTCCGCCAACACCCCCGCCGCGATCATCGCTGCCCATGAGGCCAGCGTACCCGTGACGACCCCCGTGGTGGCCGAGGCGTTCCGCTCGGGGCGGACCACCGTCACGATAGGGGATGACGGCCGTGCTCTGTCAGCGGGTCACGGCGGCGCCCTCAGCGTCACGCCGTACATGACGGCCGGACGGCCCTTCGCGTTCCTGACTGCCGGGGTGCCCCGGCACGTCTGGACGGAGCCCGAACAGGCTATCGTCGCGTCGGTCGGGCAGGGTCTGGGCCTGGCGCTTCAGCGGGTGCGGCACGCCGAGGAACTCGAGGAGCGGTCCATCGCCTTGGACGCCTTCGTCAACTTCACGGAGGCGGTCGGCGTCGAGACGAACCTGCACCGCCTCGCGCAGCAGGCGATGGACGTGGTTCAGGCCAACATCGACGACGTCAGCGTGGGGTACTACGAGCGGGATGTGGCGGCCGGGGTATGGCGGGGTGTGGTCTGGTCAGCCGAGCTCAGTCCGGAGATTGTGGAGCAGGTGCAGGCCGGGGTGCCGCTGGACGCTCCGGACTTCGCTGAAGCGGTACGAACCGGTCAGCCCGTGTTCGTGGAGGGCTGGGACGCCGAGAACAACTCGCTGTCCGAAGCATCGGCCTACGGGGCGGCGGGCTTCGTGCCCATCCTCATAGGCGGGGAGGCCCAGGCGATCTTCGCCGTGGGGAAGCGAGTGACCCAGCGCTGGTCCGCCCGGGACCAGGCGATCGTGCGGGCCGTCGTGCGGGGACTGGCCCTGGCGGTGGAGCGTGCGGTTCAGGCCCAGCAGCTCACGCAGCAGCGTGACGACCTGAACCGCCGCGCGCACGAGCTGGAAACCCTGATGCAGCTGACAGACAACCTGACCGACTCCCCGGACATCCCGGCCCTGATCCGGCGCACCCAGGGGCTGGTGCTCGGCCTGCTGCCGCCGGGCTTCGCGGCGTACTACGAGCCGCAGGGGGGACGGTGGCGGCTGCGCGCCCAGACCGGCCCGGCCTCCTCCGAGGCGTTGCAGACCCACATGAATGCCGGCTTCCCGCTGGGGCAGACGGCCAGCTTCGATCAGGTGGCGCGGTCGGGTCAGGCGGCCTTCGTGGAGGTCTACGACCAGGGCACCGATGTGGACCCGGACGTGGCCCGGGGTGTGGCGGCGCACGCCACGCTGCCCCTGATGGTCGGGGGCCGCATGCGGGGACTGTTCAACGTGCCGCTGTTCGAGTCACGGCGGTGGACGGCGGCCGATCAGGCCGTGCTGGTCACCGCCGTGCAGCACCTGGGGGTGGCGATCGAACGCATCGAGCGCACCGCCCAGCTGGCCCAGTCAAATGCCGAGCTTCAGGAAGCCAACCAGGAGCTGGAAGCCTTCACGTACAGCGTTTCGCACGACCTGCGCTCCCCGGTGCGGCACGTGGAGGGGTTTGCCACCCTGGCACGCCGGGAACTGGGCCAGGGGAATCCGGACAAGGCCGGGCGCCACCTGACCGTGGTGGCAGAAGCGGCGGAACGGATGAACACCCTGCTGGACGGGATGCTGACCCTCTCCAGGGCTGGCCGGGCCGTCCTGAATCTTCAGGCGGTGCCGGTGCAGCGCCTGATCGATCAGGCGCAGAAAGACGTGACCCTGCTCTTCCCGGACCGGTCCGTGAACTGGATCGTCGAGGCCATGCCGACCATTCAGGGTGACGCGGCCACGCTCCAGCAGGTGGTGTCGCATCTGCTGGAAAACGCCGTGAAGTACAGCGACGGCAGAGGTGAGGTGCAGGTGCACGTCTGGGTGGAGGAGCGGCCGCAGGAATGGGCCCTGTTCGTGCGGGACACTGGCGTGGGCTTCGATCCGCAGTACGCGGGGAAGCTGTTCAGCGCGTTTCAGCGCCTGCACACCCAGAAGGAGTTCGCGGGCGCGGGCATCGGGCTGGCGACCGTGAAGCGCATTGTCACGCGGCACGGCGGGCGCGTCTGGGCGCACGGCAGCGTGGGCGGGGGCGCGACCTTTGGCTTCACGATTCCGAAGCTGGTGAGGCTCCAACAGGGCGCCTGACGCCCAAAGAGGCGACGCGCCGTCTCAGGCGTCAAGCTTTTCACGGCCAGACGCGGCCGGCCCGCATTCGTTTGAAACCCCGTGCCCGGTCCCTTTGGCCCGCGTCATCACCCGTGACCATCCACGGAAGTGAAGCTGGCCGGTGTATGGCGCTGCACGATTTGAGCCGTGTGTCCGCAGTCCTGAGGGTCGCAGGACCCCGGGCCCACCTGGCGTGGCCGCCTTGTGCCCGGTCCTCAGCGCACGGCGCCCGGCCGCTTCCCACCCTGATGCCGGTGAGTGGGGCTCTCCCCGGGGAATGACGGAGGGCTTCACTCGTTTCGCTTCCCTACCGGGCCTCGCGCTCAGGCGGTGCCGTCCTCCCGCACGGGATTGAGCCAGTCACCCAGGGCCTGGAGGTTCTCCTGGGCGCGGATCAGGTGCCGCTGAACGGCGTCCTGCGTGGCCGCAGGATCACGCCGTTTGAGGCCGTCGTAGATGGCCCAGTGGAAGACCTGGGCCTGCTGGGCTGCGCCAGGCTTGAGAATCGTCTGCTGGAACCCGACCTTGAGCAGTTCATGCACCGGCTCCAGCAGTTTGGCCAGGATGGCGTTTTTTCCGCCCTGGATCAGGGCGACGTGAAATTCCGCGTCGAGTTCGGAGAATCGGTCGGGGTCGTCCAGGTACTGATCCATGGTGCGCAGCAGCGACTCCATGTGACCCAGGTCGCGGTCGCTCATGCGGGTGGCCGCCAGCCCGGCCAGCTTGACCTCGAAGACCATGCGGGCTTCCAGGAGTTCGGCCTGGACGGTGTAGAAGGACGAGCCCCGGCCGAGGTGCATCAGGACCTGCGGGTCCATGGGGTTCCAGCGATGGGCGGGGTTGACGGTGGTGCCGCGGCCCTGCTGAATCTCGATCAGTCCTTTTTCGGCCAGCACCTTCATCGCTTCGCGGATCACGACGCGGCTCACGTCGAACTCTTCGGCCAGTTCGGCCTCCTTCGGAAGCCGTGAGAGGGGGGGGACGTGTCCGGTTACGATCCGACGCGTCAGTTCCGACTGCACCAGGTGGCGGCGACTGAGGCTTTTGGTGGTCACGCCCTCAGCTTATGTCACCGCCCCCCACTTTGTCGAGAAAGATATGATCTATCCGCCTGGACCTGTCCAGGCCAACCTCCAGTGAGAAGGCCTTCCCGAACGGCATTCATTCGACTGCACCCGGTCAATTGTTTGACAAGGGTGCCTCCATCCCGTATATAAAGATAGTACGTTTAAATCGTTGCCGCTGAAGTCGTCGGTGTCGGACCGGGGTCATCCGCTCTGGATCACCCACGTCCCTTCCTGTTTCCGGGGGTTTGTATGAAGCGTTCTTTCTTGTCCATTACCGCTGCTCTGACACTGTGCACTGTGGGGGTCACCTCCACAGCTCAAGCCCAGAAATTCGACTGGAAATCCCAGAGAGGTAAGACCATTTCCGTCAGCGTGGTCAAGAGCCCCTGGTCGGACATCCTGCAAGACCGGCTGGGCGAATTTGAGAAGCTCAGCGGCATCAACGTGAACCTGAGCGTGCTTCCCGAGCAGCAGGCCCGGCAGAAGCTCGCCATCGACTTTGCGTCCGGCGGGCGCACGGTCGACGTGTTCGATTCCAGCCTGACCGTCGAAAAAGCCCGCTTCGCCCAGGCTGGCTGGTACGAACCCCTCAACAAGTACATGGTCGCCGGCAAGCTCGACCCCACCTACCGCTTCGACGACTTCTTCACGTCCGCCCGCACGGCCGTGAAAACCCAGGACGGCAGCATCATCGGCCTGCCCTGGAAAGCGGACGTCCAGGTGCTGTACTACCGCAAGGATCTGTTCGCGCAGGCCGGCCTCAAGGTGCCGACCACCCTCGACGAACTCGAGGCCGCCGCCGCGAAACTCCACGTTCCCGGGAAGATGTACGGCTACGCGGCCCGCGGATTGAAAAATGCCAACGCCTACACCTTCGCGTTCCCCCTGCAGGCCTTCGGTGGCCGGTGGGTGGACGGCAAGGGCAACTCCACGGTGAACAACGCCCAGGCGGTCAAGGCCCTGAACTGGTACAGCAGCATGCTGAAGAAGTTCGCCCCGCCCAGCGTCATCAGCTACAACTGGAGCGAGGTGCTGGGCCTCTTCCAGCAAGAGCAGCTCGCCATGTTCAACGACGGGATCGGCTTCGCCGTGCAGCTTGAAGACAAGAGCATGTCCAAGGTCGCCGGGAAGGTCGGGTATGCCGTGCTGCCCGGACGCCTGGCCCCCGCCACCTACAACGCCCTGGCGATGTCCTCGCGCAGTGGCAACAAGGACGCGGCGTTCCTGTTTATGCAGTGGGCCACGAACCGCGCGTTCGACAAGTTCCTGGTGGAGCACGGCGTGACCTCACCAAGGCAGTCGAGCTGGACGACCGCCACCAACAAACCCCTCGAGACCATTCCCTGGGCCAAGACGTACTTCGACGCGCTGAAAGTCGCCAAGCCGGCCTTCCCGGAAGTGCCCCCCGTGCAGGAGATGCGCGACACCGTCGGCATCGCCATCGTGCAGGCCATTCAGGGCGCGGCGTCCAAACCGGCCCTGGACCAGGCCAACCGCGACTTCCAGTCCGCGCTGAACAGCGCCAAGTAACGCGATGACCACGTCGCCCCTGCCTGGCCCTCCCCGCCGGCGCCTGAGGCGCGGGCCGGCCGCTCCGGTCCTGTTCGTTCTGCCGGCCCTGCTGCTGACCCTCGTCGTGATTGCCTTCCCGCTGGGCTACACCCTGTACCAGTCGATGACGAACTGGGTGATCACCAGCCCCAACCCCCCCAAGTTCATCGGGCTGGCCAACTACGCGGAGTTGCTGCAGGACGCCCGCGCGCTGCAGTCGCTGGGCCGGACGCTGCTGATCACGGTGTGCTCCGTGAGCCTGCAGATGGTGCTGGGCGTGGCCATGGCGCTGGTCATGAACAAACACTTCTTCGGACGCGGCCTGTTCCGGACCCTGGCCCTGTTCCCGGTCGTGGCGACGCCCGTGGCGATCTCCCTGATCTTCGTGACGATGATGAATCCCCAGACCGGGGTTCTGAACCACTTCCTGACCTCCCTGGGCCTGAACGCCCAGCAGTGGATCTACGCTGAGAAGAGCGTGCTGCCGGCGCTGATCCTGGTCGACACGTGGCAGTGGACCCCGTTCGTGATGCTGATCGCCCTGGCCGGGCTCGCCACCCTGCCCAGCGAGCCGTACGAGGCCGCGAAGATCGACGGGGCCAACGCTTGGCAGACCTTCTGGGGCATCACGCTGCCGATGCTGATGCCCTCGCTGTTCGTGGCGCTGCTGTTCCGGGCGATCGACACCCTGAAGCTCTTCGACACCATCTACGCGATGACGCAGGGCGGTCCCGGGACCGCTTCCGAGACCATCAACCTGTACCTGTACACCCTGAGCTTCAACTACTTCCGCATGGGGTACGCGTCCAGCATGGTCATCGCCCTCCTGGTGCTCGTCCTCGGGATCACGCTGCTGCTGATCCGCGCCCGGAAACTCGCGGAGGACCGCTCATGACCGTCACCGAAGTCCGCTCCACGGCCGCGGCCGCGCCCCGCCGCAAGACCCGGGCCCATCCCCTCCTGGCGCACGTCCTGCCCCTGCTGGTCTCGGCGTTTTTCATCGTGCCGATCGTGTTCGTCTTCTACTGGATGGTGTCGATGTCATTCCAGACGCAGGTGGAAATCAGCGCCAGCCCACCCACCTTCTGGTCCGCGCAGCCCACCACCGAGTGGTACAGCCAGCTGATGCGCCGGATGCCCTTCTTGCAGTACACCTGGAACAGCCTGGTGGTGGGCGTGTGCGCCACGACCATCGGCCTGGCCATCGGCCTGCCGGCCGCTTACGCCATCGCCCGCTGGCGGCTCACGAAACTCAGCACGCTGTTCCTGATCACGCGCATCACGCCGGCCATCAGCTTCCTGATTCCCTGGTACATCATCGCCAAACGGCTGGACCTGGGTGACTCGCTCGTCATCATCACGCTGCTGCACATCACGATCACCCTGCCGCTGATCATCTGGATCATGATCGGGTTTTTCGAGGCCCTGCCGCCGGACCTCGAGCAGGCCGCCACCGTGGACGGCTGCAACGCCTGGCAGTCCTTCGCCCTGGTGGCCGTTCCCCTGGTCAAGCCGGGCATCGTGGCCGCGGTCATCCTGGCGTTCATTCAGTCCTGGAACAACTTCCTGTTCGCCGCGGTGCTGGGCGGTCCCGGATCGCAGACGCTGCCGGTGACGGTGTACGGCATGCTGAGCTTCGAGCAGGCCAACTGGGGCCCGCTGGCCGCGGCCGCCACGCTGGTGTGCCTGCCCGTGATCGTGGGCACCATCTTCTTCCAGCGCCAGCTGGTCGAGGGCCTGACCGCCGGCGCCATGAAGGGCTGAGGCCCTCTTCCCCGCCTCTTCCCGTTCGCGCGGGACCATCCCTGCCCCCTGCCCAGCAGCCAGGCGTGGTCCCGCCTGTTCGTCCGCCCCTTTCCCCATGCCCTCCAGAGGTCCTTATGCCCCATACGACTCCGTCCGATTTTCACGTTCGTGGCCTGGTGGTCCCGATCGTCACCCCGTACTCCCCGCACGGCGACCTGGATCTCGCGCAGGCCGAGGCGCTGGCGCGGTTCTACGCCAGTCAGGGGGTGCCCGCGCTGTTTCCTGGCGGCACGACCGGCGAGTTCGCCCTGCTGACGCTGAATGAGCGCGAAGCCCTGCTGGAGGCGGTCGTCCGCGGCGTCCAGTCCAGCGGGAACACGGGCACGCAGATCATCGCCCATACCGGCGCCGCAACGCTGGACGAGGTGCTGAGGCTCAGCCGGCACGCTCAGGCGCAGGGGGTGCCGGCCGTGGCGGTCGTCACACCCTACTACTACGCTTACGAAGACGCGGCCCTGCTGGCGTTCTACCAGGCGGTCTGCCGGGCCCTGCCCGGGCTGGCGGTGTACGCCTACACCATCCCCCAGCGGGCCGGTAACTCCATGTCGCCGGCGAGCGTGGCCGAGCTGGGCCGCGAGCCCAACTTCGCGGGCATCAAGGATTCCAGCGGCGACATGCACCGTCTGCTGGCCCTGACCGAAGTGCCCGGACTGAGCGTGCTGGCGGGCGCGGACGACCTGTGCTTCCCGTTCATGACCAGCGGCGGGGACGGCCTGGTGTCCGGACCGGGCGGCGTGGTGCCGGAACTGTTCCTGGCCTTCTTCGCCGCGCTGAGCGCCAATGACACCGGCCGGGCGCTGACGCTGGCCCGGCACATCCGGGAATTCAGCCGGATCATCCGGGGCGGCGGCCGGATCGATTACCTGAAAGCCGGCCTGGACTGGCGGGGCCTGACCAACGGCCCGTCGCGTCCGCCGCTGCCGAACCTGACCGCCGAAGAGCGGCGCAGCCTGACGCAGCAGCTCGACCGCTTCGCCCAGGACCTGGATGCCGATGGGGTGACGCTGAGTGGCGCCGCCCGCCAGGACGCGGCGGTCTGACGGCCCGCATGACGCCCCCCAGCGCGCTTTTCAGCCCAGCCCGCCAGGCATGCGGGGCCGCCGCGTGATCATGGTGGCCGGGAGTCTCAACATGGATTTCGCCGTGCACGTGAAGGCCCTGCCGGCCCCGGGGGAAACGGTGACGGGCAGCCCGTACCTGGTCAGCCCCGGGGGCAAGGGCGCCAACCAGGCCGTCGCCTGCGCCCGCGCCGGTGCGGCGGTGAAGTTTGTCGGCTGCGTCGGCGCGGACGCCCATGGAGACACACTGCAAAAGGCCCTGCAGGCCGACGGAATCGACACGGCGCACCTGCGGCGCGTGAACGCGCCGACCGGCGCCGCGTTCGTCACCGTCGCGGCCAGCGGGGAGAACGCCATCGTCGTGTCCGGCGGAGCGAATCACGCCCTGGACGGTTCCGACCTCCCGGAGCTGACCGGCGTCACCCACCTGATCCTCCAGCTGGAAAGTCCGCTGCCGGCCGTCTGCGCCTTCGCTCAGGCCGCGCAGGACGCCGGGGTGCACGTCACCCTGAACGCCGCGCCTGCTCAGGCGCTTCCGGACAGCCTGCTCCACCTGGTGGACCTGCTGGTCGTGAACGCCGGTGAACTTGCGGCGCTCGGCGCCGCCCAGACCGGGCTGGACCTTGAGGGACAGCTCGAAGCGCTGGCGGGCCGGGGGCCGCGTGCCATCGTGGTCACCCTGGGGGAAGACGGCGCCGCGTGCTGGTCGGACGGCCGGGTTCAACGCACGGCGGCCTTCGGCGTCCAGGCGGTGGATACGACCGGCGCCGGCGACACCTTCGTAGGCGTCCTGGTGGCCTCCCTGCCCTTGATGCCTCTGGCCGCTGCCGTCCGGCGGGCCTCTGCCGCGGCTGCCCTGAGCTGCACGCAGCCTGGCGCGCAGCTCAGCATGCCGTTCTCACCGGCTATCGACCGGCTTGCCAGCACGGCAACACTCTGAATTCCCTGGTGCGCCGAGTGGGCGCGCCGCCCGGTTGTCCGGGCGCTGGAGAACCGTATGACGATGTCCCCGCTTCCTTTGACTGAAGCCTACCTGGTCGCCAGTGGCGACATGCGCCTCGCCGCGAACCAGCAGTGCTGGCCGGCGCAGGTCCAGATGGAGACGCAACTGACGCAGGCCCTGGCGGCCCTGGGGGTGCAGGTCACCCGGGCGCACGGGACCGACCCCGAGGAGGGCCACGGCTTCATCTCGTCGCAGCGCATGGGGATGGACGTGTTCCAGCGCATTCCCAAGGACGCGCCGGTAATTGTCGCCGAAGCGGTGTGGCAGTACAGCCACCATGTCCTCGCCGGGCTGCGCGCGCACCGCGGCCCGGTCCTGACCGTGGCCAACTGGAGCGGGCAGTGGCCCGGCCTGGTGGGGCTGCTCAATCTCAACGGCAGCCTCACGAAGATGAACGTCCCCTACAGCACGCTGTGGAGCGAGGACTTCCAGGACGAGTTCTTCGTGTCCCGGCTCGCCGAATGGGTGCAGACCGGCCGGGTGACGCACGACCGGTCGCACATGCGGCCCTTTTCCCCTCAGGAAGTGCCCGAGGCTCACCGGGCGCTCGGCACGCAACTGGCCGAGGCCCTGCGGGAGCGTCAGGCCATCCTCGGCATCTTCGACGAGGGATGCATGGGGATGTACAACGCGGTGATCGACGACGAACTGCTCAATCCCCTCGGGCTGTACAAGGAGCGCCTCAGCCAGTCCGCCCTCTACGCCGCCATGCAGCAGGTCACCGACGCGGAAGCCCAGGCGGCCCTCGACTGGCTGCTGGAGCGCGGCATGCGTTTTGCCTGGGGAGACGACCCGGCCACCGAACTGACCCGCGCGCAAACCCTGGACCAGCTCCGGATGTACGTGGCCGCCGTGCGCATCGCCGCACAGTTCGGCTGCGACGCCATCGGCATCCAGTATCAGCAGGGCCTCAAGGACCTCGCCCCGGCCAGTGACCTCGCCGAAGGTCTCCTGAACAACCCCGAGCGGCCCCCGGTGTACGACCCGAGAACCGGGGCGGAACTGTACGCCGGCGAGGCCCTGCCGCACTTCAACGAGGTCGATGAGGGCGCGGCCGTCGACGGCCTGCTGACGCATCAGGTGTGGACCGCTCTGGGCCTGAACCCGGCCAACACCCTGCATGACCTGCGGTGGGGTGAGGACCACCAGGGCCGGTTCGTGTGGGTGTTCATGATCTCCGGCGCCGCGCCCGCCGCGCATTTCAGCAGTGGGTACGCGGAGGCCTCCAGCGAGCGTCAGCCGCCCATGTTCTTCGCGCAGGGGGGCGGCACCCTCAAGGGAGAAAGCCGGCCAGGGGCCCTGGTGTGGTCGCGCGTGTACGTCAGGGGCGGCCGGTTGCACCTGGACGTGGGCCTGGGCGAGGCGGTCTCGCTGCCTGAGGCAGAAGTGCAGCGCCGCTGGGCCATGACCACGCCGCAGTGGCCGATCATGAACGCGGTGCTGGAGGGGGTCAGCCGGGACCAGATGATGGCCCAGCATCAGGCCAACCACATCCAGGTGGCGTATGCGCCCAGCCGCGACGAGGCCCTGCAGGCCCTTCAGGTGAAGGCCGCGATGATGGACGCGCTGGGCGTCACCGTCCACCTCTGCGGACTGCCGGCATGACCGCGCCCGGCCCGCTGCTGCTCGGCCTGGACGTCGGCACCTACTCCAGTAAGGGCGTGCTGGTCACGCCGGACGGGGACATTGTCGCCCAGCACGTCGTGGCGCACGAGATGTCCATGCCTGCCGCCGGGCATGTGGAACAGGACGCCGACGCGGTGTGGTGGGCCGACACGCAGTCCCTGATCCGGTCGCTGCTGCAGGACGTGGACCCCGCCCGCGTGGCCGGGGTCGCCTGCAGTGCCATCGGCCCGACCTTGCTGGCGCTGGACGCCGAGGGCCGGCCCCTGAGGCCGGGCATCCTGTACGGCGTGGACACGCGCGCCGGCAGGCAGATCGACGCGCTGAATGCCGAGCTCGGCGAGGACGCAATCTTCCGTCACAGCCAGATGGCCCTGACCAGCCAGGCGGTCGGGCCAAAGATCCGCTGGCTGCGCGAACACGAGCCCGGCGTGTGGGCGCGGACGCGCACCCTCACCACCGCCAGCAGCTACCTGGTCTACCGCCTGACCGGCCGGCACGTTATGGACCACCACACCGGGGCGCACTTCATGCCGCTCTACGAGCCCAGGACGCAGCAGTGGTCGGACACCTACCGCAGGTCGGTCCTGGGGGACCGGGACCTCGACCTCCTTCCCGAACTGGCCTGGAGTGACGAGAAGGCCGGTGAGGTGAGTGCCGAAGCGAGCCGGCTGACTGGGCTGCGCCCGGGCACCCCGGTGGCGGTGGGCACCGTGGACGCCCTGGCCGAGGCGATCAGCGTCGGCGCGACCGGGCCGGGTGACCTGATGCTGATGTACGGCTCCACCACCTTCTTCGTGCTGGTGCAGCCCTCGCCCACCCCGGACCCGAGGGTGTGGTCGGTGGGAGGCGCGTTCCCCGGCCAGGTCAACCTCGCGGCGGGCATGGGCACCACCGGCAGCCTGACCCGCTGGCTGGTGGACGAGTTCGCCCGGGAAGTCCCGACGGAGCAGGCGTACGACGCGCTGTTCACCGAGGCAGCCGACCTGCCCCCGGGCGCCGACGGCCTGTTGATGCTGCCCTACTTCAGCGGGGAGCGCACGCCCATCAACGATCCCCAGGCGCGGGGCGTCATCGCGGGGCTTCGGTTGTCGCACACGCGCGCCCACCTGTTCCGCGCGGCCCTGGAAGGCGTCGGCTTCGGGATCCGCCACAACCTGGAGACCTTCGCCGACCTCGGCGCCCAGATCCGCCGCGTGGTCGCCGTGGGCGGCGGAACGAAGGGCCGCCACTGGCTGCAGATCGTCAGCGACATCACCGGCGTGGCGCAGGAAATGACCCGCGTCACCCTGGGCGCCAGTTACGGCGACGCGTTCCTCGCCGGCCGCGCCGCCGGCCTGCTGGCGCACGAGGACCTGCAGACGTGGATGAAGCCGCAGGCACCTGTCCTGCCTGACGCGCAGAGGAAGGCCGCGTACGACCGGCTCTACCCGCTCTACCGCGAGCTGTACACCGCCACCCGGCCGGTCGTTCACCAGCTTCCCGCCTGACACTCCAGAAAACAGCTGGCATCTGGTGTCGCTGCCCCGGCGCGCACTCCGGGTCATGGCGCAGGTCAAGCCGACCTCTGCCCGGGGTCAAGACCGGGAACGGTATCCTGGGACCGATCATGTGGTCACGCGGCGTCCGGATGCACCCCTCGCGCACTCCCAGGGTGCGGTGAGTGAACCCGTGTGAGCAAGGGGGAAGGCGTGATGTCTGAGGCCCTGGTCTTCGAAACGCCGGATCACCTGTGGCGCTGGTTGGAGCAGCATCACGCCGATCAGCCGGAACTCTGGGTCCGGGTGTTCAAGAAGGCCTCCGGGACGCCGTCCGTGACGTGGGACGACCTCGTGGTCACGGCTCTCTCCTGGGGCTGGATCGACGGGCAACGCCGGGCGCTGGATGAGGTGTCGTTCCTGCAACGCCTCACGCCCCGCCGGCCACGCTCGCTGTGGTCCGCCCGCAACTGCGCCATCGCCGGGCGCCTGATCGAGGAAGGCAGGATGCAGCCGCCCGGTCTGGCGCAGGTTCAGGCCGCCCGGGAGGACGGCCGCTGGGACCGGGCGTACGCGGGTGGCGCGGCCATGACGCTCCCGGGTGACCTGCTGGACGCTGTGCAGCGGGAGCCGGGAGCGCAGCGGACGCTGGAGACACTCAGCCGGGCCCAGCAGTACTCGATCTACCACCGACTCCAGACCGCCCGGACCCCCGAGCTCCGGCAGCGGCGACTGGAGGCCATCCTGAAGCAGCTCGTGGGCGGCACGCCGCCCTGACCGACGACGGCCTTGAGAATGCGCCGTTCCCACCGGGCCGGAGGCGCCCGCGTCGGCTACACTGACGCGGTTTCCCGGTATGACGACCCCTCCTGTGCCAGCTGACGCCTTCGCGTCGCTCCGATTCGCGGATTTCCGGCGGCTCCTCGTGGCGTCGGCCAGTGCCTCGTTCGCGGGCACGGCCTTCTCGGTCGTGATCGGGTACCAGGTGTACGCGCTCACGCAGAGTCCCCTCGTCCTCGGCCTGCTGGGCGTCGCCACGGCGCTGCCCACGCTGAGTCTGGCGCTGCTGGGCGGACACTACGCCGACCGGCTGGACCGCCGCCGCATCCTGTTGGTGACGAGGGCCCTGCTGGTGCTCAGCGGTCTGGCGTTCGCCACGCTGTCGCTGGCAGGCCCGGCGACTCCGGTCGCTGGCCTTTTCCTGCTGGTCGTGCTGATGGGGTTCGCCCGGGGCTTCGGGGATCCGGCGTCCAGCGCTTTCGAAACCCGGATCGTGCCGGCCGGGGCGTACGTAAACGCGTCGGCCTGGCTGGGCAGCGTGGGCCAGGTGGCCGGCATCATCGGGCCGGTGCTGGCCGGGCTGTTCCTGACCCGGTTCGAGCCGAGCGGCACGTACGGGTTGATGGCCGCGCTGTATGCCGCGTCCTGGCTCGCCCTCCTCCGGATGCCGCCCATTCCCCCGGTGGGCGTGCCCACCGGGGAGGGCCGTCGGGCGAGCATCAAGGCGGGCCTGCGGTTCGTGCGGGCGGACCCGGTGCTGTTCGGGTCCATGGCACTGGACCTGCTCGCGGTGCTGTTTGGCGGCGCGATCGCCCTGCTGCCCGTGTTCGCGACGGACCTCCTGCACGTGGGGCCGGGCGGCCTGGGCGCGCTGATGGCGGCGCCCTCCGCCGGCGCCCTGGTCGTGATGCTCTGGATGACCCGCCGGCCGCCGCTGCGGCGGACCGGCGTGTGGCTGGTGCTGAGCATCGCGGGCTTCGGACTCAGCATGCTGCTGTTTGCGGTGTCCAGGACGTTCTGGCTGTCATGGCTGGCCCTGGCGTTCAGTGGTGTGTTCGACGGAGTGAACATGTTGATCCGCCGCGCGATTGTGCGGACGCGCACCCCGGACCAGATGCGGGGACGGGTGGCGGCGGTGAGCCTGGTGTTCATCGGCACGAGCAACGAGATCGGCGCGCTGGAAAGCGGCGTGGCATCACACTTCCTGGGGGTCGTGCGGGCCACGGTGCTGGGCGGCGTGCTGACCCTGGCCATTGCCGGGGGGGCCGCTTGGCGATGGCGCGACCTGATGGCCTGGGAATTACAGAACGAGCGGCCTCCGACCGGGTCCGGAGAGGCCCAGGAAGGTGTCTGAGGGACCGTCGGTAAGTGGCCGGCAACTGGGCCGACCCTCGGGTGAAGCGGGCTGAGGAGCCTGGGCGGTGCAGGCTGAGTATGGGGGGTAAAGGCGCGGCGGCCGGAGGGCTCACCAGGTGACTCGGGTCGCCTGGCTTTTCTGAACGGGAACTGCCGCTGCTGAGTAGATAAGAAACCAGATTTCTCTCGGCACTATATATCCCTTGACAGGAATATTCTCTTTAGGGTATACTTGTTTCTGTAGGAAGCGACCGGGAGGTGGACGGATGGATCACGCAACGCTCAGTGCACTGGCCGAACCCACCCGGCTCCAGATGGTCGAGCTTCTCGTCAGGCAGCCGCTGACCGTTGGAGAGATCGCCACGCAGCTCGGCATCCGCCAGCCGCAGGCCTCCAAGCACCTGCGCGTCCTGAACGACGCCGGCATCGTCGAGGTGCAGGCAGTCGCCAATCGCCGCATCTACCGCCTGCGGGCCGAACCCTTCCAGAATCTCGACCGCTGGCTCGTCACCTACCGGCAACTCTGGGAAGACCGGTTTGACCAGCTGGAACGCTACCTGGCACAGCGCCAGCAGACTCCCGCACCGGGCACAGGGCCCGAAGAGGAGGACCCGACCTGACCCCCTGAACGGCCCACCCCTTCCCGCACCCGCTCACCGCCAACGTTCCCCACCCAGGAGGCCCCACCATGACCAGCACCGTTTCCCCCATGACCTCACGAATCGAAGCCGGGAAAGAACTGATTCTGGAACGCGTGTTTCAGGCGCCGCGCGAACTCGTGTTCGAGGCCTTCTCGAGCGCCGAGCACCTGCGCCAGTGGTGGGGGCCGCGCGGCTGGACGATCCCGCACTGCACCGTGGACTTCCGCCCGGGCGGAAAATGGCACTACTGCATGAAATGCGTCGACGAAAGCCAGGGGGAGTTCTACGGCATGGAATCCTGGGGGCTGGGCATCTACCGTGACATCGACGCTCCAGCGCGCATCGTGTACACCGACTACTTCTCCGACGCCGAGGCCACCATCAACGAGGCCATGCCCCCCACCCTGTCGACGCTGATCTTCGAGGAGGTCGACGGTGGAACGCGGGTCACCAACCACGCCCTGTACGACACGGAAGAAGGCCTGAAGACGGTCATGGACATGGGCATGCTCCAGGGCGTCACGGAAACCTGGGACCGCCTCGCCGAGCATCTGGCCGCACAACCGCGCTGAGCCCGCAGGCCGGAGGTCCGGGGAAACACTCTCCGTGCTTCCCTGGACGTCCGCTTTGAGGTTCCTTCAGAGGTGCCCACTGAACGGGACGGAGCCGCCGCCTCATGAGGCAGGGCTCAGGGGTGCATCTCGGCGGCGTGCGGCCCCCTTTGTGCCCCGCTCATGGTGGGTCAGATGAGCGGATCCACAGTAAGGTCATGAAAACGATGCTGTGCCTCCCCCTCCTGTGTGCGGGCGTTGCCGTGGCCCAACCGCAGGGCAGCGCGACCGTCGCAGACAGCGGCCGCATCCTCACCCTGGAGTGCTCCGGGCCCAACGACGTGATCACGGTCCGGGGAAGCAACAACTACATCACCCTCTCCGGGGCCTGCGAGCACCTCGTGGTGTACGGAAACGGCAACACCATCAACGGCACCGCAGTGCAGAAGGTCTGGCTCAAGGGGAACAACAACTTGCTCTCGTTCTGGCAGGAGCTGCCCAGCGCGTACCTCAACAACACCGGGAATGGCAACCGGTACACGGTCGGCAGCGTCTCCACCGGGACGGCCGCACCACAAAGCGCAGCGGGCCAGACCAGCGGGAAGTGAACCGGCTCATCCAGTGCCTCGTCGGTTGCCCTCCAAGGAAGAGTTTCCTGTCACCACGGCGGGGTCGCGGGTCGAGATGATCAGGGATTTCTGCGGCTCACCTGGAAGGCGCCGCGTTCTGAAGATGCGCTGTCGGCTGAGTGGGGCTGTACCGGTGGCCGGGGGGAAACATTCAGCTCCCCCGCCCCACCAAGCGCCTCAGTTTCACGACGCCGGGCACCAGGTCGTAGCCCAGACGCCGGTTCACGGCGATGATCGGCGCGTTCGAGGCGTCGTTTCCTGTGCGGACCACGCTCACGCCCCACTCTTTCGCCTTCTGCACGCTCCAGGCCTTGAGGGCCTGAGCGACGCCGCGGCCCTGCATGGCGGGAGCCACGGCTGTGAACTCGTGTTGCAGCGCCCGCCCGTCCTCATAGAACCCCAGACCGACGAGGCCAATCCAGCGGTCTGCCGTGGCCGCGATCAGCTGACCTTCCGCCCAGAACCACTCGGCATCCAGGATTTCTCGCTCGTATTCGGAGAAGGTGGGGAACTCGTCCCCGTTGCCCGGCAGCAAAGGAGCGAGGCGGCGGTTGAGTTCGTACAGGCGGCGTCTGGCCTCTGGGGTGTTGCCGGTCTCGGCAAACGAGAACAGGCGAACGCCCTCACCGGAAGCGCGGGCCACGAGCCGAGCGAGCAGGGCGTCGTCAGCCTCACTGACCTGCAGGGTCATGGTCACGAACCGCTGCACGGCGTGAAAGCCCCGCCGCGAGGCAAACGCCTCGAACTCAGGCATGCGGCCGTTCGTCCAGGTCGTCAAGGACGTGGCGCCCAATTCTTGGGCAAGGGCGAGGCACTGCTGTGTCAGCGCGGCGCCCGCCCCTTGCCGGCGCCTGCCCGGTACGACCAGTACCTCACTCTGAAACCAGCCGGAGGGGTGCCAGGCGGACCGGGCCACGTACCCGTAGCCCACCAACCGGCCCTCATCCACAGCGACGACCCGCTGCAGCGTGTCCGCACCGAGCTCGTCCCCCTGCTGTACCGCCGCGCGGTCCACAGTCGGTGACCACTGACTGACCCCGTGCAGGGCGCGGAGTTCACTCAGGTCACCGGGTTGATACGGTCGAATGGTGAGCTGCATACGCCTCCCTGAGCGCCTGGCGGCCTGTCCAGACCCGGCACCCCGCGTCCCCGGAAGCCTGTCGTACGCCGATGACGGCCAGGAGGGCATACCTTCGGCGGCAGGATCGGCAGGACGTGGCCCGAAGCGTAGCAGACGCGCCCGGGAAACCGCCTCTCGCCTGCGCAGCAAGTGGCCCGCGGTTCAGCGCAGGGAGATGAGGTCGGAGTTCCGGCTGACCTGACGGCGGAGGCGGCGCAGTGTGACCGCCAGTTGCCGTTCCGTCAGGCCTGTGACCTGACGGAGGTCCGATTCACTCAGGGCCTGGCTGGGGGTGAGGGTGAGGGCCGCGAGGACCAGAGGCTCGGCGTCATTGAGTTTGCGGGTGCACAGCCAGTACACCGCCCAGACGGGCAGGGGGCTGAGTGCCACCAGGACGAGGTCCATCACTGCGGCGCTCCTCGCTGGTCAAAGCGGCAGACGCGCTGACGCGGGGCGGGGTCACATGGGAAGCAGAACGTCCTGGAGACCATGCGGCCAGACTCACAGATGAAGATGAGGTGAATCTTACTGCCTCCTGTCCTGACCAGAACTTCATCCTCTGCCTTCAGGTCAGTGAGGTCCGACGGTAATCCACCCAGTAGCCTGTCACGTGATACCCGGCGGACTGATACAGGCCCATGGCGGCACCATTGCTTTCGCGCGTGCCGATGGTCACACCCTCCGCACCCAACCCGGCAAGGCGGCGAGTCATTTCCCGCACCAGCTGCCGCCCCAGGCCCCGCCGCCGAAACTCGGCCAGGGTCCCGACCGGCTCCAGCAGGCCGGCCCGCGACACCTCATCGAACCAGCCCAGCGCGTACGCGGCCGGTTCGCCCGCCGGGCCCACGATCACCACGTCCAGCTCCGGAAGGTAATTGGGGGCGGCACGCAGGGTCCGGTAGGCGTCCACTGTGACCCGTGACGGGTGCCACACCGCGCGGTGCAGGTCCACCCGGTCCGCTTCGCTCACGTCGGCCCGGCCCATGTCCGTGAACCTGAACCCTGCCGGCAGTGGCGCCGCGGCCAGATCTGCCGGCCCCGGCACCCGGTAAAGGCGCGCCAGCCGGTCGGTGGATGCCGGGACGTACCCGGCGCGCCGCAGGGCCTGAACGCGCGCACCGGGCATCTCGCCGGTGTAGGCATTGAAGGTTACCGGCTCGCCCGCCTTGTTTTCCGCGACCTTGATCATCTGCTGCCAGTCATCCGGAGCGAGGTCGTCGCGGCCCTGCAGCACCGCCCAGGTCGGTGGGTCGCTGAAGACGAACCCGGCCAGGTCGCCGGCCCCGGAAAAGTACAGGTCAAGCGCCCGGGCCGGATCCACCACTTCGTTCTGTCTGAGCCACCAGACGAGGTCACCGGGGTGCATGTAGGCGCTGTGGGCATGGCGGCCCAGCCAGTCCAGGAGGAAGGGCAGGTCCGCCGCGGACTGGTACGGCCGGTGAGTCAGGGACATGGCCTGAGCCTAGTGCCCTGGTGCGGCCTGCTGGAAAGTGGGGATCGACCAGACCGCAAGATGGCACTTCTTCCTGTCCAGACCGCTCAGGACGGTCGGGTCAGCCCACATGGGCATGACTCTTCACCAAAGTCATGGTCTGGTGCTGAAAGCGATGACGTGCCCTTGACCCTGTTCATGCGCGGTCACACCAGCCGTCCGGACAATTGAGGTCAGTTCTGAAAGGAGTTCACTATGATTCCCGTCACTGCACTTCGCCGGATTCAGGCCCTCCCGGAGGACGCCATGGTGCTCATGGCCGTTCTCAATGACAACCCTTCCCTTCCCGACAACGAGGGAAACGGCTTCCAGACCCGCGTAAAACAGCGAATGAACGACGAGGGCGTGCCGCCCAGCGTCATGAATCAGGTGCTGGAGGACCTCTCGGCCGCCCGGCGCAGCAGCGGCCGGAGCAGGCTGTACGTGGTCGGCGCGGACCTGTTCGAACGGCATGAGATCCAGGCGGACCTGCCTGAACGCGTGCACTACGGCCGCCCACTGAAGTCCCTGCTGGCGGGCATCCTGGAGGTGCTGCCGACCGCGGCAGTCCTGGCAGTGGACCGGGAGTGGGCGCGCCTGTTCCTCCTGCGGCAGAACGAGCTGACCGAGGTGCGCCGCGAAGAGAACGTCCGGATCGACGATGGCGACCGCTGGGACACCATCGTTTCGGCACCCGGCACGTGCCCGGCGCGCCAGGAAGCGGCGGGGCCGGCCGCGGGCAGCCCGGGAGTGGCCCACGCAGCGACAGCGGCACGGACCTGTTCGAGAACCGTGAAGCGGCCATGCAGCAGCGCTTCTACAACCGCATCGTGGCGGAACTGACCGATCTGATGGCCCAGCGGGACATCCGGCAGCTGATCCTGGTGGGCCCGGTTCAGCGTGTGGCGGAGTTCAAGGCGGAAATTCCGGCGACGGCGCCGTTCGAACTCATCGGCGAGACCAACGTGACGGGCGGTGCCGGCTGGGTCAACCCCGCAGACATCCTGGAAAAGATTCAGCCGATGCTTCACGCCCACCGGGAGGCGACCGAACAGGCCCTTCTGGACCAGATCCAGGAACGCGGGGTGATGGAGATGGAACCGGTCCTGGAGATGCTGCAGCAGGCCCGCCTGTACCAGCTGGTCATCCCGGAGGACGGCTCGGACGTGCACGTGTACCGCAGCAACAACCGTGACGTGCCGTACTTCACGAGCCGCAAGGACGTGCCGCACAGTCCCCTGGACGACAGCGTGATGGAACGCGTGACCCTAGAAGAACTCCTGCCGGACCTGATCGACCTGTACGGCATCGAGGTCCGCCGCGTGCATGGCGACCACGCCCAGCGGCTGGTCCGGGAATTCGGCGGTCTCGCTGCCCTCCCCCGCTACTGATGGTCTGAGCCTGCACCGGCACGGAAGGGATTTCACGCTGAAGAGGCGGTCAGCCCCTGCATCCCATGCTTTCCTCGCCTGGCCTGCCCGCCGGCCCATCACCGAGACTCAGCCGAGGAACACCAGGGCCTGCAGGGCGAAAAGCAGCGCCCCGCCTACAGCGGGCACCACCACCTGCTGCAGAGGAATGCGGCCTTGCAGATGACCCTGGCCCAGGCGCGCCTTCGAAAATGCCTCCACGCGGCCTCCAGGGGTGCCGGCCTCGCCCATGCCGATGGCACCGGCAATCAGGAGCAGCAGGTACCCGCCCCACTCCAGTGACCGGTTCACCACCGCGGCGCTGAGCTCCCCCCGGTTCACGCTCTGAACGGCGAGCACCACCAGGAATGACAGCAGTGCGCTGCTCAGGGCCCAGCCCAGCAGTTCTCCCATCCGGCTCAGTCTTGATTGCATGTCTCCCTGAGGTACGCGTGGAAAGCGGTGGGGGTTCCAGAGCCTTTTGCTTCTGAGGCCCCGGACGAGACGGAAGCATTCAGGGATGGGCGCGCATATCTGGGGAATATTCCAGCCTCCTCCTGTGTCCACGTCCGGGCTCCCTGCCGGCCTTTTCAGCGCCAAGCTCCCTCCATTGCTCCGTCCCAATACCTCAAAGGGTGCGTGGGGCAATCGCGCAGAAGCCTACTTCTTGTCGTGGGTCGGGAAGCCCTAAACCAGCGTATGAGCGCAGGACGAACTTCATGGGATGAGGATCGCCTGAACGAGGATTGGCCTGCTGCTTACGCGGCCCCTCGATTTTTCCCTGAGCCCTTCATCCCTTCGGGTGACAGGCCCAGGCGAGGCCATCCAGCATAGGCGGGGACTCCCCACGGTACAGAGCGTCAGGACGAATCCACGGTCACGGGGCCCACCGCCTTCTTTCCAAGGAGATTGCCATGTTCCTCCGCATCGACAAACTTCAGTTCGAGCTGCCGCTCCCGAAGGAAGCGAATCCCAACGGAGCCGCTTCCGTGCAGGAACTCATGGGGGGGCGCTTCGGCGAGATGTCCACCCTGATGAACTACATGACGCAGTCGTTCAACTTCAGGGGAAAGACGACGCTCGCTCCCTATTACGAGCTGATCGCCAACATCGCCGCCGAGGAACTCGGGCATATCGAGCTGGTGGCCGCCACCATCAATGCTCTGCTGGCCGGTCCGGAGCCCGTTCCGCAGGAAGAGCCGGTGGACCCGACCACACATCCCTTCTCCTACGCGCAGGACGTGCGGTACACGAAACACTTCATCGCCGGTGGTCCGGGCACCATGATCGCCGACTCGCACGGCAAGGCCTGGTCAGGGGATTACGTCTACTCCAGCGGCAACCTCATGCTTGACCTGACGCACAACTTCTTCCTGGAAGGCGCGGCCCGGCACAACAAGCTGCGGGTGTACGAGATGGTGGACGACCCGACCGCCAGGGCGCTCGTGGGCTACCTGCTTGTCCGCGGCGGCGTGCACCAGATCGCCTACGCCAAGGCACTGGAAAGCCTCTCGGGCGTGAACATGGAAAAACTCCTTCCGATGCCGAACATTCCGACCCACCTGATCCCCGAGTCGAAGGCGGTCATGGACCGCGGCCTTCATCAGATTCTGTACCGGTTCAGCCCGGACGACTACCAGCACCTCGGGGCCATCTGGAACGGCACGCATCCAGAGGACGGGTCACCCGTGCGGGTCGGTGAGTACACCGAGATTCCCGGCGGGAACCTGATGGACGGCGGGCACGATTCGGCTGCCTTCTCGCCGGACTGGGACATGGAGGAGATCCGTCAGATCGCCCAGAAGCTGCACGACAAGGCCCGCCTCCGCTAGCGGTGGGTTGATCGGCCATCACCCGAACTCGTGGAGGGAAGGCACCATTGCGGGCGGCAAGACAGGGGTTCGCATCAAGAGGGTGTGGGGGAGCACGCGGTCGTTCGCGGTCATACCAATTTGGCTAGCGCCCACCCAGGCTGGTCGCCTCCTGAACGTTAGTAACCGGAGCTCAGGGATTAGGCCCACGTTTTCACCCCCGGTTCATGAACGATCGCTCGCAGGTGTGAATGTGAGGTTTTTTACACGGCCTGCCCTACGCTGATGTATGGCTGACTGGTCAACGTTCGATCCCCTGATTCACAACGTGGCCCTGCTCGCCGCCGGCGTGATGGCCATCAGCCTCACCTACCAGCCAGGCCCCAGGCCGCGGCCTGACCTCTGGCTGGCCCTGCGCTACCTGCTCGCCGTTCTGCTGGGCATGTACCTGACCTCCAACGGCATCGTCCTGTCCGACGATCTGCGTTTCGACTTCCGGGCCGTGATCATCGCCGTCGTCGCCCGGCGCCACGGACTCCTGCCCGCCCTGCTGGTCGTTCTTCCCCTGAGTCTGTACCGGGCCAGTCTCGGCGGCAGCGGAATGGGATGGGGCATGCTCCAGATGACCCTCATCGCCCTGCTCGGCTCTCTCGGAATCGGCTGGAAACGCATCGACCTCTCCTTCGACGACGAGTCCCCCGCCCAGCGGTGGTGGCGGTCATTCACCCTCTTTGCCACCGTCAACCTCACCCTCTTTCCGGCCGCCTACCTGGCCGGCCAGCCGCTGTCAGAAGCAGTGCTGCTGTACGCCGGCACCAGCATCCTCGGCGCCGTGGGACTGTTCATGTCGTGCGAGATCCTCCAGGCGCGCCTGGAGACCCTGGCCCACACCACGCACCTGCGGCACCTGGCCAGCGTGGACAGCCTCACCGGATGTTTCAACCGTCGGCAGTTCGACGCCGACTTCGTCACCCCCCATCCCTCCCGCAGAAGCTTCCTGCTGATGATGGACCTCGATCACTTCAAGCGCATCAACGACACGTTCGGTCATGACACGGGGGACCGGGTGCTGGTGGCCCTGGCCGACACCCTGAGGGAAAGCACGCGCTCCAGTGACTGCCTCTACCGCCTCGGAGGGGAGGAGTTCGCCGTACTGCTGCACGACAGCACCCTCGACGACGCGCACGAGGTGGCCGAACGGATCCGGCATGCCGTAGAGACCACCGTCGCCCGGAGAGCAGGGCTGCCAGGCGAGCGCATCACTCTTTCCGGCGGGCTGGTGGCAGTGCAGGGTGACCGCCACCAGGTGCTGCAGGAAGCTGACGGACACCTCTACGCCGCGAAGGACGGCGGCCGTAACCGCATTCACCGGCAGGTCACGGTCGTGCACGCCTGAGCGGTCACCCGACACCGAAGATCAGGCAATGCATGAAAAACGGTCACTCGCGAACGAGTGACCGTCAACAGCTTCGTGGGGCCTCATGGACGCGAACCTACAGGCAGGACCGCCTCAATCCGGACGCTCCAGACGGGGACTCAGGGACCCACTTCGCCGGGCACCGGGTAGAAGACCAGCGACACCGGCAGGAAAGACCCACCCGACGGAATGAAGCTCATGCGGAACACCCTGGAAGGGGTCCGCCAAAGCATCAGCGGAGCGTCGCCGTTGGTGAGCACGCCGGAGCCCGGAATGCGCAGCACCTGACGTTCGGAGCCGTCCTCCACCACCATGCCGCCCCGGTACTGACCGCCGCGGGGCGCGAACGACGCGACGGTGCTGGTCCCAGGCACGGTGTTCTCCACGGTGATGTCGTACTGCACGCCGTAATTGCCACTGAGGCGCTGCGGCGCGCCGGTCATCGCGTCGACGCCGAGCAGCGGCGGGTCACTCGTGTTGTCACCCAGCGTGAGCCGGCCGGGTTCGGCGCCCAGACGGACCGTCAGGCTCCGCACGGCGCCGGGGAACGTGCCGCGCTGGTGCTGGGCGTCGGGCGCCAAGTGCGGCAGCGTGGACAGGGTGGCGTCCGTGAGGGGGCGGCCGTCTTCGAGCATGACCACGCTGATCTGCGCTTCGCCGGTGATCTGGAGGTCCAGCATCACCTTGGCGCCCTGTTCAGGCGCCAGCAGCGGACTGGTGTACAGGGCCGTGAGGCCCTGCGCGGGAAGATCCTGCCGGGCCCGGCCGGCGGAGGTGAGGAAGTCGAGCACACTGACCTGGCCCAGCACGCTCTCCATCCGCGTGCCGCCGGCGCTGCCTTCCCGGAGAACCTGCACGCCCCCGCCAGCGCCACGGGCCTGGGCAAGAACCAGCAGGCGGGCCGGCCGGCCGAGGCGGTTCAGGTGGTAGGCAACCACCCGGACCCGGCCGGACGCCCGGTCCTGGTACAGCACGCCGCTCTGGGTGGGCGCCTCGGGGGAGTCGCTGAAGATCAGGGGGTAAGACGTGGTGGCCTGTGTGACCGCCGGCAGGGCCGGGTAGGCAGGGTTGCGGGTGTCCTGGAACGTCGAGCCGATCGGCGAGCTGCGCAGGGCGTAAGACAGTGGTGAGGCCAGCGGCGCCCCCTCGACGCGGATCACGCGGGTGTACGGCGCGCTCGTGCGGCCCTTTGTGTTCGTGACGACCAGGGTGATGCGGTGCTCGCCTGGCGTGAAGTACACGTCACTCATGCCTTCCCACTTCCGGGCCAGGTTCAGGCCGTCCGGATCGAAGGAAAAATCGGTGAACGTGACGCGCTCCCCGGGGGCGTAGACGGACTTGTTGGTGGCGAAACGGGCCTCGGGCGCCCCGGCAACGGCGGCCGTCTGGGGCGTGGGCGTGACGACCGGCACCGGCTGGGACGGCGCCGCGACCGGCAGCGAAGGACCGGGGTTCGGCGGCGCGGCAGGCACGCCGAGAATGGCGACTCCGCCTCCGGGTCGGGTGACGAGCTGGCCGTCCAGGGCGTAGGCGAGCAGCTTGGCGTCGACCAGCGGGTCACCGCTGGCAGGAATGACGAGGGGGCCGGCGTAGGGCACGCCGTCGATGGTCATGCTGCGGTTGCTCGTCTGGATCACGAGCCGACCAGCCTGAATCAGCGTGCCGGTCACCTGCACCGGCCGGCCCAGCAGTCCCGCCGTTTCGCGCACGGGAAGCAGCAGGGTGCCCCCCGACACCTGGGGGGGTGTGCGCAGGGTCAAGGTCCGGCTGCCGGCGGTGACGCTGCCCGTGGGCGAAATCAGCAGATCCGTGCCGGCAGCGGAAACGGGTGCGGACGACAGGGTCAGCAGCAAGCAGAGGCAGGCGGTCCGGGAGAACTTCACGTGGCCCAGTATCGCCACGGCTCCCTGACGCTCTCTGCGTTTGCGACGCAGGATCTTCACTCAATCTTCACTCAGCAGGTCGGAGGCGCGACGCCACCTCGCCGTTTGCGGGTGCTGCCTGTCAGTCAAGTCGGGCTCTGGAATTGCGTGCCGGCGTTCCCTACCGTGAGGACATGACCCCACGAATCATGATCCTGGCGCTCCTTGCTCTGGCCGTGACCGGTCAGGCGGGCGGAGCGGAACCCGTGGACCCCGTGCGTACCCTCCAGGCGACCGGGCTGGTGATCGCCGTTCAGTTCGGTACGGCGCGCGCCACCTACACCGTCTGGCAGGTCCAGTGGCGGTCGCCCCGCGTGGACCTGCAGGTGCTGTTCGGGAACAACGCCCGGACCGCTGCACAGGGCCCGCAGGTCCGTGAAGTGACCGTCATGGCCGCCGGGACGGGCCTTCCGAATCCGGCTGCCGAACGGCGAGCGGTCCGGCAGGCCGGGGAGACGCTGAGCAGGCTCTGCGGGCTGACGCTCAACGCAGCGCCAGTCGACGCCACCGCCCCTGCGGGCTGGTCTCCCCTGAAGCTCACAGCCCTCCTGCCACCGGAGAAGCCCGCGAAATGTTCCATGCCTGGTCCTGGCCACTGAGCACCCGCACCTCATTGAGACTGAGTTCACGCCAGAAACTGCGTTCTCAGCGTCAGGGCGCGGTGCCCAAATCGATCGCCTGAGCGTACGTCAGGGTGACCGGCTGCCAGGACGCCGCCTGCCCGGCCGCGTCCGCCACCCAGGCGTGGAACGTCGCACTGACGTTCAGGGTGGCGTCCGTCGCGTCCCCCCGGGCCGTCACGTTGATGCCGACGCGACTCCCCGCCCCGTTCAACGTGCCGTCTGTGGAGCTGCCCAGCTCGTACGTCACGGGACCGAGATCACTGGTGGGAATCACGCCAACCACCGGTGGGCGCCCGTCCGGGAGTGACGCGAGCGCCGTGACAGCACGCAACTGCAGGTTGACGGTCGTCCCGCTGGGCAGGGAAGCGATGGGCCGGTCAGATTGCAGGGCGCTGCCAGCGACGTCCAGCACCGCGTGTGACTTCAGTCGCACACCCGCGGACGCTGCGGAGATGACCGCGGCGTTCTCCCCTGCCGGTCCGTAGCCCAGCAGGACGTGCCCGGTCACGTCGTCATGCACCGCGTGCTCGAAGGTGTACGTGCCCTGGGGCAATGCGACCGCCTGGTGAAAATTGTTGGCGGTATTCAAGGTCAGGTGATCGGTCCCCTGCGCGGTCGGATCGAAGGTGGCGCCATTGAACCGCACCACCTGTCCACGCGCGTCGCGGACCGTGACCGTGATGTGCTGGTCGGCGCCGTTCAGGGTGATGCCCTGGGTGAGCACGGTGCCGGCCGAGTCGTTGAACGTGATGGGAGCCGCCACGTTGACCACGACGAGCGGCGGCGGGGGCGTCTGACCACAGGCAGCCAGGAGAAGCAGGGAGGCGAGGGGCACTAAACGGAAGGGTGTCATCAAGACTCCAGTGAGGGAAAGGAACGGAAACGGACAACGCCCCAGCTCGGCCGGTCAGGGCCGAGCCGGGGCGAGCACAGGCAGAACTCAGTGGGTGTGGGCTTCGAGGTCCACCACACCGTCGAAGTCGGTGGTCAGCGTGATGGTGTACACCCCCGGCTGGTCGTAGGAACCGTATTCAACGTAGCCCCAATCCGTCCAGTTGGGCGCCGGCGTGCTGCCGTCCGGTTTGGTCACGGTCATGGTCAAGGTGTTGTTGCCGCAGTTGGTGGCACAGGACATGGTCTGCGCCCAGATGTGAAGTTCACTGGCGTTGCCGGCGTAGTTCACTTTAAACGTGTTGATCTGGCCGGCCTTCACCGTGATGGGCGTCTGCGCACCGGTGTACTGCTGGGCTTCGAAGTCGTAGGTGACGGCCACTGGCGTGGTGGCGGTCACCGACTGGTCGACGCGGGTTTCGTTGCCGCTGCTGTCCTCAGCAATCACGGTCACGGCGTACGTGCCGTCCTTGCTGGGCATCCAGGGCGCGGTCCAGCCTCCGTTGCTGTCCCCGGTGACCATTCCGACGCCTTCGCTGGCGTCCATGCTGGCCACCAGGTTGCCGTCCACGTACACGCGCACACCCTGCACCATCACATCATCACTGACCGTCCCCGTCAGGGTCGCCGTGGTGCCCGTCGTCGGCGCAGCCGCATTCAGGGTCAGGCTGGGCATGACGGTGTCGGTGGTCATCACGTTCGTCTGGATCTGCTTGGCGAAGGCGATGCTGACGGGCTGGAAAGTCGCCGTGTCACCCGTCTGCACCCAGGCGCTGAAGCTGGCGGTGACATTCAGGATGCTGTCAGTGGCGGTGCCGCGGCTGGTGACGTTCACGCCGATCTTGCTGCCCGCCCCGTTGAGCACGCCGTCCGTGCTGTTCCCGAGGCTGTAGGTGACTGCGCCGATATCGCTGGTCGGCACGGTCGCGCCATTCGCATTGGCCACGGTGGCGGTCTTGAGGTTGAGGCTGAGGTTGAACTTGGTGTCGGTGTACAGTTCGTTCAGCGTCATGCTCGGGGACAGCGTGGTGTTGGCGGTGCTGAGCACGGCGTGCGACTTTAGGCGGATCAGGCTGAAGTTGGCGTCCACGGTCCCTTTGTTCTCACTGCCGGGACCGTAGGCGAGCAGGACGCTGCTGCTGGCGTCGTCCTTGACCTTGTTCTCGAAGGTGTACTCCCCGGCGGGAAGCAGCAGGGTCTGCTTGAAGTTGTTGGCGTTGTTGAGCGTCAGGGTGGTGTTGCCGGCCCCGGTGGGATCGAAGGTGGTGCCGTCGAAGGCAACGATCTTGCCGCTGCTGTCACGGACGGTGACGTCGTAGTGACGCGCGGGGGCGTCCGAAGTCAGGCCCTGAGCACCCAGGCCCTGGCGACTCTGGCCGAAGACCATGGGCGCAGTCACCTCGACTTTGACGAGAGGGGCGCTGGCCACAGGGGCACTGGGGGTGCCGCAGGACGCGAGGGCGGCGGTGAGGGCGGTGAGGGCGAGGGCAAGCTGGGTCCGTTTCTGCATGAGGCTCCTGTGCCAGGACGAAAGCCGCCCTGGTCGAGGTGGGGGGAAGTCGCGGGGGTCGCACCACTCGCTCGGTTCACGCCAGGTGCCCGGATGGGGCGTGAATTTCATTGCGTCGCGCAATCAGCATGCTGTGATATTTCTTACAGAGTTCTTTTCCGACCCCACCAAATGGGGGGGGTGGGGTCGGGCTGAGGAACCGCGCCGCCTCTCTGGTCGGAGGACACCCCGTGACCAGCATCAACCCACATGCATACAGGATCACCGCTCTAGGGCCACAGCGGCGCCATGCAGAGCCTCTTCCTCGACGAAAGAATGATCCGGCCGCTCAGTACGCGAAGGCAACGCAGCTGGGTTCTGTGAGCGACCAACCTCTTTCGACGCCATACACGGCGAAACGGCCCGATTCTCACGTCAGAGTCCCTGACGGCGCGCGACGCACCGCGGACCTCCGACTCCTTCCCCAGGGAAGTACCCTGGCCGGGTCTCAGGGACACACTTCGGGCTGTGATGCGGTCCCAGGCCGCCACGCCTGGGATGATCAGCACCGGACCTTACCGGCCGGTGCGGCAGCCCGTCAGCAGGGGGCGGGTCACCCGGCTGTCCGGACCGACGAACGCACTCAGCGTCGCTTCTCCCTGATGCTCCCACCATTCCAGGCCGCTGCTGCCCGCCGGGCCGGCCAGAGCCGCATACCGCGCGCCACTGGCCGACACAGCAGAAGCCAGCCCGTACTGCCGGCCATTCCAGGTCAGAACGGCGAACTGGGTGCCCCGCATGCCGAAGTTGACGTACGACACACTCACCTTCCTGCTGCCATCACAGGTGTAGTGAAACGTGCGGTAGCTGATCGCCGCTGGCGCGGCGAATCCTGTGCCGCCCAGCATGGCAGCCACGGTCAAGGCAATGTTCCGGAGGATCATTCCTGCAGTGTAGGCCGGGGAATGTGCCTCCGGCAGGAGGCGGGCCTTGTGGGAGCGGCTCCGCGTGTCGCCTCAGCTCTACGAACAGGAGGATCGTCCTCGCGTCCTTGGCGCTCACGGCAGAACCTGCAGGGGACGCATCATGTCGTTGTCCTCGTGCTCGAGGATGTGGCAGTGCCAGACATACGCACCTGCCCGGTCGAAGCGCACGAGGATGCGGGTGGCCTCGTTGGGGTTGGCTCTGACGGTGTCTTTCCACCCGGCTTCCGCCGGGTCGGACGGCAGGGCCGGGCCGTACCCGGTAACCCGTCCGGCCGCGTCGCGGAGTACGGCCCGCCGGTCGAGCACCTGGAACTGCACCAGGTGCAGGTGGATGGGATGGACGTCCACAGTGTTGTTGATCAGGTTCCAGGCCTCGACAGTGTTCACGCGCGGCGTTTCGGTGACCGGGTCGTCGAAGGAGAGCAGGTGGGCGCTGCCGTCGGGGTTCAGGGTGCCGAGCTGTGAACGCAGGGGCAGGCCGGTCTGCGGGTCGAGGACCTCGTTGAGGGTCAGGTCACGCTGCACCACGGCCTGCTGGAGGCTGAGGTTCTCGGACAGCGGCCGGAGCGGCGTCGGGGGCGTGCCGGACGCGGCGGACGGTGCGGTGTTCCTGACCCTGAACTGCAGCAGTTCCGGCAGCGGTGGTGTGCCGCCGGCCTTGTCCGGCTTGCCGGAGTAGGGCGTGGCGGCATCATTGGTCACGGTCAGGGTCTGGCCCCGGAACGCCGAGAAGTCCACGATCACGTCGGCCCGTTCACCGGGCGCGAGCAGCAGGCGGCCTGTGGGATTCATGACCGGGAGCAGGCCGCCGTCCGCTCCGATCTGCTGCAGGGTGACCTTTCCGGCTTTTGGCCGGCTGAGGGACAGGCGGTAGAACCGGGCGTTCGACCCGTTCAGGAGCCGCAGACGGTATGGCCGCGGCTCCACGTCCAGGAAGGGGAACGCCTTGCCGTTCACGACGGCGACGTCACCGAAGAATTCGGGCTCCCAGCGTTCCGGGTACTGGAGGGAACCGTCCGCATTGAAACTGCGGTCCTGAAGCACGAGCGGCACGTCGTACGCTCCGGTCGGCAGGTTCAGCGTCTGTTCGTAGGGATCGGTCAGGACGTACGCTCCGGCGAGGCCGGCCATGACGTTCAGCCGCGTGAGCCCCATGGCGTGGTCGTGATACCAGAGAGTGGCGGCCTCCTGATCGTTGGGGTAGTCCACCTGCCGCGAGTCGCCCGGCGAGAAGTGCTGCGTCGGGCCGCCGTCGGCCAGGTCACGGATGTGCCCGCCGTGCAGGTGCGTCACAGCGTCACCGAACGGCGCCGCAGCCATCGGCTCTCCCTGGGCACCTGTGGGCAGGTGGTCCTCCTCCTGGGCGAAGGGCAACATGGTGGGCAGGGCATTGACCCAGGTGATGTGCACTGGTGTGCCGTACCGGGCGACGATGGTCGGCCCCAGGTAAGAAGGGGGCGTGCCGTCACTGTAGGTCCACACCGGCGTGGTCGGGCCGCCGATGCCGAAGTCGTGCCGCCCAGGTTGCAGGGTCAGCGTGTACGCGTCCGGGGAGGTGGCCGTGGCAATCTTGGGAATGGGCAGGGCGTTCACCCAGCGGGGCACCGGCAGGGCGGAGAGGTGACGCAGCCGTATGGGTCGCGCCTCGTCAGCGGACGTGATTTCCGCCGTGGAGGGAGGAGGCACTGAGTTGCAGGCGGGAAGGAGGAGGGCCAGGCAGGCGGTGATGAGGGCGCGGCGGCCAGGGGGCTGGGTGGACATGGCGACTCCTTGTGACAGGCAGAAACCAGCGGGCCGTCACGGTGCCGGGCAGGCGCCCGGAGTGGCGCTTCTGGCTCGGGGGCTGACCCCGCCGGAGATGGAGCGGGCGCGGCGCAGGGGCGGAGGCGCCGGCCCGAGGCGGTGCGCGCAGGGTCGCGGCAAGCGGACAGTTCACAAGTACTGCCGCGGTGTTACGAGGCGGTTACCGGGGAGGCATGGCGCGCTCCCGCACAGCGGAAGAGTAAATCTCCAGGCCACCGGCCTTGACGCCTTCCTGACCCATCACATGAGCCGGGTTTCATACTGAAGCTCAGGCCACAGCCCGATGAGGCGGCCGGCGCCCTTCTCCCTGCACCGGCGAGGACGACGATGTCACTCCAGATCCAGACTTTTGGGCAGATCCATGTGCGGCTCGACGGCCGGGACGTCCAGTGGCGTGCCCGCGCTGCCCTGGACCTGCTGCTGTACCTGCTGTCCCACCCGAACGGCTGCACCCGGCGCCAGCTCCTGGACGGCCTGTGGGCTGCAGACGTGAATCCCCGATCGAACACCCACTTCCGCGTCACCCTGCACCGCCTGCGCGCCACTCTGGGCGGTTGTGGGAGCGTGACGGAACGCTCTGGCCGTTTCTACTTGTCCGCCGAGCTGTGGCGTGCCTCGGACATCTACCGGCTGTACGCGGCCCTGGAGAGTGCGGGCCCGGGCCATGACCCGGCAGCGAAGATCGCGGCGCTGGAAAGCGCGGTGGAGGTGTACCACGGTGACTACCTGGCGGGCTATGACGCCGAGTGGACGGAGGAGGCCCGTGAGCAACACCGGGCGGCATACGTGCGCGCTCACCTTGAGCTCAGCCGCCTGTACTGCGCGGCCCGGGAATGTGGCCGCTCGGTCCGGGCGCTGTCGGAGGCGCTGCGTACCGATCCGTACGCCGGGGAGACGCACCACCAGCGCCTGATGATCTGCCTGTCCGCGGTGGGCGAAGCCTCCGAGGCCACCGACCATTACCGACGCTTCGTGAGGTTCCTGCGCGACGAACTCAGTGACGAGCCCCTGCCGGGCACGCAGCGTCTCGCCCGACGTATGCATGCGGGTGAACACCTGTGTGAGCGTGCCGGGGGCCTGCGCGCACCCCTGGCCTGGCCGTGGTTCAGTCCACTGGTACCGGAAGGGCACGGACCCGCCGGGCTGCGCGCCCTGGTGCAGGCGGACGCCTCGTCCATTCAGGTGGGGCCGGGCGTGCAGACGTAGCGCCCCGTCAAGGTGCCAGCGTGTGGAAGAGGAACGGACATGCATGTGCCGTCCAGCCGACCACGGCCGCCGGGAAGCGCGGCCCTTCCGCCCTGGGACTCTGCCCATCTGAGCAAAGGACCGCACCATGACTGACCACTGACCGCTCCTCAACGGCCACAAGCACGCCCCCAGTCACCTGCTGATGTCGCCTCAGGGGACCCTCACCGCTCCGGGCCGGGCCGTCCCACCCACGGTGACGGCATGAAGAAGTCACGCCTGGAAGCCTTCTCCGACGGGGTGCTGGCCATCATCATCACGATCATGGTCCTGGAGCTTCACACGCCGGAACATCACGCCTGGGCCAATGCGCTCAGTCTCTGGCCGGTCCTGCTCAGTTACCTCCTGAGCTTCGTATTCGTGGGCATCTACTGGAACAACCACCATCACCTGTTGCAGGCGGTGCGGCAGGTGGACGGGCGGGTCCTGTGGGCGAATCTGCACCTCCTGTTCTGGTTGTCGCTGTTTCCGTTCGTGACCGGCTGGGTCGGCGAGAGTCACTTCGCGCCGGTCCCGGTGACCTGTTGTGCGGGCGTGGCGCTGCTGGCCGCCGTGGCGTACAGAGTCCTGACCCGGGTCATCATCCGCAGCGACACCAGCAACCATCTGCTGGCCGACGCGACCGGGTCCGACACCAAAGGCACGGTGTCCATGGTCGCCTACACCCTGGCCGTCCTCGCCCCGCTGTTGGGCTCTCCTGGCGTGCTCGTGTCCGGGCTGCTGCTTATCGGTGTGATCCTGATGTGGCTGGTTCCGGACCGCCGGATCGAACGTGCACTCGTCCGGGAAGCGCAGACGTCCCATTCACACGCCGAATAGCGCGGCACCTCTTGCTGGCCCTTATGTCCGGGCGCCGTGAGCTTCTCGCGGTGACCTTGAGGTGCGGGCTGGTCGCCCCGGCCGGCTCAGCGGTTCATGGGGCGCCTGCCAGGGTGATCAGCTGGGTTTCGATCCACGTCACGACCGGCCGGATCTGCAGTTCAATGTCCTCCGCGTCGGTCACGGTCGACTGGTCGTTGAGGTACGTGTAAGCCATGCTCCGGCCGTCCGGCAGGTCCACGGCGCCGGTGAGGGTCAGGATGCGCCAGCCGCTGCCGGCCTTCGCGCCCCAGTAGGTGGTGGCCAGGCGCGGGGTCTTCGGCCGGCAGCAGCCGGTCTGCATCATGCTGCGGAACGCGGCGCGGGTTGCGGGTTTCAGGTCCGTGGCGGAGTACGCCTGCAGGCTCACCTGCGTGAATTCGCGCGCGGTGCTGGTCGGCTGGACGTAGAGTTCCAGTTCGGGCGTGTACGTGGGCCCATGGAAGTAGTCGTCGAGGGTCTGTTCCAGGACGGGTGCCCGGACCCGCTGGGAGGCGGCGATCAGGCGCGCCGCGGTGCGGAGGCGCTCGTCGAATGGCGCGGCGGCGGCGGTGCGCAGGGCGCCCAGGGTGTCCGGCCCGAGGGCCGTGCCGAGCAGGCCGGCCTGCGCCGCCCACCAGGCCTTGGTGGTGTTCAGAATGGCCGTGCACGGCCATTTCGCCCGCACTTCACGCGCCAGGCGCTCCGGGCCGTACGCCAGGTGCAGGATGTCCGACGCGGTGTTGTCACTCAGGGCGATGGCGCGGCGGGCCAGTTCCCGCACGTCATTGCTGCCTTTGGGGTAGCTCTCGATGCTGCGGTTCGCTTCGGTGGTGGCGAGTTTCTTCGTGAGCTTCAGCCGGCCGGCGTCCACGTCGCGCAGGATTCCGCGGACGACCAGCGGTTTGAAGGCGCTCGCCAGTGGGAACACGGCGTCCACATCTCCGAGGGAGATGGACCGCTGCACGCCCTTCCCGGGGGTCGCTAAGAACGCATGGAAGGCGACCCGGCCGGTGACGACGGCCGGGACGGGCGTGGCAGCGAGCGGCTGGACCGCGGCGGCGACAGGTCCAGTGGCGCGGCAGCCCGGCACCCAGGCTGGTGCAGCTGGCGCTGGTATGAAGGCCGGCGCCGCCAGGGCAGCCACCGCGGTGCAGAGCCCCATGACGGCGAGGCCGGTCAACTGGCCTGCCCGTCTTCCCGTGAGGACCGGACGGGTGTCCGGGGCGGCGATTCCACATTTTCGGGCCATCCGATCAGCGTCCGACCAGAGCGAACACGAGTTCACCCGGCGTGTCCGTTGAGATGAGCTGAGCCACGATGAGCGAGCCGCCGAGCACGAGCTTCCCCTTTTTGAAGGTGAAGCCCTTAACGTCCGGGTCACTGGCGTCGACTTCGACCTTGAAGCCTTCTTTCTTCAGGACCGTAAACAGGCGGGCCACCAGAGCGGAGGACGCCTTATTCATCGGTCCGCGGTACACCTCCACCCAGTTGGGTTTTACCTTGGAGGTGCTGTACGCCTTTTTCAGGTCCTGTGTCGCGGCGCAGTCGTACTTCAGAAGTGGTGAAGCGGGCAGGCGGCCCTGGGCCATGCTTTTCGGTGGGATGCAGGTCACGGCCTGTGTGGTCCCGAAGGTCAGGGTGAGCGCGAGGAATGCGGACCGGGGCAGGAAATGGGGCGTCACGCCGGCAGGATAAACGGCGCGGCCCCGGAGGGAACGCCGTGTTGAGGGCCGCAGCGTCCGGGGTCCGGACCGCACAAACGGTCAGGCGACCCGGCCGCGTTTCCTCTACGGTGGGTGGGAATGACCGACCGGCTTGACCGTTTCCTGAGCGCTCTGCTGTCCGACCTGGGCGAGCCGCGGACCGGGCGTGAGGCGGCGCAGGCGGCGCTCTTGAGCCGCAGTCACGCGGTCCGGTCGTTCCGGGCGCGGTACGGCGAATCGCCAGCGGAGTTTCGCAAGCGCCTGCGCCTGGAACGGGCCGCGTACGCGCTGCGGGTGACGGCCCGGCCCGTCACGGAGGTGGCCCTTGATGCGGGCTTCCGGTCCGCGGAAGGCTTTGCCCGGGCGTTCAGGCGGGGGTTCGGCGTGCCCCCGAGCCTCTACCGTCGCCGCGGGTCTCAGTCGCATCTGCTGCCCGCGCCGAGCGGCATTCACTTTCAGCCGGTGGGCCCACCCGCGAACCCGGGAGGGGGCGCCGACCTGCTGACGCATCTCCTGGCTTTCGACGAGCAGTTCATGCGGCACGCCCTGCTGCAGTTACGAGACGTCCCTGACCGTATGCTGGACGAGCCCCTGGGAGAATCACAGCCGCTGGACTTCAATCCACCGGACCGGACCGTCCGGCACCTGCTGGACAGCCTGGTGTTCACGAAGGAGGTCTGGGTGGCCGCCGTGCGGGGCCTCCCCGCACCGCCCGACGACCGCCCCCACACGCTTGACGGCCTGACATGGCGGCACGACGTGGTCGCCCGGGAGTTCCGGCAGCTGGTCGAGGAAGTTCACCTCGGGGGCCGCTGGCACGACACCTTTGAGGACCGGCTCTGCGAGCCACCTGAGCTTTTCCCGTTGGGCGGCATGGTGGCGCACGTGTTGACCGTGGACGCCCACCACCGCTACGTGCTCAGCGCCTGGTTGCGCCGCCTGGGCATTCGTCTTGACGCCGATCCCATGTTCTTCGGCGCTGTGTTTCGCGAGGTGACCCCATGACCCCTCCGCTTCTGGTCTTCATCGCCTGCAGCCTTGACGGCTTTATCGCCCGGAAAGACGACGACATCGACTGGCTGACCCAGGCGCCCACCGCGCCGGGCGAGGACCACGGCTACGCGGCGTTCATGGCGCGGGTGGACACCGTGGTCATGGGGCGGAGGACGTTCGACAAGATCAAGGGCTTCGAGCCGTGGCCCTTCGACGGGCGGCGCGTCCTGGTCCTGAGCCGCACCCTCAGGGAGCTGCCCGGGAACCTGCAGCACCGGGCGGAGCTCCACGCGGGCAGCATTCCGGACCTGCTGCCCAACCTCGCGGCTTCACGGGGTGTCTATGTGGACGGCGGGCAGGTGATCCGGTCCTTCCTGCAACACGGCCTGATTGAGGAAATGACCGTGACCCGGCTGCCCGTCCTGCTGGGGACCGGGCTCCCGCTGTTCGGTGACATGAGTCTCCAGGCCGACCAGTGGTGGGACGTGACGGCCGCCAGGGTCTACCCGGTCAGCGGCTTCGTGCAGACCACGTACCGGCGCCGCGGGCAGGCCAGTCCATCCGCGCCGCACCTGCCTCAGGGTCAGGGTGGTCCGCCTCCCCCTGACCTGCCAGGGACCTGACCAGGGGGCAGGACGCGCGACGCCCGATTGACCGGCGCCCTGAGGCTCAGCCGGGTTGGTCGGCCACGCGGCCTTCGGGAAGTTCGCGTTCCAGCTGGCGGATGGCCTGTGTGAACCATTCCAGGTCGGCCTGAAGCAGGGCGGAGGTGCGGGCGATCGCCAGCCCCGCCCCGATGGCGTGAGGATGGGGCGGCATGTCCCGGTAGGTGTTGACCTGGGCTTCCAGTGCGGCGCGGTGGGCGCGGAGTGAAGGCAGGAGTTCGGCGGGACTCAGGTGCTCGAGGAAGAGCAGGGCGATGTTGCCGGGTGGGCGGGGAAGGTCGGCCTGCTTGAGGTACTGCCGGAGCAGCTGCTGAAAGTAGGCCCGTCCCTGCGTGGTGAGGGCGTAGACCGTGCGGGTGGGGCGCTGACCATGTTGTTCGGTGCGGCTGTGCACGTCACCGTACCGCTCCAGACGCGTGAGCAATTGATAGGCCGTGGCCCGCTTGAGGTCGGTGACGCTGTGCAGGTTGTTCTCGATGAAGTCGTGGAGTTCGTACCCGTAGCGGTCCTGGGCGTGCAGGAGACCCAGCAGGAGGAGTGTCCGCTCGTCAGCGGGGCGGGAGGCGGTCTTGACCATGGCTCCGGTAGACTACTATAGTCATAAATGACTAGTAATAAATTACCAGTCGAGGAGGCCCTATGTTTGTCGTCCATAACCGGATCACCGTCCCTGCCGAGCATGCCAGCACCTTCGAGCAGATGTTCACTGACAGTTTCAAACATCTGGCATCCTTCCCAGGACTCACCCGGACCACCCTGCAGCGACCAAGGCAACCCGACCAGCCCTACGTGTCCACCATGGAATGGGAGAGCGCCGAAGCCTTCCAGGACTGGATGAAGTCCGGCAGCTTCCGCGCTTCGCATGCCCTACCCGAAGGGGCCCCGCGTGACGCCATGGGGAGCAGCAGCGTGATCGAAACCTTCGAAACCATCTCCGACCTCCGCTATTCCTGACGCCCCCGGACATCAACCATCCCCTCTGGCCGCCCACTCGTGCACGGGCAGGCGGCCACAGTAGCCCCGTTACGCGGGCGACCCGACAAGTTGGCCTCGACAGTTCCCAAACTTCATCGTCACGGGACCAGCAGCTCTGAACCGGCAATACCCAGCGACCGGACCGGTGACTCCGCCATATTGATCAGATGTGCAAGACCAGGACACCGTCTCCTGATCCGGAAAGCTCAGGCCACCAGTTCTGCGTCCTCTGACCTGGCCTGAGGCGCGCCCCCAAACAGCTGGAGGAAGGCGGTCACGACGCGGGGGTCGAACTGCCGGCCACTTTGAGCGGCCACTTCCGCCAATGCCGCCTGGGATGACCAGGCGCGCTTGTACGGCCGGTCGCTGGTCAGAGCGTCGTACACGTCACACACAGCGAAAATCCGTGCAAGCAGAGGAATCTCCTCCCCGGCCAGGCGGTCCGGGTAGCCCGTGCCATCCCAGCGCTCGTGGTGATGCCGGATGATCTCCAGCGACCGGCGGGGCAGGGTGGGAATCAGGGACGCGATTTCGTACCCGTTGTGCGCATGGGTCTGCATCTGCGCCCATTCCTCGGCGTCCAGGCGGCCGGGTTTGAGCAGCACCGCGTCCGGAATGCTGAGTTTGCCCAGGTCATGGAGGCTCGCGCCGTGCTTGAGTTCGCCGAGGGTCACGGCGTCCAGGCCGAGCGCCTCACCGAGTTGCAGGCTGCGCTGCATAACGCGCATGGTGTGTCCGGAGGTCTCCAGATCGCGCGCCTCCAGCGCGACGCCGAGGCCCAGCAGGGCGCCTTCCAGAGTGGCCTGGAGGTTGACGTTCAGGGCCTCAAGTTCCTGTTGGACGCGCTTGAGGTCGGTGATGTCGGCGATGACGGCGACCACGGAGGTGGACGGACCGGACCGGCCGGGCAGCAGCGACACGCGCGACCGGGACCAGACGATCTCCCCGTCGGCCCGCAGGTAGCGCTTTTCGAGGACGGCCAGGGGCGCCTGCCCGCTCACGACCTGCTCGAGGGCGTGCAGCGTTCTCGGGATGTCCTCAGGATGCGTGACGTGAGTGACGTTCCTTCCGACCAGGGTGGTCATCGACTGGCCGAAGAACGCGGCGCCGTTCGGGTTGATGCGGCGAATCTGTCCGTCGAATGCGATTTCCAGCAGGCCGACGCCGGCATGCTCGAACAGCGCCTGGTAGTCAAGCGCGTCGGGAAGGGTGAGGGGGGATGCAGGTGGGGTCATGGGGTGGGGGGCCTCCGGAGGTGATCCATGTGGAGCACCAGTGCGGGCCAGGCGACCCATCCGTTAGGTTTTTCACGTTATGACTTCCGGCATCACAAAATTCTGAGCCGAAACGCAGCCCCCCATCCGCACTGCGGGGCACACCGGACCGCACTCCCTCCATGGGGGGTAAACGAGGTGAGCGGCCCAACCCACGCGTAGTTCAGGCAGAGTTCCACAGGCCCGCGCTCTGGGCCGAGAGGCCGCCGGGCACCGGAGCTGGGCGTCCCAGGAAGTAGCCCTGGGCGTAGTCTGCGCCGAGCTCCCTCAGGAGTCGCAATTCACTCTCGGTCTCGACGCCCTCAGCCACCACCCGGATGCCGAGGTCGTGCGCGTACCGGATCAGGGCCTGAATCAGCAGGACGCGTGGGTCGTCGTCCCTCACGCCGCTGATCAGGGCCCGGTCGAGTTTCACGATGTCGGGCCGCAGCATGTCAAGGAAGCTGAGGCTGGTGTGTCCCGCACCCAGGTCGTCCAGGGCCACCTGGGCTCCTTCGGCCCGGTAGCGCTCCAGGATGCGCTGCAAGAGGTTCAGGTCCGGGAAGGCCTCACTTTCCGTGACCTCGAACAGCAGTCGGGAGAAGTCGGCGCCGACCTCCCGGCAGGCCTGGAAGGTGGTCTGCAGGCAGACGTCCGGGTTGTAGATGACGCCCGGCGCGAAGTTGATGAACAGCACCTCCCCCGGCTTCAGGTGCGGGTAGGCCTGACGGATCGCGCCGCGCCGGGCGAGGGCGTCGAACGCGCGGGCCTGGCCGTGGGCGGCGGCAGCCTGCAGGAGCGGTCCGGCGCCGATCAGGTCGCCCTGCCAGTCGGCGCGGACCAGGGCCTCGTAGCCGTACACCTGCCCACTGCACAGGTCGGCGATGGGCTGCAGGTGAAAGCGCAGCTGCTCCGCCGCCGGGAAGAACCAGGGGGTGCCGAGCTGCTGCGCCCAGCGCTCCAGGGGCGACGCCTGCCAGGCGTCGGGGGGGCCGCCAGGCGTGGTGGCGGGGGCGGCGAGCAGTTCCGCCCGTTCCGTGGGCGTGAAGGCACCCAGCAGGGCGGCCAGGATGTCGGCGTCCAGGTGAGGCAGGAACACACCCGCCGGGCTGTCCTGGTGCGGGATGCCCTGGTCGCGCATGGCCCGTTTGAGCAGCTGGCGAACATGGTGGGCGGGTGAATGCAGGTACAGGCCCGCCGGGAGGGCGTCCGGGGGGCGCAGTGCCGCGCAGTCACACGCTGCACCACGGGTAGGGTCGGCCGGATCAGGGCAGGCAGGCATGGGCAGCGGTCTATCACGGCCTTCATCACAGGACCCTCCCGAACCGCCAGAGGGGGCCTGCCCCGCCCGGGTCAGGGCGGCGTCTTCTTCCGGCGGGGCCTGCGTTCCGCCCCGGCAGAGCCTGAAGCCGCCTTCTTCCGTCTGGGTTTCACAGCCGCGGACTTCGCCCGGGGCTTGCGGGGCCCTTCGCTGTCCCGGGCGGGCGTCCAGGCTCCGCTCGCCAGGGCGGGCAGCATGTCCGGCGTGAGGTCCTCGAGCAGCAGGCCCGCAGGCAGAGGCACGGACCGGTCCCCGATGCGGGCCTGCACCTCACCGGCCCGGGGCGTGAACACGACCGGCACGTGCGGCGCGGGCACGGCCGGCACGGCCTTCGCCGCCCGCGAGATCGCCGGGGCGAGTTCCTCCTTCCACACCCGGTCCAGGTAAGCCACGCGGGTCAGTTCGCCCCGCGCGATGCGGTCCAGGTCCGCTTCCATGCCCGCCGTGAACGCCGTATCCACCAGTTGCGGCACCTGACCCTGCAGGTACACGGCGATCATCAAGCCCAGGGGCGTCACGTGCAGCTGCCGGCGGCGCAGGGCCACGTACCCGCGCTTCTGCAGCGTCTCCAGGGTGTGGCCGAAGGTGCTGGGGCGGCCGATACCGGCTTTCTCCATCACCTGCACGAACTTCCCCTCCGTGAACCGGGCGGGCGGCGGGGAGCGTTTCTCCTCGGCCTTCGCGTTCTGCAGGGGAAACCGGGAGCCGACCTCGAGCAGTGGCAGCGCCTGGTCCTCCCCGTCCCGGATCTCGTCGTCGTACAGCGCGGTGAACCCGGGCTGCGTGAGCCGCGTGCCGGTCGCCTCCAGGGTCACCACGCCCGCCTGAAGCGTCAGGGTCGTCTTCTCCCCCACCGCGTCGAGCATCTGGGAGGCGACCGTCCGCTCGTAGATCAGCGTGTACAGGGCGAGTTCGCTTCCGGCAAGGCGGGTCTGTGACGGGGCGAGGAAAGCCCCGGCGGGCCGGATCGCCTCGTGCGCTTCCTGGGCGTTGGCGTTGCGGGTGGCGTACTGCCGGGGTTTCGCCGGCAGCGCGGCCGGACCGAAGCGGGCCTCCACCGCGGCGCGGGCGAGTGTCAACGCCTCGTCGGACAGCGCCGGGGAGTCGGTGCGCATGTACGTGATCAGGCCGTTCTCATACAGCGCCTGCGCGAGGCGCGTCACCTCGGCCGCCCCGAGCTTCAGGCGGGCGTTCGCGGCCTGCTGCAGGGTCGAGGTCGTGAAAGGCGGCGGGGGCCGGCGGGTCACGGGCGTGACCGCCGCCGCCGTCACCTCGGCCGGGCGGCCGTTCAGGTAGGTCACGAGCTGCCCGGCTTTGGTGGCGTCGAGTTGCGTCACCGTCACGTCCGGCTTGAGGTGCCCGGTACTCGTGAAGCTTGAGGCGGCGGCGAGCGGCGTGCCCCGGATGTGGGTAACGGCCGCCCGGAAGGCCGGGCGGGCGGTGACGTCCGCGGTGACGCGCCAGTAGGCACTCGGGACGAAGGCCAGCCGCGCCTGTTCCCGCTGCGCGAGCAGTTGCAGCGCGGCCGACTGCACGCGCCCCGCGGACTGCGCGCCGCCCACTGCCGCCCACAGCAGGGGGCTGACGCCGTACCCGGCCAGGCGGTCCAGGGTGCGGCGGGTCTCCTGCGCCGCGACGAGCCGCAGGTCCAGCGGCCGCGGGTGCGCCACGGCCTGACGCAGCGCCGCCGCGGTGATCTCCTGGTAGGTGACCCGCTGCGCTTCCTTCAGACCCAGCAGAACACTGAGGTGCCAGGCGATGCTCTCCCCTTCCCGGTCCGGGTCGGCGGCGAGGAACACCTCGTCCGCGGCCTTTGCCGCGGCGCGCAGTTCCCTGACCTTCGCCTGCTTCCCCGGGCGCACCACGTACAGCGGCGCGTAGCCGCCGGCGGTGTTCACGCCCAGCCGGGCCCAGGGCAGGGCGCGGTGCTTTTCCGGCACCTCGTCCTTCGTGGCGGGCAGGTCGCGCACGTGCCCCAGGCAGGCCATCACCCGCCACCCGGCGCCCAGGTACCCCTGGATCTTGCGGGCTTTGGTGGGGGATTCGACGATCAGGAGTTTCATGGCATCAGGCCTCGGGCAGGGGGCGGAAAGGAAGGGACGGGCGACTCAGGGTGGCCGCTGCGGGCATCGGGGTATTCAGGTGAGCATGACAGCCCCGGCATCTGTCCTGCAGTGGGCCCCGTGGCTCCTCCGGCAGGGTGCGTGATTCACGGAGTCGATCATGGCAGGGTGAACTCCCGGCAACTGGAAGTGCTGCGGTTACCGCTCGGCCCGCGCGTGCAGCCGCTGCAGGCTGCCCTGCCAGTTCGCCTGGAGGGCCTGGAGGGCCCGGTCGAGGTCGCCGGCTTCAAGGGCGTGGGTGATGGCGGTGTGCTCGGCGACGGAGGCCTCGCCGGCGCTGCTGGCATCGAAGTAGGCGCGTTCGATGCGCCGGAGCTTGCGTTTCAAGCCCTCGAGGGTCCGCTGAAGTTCCGGGTTGCCGGCCTTCGTGATCCAGAGGTCGTGGAAGGCGGTGTCGGCGTCCACGGCGGCGCCGGCGTCGCGGGCCTGAAGGGCCAGGGTGAGGCGGGTGTTGAGTGTGTGCAGTCGGGCGTGGTCGGAGGCGGTGAGGGTGGTGGCGGCGAGGCGCAGCGCGAGGACTTCCAGGGCCTCGACGACCGGGTAGAGGGCCGTGGCCTGAACGAGGCTGAGGGGTGAGACGCGCGTCCAACGGTTCAGCGCGGTTTCGACGAGCCCTTCGTCTTCCAGGCGGCGCAGGGCCTCGCGCACGGGCGTGCGGCTGACGCCGAGGCGCTCAGCGATGTCGAGGTCCCGCAGCGGTTCTTCGGGTTGCAGGGTGCCGTCGATGATCCAGGTGCTGAGGTGGTGGTAGACGTCCTCGCGGGCCAGGGCGCGCGGCCGTTTCGGGATGGCGGAAGGCAGGGGCATCTGATATGTAATATATCACTGTGCCCGAGACCCTGACTGACCTGCTGGCTGCCCTCGTCCGCCTGGACTCCACCAACCCGTCCCTGGTGCCTGGAGGCGCAGGCGAGATTCGGATCGCGCAGTTCGTGGTGGCGTGGCTGGCCACGCGCGGCATCCCCGCCGAGCTGATCGAAGCCGCTCCCGGCCGGGCGAGCGTCGTCGCCCGGGTCCGCGGGACCGGAGGCGGGCGTTCCCTGCTGCTGTGCGCGCACCTCGACACGGTCGGCACCGAGGGCATGGACGCGCCCTTCGAACCCGTCGTCCGGGACGGCCGCCTCTACGGGCGCGGCGCCTACGACATGAAAGCCGGCCTCGCCGCCAGCCTCCTGGCCCTTGAGGACGCCAGCCGGTCCGCGCTGCGGGGGGACGTGGTCCTCACTGCCGTGGCCGACGAGGAGCACGCCAGCCTCGGCATGCAGGCGGTGCTGGAGCACGTCACCGCCGACGCCGCCATCGTCACCGAACCCACCGAGCTGGGCGTCTCCGTCGCCCACAAGGGCTTCACGTGGCATGAGATCACCACCCACGGCCGCGCCGCGCACGGCTCCCGGCCCGACCTCGGCGTGGACGCCATCGCGCACATGGGCCGGGTGCTCGGGGAGCTGGAGGCGCTGGGCCGCGAGCTCGCCACCCGGGACGCCCACCCGCTGCTGGGGCACGGCAGCCTCCACGCGTCCCTGATCAGCGGCGGACAGGAGCTCTCCAGCTACCCGGAACGCTGCACCCTCCTCGTGGAGCGCCGCACCCTGCCCGGCGAGACGCCCGCGCAGACGGCCCAGGAGATCGAGGCGCGGCTTGCCCGCCTGGGCGCGGACCCGCAGTTCCGCGCCGAGCACCGCCTCACCCTGGCGCGCGACCCGTTCGGCATCGCCGTGGACGCGCCCATCGTGCAGACCCTGGGGCGGGCCGCGGAGGGGGTGCTCGGCGCGCCCCCGGCCGTGATCGGGCAGAGCTTCTGGATGGACTCGGCCTTCCTCGCCGCGGCCGGGATTCCCACGGTCGTGTTCGGTCCGCGGGGCGGGGGCGCGCACGCCACCGAGGAATGGGTGGAGCTCGCGTCCGTGGAGCAGTGCCGCCAGACCCTCACCGCCACCCTCCGGGCGTTCTGCGCCTGAACCCCTAAGGAAGCCGCCATGATGACCCCTGAGCTCCCCACCTACTTCAAGCCCGGACCGGCCGAGACGGTCTCCGCCCCGACCGACCCCCAGCTCCTCGCCTTCCACGAGCGCCTGCCCGGCTACGCCCCCACGCCGCTCGTCCGGGCGCCTGGTCTCGCGGCGGCGCTCGGGGTGCGGGACGTGTGGGTCAAGGACGAAGCCGCCCGCCTGGGCCTGCCGGCCTACAAGATCCTCGGGGCGTCCTGGGCGGTGTACCGCGAACTTGAGGCGCGCTTCGGCCCCTTCGGCGCCTGGCAGACGCTGGGGGAGGTGGCCGCTCAGCTCCAGGGGCACGGGCCGCTGCAGCTGGTCACGGCCACCGACGGCAACCACGGCCGGGCGGTGGCGCGCATGGCCCGCTGGCTGGGCCTGAGCGCCCACATCCTGGTGCCGCACGATATGGTGCCTGCCCGCATCGCGGCCATCGAGGCCGAAGGTGCGGCGGTCGAGGTGGTGCGCGGCAGCTACGACGACGCGGTCAAGGCCGCCGCGGGGCTCGCCGGGAACCGCCGCCTGGTCATCAGCGACACCGCCTGGGCCGGGTACACCCGGGTGCCGGGCTGGGTGGTGGAGGGCTACGGCACGATCTTCCAGGAGATCGACCGGCAGCTCTCGGCGGTGGGCGCTCCTGGCCCCGACCTTGTCGCCGCGCAGATGGGGGTCGGGTCCCTGGCGATGGCGGCGGTGCAGCACTACCGCGCCCCCGGCCGGGACACCCGGGTGGTGGGCGTGGAACCCACGCAGGCCGCGTGCGTGCTGCGCTCTCTGCAGGCCGGGCAGCTCACCGAGGTGCCGGGACCGCACCCGTCGATCATGGCGGGCCTGAACTGCGGCAACACCTCGCCCCTCGCGTGGCCCACCCTGCAGCGCGGCCTGAGCGCCGCCGTCGCCATCCCCGACGCCCTGACGGAAGAGGCGATGCGGCACCTTGCCGCGGACGGCGTGGTCTCCGGCGAGAGCGGCGCGGCCGGGGCCGGCGGGCTGCTGGCGCTCCTGAGCGGCCCGGGCGCGGCCTTCGCCCGGGCGGCGCTGAATGTGACGCCGGACAGCAGCGTCCTGGTGCTGTCCACCGAGGGGGCGACCGATCCGGCGGCCTACACGCGCGTCACGGGCCGGAGCGCCGGCCATGCTTGACCCGCACCGCACCCTGACCGAACTACGGGAACTGCAGGCCCGGACAGCCGACCGGCACGGCGCGCAGCGCGTGGCGTACACCGCGCCCTGGCATGCCGCCCGGGGCTACCTGCGCGCGCAGCTCGAAGACCTGCCGGTCACGGTGTCCACCGACCCGGCCGGGAACCTCTGGGTCACCCTGCCCGGCGAGTCCAGGCAGGAACTCTGGATCGGCGGGCACCTGGACAGCGTCCCGAACGGCGGCTGGCTGGACGGCTGCCTGAACGTCTTCGCCGGCCTGGCCGTGCTGCGGCGCCTGAGCCACCAGTACGCCGGCCGTCCCCCGGTGACGGTGCGGCTGGTCGACTGGGCGGACGAGGAAGGCCGGTTCGGACACAGCCTGTACGGCTCCAGCGCGCTGAGTGGCCAGCTCGCCCCGGACCGCGCCGGCCGGCTTACCGACCGGGACGGCGTGAGCATGCGCGCCGCGCTGCAGGAAAGCGGCATCGACCTGGACCGGGCGCTGGAAGCCGGGGGAGCGCGCCAGCACGCGGCAGCGTACCTGGAACTGCACATCGAGCAGGGGCCTGTGCTGGAACGCCAGGGCCTTCCCCTCGGGGTGGTGCTGGGAACCTGCGGCGTGGAACGGCACCGGATCACGGTGACCGGCCGCGCCGCGCACGCGGGCAGCACCCCCATGGACGCCCGCCAGGACGCCCTGCTGGTGCTGGGCCGGCTCAGTCAGGAGATCTACGCCATGACCGAGCGGCACGGCGGCGTCAGTACCATCGGCAGCGTCACGACAGCGCCCGGCATTCCCACCAGCGTGGTCGAAACCTGCGAGTTCACACTGGACCAGCGGCACCTGGATCCCGCCGGTCTCGCGGCCCTGTGGACCGAGGCCCAGGCTCATCTGGCGCGGTCCTGCGAGGAGGGCGGGTGCACGCTCACGGTGTCGGAGCTGTTCCGGATCGGGCCGGTGCCGTTCCACCCGGACCTGATCGCCGCGGGCGAGCAGGCCATTCTGGACGTGACGCCTGGAGCGACCCGGCTGCCGAGCGGTCCGCTGCACGACGCGGCGCAGGTCGCGCTGGCCGGCATTCCCACAGGAATGCTGTTCGTGCAGAGCCTGGGCGGGCTGAGTCACAACGCCGCCGAGGACACCGGCGAAGCGGACCTGCTGCTCAGCGTCCGCGCCCTGGACCGCCTGACCGACCGGGCCGTGGCCTGGATCACTGGCGACCAGGCCACACCCCCGGCGCGGTAGTTCGTGAGGCGAGCCGGCCGGCGCGGGGCGGAACACTTGATGATCAACACCGGAAGACGCCCTGTGCCTGAGGGCGTCTATGCTGCTCGAATGTCCGGTTTTCCCACTCTGCCCGACGTCTGGCTGAAGCGCCTCACCGAGGCATTCGAGACGGCGGGCGCCCCCCACTCGTCGGAAAGCCTGCTGGACGCGGCCCTCGGGCAGGCCCTGGACCTGCTGCCCGGCGCCAGCGGGGAGGTGTGGTTTGCCGGCCCGGACGACGGCCTTCCTGACCTGCAGGTGTCCAGCGGGGCCTGGCGGCGCGCGCGGGAGGAGCGCCGCGGCGCGGTGCACAGGACCCTGCAGCGACACGCGCCTCGCAGCGTCCACCCCGAGCCGGGTCTGTTCGATGAAGGACTGCTGCTCTTTCCGTTCAGGGGAACGGGGGAGGTGCATGCCGCGCTGGTGGTGGAAGTGCCTGGCGCGCACGCCGTCACCAGGGAACAGCGGCTCGCACTGCAGACCTTGACGGACCACCTCGCCGCTCACCTCAGCCGGCGGTCCCATGGAAATGAAAGCAGCCGCCTGCGGCACCTGGCGCAGGCGGCCGTGCGCATCAATGAGATTCAGGGGCTGCAGGCGACGCTGGACGTGATTACGGAGGAGGCCCGGGCCCTCATCGGCGCGCACCAGGCAGTCACCAGCCTGACGGTCAGCGCCGACTGGGCGCAGGCGGTCACGGCGGTGTCCATGAGTGACAAGTACGCGCCCTGGCAGTCATATGCCGTCCCGCCGGACGGCAGCGGCATCTACGCCCTGGTCTGCCAGGGAAACACGCCGCTGCGCCTGAGTCAGGCGGAGCTTGAGGCCCATCCCCGCTGGCGGGCTTTCGGGCCGCACGCACAGGCCCATCCGCCGATGCGCGGCTGGCTGGCCGTGCCGCTGGTGGGCCGGGACGGGCAGAACATCGGGCTGATTCAGCTCTCGGACCGGTTCACGGGAGACTTCACCGCGGAGGACCAGGACGTGCTCGTGCAGCTGGCGCTGGTGGCCGCCGCCCGGGTGGAGAACGCGCGCCTGTACGACGTGGCCCAGGAGGAGCTGCGGCGCCGCGAGCAGGTGGAGCGGGACCTCCGGGCGCTGAACGACGGCCTGGAACGGCGCGTGAACGACCGCACGCAGCAGCTGGAGGTCGCGGCCCGGCAGCTCCAGGATCAGGTCAACGCCCTGGACGGCTTCGTCGCCTTTCACGAGGCGGTCGGCACCCAGACCGACGTGCTGGCCCTCGTCCAGCAGGCGGCCGGGGTGATCCGGGCGAGCCTCGCGCACGTCAGCGTCGCGTACTACGAACGTGAGAGCGGGCTGTGGAAGGCCCGGGTGTGGTCCGAGGACATCCTCCCCCACGTGGTGGCCCAGATTCAGGCGGGGGTGCCCGAAGACGCCCCCGATTTCGCCCGGGCGGTGCAGTCGGGGGCGCCCGTGTTCATCGACGGCTGGGAGGCGGACGCCAACTCCCTGTCCAGCACGGCCTCGTACGGCGCAGTCGCCCTCACGCCTGTCAGCACACCTGGAGGGCTGCGCGGCATGCTCGCGGTCGGCACGCAGGACGCCCGGGTGTGGACGGACCGGGAGCAGGCCATCGTGCGGTCCGTGGGCCGGAGCCTGGAACTCGCCCTGGAACGCGCCGAGGTCACCTCCCGCCTTCAGGCGCAGAACGCCGTTCTGGAGGGCTTCGCGCACCTCACTCGCGACCTCGCGACGCAGCGTGACCCGCTGGTGATCGTGCGGCGGGCCCAGGAGGTCATGCTGTCCCTGCTGCCCGCCGGGTACGCCCTGTACTACACGCCCGACGCCGGCCGCTGGCGCAACCGGGTGCAGGTGGGCGACGTGGGCCACCGCGATCTGCAGGCGTTCATCGACGCTGGCCCGCTGATCGGCCTGACGCCCACCGTGGACGTCCCCTGGCAGAGCCGCGCCCCGTACTACCAGGACCAGTACGCCCGCGGCAGCGACACGCCGCCTGAACTCGTGACCCACGTCAGCACGGCCGCGTCCCTGCCGGTTGTGGTGCGGGACGAGGTGGTCGGCGTGCTGGTGATGGTGCTGTTCCAGGGCCGGCCCTGGACGTCCACAGACCGGGTCGTCCTGGAAACGGTCGTGGGCAGCCTCGGGCTCGCGCTGGAACGCGCGGAGAGCGTGGCGCTTCTCGCGCAGCGCACCGAGCAGCTCGAGAGCAGCAACGCCGAACTGGCCCGCAGCAACGCCGAACTTGAGCAGTTCGCGTACGTGGCCTCCCACGATCTGCAGGCGCCGATCCGGGCCGTCACGAGTTTCGCCAGCATGATCAGCCGCCGGAATGGTGAGCAGCTCGACGAGCGCGGACAGCTGTACCTGCGTCACATCATCGACAGCGGCGAGCACATGAAAAACCTCGTGGACGACCTGCTGGCCTTTTCCCGCCTGCACACCCAGCAGCTGGCCGTCCAGCCCGTGGACAGCCGCCGGGTGTTCGACACGGTGCTGCACCGGCTCAGCGCGGTTCCCGGAAACGAGCAGGCGCAGATCACGCGCTCCGACCTGCCGCTGGTGCTGGCCGACCGCCAGCAGCTTGACCAGCTGCTACAGAACCTGATTGGCAACAGCCTCAAGTACCGCCGGGCGGACGTGCTGCCCCGCGTGCACGTGTCCGCCGAGGCAGACGGCAGGATGTGGCGCTTCGCGGTGAAGGACAACGGGATCGGCATCGACCCCAGGTACTTCGACAAGATTTTCGTGATCTTCCAGCGCCTGCATGGCCGGGACGTGTACGAAGGCACCGGGATCGGCCTGGCGGTCTGCAAGAAGATCCTGGAACGCCACGGCGGACGGCTCTGGGTGGAGTCCACGCCGGGGGAGGGAAGCACCTTCTATTTCACGCTTCCGCAGGCGCCGGCCTGAGGGCTCAGTCCTCCTGTGGGTCGGGCACCGCCGCGCTGAGCCGGGCCAGTTCCTGGCGCAGGGCGGTCACCTCCGCCAGGAGGGCCGCGTTGTTGACCTCCTCAGCCTCGGGCAGCCGGCTCTGATCGGCGCCGACGAACACACTGGCGAGGGCGGCCGTGATGTACCCGAAGACGGTGAACCCGTACAGACCCAGCAGCGCCGTCAGGGTGCGGCCTTCGGCGGACTGCGGCCAGTGTTCCGGTCCCAGGCTCATCAGCAGCATGCCCGTCCAGTACACCCACGCGCCGTAACTGCCCGGGGCGCTCCCCCCGGTGCCCTCGAAGTACGCCAGCCCGGCGGAGCCCGCGAGGGTCACCAGCAGGGTCGCGAGCATCACGAACCCGAACTGACGGCGCCGGAGCGTGCGCTGCAGGGTCTTCAGGCCGCGGTTGAGCCGCGTGAGGATCTGGAACAGGCGCGTGCCGCGGGCGAGCCGCGCGGTGCGCAGCAGCCGCAGGCCCCGGAACACCCGCAGGAACCGCACCGCCGGGACGAGCAGGCTCAGGGCCGACAGCCAGTTGCGCCTCAGGAACGTGACCTTGTGGGGCGCGAGCGTGAACGACAGCAGGAAATCGACGATGAACAGGCCCCAGATCACGTTGCTGATCAGGTTCACCCAGGCGGGGACCGGACCGAGCAGTTCCCACACCAGCAGACCCAGCCACACGAACCCCAGGACGTTCAGCGGGCCGGAGAGCAGGTCGTCGAGGGTCTGCAGGAGGTCCGCACGGGCGGCGTGCAGGTCCGTCGGCTCAGGGGCAGGGTTCGTCACGGGCGTGCCCTCACGCTACTTCATCCCGCTGACCCGGCAGCGGCGCCCTGGGCACGGGTCAAAGGGTGGCCTGTGAACACCCGGGCGGGCGCACGGTTACGGCGAGTGCGGGGCTTCGGCCTGCGCCTGGTACGCCTCGATGCGCTCCCGGTCATCGCTGCCCACGATCACCCACACCCGGCTGCCCCCCAGCATCGACGACACGCACGTGGAAAAGCCCTCGTCCCACACGGCCCGGGCGAACTCTGCCGCGTCGGCCTCGCTGGCCGGGGAGTGGAAATACGCCCCCGCCAGGTCCGTCAGATGCCCGGCGTCCTGCGCCTCGACATGCTGCAGGGCCCCGCCGTTCACCTGGATGTAGATGGTCCGCATCGTCCCAGCGTAGATCCCAGGCAGTGAAACGGATGAGCCCGCTCCAGTCGAAGTGACCCCTTTTCTCCATGAACCGGCTCAGGCCAGCGGCTCCGGGTCCGGCTGCAGGAAGAAAGCGATGTCGGTTTCGTAGGCGTTCGGGTCGGGGGTGTGCGGCACGCTCTTCACGTAGATTTCCGCGGTGACGCCGGTGATGGGCAGGCCCCGGCGCAGGGCTTCCTCGACGACCAGGGTGTAGGCCGCGCCGGTCCTGTCGTACGGGCCCACGAACCGCCCGATGAAGGCCGGGCCGCCCTCGAAGGTGCGCACCTCGATCCGGCCGTGCGGCTCGGCGTGGCCGGCGACCGGCACGCAGACGTCCACCACCTGCTGTTCACTGTGGTGCACGAAGAAGCTGGGCGCGTGGGGCGCGTACCCCCGGGTGCGGCAGTAGGCCATCAGTTCCTGCAGGGCCTCGGGAATGACCTCGTAGTGGGGCGGCTGGAGCGAGGTGTGGATGCAGAGGGTCTGCTGGGCGGGCAGGTGTTCAAGGCGGTAGTTCATGGGGGCCTCCTGAAGGGCGAGGTGAAGGGCGAGGAGGGCGCGTTCGCGCTGCTCGATCTCCTGGCGAAGGCGGTGTTCGTGCTCCCGCAGGACGTCACCGGCCTGGTCCGGCGTGTCCAGCAGACGGCGGACGGCGTCCAGGGACAGCCCCAGTTCCCGCCACCGCCGGATGCGGATGCCCAGGCTGACCTGAGTGACGCTGTAGTACCGGTAGGCGCTGTCCTCGTCCACCCACTGCGGGCGGAGCAGGCCGATCTCGTCGTAGTACCGCAGCGTCTTGGCCGGCAGGCCCGTGAGCAGGGCGAAGCGGGAGATGATCAGGCGTCCGTGCATGCCCCTGCACGCTAAGCGTTCCCGCAGCAGGAAGGTCAAGCCCGGGGAGGTGATGGCGCCTCGTTTCTCCCCAGTCCCCCGTGCCTGGAGTACGGCGAACAGGACCGCCGGAGTGCGGCGGTCCTGGGGAGGGAGGTCCGGACGGGTTCAGGAGTCAGTCGGTGGTCTGAAGCTGTCCGTCCTGAAGGCGCAGGGACAGGACCTTCGCACTGGCCGCGCCGCCCGTGGTCTCTCCACCGATCAGGAGGAGTTCGTCGCCGTACTGGACGCTCACGCCGTGGCCCTGCGCCTGGGGCAGTTGCCCGGCGACGGTCCAGCGGCCGCCGCGCAGGGCGTACACGGTGCTGTGCCAGGTTTTCGTGAGGCCCTCGTGCGCGTACAGGGTGCCGCGGGCGAACTGCGCGGTGCTGCCGGGGAAGTTCGTGCCGCCGGCGAGCAGCAGGGCGCCGCCGCTGTGCCCGGTGTACGCGCCGGCGAGTCCCTCCTGCACCTGTCCGGCGGTGGCGGGGGGCAGGTCCGGGAGGTCACGCCAGGTCACGTCGGCCGGGGTGACCTGGGCCTGGTGGGCGGCGGCGGTGCGCAGGCCCGGTTTCTGCTCGCCGTTCATGACGGTGAGGGTGGTGCCGGTCAGGTGCATGGCAGCGCCGGCCCGGCCGCTGAACGGCACCACGCCCAGGGACTGCCAGGTGTTGGTCGCAGGGTGGTAGGCCTGGAGGTCCCTGGAAAAGAAGTAGTCCTGCGGGCGCTGGGTGAAGTAGGCGAGCGACACGGCGTCGCTGCGGGTCTTGTCGCTGCCGGCGGCGGCGAGGTCCTTGAAGTAGCCGTCGAAGATGTTGCGGTTCACGCCCCCGAAGAGCAGGATGCGGTCGCCCTGGGTGACGGCGGCCCCGCCGGACACCTCGCGGGGCGCCCGGGTGGCCAGCAGGGTCCAGATGTTCGTGACCGGGTCGTAGACGTGCACCTGGTTGAACAGCGCGGTGGTCGCGTCGGGCGTGGACTTGCCGAGGCCGCCGAAGACGTAGAGCTTGCCGTTGACGGCGGCGGCGGCGGCCTGATCCCGGGCGGCGTCCGGGAAGGGGGCCACCTCGGTCCAGGCGCGCTCGGGACGGGAGAGGTCCATCGCGTAGAACTTCTGGCCGGCGGTGCCGAGTCCGGCGTAGATGGTGGTGCCGATCAGGCCGCCCACGCCGTTCTTGAGGGGAACGGGCAGGTCAGGGTAGGTGGCGCCCTGAGCGGCGGCGGTGCTGATCAGGGCGAGGGACAGGGCTGCGGTTTTCATGTGGACCTCCTCGGGTCGAACGCAAAACGCCTGGGTGTTCAGATGTTAGATATCTGATAAGTAGTTGTGACAGGGCGCATGGTACTGAGCCGCGCAGGAACTGTCAAACCGGCAGCCGCCCGCCGATTCGTACCGAAGTCATCTGCATAGAACGCAGAGGACATTTCCAGGCACTCTGCGTCCGCACCCCTTGACGGGAGGACACAGGGTGCCTATGCTCAGATCACTTATCAGATATCTGATTTCAAACAGCCACTCTGGCTGTTGAGGGGGATGCATGGCTCCGAAAGTCCCGGCCTACCGCCAGGCCCAGATCGCAATCAAACGCTACATCGAAGAACACCGCCTGCGTCCCGGCGACCTGCTGCCCTCCGAAGGCCAGCTCGCCAGGGACATGGGCATGAGCCGCCTCTCCCTGCGCGAAGGCGTGAAAACACTGGAGGCCGTCGGCATCCTCGAAGCCCGGCAGGGCGAGGGGCTGTACGTCAAGGCGTTCACCTTCGACAGCATCTTCGAGAACCTTCCCTACTCCTTCGCCAGCGACGGCAAATCCCTGCGCGACCTGCTTCAGGTGCGCACCGCCCTGGAAGAGGGCCTGATCGGCATGGTCGTGACCCACACCACCCCCGCCCAGATCGAGCACCTGCACCGCCTCGCCCAGCAGATGATCGACAAGGCCCGGGCCGGCGAAACCTTCGAGGACGAGGACCGCGAGTTCCACCTGGAGCTGTACCGCCCCCTCAACAACCTCTTCCTCAACCGCCTCGTGGAGCTGTTCTGGGAAGTCTTCCGCCGCCTGCACGGCAGCGCCGGCGTCACCCACTGGAACCTTGAGCAGACCGCGCAGGACCACATGGCCATCGTCGAGGCGCTGCGCCTGAAGAAGCCGGCCCGGGTGACGCAGGCCATGCGCACGCACTTCCAGCAGATCAACGAACGCCTCGCCACGCCGTCCACCCCACTCGTGACCGACGTTCAGCCCACCCCCGCACCCTGAGTCCCACGCCCAAGGAGTGACCATGTTCAAACGCACCGCGCTGGCCCTTACCCTCGCCCTGTCCACCCTCGGGACCGCCTCGGCAGACAAGGTCATCACCGGCGCCTTCGACCAGGGCCCCGGCGGCTCCCCGCAGCTGTTCAACCCCCTGACCAACACGGCCGGGTTCACGTGGCTGAACAAGTACTACTCCACCCTGGTGCTGTACGACGTGGGCTTCAAGAAGATCAGCGGCGACCTCGCCAGTTCCTGGGTGGTCGGCGACGGCGGGAAGAAGTACACCTTCGTGCTGCGCACCGGCGTGAAGTGGCATGACGGCAGGCCCTTCACCAGCAAGGACGTGAAGTTCAGCCTGGACCTCGCCAACAACCCCGATTCCGGCAGCGCCTTCGCCGCGAAATTCGGGAACATCAAGAGCATCCAGACGCCGAACGCCCGCACGGTCATCCTGACCCTCAGCAAACCCAATGCCGCGCTGCTGGACGCCCTGACGAGCTTCATGATCCTCCCCGAGCACGCCCTCGCCAAGATCCCCGCCCGGGAGCTGCGCACGTCCAGCTGGTGGCGCACCGACCCCGTCGGCACGGGGCCCTTCATGTGGAGCCGGTACGTGCCCGACCAGTACGTGGAACTCAAGGCCAACCCCGAATACTACAAGGGCAAACCGAAGGTCGACCGGCTCGTCAACCGCTACTTCAAGGAGCAGGCCGCGGCGGTGCTGGCCCTGAAAAGCGGCAACATCGACTTCACGTACCTGACCCTGGACGACACCAAGACGTTCGGCGGCAGCAGCGTGAACATCATCAGCGGGCCCAGCCAGGTCGCCAACTACCTGGGCTTCAACAACGCCAGCGACCAGTTCAAGGACGTCCGCGTCCGGCAGGCCATGCTGCACGCCATCGACCGCAACGCCATCATCAAGCAGCTGTACGGCGGCGGCGCCGAACCGGCCTACTGCCCTGTCACGAACAGCAAGTACGTGCCCAAGAACCTGAACCGCTACGCCTACGACCCCGCCAAGGCGAGGCAGCTGCTGCAGGCCGCCGGCTGGAACACCAGCCAGAACGTCGAGGTGATCACCTACTACAACGACCAGCTCAGCAAGGACGTCCTGGTGACCCTGCAGCAGATGTTCGCGCAGGTGGGGCTCAAGATCACCCCGCGTTTCCTGGACACGCCCTCGTACAACCAGGCGACCAGCGGCACGGGCTTCTCGCTGGTGTACGCCGGCATCGGCAACGGCCCGGACCCCGACACGCTGTATCCCAGCATGCACTCGGACTTCATGCCGCCCAACGGCACCAACCGCATGCGCGTGAAACTCCCCGCCCTGGACCGGCTGTTCGAGCAGGCGCAGGAAACCACCGCCGCCGCCACCCGCACCAAGGCGTACCAGAACATGTGCAGCCTCGTGAACCAGCAGCTGCCGTGGGGCATGCTCTGGACTGCCAAGCGCTTCGGTGGCGCGAGCAAGGACCTGGTGAACTTCGTCTGGACGCCCGCCCCCGGCGGCGGCCGCTACGACGACCAGGCCCACCTCTGGGACATCAAGTAACCCGCCCTGCGCGGCGAACTGGACGGGCCGGGTCCACCCCCGCCGTCAGTCCGCCGCGCCCCGGCCGGCACCCCCGTCCCGAAGGAGGGCGAAGAACATGGGAACCTACGTCATCCGGCGGCTCCTGACCACCATTCCGTTGCTGCTGGTGATCACCGCCATCATCTTCACGATGCTGCAGTTCACGCCCGGCGATCCCCTGGACGCGTACATCCCCCCGGATCAGGTCGTCAGCGCCCAGCAACGGGAGATCATCCGCCAGGACCTCGGCCTTGACCAGCCCAAGCCCGTGCAGTACGTGCGCTGGCTGGGCCGGGCCGTGCAGGGCGACCTGGGCTACCGCATCAAGAACGGCGAGCGCGTCTCCACCGAGATCGCCCGCCGCCTGCCGCCGACGCTGCTGCTGATGGGCCTGGGTATGACGCTCGGCGTGACCCTGGGCGTGTTCTTCGGCGTGCTGGCCGCCGTGAAGCGCTACACCGCGCTGGACAACGGCCTGACCTTCCTGGCGTTCCTGGGCATCTCCACCCCGGCCTTCCTGGCGGGACTGCTGGGCATGTACGTCTTCGCGCTGAAACTCAAGTGGTTTCCCGCCGGCGGGTACCAGACGCCCGGAGACGGCGGCGCCCTGGACATCCTCCGGCACCTGATCCTGCCGGCCTCGATCCTCTCGGTGACGTACGTGGCCGTGCTGATGCGCTACACGCGCTCCAGCGTGCTGGAAGTCGTCTTCCAGGACTACGTGCGGACCGCGAGCGCCAAGGGCGTACCGTACGCCCGGGTGGTCAGCAAGCACGTCCTGCGCAACGCCCTGATTCCGGTAATCACCGTGATCGGAGCGAACGTCGCGAACCTGATCGGCGGCGCGGTGTTCCTGGAGAGCATCTTCTCCTGGCCCGGCACCGGACAGCTGTACCTCGACGCCATCGACGCCCGCGACTACCCCATGATCATGGGCACGACGCTGGTGCTCGCCACGGTGATCCTCCTCGCCAACCTCATCACGGACCTGCTGTACGGCGCGATCGACCCGCGCATCCGCTACAGCTGAGCAAAGGAGCCTGCCCCGATGACCGCCCTGCTCGCCCCGGCCCCCCGCCGCACCCCCACCACCCTGGCCGTCAAACGCTTCTTCCGGCACCGGCTGGCGGTGATCGGCCTGCTGCTGCTCGGCCTGATCCTGCTGTCGGTGATCGTGGGCCCCATGATCGCGCCCTTCAAACCCGACCAGATCGACCTGCTGGCCCGCAACCAGCCGCCCGGCGGGCAGCACTGGCTGGGCACCGACCCCACCGGCCGCGACGTGTTCGCCCGGACCTTCAGCGCCGGACGCGTGTCCCTGATGGTGGGCCTGCTCAGCACCCTGATCTCGGTCGTGGTCGGCACCACCCTCGGCGCCCTGGCCGGGTACTTCGGCGGGTGGGTGGACAACCTGATCATGCGCTTCGTGGACATCGTCATGACCTTCCCCAGCATCATCGTGCTGCTCACCCTGGCGGCGATCATCGGTCCCGGCATCGACAAGACCATCCTGATCATCGGCCTGCTCGGCTGGCCCCTCGCTGCGCGGCTGGTCCGCGCCAAACTGCTGTCCGTGCGCGAACTGGAGTTCATCGCGGCCGCCGGCGCCCTGGGCGCCACCGACCGCCGCATCCTGCTCAGGCACGCCCTGCCGAACGTCATCGACGTGCTGGTCGTGTTCGTCAGCCTGGGCGTGGCCAGCGCCATCCTCACCGAGGCGGGCCTGAGCTTCCTGGGCCTGGGCGTGCAACCCCCGCAGGCCAGCTGGGGCAACCTGCTCAGCACCGCGCGGGAGATCACGATCATGGAAGCCTACCCCTGGCAGTGGATGCCGGCCGGCGCCCTGATCGTCCTGACCGTGCTCGCCACCAACTTCCTCGGCGACGGCCTCCGGGACGCCCTCGACCCCAAGGCCCGCCAGTGACCCGCCCACCCGCCCCTGCCCTCCTGGAGACGCTCATGACCCCCACCCCCCACCTGCACGGCATCATCCCGCCGGTCGTCACGCCCCTCACGCCCGACTACCAGATCGACGAGGCCGCCCTGCGCCGAGTCATCCAGCACCTGCTCGCCGGCGGCGTGCACGGCCTGTTCCTGCTGGGCTCCACCAGCGAGGTGGTGTTCATGGACGCCCCCCAGCGCCGCGAGGTCCTGCGCATCGCGGTGGACGAGGTGGCAGGGCGCGTGCCGCTGCTCGCGGGCGTGATCGACCCCACCACCGACCGCGTGATCGGGCACGCCCGCGACGCGCAGGCGGCCGGCGCGGACGGCCTGGTCGTCACCGCGCCCTTCTACGCCCGCACCAGCCAGGCGGAGATCATCGAGCACTTCCGCGCCATCCGCCACGCGGTGCCGCTGCCAATCATGGCGTACGACATTCCCGTGTGCGTGCACGTCAAGCTCGAGCGCGCCACCCTGAAAGCCCTGCGCGCCGAAGGGCTGATCGAGGGCCTCAAGGACAGCAGCGGAGACGACACGAACTTCCGCCTGCTGGCCGTGGAATGCCAGGACGACCCGGACTTCCGCCTGTTCACGGGGTCCGAACTGATGGTGGACACCGCCCTCCAGGTCGGCGCGCACGGCTGCGTGCCGGGGCTGGGGAACGTGGACCCGGCGGGGTACGTCGCGCTGTACGACGCGGCCCGCGCCGGCGACTGGACGGCAGCGCGGAGCATTCAGGAGCGGCTGATCCGGCTGTTCGCGGTCGCGCTGCAGGGCACGCCGCGCACCAGTGGCGGCGCGTCCGGCGTGGGTGGGTTCAAGACCGCCATGACGCTGCTGGGCTTGATCCCGCACCACCACATGCACCGCCCGAACCTGCCGCTGAACGCCGAGGAGACCGGCCGGGTGGCAGCCATCCTGCGGGAGGGCGCGCTCCTGTGAGCAGCGTCCTCGAGCGCCTGCGGGGCGGGCTGGTGGTGTCCTGCCAGGCGAACCCCGGCAGTCCCCTGCGCGACCCCCACATCATCAGCCGCCTCGCCCTCGCCGCCCAGCAGGGCGGCGCCGCAGGCCTGCGCATTCAGGGCTTCGCGGACGTGCAGGCCGTCCGGGCCGTCACCGACCTCCCCCTCATCGGCCTGACGAAAACCGACCGGGACGACACGCCCGTGTACATCACCCCCACCGCCGCCGAGGCCGCGCAGCTCGCCGAACTCGGCAGTGAGATCGTCGCCTTCGACGCGACGCTGCAGCCCCGTCCCGAGAGCGTCCAGGCGATCGTGCAGGCCATTCACGCGGCCGGGGCGCTCGCCATGGCCGACATCAGCACCCTGGACGAAGCCCGCGCCGCCTACGACGCCGGCGCGGACATCGTGGGCACCACCCTGGCCGGGTACACCCCGCACAGCCGCGCCCTGAGCACCGCCGACTGGCCCCTGATGGACGAACTGCGAGAGGCGGGGCTGCCATTCATCGCCGAGGGCCGCCTGAACAGCCCGCAGGACGCCGCCGAGGCGGTAAGGCGCGGCGCGCACTCGGTCGTGGTGGGCAGTGCGATCACCCGCCCGGACGTCATCACCACCTGGTTCGCCGGAGCGGTCCGTGACGCCCACTGAGTTCGCCTGCCTCGCCGTGGATATCGGCGGTACCACCACGCGCGCCGCGCTGGTGGAGGGCGGAAGACTCACCCGGCGTCTGGAAGCGCCCACGCCGGCCTCCGCGGGCCCGGGGCGGGTGCTCGGGCAGGTGCTGGCCCTGCTCGGCGGCCTGGACGCGCCGGCGCAGGTGCCGCTGGCGGTGGCCTGCACCGGGCGGGTCCATCAGGGCCACGTGACGGCCGTGAACCAGGGCACCATGCCCGGCTGGACGGCCGTACCCGTACAGGCGACGCTGGAGCGGGACACGGGCCGGTCAGTCACGGTCATCAACGACGCCAAGGCCGCCACGGTCGCCGAGTGGCACGCTGCGGGCACCCCGGGGAACTTCATGTTCGTGACCGTCTCCACGGGAATCGGCAGCGGCCTGGTGGTGCAGGGCCGGCTGCTGAACGCCGCGGACGGGCAGGACGTCGGCCTGGGCTTCACCCGGGGCCAGGGCGGCCAGCCCCTGGAGGCCACCGTGTCCGGCCGGGGCCTGGAAGCGGTCGCTGCCGAGGCCGGCGGAGTGCGCGCCCTCTTCGACGCCGCGGAGCGCGGCGACGCGGCCGCGCAGGCGCTGCTCAGCGGGCCGCTTCACCTGCTGGCCGACCGGGTGCACGACGCGCACTGCCTGCTCGGCCTGGACGCCGTCACCCTGGGCGGCAGCGTCGGCCTGAGGAACTGGACACACGCGGTGCTGCAGGACGCACTGCCAGCCCTCCCCCTGCACCGCGCCGCGCACGGCCCCGACGCCGGCCTGCTGGGCGCGGCGCTGTACGCTGCCCAGGAGCAGACGACGTGACGAGGCCAGAACCGGTGACCGGCGAGCCGTTGATGCTGGTGGAGGCGCGGGAAGCGCCTGAGGTGGTCAGGCGGCAACTGGCCGCGAACCGGGACGCCGTGCAGGCGCTGGTGACCGCCCTGCGGTCCCGCCCGCCCGCCTACGCCGTGACGATCGCGCGGGGCAGCAGCGACCACGCCTGCACCGTCCTGAAGTACGCCCTCGAAACCCAACTGGCCCTGCCGGTCGCGTCGCTGGGGCCCAGCGTGCACACCCTGTACGGCACCCGCCTGGACCTGCACGGCGCCCTGGTGATCGCCGTGTCCCAGAGCGGCGCCAGCCCCGACGTCGTGGAGTCCGTCCGCATGGCCCGCACTCAGGGCGCCCTGACGGTCGCCCTGGTCAACGTCGAGGACAGTGACCTCGCCCGCACCGCCGAGTTCGTGCTGCCGCTGCACTGCGGGGAGGAAAAGGCCGTGGCGGCCACGAAGAGTTACCTCGCGAGCCTCACCGCCTTCCTCCCGGTTTTGGCCGAACTCCATGACGATCAAACACTCAGGGACGCCTTGCAGGGCCTGCCGGAGCACCTCACACAGACCCTGGCGCTGGAGGACCAGGCCCGGGGGCTGGCGGAGCGGTACCGGTTCGCGCAGGACCTGCTCATCCTGGCCCGCGGGTTGCCGTACGGGGTGGCACAGGAAGCGGCGTTGAAACTCAAGGAGACGAGCGGGATTCACGCGGAGGCGTACAGTGCCGCGGAGTTCAGTCACGGACCGAAACGGCTGCTGGCGGAGGGGGTGCCGGTGCTGGGGGTGACGAGTGTGGACGCGGCACAGGGCGCCGTGAGCGCGGCGTACGCGGAACTGCGGGCGGGAGGGGCGGATGTACGGACGCTGGGGCCGGACCCGCTGAGCACGCTCATCACGCCGGGGACGGGGCATGGGGTGACGGACGTGGTGCCGACGGCGCTGGGGTTCTACCTGTTCGCGGCGCACCTGGCGCTGCACCGGGGCCTCGACCCGGACCGGCCCCCGCTGCTGAGCAAGGTCACCAAAACCCGCTAGGCATGGCCGACCCCAGGAATGAACTCTGGGCGCCGATCCGCACAGGTTCCGCTGAAACCGGGACCTGTGCGGATCGGCGCAGGAGCATGGATCCAAATTCCGCACTCTTGACATTGATCGTTATAACGACTATCGTGATGACATAGATAGTGAAGCCGGAGAGGTGACATCTACCTCCCCAAGCTCGGCGGCGCAGCCCTCCCCCTTCTCTGCCTCTTCATCCTCAATTACTCGTTATCACGAATAACGTGATCACAATCTGGAAGCGCCGCACCCCGCCCCTCGCCCCTCAAGGAGCCTCCATGTCCGCACTCACCCTCGCCCTGCTCGCCGCTGCCGCCGGCACCGCCGCCTGGGCCCTGACCCGCAAGCGCGCCGCCCCCCTCGCGCTCGCCTCCCCCACCGACCAGGCCAGCCTGACCACCGCCCCCACCTCATTCCAGAAGGAGACCATCATGACCACGACCATCACCATCATCGGCGCCGGCAACATGGGCAAAGGCATCGCGTACGTCGCCGCCCGCGGCGGGAACAGCGTCAGCATCGTCGACCGCAACGCCGACGACGCCCGCACCCTCGCGGCCGAAGTGCAGGCCGCCAACCCCGGCGCCGCGGTGCAGGCCGCCACCCTGGACGGCCCCCTCGGGGACGTCGTGGTGTTCGCCACCTGGTACACCGCCGCCCAGGACCTTGCCCGGGAACTCGGTGAGCGCCTGAACGGCCGGGTCGTCGTGGACATCAGCAACCCCCTGACCGCCGACTTCACGGCGCTGGCGGTCGCCGGCGACACCAGCGCCGCCGAGGACCTGGCCAGGCTGATTCCGAACGCCCGCGTCGTGAAGGCCTTCAACACCACCTTCGCCGGCACCCTGGTGGCCGGGCAGGTCGCCGGGCAGCCCCTGGACGTCCTGATTGCCGGGAATGACGCGAACGCCAAGGCCACCGTGGCGGACCTCGTGACGGCCGGCGGGCTGCGCGGCATCGACGCGGGGCCTCTGCAGCGCGCCCGTCAGCTCGAAGGCCTCGGGTTCCTCGGCATTCAGCTGCAGTTCACGCAGAACACGAACTTCGGCAGCGCCTGGAAGTTCCTGGCCTGAGCCTCACCCCCGTGCAGGACCCCTCGTTCTGCACGGCCCTCTCCCCTTCGAGGTCCACGATGAATCACTCCCCCCTGCCCCCGCCGGTCATCACGTCACTCACCCTCGGCCCGGTCGAACTCACCGTCTCGGCCCTGGACCGCAGCGTCGCCTTCTACCAGCAGGTGCTGGGCTTGACGCTGCTGTCCCGGGACGGCACAGAAGCCACCCTGGGCCTGCCGGAGCGGCCGCTGGTCGCGCTGCAGGAGCGCCCCGGCGCCCAGCAGGTGCAGCCCCGTTCGCCGGGCCTGTACCACCTGGCCCTGCTGTTGCCCACGCGCGCGGACCTGTCGCGCTGGGTGCAGCACGCCGCGCGGCTGGGCCTGCGGCTGGGGCAGGCGGACCACCTGGTCAGCGAGGCCTTCTACCTGAGCGACCCGGACGGGCACGGCATCGAGGTCTACCGCGACCGGCCCAGCAGCGAGTGGCGCTGGCAGGGCGGCGAAGTGGAGATGGCAGGTGATCCGATCGACCTGGACAGCCTCCTCACTGAGCCCGGCGCGGACGTTCCCTTCACCTCGCTGCCGGACGGCACGACCCTCGGGCACGTGCACCTGCGCGTGGCGGACCTTGCAGCCACGGAGGCGTTCTACGCGGGCGTGCTGGGCTTCGACGTCGTCTCCCGCTGGCCCGGGGCGCTGTTCGTCTCGGTGGACGGCTACCACCACCACCTGGGCCTGAACACCTGGCAGAGCCAGGGCGGCGCTCTGGCGCCGGAGGGCACCAGCCGGCTGACGCGCGTGACGCTGACCGTGAAGGATATCCGTGCCCTGCACTCGCGCCTCACGGCGGCCGGTGCGCGGTTCATCCGCGAGGGAGACCGCCTGGAGGTCACCGACCCGGCCGGGAACCGCCTGCGCATTCAGGCGGGCGGGGCGGCGTGAGTCCGCTGAGCGCCGTGGTGCGCCCGCCCCGCAGCGGTCCCCTGGCCGGGGCGCCGGTGCTGGTGCTGCTGCACGGCGTGGGCGGCAACGAACGCAACCTGCTGGCCGTCGCGGACGCCCTGGACCCGCGGTTCGCGGTGGTGAGTGTGCGCGGGCCGCTGCAGATTGCCCCGGACGGCTTCGCGTTCTTCCAGGTGCAGTTCGTGCCGGAGCCCGTTCCGAATGCCGCACAGGCGGAGGCGAGCCGCGCGGCCCTGATTGACTTCCTGCCGCAGGTGACGCGCGAGCACGGCCTGGATGCGTCCCGGGTGTTCCTGCTGGGCTTTTCGCAGGGCGCGATCATCGGCGCGAGCGTGACGCTGTCCCGCCCGGACCTGGTCGCGGGTCTGGTGATGCTGTCCGGCCGGATCCTGCCGGAGGCCAGATCGACGTTTGCGGCGCCGGAGCAGCTCGCGCAGGCGCCGGTGTTCGTGGCGCACGGCGTGCATGACGCGAAGCTCGGTATTCATCACGGCCGGGCGAGCGAGGCGCTGCTGGGGGAGCTGGGCGCGGCGTTCACGTACCGCGAGTACGACATGGGCCACGAGATCACCGCGGTGGAACTGGCCGACGTGAACGCCTGGCTGGGCGCGCGCCTGGAGGCCTTGGCCGGTCACGGGCGGCCCACGCATGAGGGCGCCGTGGGAAGTCTGCCAACGAACTGACGTGGCGGCCGAGTCCGCTTAACTGTAAAATATACACCGATTTAAGAAGTAAATCATAGAGCACCACCGGCATCCATCCCACTCACCGAGAAGGAGGCACCACATGAATCTGGAACTGAACGGCAAGACCGCCCTCGTCACCGGCGCCGGCTCCGGCATCGGGCAGGCCACCGCCCTCGCCTTCGCCCGTGAAGGCGCCCAGGTCGTCCTCACCGACCTCAAACCGGACGGCCTCGACCACACCGCGCAGCTCATCCGGGACGCGAACGCCGACGTCCGCACCCTCACCGTCATCGCCGATGCCGGACAGGCCCACGACCACAAGCAGGCCGTGCAGCAGGCCCTGACCACCTTCGGCCGACTCGACGCCGCCGTGAACAACGCCGGCATGGGCGGCGAGAACGTCCCCGTCGCCGACGTCGACCCCGCCAACTGGCAGCGGGTCATCGAGGTGAACCTCAGCGGCGTGTTCTACGGCATGCAGGCCCAGATTCCCGCCCTGCTCCAGAGCGGTGGCGGCAGCATCGTGAACGTCGCCTCGATCCTCGGGCAGGCCGGCTGGGCGAACGGCGCCGCGTACGTCGCCAGCAAGCACGGCGTCGTGGGCCTGACCCGCACCGCCGCGCTCGACTACGCCACCCAGGGCCTGCGCGTGAACGCCGTCGGCCCCGGTTTCATCGAAACGCCCATCCTCGGCCAGGACCGCCAGGCCCTGGACCACCTCGCGTCGCTGCACCCCATCGGCCGCCTCGGCAAACCCGAGGAGATCGCCAGCCTGATCGTGTTCCTGAGCAGCCCCAAGGCCAGCCTGATCACCGGCGCCTACTACAACGCCGACGGCGGCTACCTCGCCAGATAAGCCCAGCCTGGGCAAAGCCGCCCCCGCCCTCGTTCCCCTACTCCCGGAGGTCCCTATGAAATCCCCCCTGATGATCGCCCTGACCGCTTCCCTGCTCACCCTCAGCCCCGCTCTCGCCGGCGGCGCCCAGGCTCAGGCGCCGGCCGCCAGCAACGCCGCCAGCCAACCGGTGGGCGAGCAGTTCCGCATGCGCGTCGTCACCACCGGCCTGCAGATGCCCTGGGAACTCACCGCCGGCCCCGACGGCCGCCTGTGGGTCACCGAACGCCTCGGCAAGCAGGTCGTGCGCGTCGATCCGCAGACCGGCCGCAAACAGGTGGCCGTCACCATCCCTGACGCCCTCGCCGGCGGGCAGCACCAGGGCGTGCTGGGCATGGCCCTCCACCCGGACCTGCTCAAGGGCCAGGGCCGCGACTGGGTGTACGTCGCGTACACCTACGGCACCGAGAACGACGCGAAAAAACGCATCGTTCGCTACACCTTCAACCCGGCCACCGGCACCCTCGGCAGCCGCGTCACCGTGATCGAGAACCTGCCGGCCGGCACCGACCACAACGCCGGGCGCCTGAAGATCGGCCCGGACGGCAAGCTGTACTTCACCATGGGTGACCTGGGGCACAACCAGTTCGCGAACTACGCCAAGCCCATCACCGCGCAGGTGCTCCCCACCGCCGCCGAGATCCAGGCCCGCAACTGGGTGAACTACACCGGCAAGACCCTGCGCCTGAACCTCGACGGCAGCATTCCCGGTGACAACCCCAGCCTGAACGGCGTGGTCAGCCACGTGTATACGGTCGGTCACCGCAACCCCCAGGGTCTGGACTTCAGCAGCCGCGGCGTCCTGTACTCCAGCGAGCAGGGCCCGAACAGCGACGACGAGATCAACGTGCTGCTGAGCGGCCGGAACTACGGCTGGCCGAACGTGGTCGGCTACCAGGACAACCAGTCCTACGTGTACGGCAACTGGTCGGCCGCGCCGGACGTGGCGAAGTTGAAGTGGGAGCCCTACACCATTCCCGCCAGCGTGCCCCAGACCCGGGAGACGGACTTCAGCGCCCCGAACCTCACGGACGCCCTGATGAGCTTCTGGGTGGTGCCGAACAGCCACAACTTCACGGACACGCCCATCGAGAACACCAACCTGTACCGCCCCACCCCGGCCCTGAGCAGCCTGGAAGTGTACGAGAGCAGCGGCATCCCCGGCTGGAAGACCTCGCTGCTGGTGACCAGCCTGAAGTACGGCGCGGTGTACCGCGTGCCGGTGATGCCCAGCGGGGCCAGCACGCGCGGTGAAGCCCTCAAGATCCTGCCCACCGACAACCGGTACCGGGACACCGCCGTGTCCAGCGACGGGCGCACCATCTACGTGATCACGGACAGCGCCGGGCAGATGCTCGGGCAGCAGAACATCCGCGTGACCGAGATGGCCAACCCCGGCGCGATCCTGGCCTTCACCTACCAGGGCCGCTAATCACTGACCTGCCCCAGCCGGCATCCGGCTGGGGCAGGTTCCGGTGAGGCAGTGATCACGTCCGGCGGGCCTGGACGTTTTTGGCCCATTGGCCTAGCCAGAAGCCGGGCCACCCCCCCCACCCGGCCCCTATCTTCGGGGGGCAACACCCCTCACCGCCCGGCTCCCGCTGCCGGCTGGAATCCCGCTGACACCGCGTCCCAGGCGTTCAGCAAGGAGAACGAATGAACCGCATCACCCTGACACTGATTGCCACCCTCGCGCTCGGCAGTGCCGGCGCGCAGTCCACCATCAAGATCGCCAGCATCGCCCCGCTGTCCGGCGGGCAGAGCGCCATCGGCACGCAGGCCCGCAACGGCATCCAGCTGGCCGTGCAGGAGTACCAGCCGCAGTTCAAGAAACTGGGCATCACCCTGCAGTTCGTGCCGTTCGACGACCAGGCCGACCCCGCCAGCGGCACCGCCGCCGCCCGCAAGATCGCCGCGGACCGGACGTTCCTGGCCGTGGTGGGCGCCCTGAACAGCGGCGTGACCATTCCCGTGAGCGCCGCCCTGGCCCCCAGCAAGGTGGCCATGGTCAGCTCCGCCAGCACCGCCAACCAGGTCACCGACCGCGGCCTGGCGAACATGAACCGCGTCGTCGCCCGTGACGACGCGCAGGGCCCGGCCGGGGCGAACTTCCTCACGCAGAACCTCAAGGCCAAGAAGGTCTACATCCTGAACGACAAGACCTCCTACGGCGAGGGTCTGGCCACCGAGGTCGAGAAGGCCCTGAAGGCCAAGGGCGTGCGCGTCATCACCAACGAAGGCACCGACGAGAAGAACGACTTCTCCGGCCTGGTCGCGAAGATCAAGCTGCAGAACCCGGACGCGATCTACTTCGGCGGGATCTACAACCAGGTGGGCGTGTTCATCCGTCAGCTGCGCCAGGCGGGCATCAACACCCCCGTCGTCGGCGGGGACGGCCTGGACAGCCAGGAACTCCTGACCATCGCCGGGAAGAGCGCCGAGAACGTGTACTTCACGACCGGCGCCGCGCCGGTGGAGGCGCTGCCCGCCGCAAAGACCTTCGCGGCCACCTACCTGAAGACCTTCAAGCAGCCCGCCCAGGGCTTCGCGGTGTACGGTTACGACGCTGCCAAGGTGGTCCTGCAGGGCGTGCTGAACGCCACCAAGGCCAACAAGAACAAGGTCCCGACCCGCGAGCAGGTGCAGACCGCGATCCGCAAGGGCACCTTCAAGGGCCTGCTGTCCGGCACCGCCAGCTTCAACAGTGCCGGGGACCGCAAGGCCGCGACGCTGTACGTGATGAAAGTCGGCGGTGGGAAGGTCAAGCTCAGCACCTCCATCCCCGTCAAGCCCAGCAAACCCTGACCCACCGGAGATGGGCAGGGGGGCAGGCGCGTGCCTGCCCCCTCTTCCGTGCCCCAACGTGCCCTGGCCTGCGTGCCTGGGGGACCGGCCGTGTCATCATCACCGACTGTCCCCGCGCCCATTCCACTGGGCGCGGCCGTTCCTTCCCTTCCCTCTGGAGGTTCACCATGAGCAACCTGTACACCACCGAAGCCACCGCCACCGGCGGCCGTCAGGGCACGACCGCCTCGGCCGACGGCCGCCTGAACGTCACCCTGAGCACCCCCCAGGAACTGGGCGGGGACGGCGGGCCCGGCACCAATCCGGAGCAGCTGTTCGCCGCCGGGTACGCCGCGTGCTTCCAGAGCGCGCTGGGCGTGGTCGCCCGCCGTCAGAAGATCGACCTGGATCCCGCGGCCACCATCACCGCGCGGGTCGGCCTGCTCCGTCAGGGCCTGGGCTTCGGGCTGGACGTGGAACTTGAGGGCCGCTTCCCCGGCCTCTCCCGTGACGAGGCGCAGGCCCTGATGGCCGCGGCGCACGAGGTCTGCCCGTACAGCGCCGCCACGCGCGGCAACGTCGATGTCCGCCTGATCCTGGCCGAGTAAGGCCGGAACCGGCACGCGCCCAACCCCTCAGTGCGGGTTGGGCGCGCTGCTGTTCAGGTGCCGGGTGCGGCCGGGTCAGGCGGACATGGCCGTCCTCACGGGGCGGGGCAGCGGACGTCCTGACCGAAGTAGCTCTGGCTGAGGCGGGCGTAGGTGCCGTTGGCCATCAGTTTGGCGAGCGCCTTGTTCACCGCCTGCTGCAGGTCGGTGTTGGTCTTGCGCATGGCCATGCCGATCCGTTCGGGGAACACGATGTCGCCGAGCTGGAGCTTGCCGGGCAGGACCTTGCTGGCGTCGATGGCGTTGAAGCGGTCGAGGACCATCGCGTCGGCGCGGCCGGCGAGCACCGCGTTGAGCTGGTCGTTGGTGGTGGAGAAGGTCTTCACCCCGCCGATGCCGGGCAGTTTCTGCACGTACGCGAGGTAGGAGGTGTTCACGCCCATGGTGACGACCTTGCCCTTGAGCTGCGCGAGCGTGCGGGGCCCGCCGGGCCGGGCGACGAGGACGCCGCCGCTGCAGTAGTGCGGGGTGCTGAAGGCCACGGCCTTGAGGCGCTCGGGCGTGATGCCGTGCGAGGCGATCACGAGGTCGTAGCGGTCGCGGTCCAGGCCGAGCAGCAGGCTCTCGAACACCACGGTCGTCCACTGCGGCTTGACCCCGAGTTCGCGGGCGACGGCGTTGCCAAGTTCGACCTCAAAGCCGGTGAGGGCCTTGTTCTTGTAGAAGTTGAACGGCGGGTAGTTGCCCTCGGTGGCCAGGCGCAGCACCCCGGACGCCTTGATCTGGGCGAGGGTGGCGGCCTGGGCGGGGGCGGCGCCGAGGGCGAGGGGAAGGGCCAGCAGGGCAAGCAACCGGGCGTGACGCATGCGTGTCTCCTTGAAGGGGGGCTCAGGACAGGGCGGGATGCTGGGCGGGAACGGGCGCGCCGTGACCGAACGCGCCGTGCACGGTGCAGTTGCGGGCGGCCTCGTGCGCGCCGGCCTTCAGGGCGGCGGGGACGTCGCCGTGCGCGGTCCAGTGGTGCAGGAACGCGGTGATGAAGGCGTCGCCGGCGCCGAGGGTGTCGGTGACCTGGGTGGGGACGGTGGCCTGGAGCGTGAACGTGCCGTCCGCGTACGCGAGGGACCCGTCGGCGCCGCGGGTCACGACCACCACCAGCGCCCCATGCGCGGCGACCGTCCGGGCGAGGTCCTGCGCGGCGGCGTCCGGACCCTCCCCGGCGGACAGGAACGCGACGTCCAGGTGTGGAGCGACGCCCTTGAGCAGGGCCGGGGTCCACTCGGAGGAGAAGTCGTAGGACAGGACCCGGGCGGCGGCGCGCAGGCGGGGCAGCCGGTCGTCGAGGCGGCTGTAGATGCTGGTGTGCACGATGTCGTGCGCGGCGGCGAAGGTGAGGTCGTCGTCGGTGAGGGTCCAGTGTCCCTGCACGCCGGCGTCGCTGCCCACGAAGTACCGGTCGCCGTCCCGGTGCCCGATGGCGCTCCAGGAGGTGAGGCCGGGGGCCTGCCGGCAGCGGGTGACGTCCACGCCCTCGGCCTGCAGGGCCTGCAGGATCAGCGCTCCGGCCGCGTCGTCGCCGACGCAGCCGACGTAGCTCGCCGGGTGGCCCAGGCGGGCGCTGAGGGCGGCGACGTTCACGGCGTTGCCGCCCGGGTACATGCGGCCCTCGCTCAGGTACACGTCGACGGTGTTGTCCCCGATGCCCAGCAGGCGGGGCACGCTCAGTACTCCGTGACCCACATGTAGCGGCGGGTGTCGAGGGAGTGGTTGCGTTCGGCCGCGAGGTGCTCGGCGAAGCGGTTCAGGGCCGCCTGCAGGGCGTACGGGGCGAAGAGCGCCCGCACCTCGGGCGCGACGCCGGTCATGGGCAGGTCGCGGGCGTCGTAGACCATCAGGCGGCTGGTGTACTTCTGGCAGAAGGTCAGGGCGCGTTCCGCGAGGGGGCGGCTGGGGTCCTCGCCCAGCAGCACCATCACGGGCGTCTGCGCGTCGAGGATCTCGAAGGGGCCGTGGAACCATTCGGCCGCCTCGAAGGGGACGCTGTGCAGCCACTGCATTTCCATCAGCATGCACACGCCGAAGACGTAGGCGGTGGTGTACACCGGGCCGGACGCGAGGTGGTACAGGGTGTGGTCGTCGCGGTAGGTGTGGGCGTCGGCGCGGCCGCGGGCGTCGCTGACCTCGGCGGATTCGACCAGCACGGCCGGAAGGGCGTCCAGGGAGGACATCACGGCGCCGTACAGCGGGTAGCCGTGGCGGCCGTCGAGGAGGCCGGCGACGAAGCCCTGCAGGACGATGTACACGCCGGTGTGGGCCTGCTCGGTTTCGCCCATCAGGAAGAGGTGGTCGGCGCCCTGTGCGAGAGGTTTGTCGGCGGTGGTGGTGACGACCAGGGTGCGGCAGGGCTGGTCTCGCAGGAACTGCGCGGCCTGCACGGTTTCCTGGGTGGTGCCGGACTTGGACGCGAGGACGACGAGGGTGCGCTCGTCGAGGTGCGGGGCGAGGGCCAGGAATTCGGCGGGGAAGTAGCGTTTGACCTGCAGGTCGGTGCGGGCGTGGTCGAGCCAGTACTCGAAGCCGAGCATGACGCGGTTGGGCGCGCCGCAGGCGACGAAGTAGATCCGGTCGATGTCGTGGGCGAGTGCGCGGCCGAGTTCCGCGGCGGCGTCCTTGGCGCGCAGGGCGCCCTGAAGGCTGCTGATGATGAGGTCGCGGTCGATGGGGGCGGCTTCGACGGGTGGGCGAACGTCAGAAAGGGTCATGCGGCTCCTTGGTCTATCTGGTATAGACCAAGAGTAGGAGGTGGCCGCACCGGAGTCAAGGGTGCGTCTCCTCTACCCCCCAGCGTGGGGCACTGGACGCCCTTCCCCGATGTTGAACTCCACCAGCCCCGGATGGTTCACCGACTTCAGGTACTCGAAGGGCTCCCCCGCCGTGTCCAGCACCACCGAGCGGTACAGCAGCACCGCCTGCTGCGGCTGGAGCCCCAGCGCCTGCGCTTCCGGACCCGTGGCCGACGACACGCTGATCACGCTCTCCCCCACCGCCGCGGCGATCCCGTACCGGTCCGCGAGCAGCTGGTAAAGCGAACTGCCGTCCACCAGGTCCTGCGCCGCCAGGCCCGGCACCCGCCGCGCCGACAGGTAACTCGTCTCCAGGCAGAAGGGCAGGTCGTCCACCAGCCGCAGGCGCCGGATCACCACCACCGGACTTCCCACCGGCAATCTCAACTTCTCCGCGACCCGACCGGCGGCCGCGCCCAGCTGAAATTCGAGCAGGCGCCCCCCGGCCCGGCCGCCCGTGGCCGCCACCATCTGCGTGATGCTGTGCAGGTGCGCGTGATTGAGCAGCCGGCGCACCCTCGGCGTGCTGACCCGCGTGCCCGCCGTGCTGTCGCGCTCCAGCAGCCCCAGCTCCACCAGGGCGTCCACAGCCCGCCGTACCGTCATGCGGCTCACGCCCAGCGTCACCGCCAGGTCCCGCTCGGACGGCACCTTGTCGCCCGGCTGGTACTCGCCCCCGTCCAACATCTCCTGAAGGCGCTGCTGAACCTGCAGGTACCGCCTCGGTATCGCTTCGTCCGTCATTGCCCCTAGCATGCCGCCTTTCCTGTCCGGCGTGCGGGCCGAAGCTGGGTGCGCCCCTGCACAGCGGCGCACCGGAGACCAGGGCAAGCCTCAGACGCGGTGAACCATCGGCAGCGTGAACAGGTAGATGTTCAGCAGCCCGAACAGCACGATCACCACGGCGTGCGGCAGCACGGCCCGCTTCCAGGTGCCGGGCGCGGCGCGCCGGGCAATCTGGTAGGCGGTAAACAGCGAGCCCACGATGCCCAGCCCCACCACCAGGAATTGAAGGCCCTGCACCACGTTCATGGGCAGCACCGCCAGGTTCCCGCCGGCGTACCCGCCGAACGCATTGATGGTCGTGTACAGCACGCTCTTCCCTTCCGACAGCAGGTGGAACAGGTTGTGGGCGATGTGCCCCGCGAGGTCCAGGGCGATGACCGCGTACCCGAACCGGGCGAAGTTCTTCTTCCAGGTCTCGCCGGTGTGCCGGGCACTGAGGTGCGCGGCCGCCGCGATCACCGCGATCGGCAGCACCATCGCGACGATGAACGCGGCAGTGAACGCCAGCGCCTCACTGCCCAACAGCAGCGCGGTCAAGCGCTCCAGGACCCCTCCCCACCAGCCGATCATGGTCACGTTCTGCACGATCACGATGCCGACGATCACCGCCGCGAGGAAGCTCTCCTCGAACTTCGGCCTGTTCATGAACCACAATTCCCGGGTGGGCGGGCGCGTGGAGATGCGGATGGAGTCGTTCGGGCAACTCTTGACGCAGTTCGCGCAGAAGTTGCAGTTGGCGCTCGTCTGCATCATCCGCGGAAACTCGAACACCGGGCAGCCCGGCGCCGCCGCCGAGCCCTTGTAACACGACTGCGTGGTGCACGTGGCGCAGATATCCGGCGTGGCGCGCAGTTCCACCATGGAGGCCCGGGAGTAGTTGCCGTTCAGGCCCCCCAGGAAGCACAGGTACCGGCACCAGGTGCGCCGCTGGTACAGCACGGCCGTGACCACCGCCGCGGTCGCCATGGCGCCGAGCAGGTACCCGCTGCCGCGGGGGTTTTCCACCACGCCGAACACGTGATCCGACCAGGTGATCAGGATGAATGTGGCGTCAATAATCCAGATGCCGTACCGCTTCAGGAACCCGGGCACGGGCCGGCCAAGGCCCACGGCCTTCCCGACGACGTCGATCAGGGTGCCGAACGGACAGATCGCGCACCAGAACCGGCCCAGCGTGAACATGGCGATCGGGATCAGCGGCCACCACAGCACCCAGGTGAGACTGGTGCCGACATTGGCGCTCGCGGCCGAGGGGCCCCACAGCAGGGCGTACACGATGTACCCGAACACCACGAGCACCGGGTACGCAAAGATGCCGGGGTACAGCGGGCTTTTCAGGAACGCGCGCACCCAGGGAATGTCGAGCAGGTTGCGGGCCGGGCCGGGTTGGGGAGCGGAGGCCGTCATGCAGGTGTCACCTTGTTGCCCTTTCGCTGGGGGAGGCGGCGGTGAACGAAGCCAAAGCCCGTGAAGCCCAGCATCAGCAGGCCGGCCGTGCCGGTAAACAGCGGACTGGGCCCGCCGGGAACGACCGTGAAGTCAGCCGTGGGGGTGTGCCCGGGCATGTCGTCCATGCGGGCCTCCAGGGTCCAGCGGCCGGGCGTAAGCCGGACGCGGGTCCATCCGCGGTAGCCGGCGGCCGGGCCATGGGCGTGGCCATCCGTCCCCTGTGCCGTGTCGTGAGGCTCAGGTGTGGTCCCGTGCGCGTCCAGGGACGGCGCCGGGTCAGAGGTCACCGTGGCTGACCCGTGCGGGTCAGCTGCAGAGTCGGAGGCATGGGTATCATCCGCGTGGACGGCGGCCTCTCCGATATGCGCTCCGGGCTCGTCCGTGTGGGCGGCCGGCTCGCCCCCGTGCGGTGAGGCGGGGGGCCCGGCGCTTACATGCCCGGACTCGCCGGCGGGGTGATCCGGAGTGGTCTGGGCGTGGTCCTGGTCGGCGGCCGGGACGGTGGTGACCGGTTCGGCATGCGCCGCCTCACCCGGGCCTGCGATGCCCGCAGCAGGCGCCGCCCCGGCGTGCCCACCGTGGGCATCGGCACCGGCCTCCTCGGCCGGCAGGGCGGTGAGGGGCATGTCGATGCTCTGACCTTCCGGGCCGGTCAGGCGCACGTGAACAGCGGCCCCTTCCGGCACGCTGGGGAGTTCAAAGGTGAAGGTGTTCACGCCGCCGCTGGGTTTCAGGAAGTCGCCGCGGACCACCCCACCGTCCGCGAAGGTGGCGACCACGGGCAGGCTTCCGCCCGCTCCCGCCAGGCCGGACAGCAGTGCCGCCGTGATCACGGCGGCACTGCTCCGCAGGAGAAAGCGGTCAGGGTTGATCATCGTCACGTTTGGCAAGGCAGCCTCCAGGGAGCCCCAGGTCCCGCAGACCCCTGCGCCTCACCTGGATCGCGCTCTGCGGGCAGTGTCCTCCTCACGTATTAAGGGCGTGTAAAGCCATGAGCTGTCCGGTATCACTTCTGCCGGGGACGCGACACCAGCCGCAGAATTCGAGCGCGGCCCGCTCAGATCGGCGTCATATGGCAGTGGCCTGCACATGACGGGCGAACCGCCAGTGCGGGACGTCGACTTCCTTCGCCCTTGTCAGGGTGAGGGCCGAGGCAATAACCACATGAAACCTCGTGCACAACCTGGAGCACGGCGGGATCGTGATTCAGTACAACCCGTCGCTGTATCAGGGGAGCCTTGATCCCCTCATCGCTTTGCAGCGGAATTACCCGAACAAGACGGTGGTGGCCCCGAACAGCCGGCTCACCACGGCCTTTGCCCTCCCCGCCTGGAAGCGGCTGTACACGCTGGACGCCCGGGACGAGCTGAAAATGACCGCCTTCATCGACCGGTACAGGAACAAGGCACCAGAGCGCATGCCGGACTGACCGCGACAGAACAACGGACAAGGGAGACCCGAGCCACTCCTCCCGCAGCTCCAGACGTCGTGCCGCTGATGCGGTGCCAGCGCTCCCGGCCAGCAGAATCTGAAGGGACATCCAAGGCGTTCAGGGCTTCCCCGACGGCACTGCGCCCTAGGGTAATGGCCGTGAGTGCATCCATGCTCCTGTCAGCTCCCGGGCGGAAGGACTTTCATGAGGGACGCTGACCTGCCGCCGGCCTGGCCAGCCGGTCGTCACCTGCGGGGCATCCGCAGGTGGTGAGGCTTCAGCCTCATTTCCAGGCGGCGGACACGGATCCTGCACCGTGGTACCGCAATGCGGTCATCTACGAGGTTGACGTGAAGTCCTTTCAGGACAGCAACGCCGACGGCATCGGTGACCTGCCGGGCCTGCTGTCCCGGCTGGAGTACGTGGCGGACCTGGGCGTGAACCTCCTGTGGCTGCAGCCGCTCTTTGCGTCCCCGAAGGGCGACAACGGGTACGACGTGTCGGATTACCGCCGCATTGACCCGGCGCTGGGGTCGCTCGACGACTTCCGCGAGGTGGTGGACCGGGCCGGGCGGCTGGGGATGCGGGTGCTGCTGGACCTGCCGCTGAACCACACCAGCCGCGACCACGCCTGGTTCCGCGCCGCGCAGGCGGACCGGAGGTCGCCGTACCGTCCGTACTACCTCTGGGCGGACGAGAAGCCTGCGGACGCGGCGCCCTACCCGGTGTTCGGGTCGGCCCGGGGGGACAACTGGACCTGGAGTGAGGAGGCGGGGCAGTACTACTGGACTGATTCAGAAGAATCTCGGGAAGTTGTCGTCCTGAGATACGGGAGGCAGAACCGACGAATGCTGTCCAGGATGTCGTCTGCAGACCGCTTCCACACGAACGGCTGCGGATGTTCGTTGTTTTGAGCGATGAACGCCTCAATGGCCTGTTCGAGGTCATCCTTCGAATGAAAATCTCCGCGACGCAGCCGCCGGCGACTGAGCAGCGCAAACCACGATTCCACCAGGTTCAGCCAGGACCCGCTCGTCGGCGTGAAGTGAAAGGTGTACCGCGGATGCTGAATCAGCCAGCCCTGGACCGCTTTCGTCTTATGGGTGATGTAGTTGTCGAGAATCACGTGCACCGCGAGTTCCGAAGGAACTCGCCGATCGATCTCCTCAAGGAAGTCCAGAAACTCCACGGTCCGATGCCGGGGATAACAGCGGCCGATCACCGCGCCAACCTTCGCATCCAGTGCGGCGATCAAGGTGGTGGTGCCATGCCGGATGTAAGTATGCCCGGTGCGCTCTTCCTGACCCGGCTGCATGGGGAACGTGACTCCACCACGTTCCAGGGCCTGAATCTGCGGCTTTTCATCCACGCAGAGCACCAGCGCCCGATCCGGAGGAGACAGATACAGGCCCACGATGTCGCGGACCTTCTCAATCAGCAGCGGGTCTTTGGACAGTTGGAAACTGGAGGTCAGGTGGGGACGCAATCCGAACGCCCGCCAGATGCGGTGCACCGCACTCTGCGTGAGTCCGCTGGCCCTGGCCATGCTGCGGGTCGTCCAGTGCGTCGCATGTGCCGGCAGGGTATCCAATGTCAGGCGCACGACCTGTTCCACCTGCTGATCCTGAATAGAACGCGGTGCCCCGCTCTTCGGCGCGTCACTCAGCCCGTCGATGCCCGCCCGAATGAACCGTCGGCGCCAGACGCTGACCGTGTCGTCACACAGCCCGACCTTCTCGCCGATGTCGCTCAACGTCCACTCAGGGTGATCTGTGCTCAGCAGGATCACCCTGGCGCGGGTGGCCAAACCCCTCGGGGTCTGGCGGCGGCGCACGAGAGCCTCCAGGAGGGCACGCTCGTCAGGTGTGGGTTGAGGAACCGGTGAGTGGCGACCGCGGGACATGCCTCACCTCCGAGTCCATCGTACGCCTCCCCACCCAGCACTCTTCTGAATCAGTCCACTACTTCCACACCTTTTACGACTTCATGCCGGACGTGAACGTCGCGCACGGACCGCTGCGGGAGGAGCTGCTCGACATCCTTCGCTTCTGGTTGCGGCAGGGCGTTCAGGGCTTCCGGCTGGACGCCCTGCCCTTCCTGCTGAAAGACCGCGCGCAGGGCGAACACCTCGGGGCGCCGCACGACTTCCTGAAGGCCATGCGCCGGGTGGTGGCCGAGCACGTCCCGGACGGCGTGCTGCTCGCCGAGGTGAACAAGCCCCTGGCGGAAACCGTCCGGTACTTCGGCCAGGGGGACGAGGTCAACCTGATGCTGAACTTCTCCCTGTGCAGCCACATGTTCCTGGCCCTGGCGACCGGGGAGGCGCGGCACATCCAGGACTGGTGGCGGGCGCTGCCGCCGGTGCCTCCGGCAGCCAACTGGGCGAACTTCGTGCGGAACCACGACGAGCTCGCCCTGGCCGAACTGACCGCGGAAGAACAGGCGCAGGTGTACCGGCGTTCGGACCCAGGAAGGAACACCGGGGGGCCAACGGCGGCATTCGCCGTCGCCTGGCACCGATGGTGAACGGCGACGTGCGGCGCATGAAGCTGATGTACAGCCTGATGTGCTCCCTGCCCGGGGCGGTCATCGTGAATCTCGGCGAGGAGATCGGACTGGGTGAGGACCTCTCGTTGTGGGACCGTGAGGCGGCCCGCACGCCGATGCAGTGGACGCCCGGCCGCAACGGGGGGTTCTCGGCCGCGCGGCGCACGCACCTGTACCGCCCGGTGGTCAACCGGGGCCGCTTCCGGGCGGGCGTGGTGAACGTCCAGGCCCAACAGGACGACCCGAACTCTCTGCTGCACTTCGTCCGCCGGGCCCTTCATGTGTGCCGGGACACCCCCGCGCTGGCCGGCGGCGACTGGGCCTTCCTGGACGCCGGGCACCCGGGCGTGCTGGCGCAGCTCAGCCAGGACGGAACGAACGGGCAAAGCGTGCTCGCCCTGCACAACCTAACCGAGCAGACCTTGACCGTCCACCTGCCGGACGTGGCGGGCCGGCGCGCTCTGCTGGGCAGCGGGCACGCCGTTCAGGGCAGCGACCTGACCCTGGACCCGTACGGCAGCGTGTGGCTGGGCGACGAGGAGGATCACGCATGACGGATGACACGACCACACCCCTGATCGGCTACCACGCCTCGCACGAGCAGTTCCCCCCGGCCGAGCTGCTCCGGCTGGTCTGGCACGCCGAACAGGCCGGGTTCCGGGGCGGCATGTGTTCCGATCACTTCCACCCGTTCACGCCCGAGCAGGGGCAGTCGGGCTTCGCGTGGGCGTGGCTGGGCGCGGCGCTGCAGGCGACGGGCTGGACGTTCGGGACGGTCAGTGCGCCCGGCCAGCGGTACCACCCGGCGGTGCTCGCGCAGGCGGCGGCCACCCTGGCGCAGATGTTCCCGGACCGCTTCTGGTGGGCGCTGGGCAGCGGCCAGCAGCTCAACGAGCACATCACCGGTCAGCAGTGGCCCGTGAAGGCCGACCGGCAGGCTCGGCTGCTGGAGTGCGTGGACGTGATGCGGGCGTTGTGGCGCGGCGAGACCGTCACCCATCGTGGGCTGGTGACCGTGGAGGACGCCTGCCTGTACTCCCGGCCGGAACGGCCGCCGCTGCTGGTGGGGGCCGCCCTGTCCGAGGAGACGGCCCGCTGGGTGGGCGGCTGGGCCGACGCGCTGATCACGGTGTCCGCCAGCCCGGAGCAGCTCCAGCGGATCATCCGGGCCTTTCATGAGGGCGGCGGGGAGGGCAAGCCGCTGTTCCTGCAGGTTCACCTCGCCTACGCCCCGACCGACGGGGCGGCCCGGCAGGCCGCGCACGAGCAGTGGCGGGGGAACGTGTTCGGGAACGTCGTGCAGGCCGAGGTGCGCACCCCACAGGAATTCCAGACGCTCGGGGCGAAGGTGGCGCCCGGCGAGATGGACGCCGCCGTACGCATCTCCAGCGACCTTGACCAGCATCTCGCGTGGCTGGAGGCCGACCTGGCCCTGGGCTTCTCGCGGCTGTACCTGCACGAGTCCGGCCGTGAACAGGCGCGGTTTATCGACGCGTTCGGCGAACACGTGCTGCCGCGCCTCGCCTGAACCCAATGGGCCCCGTCAGGGTGCGGTGTGGTCCCGGCAGTGCCGCCACCTCAGCGCCCCTCCTGTGACCGCCGGGCCAGGCTGATGAACTTCCGCAGTTCCTTGCTGTTCGGGTCGATCTTCAGCGCCCGGGAGGCGTACTTCAGGGTCTTGTCGTGGTGCCCGGCCTGCGTCCAGGCCTCGAAGGCCTCCTGACGGTACAGGAAGTACAGGGTGGGCACGCCCAGCGCCACGGCACGGTCGAAGTTCTCAGTGGCGGCCTTGACGTTTCCGAGTCTCAGGTTGGCCTTGCCCAGACCCCACCAGTGGTACGGGTCGTTCGGCTGGGCGCTGGCATTCCGGGTGGCGAGCGCCTTGAGGCGCTGCCAGTTGGTCGCGGCGCGCACGTCGCCGCCCAGCACGGCGTACACCTCCGCCTGCCGACTGGCCGGGTAGGCGATCAGGTACTCGCCGTTGTAGTAGTGCCACAGGTGCCTGAATTCCGCTTCCGTCAGCCACAGGGCCGGCCCGCGCAGGGGGTCGCTGGTCAGGAAACGGCCATTCCGGTACCCGTACACCGTGCGGAAGTGGGCGACGTTGCTGCGGGCGTGCAGGCGCTGCTGCACCACCACCGGGAGCCCGCGGGCGACCAGGGAGCGGATCAGCTCGGGGGTGCCGGCGGACCGGATCATGCTGCGCAGCCCGTACTGGCCGAAGTACGCCGCGAGTTCCAGGCTGGTCACCTGCGGGTCCCGCGGCGAGTCCTTCAGGGCGCTCACCGCCTGCGCCTGAGTGACGCGGGTGCCGTGGTAGCCCAGGATGGTCAGGGCGGTCACCGGGCCGCAGTTGTCCGGTCCCTGCTGTTCGTGCCGGATGTTCTCCAGGGTGACCGCGGCGGGCAGGGCGGACGCTGTTCCGGCGCCGAGCAGGCTGATCAGAGCGGTGATCCCGTGCATGGTTCAGTGTTCACCCCAGGGCGCTCTGATCCATCCAGGTTCGCTCAGGGGACCTGAAGCTTGCTCAACAGCAGGCTGTCCCGATGGGGATAAATCAGCGCCCGCACACGTCAAGGCGCTGAACCTTCTCGGGAGGCCGTGAGGACACGGGCCTTTACAGGAACTGAACACCCGGCGCGTAGCGTGAGGGCAGCGAGGTGATGTTATGACAAGAATGTTCGCTGCAGTCGCCTTCACCGCCCTGCTGGGCACCCTGGGCGTCGCACAGATCGCCAGCACGCCAGGTGGGATGATGGCCGTGATGGGTGGGGGCGGGCAGCCGCCCATGATGGGCAGCGGGGCGATGCCAGGGATGGCCGGGATGCAGATGATGCACGCCATGACCGACCGGACCTTCCTGACCATGATGATCCCGCACCACGAGTCCGCCATCCGGATGAGTCGGGCCATCCTGAAGACGACCCGTGACCCGCAGGTCAAGGCCTGGGCGACGGCCATCGTCGCCGAGCAGCAGCGGGAGATCACCCAGATGCAGGGCCTGCTCAAGGGGCTCGGCGGTCCCGCGACCGGGATGGATGCCGGCATGATGACCATGGAGGGCATGATGCCCGCCTCCGGCCCCCGGTCCACGAACCCGGACGTGGCCTTCGTGCAGGAGATGATTCCTCATCACGGCATGGCGGTCATGATGGCCACCCACCTGCTGATGCAGACCACGAACCCTGTGATGCAGAAACTCGGTCGGGACATCATCACCGCGCAGACGGATGAGATCTACGCGTTCCAGCAGTTCTTGAACACGGTCCGGTAGGGACTGGACCTCCATGAGGGCACCCCCCCGGGTCCAGGGTGCCCTCCTGACCAAGGCTGCTGAGGGAGAGGCGCACGTGCCCACTGTCCTGATTGTCGATGACGATCCCGCGATCCTGGAGATCCTGGGGGCTTACCTGCGAGCGGACAAGCAGACGGTTCTGGAAGCCGGTGACGGAACGGCGGCGCGGCTTCTGCTGCCCCGGGCGGATGTGGCGGTGCTCGACTGGATGCTCCCGGGTGCCAGCGGCGTGGAGCTCACCCAGGAAGCCCGCGCAGCTGGTCTGACTCTGCCGATTCTGATGCTGACCGCCCGGGGCGAGGAGGAGGACAAACTGCACGGTCTGGACTTCGGCGTCGACGACTATGTGGTCAAGCCGTTCAGTCCGCGTGAGGTGGCGGCCCGCGTCCGGGCGCTGCTCAGGCGCATAGGCGTGCAGGACGACATCCGCATCGGTGACCTGCGCGTGGATCTGCGCGGGCACCAGGTCACCATCCAGGGCGAGCCGCTGGACCTGTCGAAACTGGAATTCACTCTGCTCAGCGCCCTGGCCCAGCACGCCGGGATGGCCTGGTCCCGCGAACGTCTCCTCGAACGCGTGTGGGGGCTGGATTTCCCCGGCACGGAACGCGTGGTGGACGTGCACATCACCAACCTGAGGAAGAAACTCGGGGACACCAGTGATACCCCCCGGTACATCGAGACGGTCCGCGGCGTCGGGTACCGCTTCCGGGAGGCCTGAGGGATGCGCTTCTTCCCGCGCCTCCTGCTGTCCAACCTGCTGGTCATCCTGCTGGCGGTGGGCGGGATGTTCGCAGCCGCGGAGCTGCTCGCGCCGAGCTTTTACCGGGAGCACGTGGACCGCATGGCCGTGACCATGACCGGGATGGTGGGGAGCACCCATCGTGAACTGCGCAGCGACCTGGAGGCCGGACTGCGCACCACCCTCAACCGCGCCCTGCTCGCCTCGCTCCCGCTGGCTGGCGGGGTGGCCCTGCTCACCGCCTGGTGGATGTCCCGCGGACTGGGCCGCAGCGTGCAGCGGCTTGACGAGGGCAGCCGGGCCCTGGCGCAGGGCCGGTACGCCCTTCGCCTGCCTGAAACGGGGAAGGATGAACTCGCGGACCTCGCGCACAACCTGAACGTCCTGGCCGGCGCGCTGAGCCGGGTGGAGCAGGGCCGCGTGGAACTCATCGGGAACGTGGCCCACGAGCTCCGCGCACCACTGGCCGCCCTGCGCGGATACGCGGACGCGATGGAGGACGGCCTGATCACCCCGGACCGCGCTGCCCACGCCATCGCGCGGGAAGTGGGGGCCATGGACCGGCTGGTGCGGGACCTCAGCCTGGTGTCCCGCGTCGAGGCGGGCCGGGTGGACCTCCATCTGGAAACCCTGAATCCGTCAGACCTCATCCGCGCGTTGCAGGAGCGCTTCCGCACGTCCTTCGAGGAAAAAGGCGTGGCCCTTCACGTGACGGCCTCCCAGCTTCCTGCGATTCACGCGGACGAGGAGCGGGTCATGCAGGTGTTGACGAACCTGCTCGCCAACGCCCTGAGGCACACCCCGGCCGGCGGGCAGGTCCGGGTGCGCGCCGAGGCCCATGAGCGCGTCCTGAACGTCGCGGTGCAGGACACCGGGACCGGCATTGCCCCCGAACACCTGACGCGGATCTTCGAGCGGTTCTACCGCGCGGACCCGGCGCGCTCCCGCATCGAGGGCGGCAGCGGCGTGGGCCTCACCATCGCCCGGGGTCTGGTAGAAGCCATGGGCGGGCAGATGGCGGCCACATCGGACTTGGACCGCGGCAGCACCTTTTCCTTCACGCTCCCCCTGTACACACTGGCCCCGCACAGCGTGACCCCCGCTCCGGCACCGCCACAGTCGGCGTAGGCGCGGGGGCCCTCCTGCGCCCGGCGTGCCGGCCAGCGCTCACCACCAAGCCGAGCGCCAATATCATGCCCGGCCGTGCGCCGACCAGCGCCTGCCGCCTTTCGCTGCCTCCGTGGTCTGGCGGGATGAGGCCCACTGGGTTTCACGGCTGCGCAGGGAGGACAAGGGCCCACCTGGAGCACATGCGGCCCCGCCGGGCCGAGGGCCGCCATCCGGACGGCGCCGGCGAACCCGGTCCTCCGTCCCCCGGCTGCCCCGCTCGGCGGGGCCGTGCCCCCTTCCTGCCGGCGACCTTGGCCACCGGCGCCCTTGACCACTCCAGGGACAGCGCGTGACGGTCTCCAGTAGAGGGTTGCCGGCTGGTTTTATGGAAGCTGAACACGCCTGCTTTACGTTGCGGCTCAGGAGGCCCGCATGACCCACCATCCACATGAGCATCCTGTTGTCAGTCCCCACCCGCACCATTCCGACGCCGTGCTGGAAGTCGTCCTGAAAAACTGTCACGGCGGCACCGACCTTGCGGGAGCGGAACAGTTCCTCCAGACCCTCCCCGGCGTGCTGAGCGTGCACCTGGACCGCACCCTGAGCGTGGCCCACCTGGGGTACGACCTGAAACGCACGGATCAAGCCGCCCTGCGCGCGCAGATCGAAAAAGCGGGGTACACCTGCACCTGCCAGGACTCCCCCCCTTCGCCGAGCCAGCCTGGTCAGCCGGGCCAACCCGGCGGAGCCCACGGTCACCACCAGCACGCCGGGCCCGCGGCCGTCCACCCGCACGCAGCCGCGCATTCTGATGGCGGGAACCACCGTGCGCATCAGAAACCTGGCGGTCCTGGTCAGGACGCAGGTCACGACGCGCACGCCGGTCATGACGAGCACGCGGAGCACGGCGAGGCGATGGTGAACGACATGCTGCGGCGGTTCGTCGTGTCCCTGATCGTGACCCTCCCTATCGTGCTGTACTCCCCGATCGGCGAAGCCATCGGCTTCACGGCCATGCCGCCGTTCGGTCTGGGCATGAACTGGTTCGGTCTGCTGCTCGCCACGCCGGTCGTGTGGTGGGGGGGGTGGCCGTTCATTTCTGCGGCGTGGAGGGCCCTGAGGCGCGGCGAGGCGAACATGATGACCCTGATCGCTCTGGGCATCCTGGTCTCGTACACGTACTCCGTGTGGGCCACCCTGGCACTGAACAGTCAGGACGTGTTCTTCGAGGCAGCGGCGATGCTCACCACCCTTTCCTTGCTGGGGCACTGGATGGAAATGCGGTCCCGCTTCGCCACGGGCCGGGCCGTGGAAGCGCTGCTGAAGTTGGCGCCCGCGACCGCCCGCGTCGTGAGAAATGGTGAGGAAACGGAACTCCCGGTGGAGCAGGTGGTGGCCGGGGACGTGATTGCCATCCGGCCCGGGGACCGACTGCCGGTGGACGGCGAGGTCATCAGCGGCGCCTCGTACGTGGACGAGAGCATGATCACCGGGGAGCCGGTGCCGGTGAGCAAGGCGGCCGGCTCGACCGTCACGGGCGGGACCGTGAATCAGACGGGCGCGTTTCAGTTCCGGGCGACCGCGGTCGGGGCGGACACGGCCCTGTCGCGCATCGTGCAGATGGTGCAAAACGCCCAGGCCAGCAAGGCGCCCGCGCAGCGCCTCGCGGACACGGCCGGGAAGTACCTGGTGTTCGTCGCGCTGGGCAGTGGCCTGCTGGCCTTCCTGGTGTGGACGCTCGCCGGGCAGAACGTCATCTTTGCGCTGACGGTCGCCGTGTCCGCCATTGTGATCGCCTGTCCGGACGCCCTGGCGCTCGCCACGCCCACGGCCATCACCGTGGGCGTGGGTCGCGGCGCGAAAGAAGGCGTGCTGTTCAAGAACGCCACCGCCCTGGAAGCCACGGCCGGGGTGAACACGGTGGTCTTCGACAAGACCGGCACGCTCACCGAAGGAAAACCTGCCCTGACGGACGTGCTGCCTGCCCAGGGGGTTACGGAACATGACCTGCTGCGTTTGGCGGCCTCCGCGGATCTGCCGTCGCAGCACCCGCTGGCGGAGGCCATCGTGCGGGGCGCCCGGGAGCGGGGCCTGGTCCTGTCGGAGGCACAGGACTTCGACTCGGTTCCCGGGCACGGCGTGCAGGCCAGGGTGGACGGCCGGGCCGTCCTGATCGGGAATGCCAAACTGATGACCCGGGAAGGGGTCGCCACCGCTGAGGTCGCCACCCTGGTGGAGGAACTCTCCGCGGATGGCAAGACCGCCATGTACGTCGCGGCAGACGGACGCTTCCTGGGCGTGGTCGCGGTCGCGGACCGGATCCGGGAGTCCGCGAGGCAGGCCGTGCAGCACCTGCATCACCTGAACATCCAGACCGTGATGCTCACCGGGGACAACCGCAAGACCGCGGAGGCCGTGGCCCGGCAGATCGGCATGGACGCCGTGCTCGCCGACGTGCTGCCTGAAGAAAAAGCCGCGAAGGTGCAGGATCTTCAGGCTCAGGGCCGCACGGTCGCCATGGTCGGGGACGGCGTGAACGACGCGCCCGCCCTGGCCCAGGCAGAGGTGGGGATCGCCATCGGCGCGGGCACTGACGTCGCGGTGGAAACTGCCGATCTGGTGCTGATGAACAGTGATCCGGCGACCGTGCCGACCAGCATCCGCCTGGCCCGGCAGGTGCAGGTCAAGATCAAGCAGAACCTCTTCTGGGCGGCCATCTACAACCTGCTGGCCATCCCCGTGGCTGCCGGCGTTCTGTACCCCAGTCTGGGGCTCCTGCTGCGCCCGGAATGGGCGGCCCTGCTGATGAGTGCCAGCACCCTGATCGTGACCATCAACGCCCTGCTGCTCAACCGCGCCCGCCTCCGGCCGACAGGGAGGTGAGACAGCAGGGCCGCCGTCCCGGGAAAGGGCGGCGGCCTCGGCTTGAAGGGTTACTGCAGTTTCAGGGTGGTGACGCAGGTGTCGCTCCCGGCCTGCGTGCTGAGCATGCCGGTCGTCGTCTTCCCGGAGGCCCGGAGCGTCACCTGGTAGGTCTGGTCCCGGTCAAGCCACAGTTCCAGGAACCCGTTCGCCATGGTCTTCACGGTCCTGTTCAGCACGGTCTTCCCGGCCTGGTTCTTCACGATGACGGCGACGGGCGTGTTCACCAGCTCCCCCTGGCAGCCGGACATGTAGTGCGTCTTGCAGGGGTGGGTGCGGTTCACGTACGGCGCGATGGCGATCACCATCTGACCGGCGGGGAGCGCGACGGCCTTTTGCTGCCCGCCCGGGAACTTGAACATGACCGCTTCGCTGGTCACGAAGCTCTGCACGCCGCCGGCGCCGCGCCATTCGTTCGCTTTCGCCAGGGCCTGACGAGCGCTCAGGCCGGTGAGTTGGGCGGGTGTGGGCGCGGCCTGCTGCGCGGCGCCGAGGGAGACGAGGCCGGTGAGGGTCAGGACGAGCGCCAGGGGGACTCTGCTCATGGCTTCACGCTAGCGGTGAACTGTTCAGCTTCTGTAAAGGGGCGGGCCGGCAGGGAATCAGGTACCTGACTCGGGTGGGTTACTGGCCGCGCTTGAGGAGCCAGAGGCGGTAGTCGTACATTTCCTGCGCCTGCGCCTTGACGATGTCCCGGGCGAGCTTCAGGACGGTCGCGTGACTGCCCTTCTGCAGCGCGAGGCTGGCCATCTCCACCGCGGACGCGTGGTGAGGCACCATCCCCTGCACGAAGGCGATGTCCGGCGTCTTGGACGACTTGACCATGCTGGCCATGCCCTGCATGCTGCCGGCCATCATCTTCGCCATGGCGGCGTCCGTTCCGCCGTTCGCTTTGAGCCACGCGGTCATCAGGTTGATCTCGCGGTTCTGGTCCTTGATCACCGCGGTCGCCCAGGCTTTCACGGTGGCGTCCTTGCTGACGGGCAGTACGGCCCTGGCCATGTCCACGGCCGCCTGGTGGTGGGGGATCATCGCGCTCATGAACGCGCGGTCGAAGGCCTTGCCCTGGAGTTTTTTCATGCCGCTCAGGTCCATGGCGGGCATCTGGCTCATGTTCATGCCGCCGTGATCCATGCCGTGACCGCCCTGCGCGACGGCGGGCGTGGTGAGGAACAGGAGGGCGGCGGTCAGAAGGAAGGTTCGGGTGTCAGACATTGCGTCACGGTATGCGGGCCTTGTTAAGCTCCTGTAAAGCGCCGCATGCAGGGAGGGGGGGCCGCGCAGCGAACCGCGCGGCCCCCCTCCCCCGTGCCTCCAAGCTCAGGTGTACTTGAGGGCTTCCATGAGCTCCTCGACGATTTCCACGCTGTCTCCCCGCTGGGCGGCGGTGGCGACGTGGGCTTCAAGGTGGCCGCGCAGCACCACTTCCCCGGCGCCGGACAGGGCGCCCTGCACGGCCTTGATCTGCCGGAGCACATCCACGCAGTAGGCGTCGTCCTTGTCGAGCATGCCGATGATGCTCTCGAGGTGCCCGCGCGCGATTTTCAGGCGGTGCGCGGCGCGTTTGCGGGCGTCTTCGGGCATGCAGAGCTTGCCTTCAGCGTGGCAGTGGGGGGCGGCCGGAGGGGTCATCAGGCGCGGACTTCGGCGGTGTAGCCTTCCTCGGCGATGGCGGTGATCATCGCCTCGGGGCGGGCGTCGCCTTCCACAGTGGCCTTCCCGCCCGGGAGGTCCACGGTGACCTGTTCGACGCCGGGGACGCTCTTGAGGGCGCTTTCGACCGCTTTGACGCAGTGACCGCAGCTCATGCCGGTGATGTTCAGTTCCGTTTTCATGCCTTGAGTCTAATCCACCCCCGGGGGACTGTCAACGCCGCGGAGGACCAATCACAAGGAAGGAGCGTCAGAGGCTTGATTTTCGGGAAGTGGCGATCTATGCTTCGGTCGTATCCCCCCCGGGGGGACTGGAGGATGGAGATGACGAAGACCATCGAACTCGATGTCGGAGGCATGACCTGCGCCGCCTGCGTGGGCCGGGTCGAACGCGGCCTCAAAAAGGTGGACGGCGTGCTGGGTGCCAGCGTGAACCTCGCCACCGAGCGCGCCAGCGTGACCTTCGACCCGGCCGTGACCGGCCCCGAGGCCCTGATCGCCAGGGTGCAGGACACCGGGTACGAGGCCCGCACCGCCGAAACGGAACTCAGCGTGCAGGGCATGACCTGCGCGGCCTGCGTGGGCCGGGTCGAGCGCGCCCTGAACAAGGTGGACGGCGTGCTGGGTGCCAGCGTGAACCTCGCCACCGAGCGCGCCAGCGTCCGGTACCTCCCGGGCAGCGTGACCGTGGGCCAGCTCAAGGCGGCCGTGCGGGACGCCGGGTACGAGGTGCTCGACTCCGGCGCCGGGCTGGACCGCAGCGACCTGGAACGCGAGGCGCGCCAGAAGGAAATCGCGGAACTCAGGCGCGCCGTGACGTTCAGCGCGGTGTTCGCCGTGCCGCTGCTGCTGCTCGCCATGGTGCCCATGCTGTACATGCCGGCCCACATGTGGCTGATGGACCGCGTGAGCCAGGGCACCCTGAACTGGATCATGCTGCTGCTGGCCGCGCCCGTGCAGTTCGGACCGGGGCGGCGCTTCTACCGCCTGGGCTGGGCCGCCATGAAGCACCGCAGCCCGGACATGAACTCGCTGGTCATGATCGGCACCTCGGCCGCGTTCTTCTACAGCCTGCTCGTCACGCTCGCCCCCGGCCTGTTCCCGGACGGCACCGCGCACGTGTACTACGAGGCGTCGGCCGTGGTGATCACGCTGATCCTGCTCGGCAAGTACTTCGAGGCCATCGCCAAGGGACGCAGCAGCGAGGCCATGAAGAAGCTGCTCTCCCTGCAGGCGAAAACCGCCCGGGTGGTCCGCGGCGGGCAGGAACTCGAACTGCCGGCCGACGAGGTGCTGATCGGCGACCTGATCAGCGTCCGCCCGGGTGAGAAGATCCCGGTGGACGGCGAGGTGATCAGCGGCGCCTCGTTCGTGGACGAGAGCATGATCACCGGCGAACCCATTCCCGTCGCCAAGCAGACCGGCGCCCCCGTCGTCGGCGGCACCATCAACCAGAACGGCGCGTTCCAGTTCCGGGCCACCAAGGTCGGCGCGGACACCGCTCTCGCCCAGATCATCAAACTCGTCGAGACCGCGCAGGGCAGCAAGCCGCCCATCCAGGGCCTCGCGGACAAGGTCGTCGCCGTGTTCGTGCCGGTCGTGCTGGTCATCGCCGCCCTGACCTTCCTGATCTGGATGCTGTTCGGCGGACCGCAGGCCATGAGCTTCGCGCTGGTGAACATGGTGGCGGTGCTGATCATCGCCTGCCCCTGCGCGATGGGCCTGGCGACCCCCACCAGCATCATGGTCGGCACCGGCAAGGCCGCCGAGCTGGGCGTGCTGTTCCGCAGCGGCGCCGCCCTGGAGGGGCTGCAGGGCGTGCAGGTGGTCGCGGTGGACAAGACCGGCACGCTGACCAAAGGCAAGCCGGAACTGACCGACCTGATCACGGCCGGCCGGTTTGACCGCACCGAGGTGCTGCACCTGGTCGCGGCCGCCGAAGAGCAGAGTGAGCACCCCATCGCCCGGGCCATCGTCGACGCGGCGCGCCGGGAAGGCCTGAATCTCCCCACCCCGGAGCACTTCGAAGCCGTTCCCGGGTTCGGCCTGGAAGCGCGGGTGGACGGCCGGCTCGTGCAGGTGGGCGCCGACCGGTACATGACGAAGCTGGGGTTGAACGTGGAGGCGTTCGCCGCGCAGGCCGAGCGGCTGGGCGATGAGGGCAAGAGTCCGCTGTACGCCGCCGTGGACGGGCAGCTGGCCGGGATCATCGCGGTGGCCGACCCGATCAAGGACGGCAGCCCCGAGGCGGTTCAGGCGCTGCACCGCATGGGGCTGAAGGTCGCCATGATCACCGGGGACAATGCCCGCACCGCGCAGGCCATCGCCCGGCAGCTGGGCATCGACGAGGTGCTCGCGGAGGTGCTCCCCAGCGGCAAGAGTGAGTCGGTCACGGCGCTGCAGGCCAAGGGACAGAAGGTGGCGTTCGTGGGCGACGGCATCAACGACGCCCCGGCACTCGCGCAGGCGGATGTGGGGCTCGCGATCGGCACCGGCACGGACGTCGCCGTGGAGACCGCCGATGTGATCCTGATGAGTGGCGACCTGCGCGGCGTGCCCAACGCCGTGGCCCTGAGCCGCACCACCCTGAGCAACATCCGCTTCAACCTGTTCTGGGCGTTCGCCTACAACATCGTCCTGATTCCCGTGGCCGCCGGTCTCCTCTACCCTGCGTTCGGGTGGCTGCTCTCCCCGGTGCTGGCCGCGGCCGCCATGGGCCTGAGCAGCGTGTTCGTGCTGAGCAACGCCCTGAGACTGCGTGGCTTCCGGCCCCCCGTGCCGGCCGCGCGGCCCGCTCCATCTGCCCCCCTCACCCCCCGCCCCGCCTGACCTTCAAGGACACCTCACATGCCCAAACTCACCGTTGGCCCCTGGATCGCCGCTCAGAAACTCCCCCGCAAGGACCTCGGGCGGGACCGCCTCGCCTTCCTGGAACGCACGGCGCTCCGCGCGGACGCGCAGCAGGTCGCCGGCCTGCCCCTGATCGGCATGGGTGGCAGCTGCGGGAAACCCGCCTTCGCGCTGCCGTACCTGCTCACCTGGACCGACGAGAACACCCGGCGCCTGGAAGACGTCGCGGCCGAGTACGGCTGTTACGTCGAGTACGGCCTGTACCCGCACCTGAAACAGCACGACGGTGACCTGGAGGTCGCGGCCGTGCAGGACTGGACGACCCTGGCGATGGTGTACCTGCGGCCCGGGTACGAGCGCGCCGAGGAGCTGCTGGGCAGCCTCGCCGCGGCCCTGCGCCCCGACTGATCGCCAGCCCAGGGCGCCTCCGGCCATCCCGGCCCGGAGGCGCCCCGCTTCAAGACACTGGGGGTGATCCTGGCGGAACGAGCTCAGTGAATGCTGCTGGGATTGATGACGCGGCCGCCCTGCATCACCGTGTAGTGCAGGTGCGGACCGGTGCTGTTCCCGGTGCTGCCGACGCGGGCGATGACGGTCCCGGCCGTCACGGTCTGGCCGACACGGACGAGGTTGGCGCTGTTGTGGCTGTAGCGGGTGGTCAGGCCGCCCCCGTGGTCCAGGCGGACCGTCCAGCCCCAACCGGTGCGGCCGTCGAAGCGGGATTCGACGACACGTCCGGCCAGGGCAGCCCGGATGGGCGTGCCGACCGGCGCGGCGAGATCCAGGCCCTGATGGGCGCTGCTGTACGGGCTGGTCAGGCGCCCCTGGACGGGCATGACAGCGTTCACGCGAATGGACGCGGCGCGGACGACCGGGGTGGAGCCGGCACGGGCACTGCCTTTCGCGGGGAGTTGCAGCAGTTGGCCCACTTGCAGGGGCCGTTGGGGATCCAGGCCGCGGTTGGCGGCCACGAGGGCCTGCAGGGTGGTGCCGTGCTGTTTGGCCAGCCCGTACAGCGTGTCACCGGACTTGACCTTCACGGTGGCGGCGGAGGCCAGGGAGAGCAGGGCGCAGAGCGTCAGGATCAGGGTGCAGCGCATCGTCCAGCACCCTATTCAAGCTTTGTTAAGACTCTGTAAAGACGTCCAGGTGAGGCAGCCAGGTGGTCTCCTGCGGCCCGGGGCGGGCGAGAGACGCGACCAGATCACGCGGACGCACGTCAAGGCCGCGCAACCGGGAAACCGGGACCCACACGGCGGCGTAGGTCCCGTCGGCTGGATCACCGAGGCCCAGCACCTCCTGTCCCTGCCCCGAGCCCCAGGCGCCCCCCGTCACGTCGGCACTGAAGTACTGCTGCACGTTGACCCCGAACTGCACGGTGGCTACAAGACGGCCGATCGAGACCTCCAGGCCTGTTTCTTCGAGGATCTCGCGCCGCGCGGTCTCCCGGACGTCCTCTCCTGCCTCGACCTTCCCGCCTGGAACCACGTACTTCACCATCCCGTCGACCTGACGTTCAATCAGGGCCACGGCGCCGTCCTTCAGGACGATGGCGCCCCCGCGGGTCGGAGCTGGGCCCCAGAGGTCTGTGCCTTGGGCGCCGTCAGTGCGGGACATGTCAGTGTCTGCGGGAAGAGTGCTGGTCTTGCCTTTGGGTGTCTGCGTCATCTTCCTCCTGGGAGAATCGAAGGACCTGGTGAATCTGGCGTGCGGATCCTTCCCTGGTTCCTCTCGGACCTCTCCAGGCACTCAACCCATGGGGAGCCAGTTCCATCCACCGAAATCGACCCGTCCTGCGGTCAGGGCCGCTTGCCTGGCCCCGGTGTTCTCCCCGTGAATGGTGCCGTACAGGACGCTTCCGTCATCCGGGAGGTGGTGAGCGAGCAGGACGGACAGAAAAGGCCCCAACCCCTGACCGCGGGCGTGCGGGGCAAGAACGAGTTCTTGCACGGTCTGCGTGAGGAACCCGTGGTTCGTTCCGGGCAGCGTCCCTGCGTAGCCGCTCCAGTCACCGTTCCACATCACGTCGAACATCGTGCCCGCTTCGATGCCGTCCTGCAGGTCCTCGCGGCTGATCAGACTGGCCTGAGCCCCGTGTGCCGGGTGCTGGGCATCCACCACCCCGTACGCCGCCTGCGCCTGAACGTAATGACGGTCATCCGGCGTGGGGCTCAGCGTGAGGCCTTCCGGCACAGGTTGATTCCGCAGCTCGCTGAGGGGCGCGGCCAGGGCGCGGAGATCAGGCGCCACTTCCGGAAACTCATTCATGTCCGCGGGGCTCCAGAAGCGCAAGCGCAGGGCCTGAAAAGGACCGTACTCGCGGCTCGCCACTTCACGGAGCGCCGCGAAATCGTTGCTCGTCAGGGGACGAGTGGTGACGCTGACGTCCACGAAGGGTTGCGTGACGTCCATGCCCTTGAACCGGATGCTCAGCATGGCGTTCAGATCGTCGTGCACCTTCACCCAGCGGTTCAACCACCGGTCTGGCGCAATGCCCAGGTCGAAGTGCTCTGCCCGCTGAGCGGCGATTCCCTTGTCGGTGGCCAGTTGCAGGTCGAAGGCATGTTCGTCGGTGAGGTTTGTCAACCGGTCACTGGTGGACACCCACGGAGAAGGACGCTGGCAGGTCAGGCTCCACTGCGCGAGCTCGGAAGCAGACGGGAGGGACAAGGTCATGACGTGGCAGTGTAGGCCAGGGGATCGCTGGTGCCATGCGTGGTTTGGGGTATCGAGTGGCAGATGGTCGCCGCGTGACTCGCGACCAGCGGCCGGTAAGCACAGCATCGGTCGGGCCGTGGTTCATCAGCTCGCGGACACGGGTCGGGAGGCAAGGTCTTAAGGGGCATGGCAGCGGTGTGACTCTGGAGGCCAGAAGGGAAGGAGAAGGGCCCATCGGCCCGGGCTTATTTCACCTCGTACCGGTCGTGTTCCGCGGTCAATGTGCCCCGGCGGACCAAGGTCAGGACGGCCAACGTGCCGGGGTCATTCGGGTCCACGATCAGTCGGCCGTTCATGCGGATCAGGTGCAGCGGGACGCGGTAGTGCAGGGGGTGAATGGTGGGGTCTTGCCCGGCGAGGTGCAGTGCGTCTGCTTCGGGCATAAGAGCGCCTATCAAAACCTCAGGTTGGGGGCGCAAGGTGAGGCATGGCCACCTCCCTGGTCAGCGACGAGTTGTGGCAGCTGATTCAGCCACTGCTCCCACCCGAAACACCCAGACCCAGAGGCGGCCGACCCCGGGTGCCTGACCGAGCCGCACTGGAAGGCATCCTCTACTTGCTCAAGACCGGCATCGGCTGGGAACACCTCCCCCGTGAGCTCGGGTATGGCAGCGGCATGACCTGCTGGCGACGGCTGCGGGACTGGCACGCGGCGGGTGTCTTCACCCGCCTGCACCAGGTGCTCCTTGACCGGATGGCGCAGGCGGATCACCTCGACTGGTCACGGGCGTGTGTGGACAGCACGAGCATCCCCGCCGCCCGGGGGGGGCCCAGACCGGCCCGAACCCCACGGATCGCGGCCGGCCAGGCAGCAAACGTCATGTGATCGTCGATGGCCGCGGGACGCCGCTGGCGGTGCTGATCTCGCCAGCGAATCGGCATGACAGCATGCTGTTCGAAGCGCTGCTGGACGCGGTGCCGCCCATCCACAATGGGCGGCGTGGGCATCCTCGCACCCGCCCAGAGAGGCTTCATGCGGACAAGGCGTACGACATTCCCCGGTGCCGCCGGGCATGCCACAAACGTGGGATCAAAGTGCGAATTGCACGCCGGGGTCGAGAGTCGAGTGAGCGGTTGGGACGGCACCGCTGGGTGGTGGAGCGGACACTGGCATGGTTCAGCCGCTTCCGTCGGCTTCGGGTGCGGTACGAGGTGCGGGCGGACATCCACCTGGCGTTCACGCAGTTGGCCTGCTGCCTCATCACGTTCAAGCAGCACCAACGGTTTTGTTAGGCACTCTAAGTGGTATCTGGTCTTCCGGGGTCAGGAGGGTGCCGTCCTCATCGAAGATGAAGCCCATGAACTCGTTGGCTTTTGCGGCGATCGCCTCGTGGTTTTTCATCCACAGATCGAGGTGCACGCGGTTCTCTGGCCGGGGCAGAATTTCCCAGCGGTAATCCTCTGGGCGGTTCGCTTTGGCCGCGGTGCGTTGCCTGATGTTTCCAGCGGTCGCCGCCCCCCAGGTTTCCTGAAGGGCGTTGGTGGAGGCGGTGCCTGTGGCCTGTGCGAGGGCGTTCAGATCGTTGGCGATGACGCTGTTCAGGAACGTGTCGACCGTGGCCTTCGTCTCGTCGTTCTCCCGCTGCGGAGACGATCGGGTGACGTCTGCCAGCCCGAGGACAGCCACGAGGACGAGCACCGCCATCCACAAGTACGAGGGTCTCATGTCACCCCCTTGACGTCCTGCACGTTTCGCTGGGAGGTGCTCATGGCCTGTTCCGCACTGCATTCCAGAGGACTCCACCCGCGATGCTCAGCTGACCCAGGGCGAGGACACTGTCTCGCCAGCCGGGGGCCGGGTTGTCCGCCTGGAAGTTCGCGGCCGCTGACGACGCGAGTCTCCAGGCCCGCCAGAGGCTGGCCAGGCCGAGCAGGGATGCCAGAATCACCCTCAGCCCCGGTCCCAATCGTCAATCTCCCTCGAAGTCAGGGTCAATTTGATTGCCTGGCATTGCAAAGTGCACTGAGTTTGTCCGCCTGCCGGAGGGCCACGGCCAGCGTCGGCGCACCGTACCGGGTGCGTTCCGCGTCGGTGGTTGCCGGGTCGTACGGCGCCAGCTTCACAACGCAGCCTTCCGGTTCAGTCACGTATTGCGTGCCGTACTTCTGAGGTCGGCCCAGACTGAGCATCCAGCGGTCGAACGTCGCGGCATACAGCCACCCGGCGGCCGGGTACCCGCGTCGCATCGCCTGTTGTGCGAGCAGGTTCGCCAGCTCGTAGTGCTGCGGGCAGTCCCCATGCTGGAAGAGGAACGCGGCGTGGTAGAAGTCCTCACCCTGGCTGAGCCGCCCGCCATTGAGGAGCTGCAGCGTCTCGCTGCGCCGGGCCTGGTCGGCCGGAGCCACCTTGGACCAGTCGATGGGTTGAACGGCCCGGTCTGCCTGGTCTTGGGCGAATAGCTGGGCGAGACGCCGGGAGGCGGCCGGGTCTGTTGCCGTGCGGAAGGTGACCGTGCCGATCACCGGGTGGCAACTGGGATTGTTCAGGGTGACGGTCGGTGCCTCACCTCCACCGCCCGCCAAGGCCGTGGACAGGGTCACGAGGAGGGAAAGAAGTGGGAGCACGCGGGGCAGCACGGGACCTCCAGGCGGCGGGAGTGAGTGGGAACGGGCGATACGCTTCACACCCATTGGATCACGTCCACCTCACAGATGGCGGCGGACATGCGCCCCGCCACCACTTAGAGCGCAGGCCCCTCGTCCTGGGCCGGCTCATTTCAGTCACTGTGATCACGCTGTGGTCGTTCACCAGGGCAGGGCGATGCTGGCGACCGCTGTGGACATTGCCGGCACCCACGCTTCCTCCGCGGGGACCGCGACTCCAGCAAGGTCCAGGGTGCCGACCAGGCCGGCGTCCAGGGTGTCGTCCAGCAGGGCCATCAGGTCCGCCCACGGCGCGTCGTCGTCCGGGCTCAGCACGTCACCGCGGGCGTCCTGCACGAGCAGGCTCACCCGGGACCCCACATGGCGCACGGTGACACTCGCGGCCGCCGCGCCGTACAGGGCGCGCACCTGATCGGCGTACCGGGCGGCGGGGGTGGACAGGGGCAGATTCTTGATCACGCCGCCCGGCCACGCCCCGCGTGAGGGTCACCCCGACCGCGCCGCGACCCCGCCCGATTCCCGGATGGGCGACCTTCCGGTGCCGTGGTGCCGCTCGACCCGGGCGGCCGCGAGCGTGTCCCGGTCCAGCGCGTCCAGCAGGCGGATCACCGCCGCCCGCCCTTCACTGGGCGGCAGGTGCGGGAAGTGCTCCCGGGCCAACCGGTTCAGGATCACGCCGGCCCCCTCTTCCGGCGCGCGGGTTCCGCGCTGGGGCACGGCCGGCTGGCGAGCGCGGCGCTGCGCAACTCGAAGTACCTGGCGTGGTGCGCCACCGACCCGTGCCGGAACAGCTGCCACAGCAGGTCCAGGGCGTGCGTGGCCACCATCCGGCCCACGAACAGGTCCTGGCGGCTCAGCGCCTCGATCGCCGAGCAGCTGGGCGTGTCGTCCTCCGGCAGGGCCGTGTCCATCAGCTCCGGGTGCAGCTCCGTCGCGCACGGCAAGGCCCGCTTCAACTCCTTCCCGGCCTGCCGTGGCGTGCCGAGCACGACCTGCCCGGTGGTGAGGTCGTTCCCGCAGTCCAGCCAGTACCGCCACGTGTACAGGCCCTTCCCGAACGCCGCGGCGTGCAGGCTCCTGCGGGCGGCGCGGGAGTCGACGCAGCTGATCACCAGGTCCCACGGCTGCCGGGCGCGGTCCCCGCTGAACTTCTGTGGGATGGCTGTCCACGCGAGGTTGCAGGCGAGGTTCACGCGGGTGACGAGCACCTCAGCCTTGTTCCGCCCCAGGTCGGCGGGGTGGTACCGCTGCCGGACGAGGTTGGCGGGGCTGACGGTGTCGTCGTCGAACGCGACCACCTGCAGGCCTGGGTAGTCCAGGGCGCGCAGGGCCAGGTGCAGGTGGGTGAGGCCGGTCATGACCTCACTCCCCGTGCCCCCCACCCCGACCAGGGCGACCCGCAGCGGACCCCGGGTCAGGTAGTCGGCGGGCAGCACGTGCTCACGGGAGGGAAGTGCGCTCTCCGGAGCCTTCTCCTTCCTGCGGGTCATTGCCCGCCCCCAAGCGCCACCTTCAGGGTCGTGCCGGCCGGGACCAGCCACTCGTCCCGGAACTGCCCCGCGGCCTTCGCGGCGTCCCACAGTTCCCGCACGGTGCCCGGGAAGGCGTGGCGTTTGCGCTGATCGGCGGGTTTGACGAAGTTCGAGTAGAAGAACGCGTCCTCCCACTCGGGAATGGAGTCGACGTCCAGCCGCTTGGGGCGCTGCATGCTGCCGTTGCACACCAGGTTGCTGGCGAACACGTTGTAATACGGCGCCAGGCTCAGCGGGGTGTCCGGCCCGGGCCGCCCGTCCCCGGTGAGGGCGTAGATGAACAGGGACGCGCCCCGGGCGATGAACAGCAGCCGGGGCTGCGGGAACACCTGCCCGTCGAGTTCCGCGACGGCCGCGTCCATGGCACCCTGGAACAGCAGACGCCGCTCACGGGGGGGACTGACCCAGGCCAGCGCATTGGTGCCCACGGCGACAACGCCGTCGGGGATGAACGTGAGGGTCTGGAGGGCGTTGAGGCGGAGGATCGCGTCGATGGTGCCCTGGGAGACGTTGCGGCCCTCAGCCATGACTGGGTGACCGTGCTCTTCGCGCAGGGCGTGTTCCATGACGAGGCCTTCGGTGCCGGTGGGGTCGGTGTAGAGGATCAGGGCCGTGTGGGCGTGCACGGCCGGCGGAAGTCCGAGATCGAAGTGCATGACGGCAAAAGCCCCCCGCGACTCTCGCGGGGGGAGGGAAAGAGCCCGGAGCTGAGGACCTCATCCCTGGCGCGTCAAGGCCCGTCGTCCAGCTGCTCAGGCAGAGCGAAGTGTGGCGCCGCGTGCCCGGGCGATGCCCTAGTGTTCAGGGATGATCACCCGCACGAACCTGTCGTTCGAGCCACCTGAACCGCCACCCCACCGCGTCTGGCCGGAGTACGTGCACCTCACCTACGGCAGTCCGAGTGGCGTGGAACTTGACGACCCCGTCGAACGTGACCGGCAGACCGGTCGGCAGTACCTGGGGTGGATGATTCGCATGGGCTACCACCTGATCGGCCGGATCGGGGAGCAGACCACGCGTACCTCAGATGAAGCCGTGCTCTCCGTGGCCCTGCTGCTGGACCTTCAGAATGAACGCGACTCGGCGGACGACGAGCCTGGCGGTCTGGCAATGCTCGACGAACTGCAGGGCCGGCTGCTGGCCCAGTTGCGCCGGTACAGCCTGCCGACCGGCATCGTCGACTACGAGAACGACGAAGGCCTGGCCGTTCTTCGCGACTGGGCGAACTGTATGGACGGGGTGCGCGGGTACAGTGCCGTGATCCTCGGGGAGTTCCTGCCTGAACTGGAGGACCTGATGCGCGCACGCGGGCAGGTCACGGTGCGCGGGTGGGCCTCGGCCATCACCGCCAGTGAGCGGGCGGAGGTGGCCGAGGCCCTCCGCGCCCTGGCCGTACAGGTGGAAACCGGGGCCCTGAACGTCACAGAGCTCCGGACGGTCGAGCAACCCTCTTCCATGGAGCTGCGTCTCCGGGGATGGGTGCGCCCCAGCCCTGTGCCTGACTCGTGAACGACCGGACCAGAGGTCAACGACATGAGGGGGAAGGGGCGAGCCCCTTCCCCCTCATCTTTAGTTGACGACCGCGACCCGTTCCGCCTGATCCTCGACGCCTTCCGCGGTGCCCAGCAGGTGCAGCAGGCGGTGCGGGACCTTGACGTTCAGGCGCTGCGCCTCGCCCACCAGGGCCCGCACGACCCGCAGCGTCCACTCCGTCACGCGCGGCTCCGCCTCCAGGAACCGCACGAGAGTCTCGGCGGCCGTGTCGTCCGGCGCGCCCACCATCGTGCTCCCCCCGGGCAGGACCACCTGCAGCACGTCCAGCACCAGCCGCTCCACGTCCCGGACGGTCTTCACGCCCTCCAGGCGCGACTCGTGCACCACGACGTTCTTCTCCCCGTCCGTCCACACGTCCGCCAGGTCACTCTGCCCGGCCTTCACGCGCCGCTCCGTAAACGGCCGCCCCAGGCCCGGCGCCGGGCCGTCCTGCTCCTTGCGGTACCGCCAGGCGGTCATCTGCACGTCCCGGCCGATCTCGCGCAGGCCCACCATCACCGCCCGCGGGTACCCCTTCACCTCGGGGCTAAGGGCGTAGAACCCGCGCAACTGCGGCACGGCCTTCGTCAGGTCCGGTTCGACGCGCGCCGCCTTGAGCGCCTGGGCGTGCCCGTAGGCGCCACTCACGCGGAAGTTCCAGGCGTGCTCGCTGTACCGCGTCAGGACCCCCACGAGTTCGTCGAGTGAATCGACGTTCCAGCGTTCGAGCGTGCGGACGTCCAGCACCGTTGCCAGGCGGTTGTCCATGGCCCGGCGGCTGAGGCTGGCGTGCTCGGCGCTGTGCAGGGTCAGCACCCCGGTCTCCTGCAGGCTGGTGATGAGCCTGCCGATGGGCAGGTTCTTCCCGGCGGCGTCGGTGAACAGCCGGAGTTTCTGGTACTGCTCGAAGTCGGCGTTCAGGGTGGCGACGTCGGCCGTGAAGCGCCGCAGGTCGGACTCGCTGAGGCGCGTGGCGGACCGGGTGCGTTCCTGCCCGATTTCCTTGAGGAGTCGCTTCAGGCGGCGCCGCAGGCCGTCCTCGGCGTCCAGGATGTCGTTCCGGGCCATGTTGAGTGCCAGGGCGTGCCCGGGTTTCGTCACCACGACCCCCGAGCAGCCCGCGCGGTACGAGCTGAGTTCGGCGACGAGCGTGCCCATGTTGTAGACCTTCAGGGGCCCGTGCTCCTTGGCCTGAATCCATGCCTCGTCCGTGACGTGCGTCCACGTGCGGACGGTGTCGGGGTGCGTGGTGACGTCCCGGCCGTTGATGATCACGGGCACCGTGCTGCAGTGCACGAGGTCGGACAGGCGCCTCACCTCCTCCAGCACCAGCGGCAGCGTGCAAGGAACTGGGCGCCGACGGCTTCTTAGTTCAGGCGGGTGCGTCTTCCGGATCCCGCCCCTCAAGGCAGGGCAGGCAGAAGCCGTAGATCAGCTCCGGGACGTACTGCTCGCACTCCGGGCACCATTCCTGCGTTTCGCGTTCGACGGTGGGCCGGGGTTCCAGGGTGTGCTGGAGGAGTTCAGGGTCGGTGAGCAGGTCGCGGAGCAAGTGGGTCATGGCGGCCTCCTACTTCAGGATTGCCCGTCCACCACGGGGAATGCAAGTGGCCGCCACATGGAGCGCACCTTCAGCGGTGCCATGGCAGTGACCCGGTCATTCAGTGGCTGGAATCGTCGTCCGTCCTCGAAGCGCCCAGGGAATTCCCGATGGTGACCTCCCAGACCGTGGTGAACGGCCGGTTGCTCGAGGTCGTGTACCTGGATAGCGCCCCCATCGACCGGGTGCTGGTCCTCCCGTCTGGGGGCGTCCTCCTTCCCCGCAGCGAGGAGCGCGCATGACCTGTCTCCCCTGCTGACGCTCGCCCTGACCGCCCATCTCTTCGCCCGCTGCGCCGGCTCAGGAGCGCCCTTCAGCGTTCCTTCAGGCGCTGCGCGCTTTACAGAAGCTGAACATGCGCCCGTCAGGGTGAAGGTCTCTCTTTGCCGGGAGTGCCACGTGACCACGGTGGTCACGGCACCTTCCCCACCCTGGAGGCCCCATGGACACCCTCACCCGCATGCTCCGCACCCACCCGCAGACCAACCCCGCCACCGTGGACCAGCTCGCCGCCTGCCTGCAGGCCTGCCTGGAATGCGAGGCGACCTGCGCCCTGTGCGCCGACGCGTGCCTGAACGAAGGCGAGCACCTGCACCACCTCACGCACTGCATCACCCTCAACACGCAGTGCGCGGCTGTGTGCCGGGCAACGATGCAGGTCCTCGCCGCGACCGGCCAGGGGGACGCGCAGGTCATGCGCGCCCAGCTCGCCGCCTGCCTGCGCGCCTGTCAGGCCTGCGCCGAGGAATGTGAGCGGCACGCGCAGGAGATGGACATGGCGCACTGCGCGGTGTGTGCAGAAAGCTGCCGCCGCTGCGAGCAGGCGTGTCAGGCCCTGCTCGCAAGCGTGAGCGCATGAGGCGCGCGCTGCTCACCGCGGCCCTGCTCTCCCTGGGACCCGCCCAGGCTGGCGGGATGGGGGGCACGGGCATGCCCGGCATGACGCACATGACCCAGCCCATGACGCCGTCGGCTTCCGTGCCGGGCCTGTCGCGGATGGGCCTGCAGATGCAACTGGACATGCGCGCCATGATGATGCCGATGATGAACGACCTCGCCCGGCTGAGCGGGAGGTCTTTCGAGCGTGCGTTCATGTCCATGATGATTCCGCACCACCAGGGGGCAATCGACAGCAGCCGCGCCGTCCTGGAACGCACGCAGGACACCCAGGTGCGCGCCTGGGCGACGCAGATCATCGCGGACCAGGCCCGTGAGATCGCCGAGATGCAGGCCCGGCTGCGCGCGTACGGTGGCCCGAACCAGATGATGACGCGCATGATGCAGATGAACCGCATGATGGACATGCCGGACATGATCCGCGCGTCCAGCACGCCGGAGCGCACCTTCCTGGAAGGGATGATCCCGCATCACGCGGCCGCCAACGAGAAAGCCAACCTGGCCCTGCAACGCACGCAGGACGCGTTCGTCCTGGACCTCGCCAGGCGCATCGTGACGGCGCAGGCGGGTGAGATGCAGGACTTCCAGGGCTGGCTCAAAGCGCACTGAACAAACGACCGCCGTGGTGAACCCGTCGTCCGCGCCCCTGCGAGCCAGGGGGCGTGGACGACGGAGAGCCGTGGAATTCAGGCGGAGGGTGCACGCACTGGGACCCGGGAGTTCAGGCCGTCCACGCCGCCCTCCTTCAGGGTGCCGGGGCGAGCGCGGAGATCAGGGGGGTGGCGAGGGTGAAGGGAAGGAGCCACAGCCAGCCGCGACGGGCCACCTGGGTCGCGGGAGGCGCGTGGTTCTCGTGCCTGAGCGGAAGGCGGGGACGATCCGGTTCCAGACACCTCCCTGCACGCAGGTGGCCCTGCGAACAAACACGAAAGAACCAGTTCATCGGGATAAAGAGGGGAAAGTTCAATATTGTGCATGACACCCTCCGACGGTTCCCCCACGCACGAGACCAAGGCCTCATCACCCCATACCCCTTACCGGCGCTTCGTCGCGATGATCCTCGCGTCCGCCCTGGTGATGTACGTGGTGATGTACTTCAACACCTACCAGATCGACCATGTGCAGTTCAGTTGGACCCGCGTGTACATGACGATGATGTCCTCGGCAGCCATGGCCGTGATCATGTGGCTGTTCATGCGGAACATGTATCAGGACCGCGCGAAGAACACCGCCATTCTGGTCGGGAGTGCCGTGGTGTTTTTGACCGGGCTCGGACTGGTCCGCTCACAGGCATTGGTGGGGGACGTGGCGTGGATGCGGGCGATGACTCCTCACCATTCCATCGCCATCCTGACCAGCGAGCGGGCCCAGTTGAGTGATCCGCGCGTTCGCGCTCTGGCGGACGGCATCATCGAAACACAGAAGCGAGAGATTGCCGAGATGAACGGCCTCATCCGTGACCTTTCCTCTGGGAACTGACAACGGGTTGAACGGACCATTCAACTGCGGGCAGATGGCGAGGCTGGGCGCCATGTGATCGCGCAGGTGGTCCTTTGGCCTCAGGGACACGGAAGGAACGCCTCCTGCCATCCATCCAATCTGAATGCGGCCGATGCCCACGACACGGTGCTCGAGGCGCGGTGCGGCCTTAGTGACCTGGGACACGCTCTTCGACGCCCGCTGAATGTCGTCAGACCTGCACTGGTCTTCTGTGAACTCCTCTTCCGGGTGGCGGCAGGGATACCGTTGCCTTTGAATGAACGGCACGCCCATTCAGGAGGGGGAGCACGCCCGACAAAAGTGCCGGAGTCCCGGCATCATCACCTTGGGTCAAGATGGACGCATGGACGTCATCCTCAGCGCCCTGTCAGACCTGCTCACACCTGAGGGCGGCTGGCGCGTGCAACTCCTCGTCCGCATCGTTCTGAGCACCGTGCTGCTGTTTGCGTACGTGCTCCTTCTGGCCCGCACCTTCGGGGCCCGGACGTTCGCGAATTTTACGAGTTACGACTTCCTCACCAACGTGGCGGCCGGTTCCCTGGTGGCGAGCGCCATTCTGGGCAAGAGCGTGGTGGAATCGGGCCTCAGTCTGCTGCTCCTGGTGGGCCTGCAGTTCCTGGTGTCCACCTGGAGTGCCCGGTCCAGAGCGGCCCAGGGCGTGTTCGACAATGAGCCCGTGGTCCTGGTCGAGCGCGGGGTGATGCGCGAGCAGGTGATGCGCAAAGCCCGCGTGTCCCCAGCGATCCTGGAGCAGTCGCTGCGCGCTTCCGGCATTCAGGACGTGTCCCAGGTGAAGTTCGCGGTGCTGGAATCCGGGGGGGCCATCAGTGTGATTAAGGCGTAAACGGAGCCTGCCAGCGTGCCGCCTAGACTGCTGGAGTCATGAACCTTGAACTCTCGCCGATCCTAATTCGGTTGCAGAACATGCTGCAGGGGCTCATTACGGCCATTCCGAACCTGCTGATCGGCCTGCTGGTCTTCGCCCTGTTCGTGTTTTTGGGCAACGTGGTGCGCCAGGCCGTCCAGGGGTTCGCGACGCGCGCGGGACAACCCCACGGCATTGCGATGGTGTTTGGCCGCATCGCGTCCTGGGCGGTGTTGGCGTTTGGGGCGCTGGTCGCGCTGACCATCATCATCCCGACCCTGACCGCCGCCTCGCTGTTCGGCGCGCTCGGGATTAGCGGAGTGGCGATCGGGTTCGCGTTCAAGGACATCTTCCAGAACCTGCTGGCTGGTCTGCTGATTCTGGTCACCCGTCCATTCCGGCTCGGGGACCAGATTGTGTCCGGTGACCACGAGGGGACCGTCGAGGACATCCAGATGCGGGCCACGATGCTCCGCACGTATGACAACCGCCTGGTAGTGATTCCCAACAGCGAGCTGTACACCAACCGGGTGGTGGTGAACACGGCGCTGGACAAGCGCCGGTTGAGCGTCATGGTGGGCATCGGGTACGGGGACGACATTGCGCTGGCCAAGGAGTTGATCCTCCATGAAGTGTCCCGGCTGGACGTTGTCCTGAGTGACCCCGCGCCGCAGGTCCTGGTTCGGGAGCTGGGTGACTTCTCCGTGAATCTGGAGGTGCGCTTCTGGATTGATCCGCCCATCCGGCGGGAGGCGGTGGAGGCGCAGGACCAGGTACTCGAAACCATCAAGCGGACGCTGCCCAGTCACGGCTTTGATCTTCCGTTCCCCACCCAACAGCTGCTCCTCCACGACCAGACCGAGGACGGGGATGGAGACCGGTCGCGGCAGCGGGAGGGCTGGCCCGCCGCGAAGAGTGCGGCACGCGGCCAGGCGAAAGGCGAGGCGTGAACCGCCTGCGATTCCAACTGCGGGAATGGACGCGTCAGTTCTGGTTCATTCCCGCCGTGCTCACGGTACTCGCGGTCCTGCTCGCCGAGGCCGGCATCACGCTCGAGGAGCAGAACGGAATCCCGGAGGGCCTGGCCTTCGTGTACTCGGGCGGGGAGAGCGGGGCCCGGAGTGTCCTGAGCGCCGTGGCCGGCAGCGCGATCGGTGTGGCCGGTACGGTCTTCTCCATCACCATCGCCGCGCTGTCGTACGCCGCGGGCAGCATGGGACCGCGACTGCTGGACCACTTCACCCGGGACCGCGGGAACCAGGTCGTCCTGGGCGTGTTCATCGCCACGTTCGCATTCACGCTGTACACGCTTCGCGCCGTGCAGGGGGGTGAAAACAGCCCGTTCGTGCCGCACTACAACGTGACCGTGGGGATGCTGCTGGCGCTGCTGTGCGTCGCCGCGCTGGTGTACTTCCTGGCCCACGTCACGGGCACCATCAACATGACGACGGTGGTGAACCTCTTGCGGGATGACCTGCAGGGCGCGCTCACCCGGGCCACCCACCCGGTCGGGGACGCCGTTGAGGGACCGTCCAGTCCGCCGCCGGAAGCGTTCTGGCAGGGCGGTGAGGTCCTGCGCGCACCGGCGGGTGGGTACCTGCAACTTCTGGACGTGGAGCAGCTGCTCACGGCCGCGAAGCAGGCGCACGTCGCCGTGCGGCTGAACGTCCGGCCGGGCACGTACGTCTTTCCGAATACCCCGATTGCCGTCGGCGTGCCTCACCTTCCGGAGGGGGTGATGGACGCCCTGACCCTCGGTCCCCGGCGCGTGGAGGGGCAGGACCTGGAGTACAGCGTGCGGCAGTTGACGGAAGTGGCGGTGCGTGCGCTGAGCCCAGGGGTGAACGATCCGGTCACGGCCATGGACGTCACGGACCGGTTCGGTGACGTCCTGTGCCGCCTGCACGGCCGCCGCTGGCCGAGTGGGGTGCACGTCGACGACGGGCACCTGCGCCTGGTGTACCCCCCCACGACGTTCGCCGGGCTGATGGACGCCATGTTCCACATGATCCGCCAGTACGGGCACAGCAGTCCGGCGGTCACCCTTCGCCTGCTGGAAGTGCTGACCCGGGTGGCCGAGGCGCTCGTGGCGCCGGACCGGCACCACGAGATCCGGCGCCACGCCGACCTCATTTATGGCGATGCCCTGCACGCGACGAAGAATGTCAGTGACCGGCTGGAGATCGAGGAGCGGTACCGGCGGCTGCAGCAGGTGTTGACCCTTGACGCCCGGGACATCCCGGAGGGTTGACCGACGGCCCCGGGCCACCCTCCATGTGGCCCTCGCGTTCGGCAAGCTACCGGGTGAAGGTGGGCAGCGAGGGATGTTCCCCACGTGAGCTCCAGTCCCGTGCTGAATCCTCCTGGGAAGACAGGACGCGCCGGACCGTCAGCACGGGAATGTCCGCGTCACGGATGACCTGCCCGGCCACCGACCCCTGGAAGAAGCGCTCCAGCGCACTGCGGGCCTGCGTGCCCAGCACGAGCAGGTCGTACTCCCCATGCTGAAGTGCCTCGAGTGCCACCACCGCCGGGTTCCCCTGCACCGGATGACCCCCCGACGCCCACTCCCTCTGCTGCGCCCGTCGCCAGGCCATCTGGCGCTCGTGCAGGAGGGCCACGGCGGCCGGGTTGTGCAGGGCAAACACCATGGGGCCAGGCTCCGGCGAGAGGGTCGTCACGTCGACGGCCGCTTCAGGAAAGGTGTCCCGGACGTACCGTTCGGCGGCTGTCCCGGTGTCGCTGGCGTCCCGGATGAGCAGCAATCGGCGGGAGGGCGCGCGGCCGCCGTCCCGGCTCGGGGTGGGGGCCGTCCGGACCGTCATCACCGGCACAGGCGAATCCAGGGCCACCCGGTGGGCCACGGAACCGAGCAAAAGTCGGTCAAGGCCCCTTAGGGCGCGGGTGCCGATCAGGACCAGATCGAACGCCGGCGCGCGCCGCAGGATTTCCGCGGCCGGGTCCGGGGTGGTGACCACCTCGTACCCGCCCTGATGTCCGATCGCGGCCAGGGCCGCCCGGCCGTCCAGGCGGGCGGCTTCTTCCGCCCCGAGCTCCTGCTGCGTGAGGGCGAAGTCCGCCAGGGCCACTTCGGGCGAGGTGATGACGCGGTGGGTGAGGGTCGGCAGCAGGTGAAGCAGGTGAAGCTCGGCGGACCCGAAGCGTTGCCAGGCCAGCTCCAGGGCGTACTGATCGGTGTCCAGATCGCGGATGGGAATCAGGATGCGTCGCATGAATGAACCTCCTTCAGGGTCGACCCCGGAGACCGCCGCCTGCGTGCTCGCCCGCGCTCCGCGCGGCGCCGCGGAGCACGGCCGGCCGCCCCCCGGCCGGGTGAGCTGAACGGTAGGGCGCGGACCGGGACCTGACCGGGATGAAACCTGAGTCCAGGCTGGGTGGGGTCTTCACGGTCCGCCCAGCTCACGTCCTGGTTTCGTCCTGCGGGGATCCTGCCTGGGCACCTACCGTGCCGGTATGACCACCACTTCTCATTCGGCGGCGTCCGCTCCGGTGCGGGTGACGGACCTGCGGCGCCTCAACGTGAAATTTGCCGGCCAGACGGTCGAGACGGTCGAATGCCTCGCGTACGACCATGCCGCGGCCCAGGTCGTCGGGGTGCACCTGCGGTCCACCCGGGCGGACGTGGGGCGGCAGGTGCGCTTCGAAGCGCTCGACCTCAGCCGCCTGAGCGAGGGGGAACTGCGCCTGGAGCCGCCTGTGCTCTCCTCGGCACCGGAAACGGACCGCCGGCCCATCGAGTCCGTGTCGGTGCGTCTACCGTCCGGCGCAACCGCCTCCGTCCGCGACGCCCTGATCGACCGGCACACGGGCCGGATCCTGCTGTATGAACTGGGGCTCGAACACGGCGACGGGCCGGTGATTCAGGTGAAGCCGGACGAGATCGCCCTGACCCTGAACGGGGAGCCCTGGCAGGTGGTGGCGGACGTGGAAGCGCGTCTTCGCGCGGCCACCGGTTAGTCATCCCGGCCCGGCGCCATGCATGGCGTGGGACTCGGCCATTCGCTGGCGTGCCCCCAGACGGTCCCCGGGGGGCCAGGCCGGCCTTCCGGGACGAGCAGCACCGGGACCGGGGCCGTGCGGGCCACCCGGGCGGTGACTGACCCACCCAGCACCCGCTCCAGGGCACCTCGGGAGGACGGTCCACGGCCGAGCACGATCGCGTCGAAGGCGCCGGTCTCGGCGTACTGCACGATGGCCGGCGCCGCCTGGTCCGCCAGGATCACCTCGCCGTGACCCAGCCAGCGCAGGGCTTCTCTCACCTCGATGGCCCGCATGACGGATGACGCGGCCGTGCGGGTCGTCGACAGGGCGCTGCCGTAGGCCATCATCGGAAAGGGTGTCAGTTCCCGCCGCTCTGGGACCAGGACATGCAGCAGGCAGAGGTCCACGTGCGGAAATGCCTGCCGGGTCCAGTGCAGCGGCCAGGGGTCACCGGTCAGGTCCTTGAGCGGCAGCAGAATGCGTTGAATCATGCGCCTCCAGAAAGGTCGGGGCCGCAGAGCAAGGCATGGTGGCGGCCCGGCACCATGCGCCAGGGGTGCGGAGGCACGGTTCAGGCCAGGTCAGGTGGCGCGTTGATCAGGTCGTCCACCAGGGCGGCGTACGGTTCGGGCAGGGTGAACCCACCCTGCGCGGCGCGGCACAGGTGCCCGCCGGTCAGCACGCTGCGTGCACTGCCTGACGGCTGCGGGGCCGAGCCGATCCGGTACTGCAGGAGCGCGCCGGTGGCACAGTCGAGGAGCGCGTCCCACAGGAACCCCAGGCACCGGCCATCCGGGGTCAGGACGGGCGCGCCCAGGAGGTCGGAGCGGCGGGCGGTGAGGTGGCCGAGCAGGGTCGGCAGCTTGAACGCGGGCACCACGTCGTCCGCCGACACTACGCGCACTTCGCCCGGGGCGTACCCCAGCGCTGCGTCGAACGGCAGCAGCAGGGCCGCGGCCTGATCCGCAGGTGGCGTGCCGTCCGGACGCGGCTCCACCTGCAGGGCCGCGACGTCGCCTGCGGGCGTGACGACCAGGCCCGTGACCTGCGCGACCGGTGCCTGGGTGGCGATGACGGACGCGCCGAGCAGGTCACTGGCCCACACGCTGGTCGGAGAGGCATGGGGGGTGGTCATGCCGGCACCGTAAGGCGCGAGTCGGGACGGAAACGGAACTGAAGCTGAATTTCAGCTGAGTGACTCGCTTGGCCTCAGGGCAGGGCGGGGGCGCCCAGTCCACCCGCGAGTACGGCGGTCAGGCGCGCGATGAGGAGCCGCGGCGCGAACAGGTGGCCGTCCCGGCATTCCAGGACCTGCGCCGGCACGCTCACCGTTCCGGTCCTGGACGCGCGGCGGGGCAGGGCGCCCAGTTCGTAGCTGGTGATGTCGCCGGAGCCCGGCTCGAACCACGCGTCGTGCACGAACGCCACCCCGTCCCCCTCGTCGGCCTTGACCATCAGCCCGTCGAGGGGCAGGCCGTCCCCCGGCGTCTGAGGCGCGCGGGGCCAGGTGCGCAGGCGCAGTTCGTCCCGGTTCAAGGCCTGGAAATCCACGCTGGACAGCGGAACGGCGAGGCTTCCCTCCCCGCCGGCGAGGGTCACGCGCAGGTGCGTGACGCGGTGAAGGGCGTGGTCGTACACCAGGCCGGTCACCTGACCGATCCGGAAGACGCTGCGGGTCAGGCGCAGCCCGAGCACCGCCGTGACGCGCAGGCGCAGGCCGCCGGGCCTGGGAGGAGCAGGGGTCATACCGGGCACACAAGCAGGGGGAACTGGACGAAACCGGAACTGAAGCTGAATCTCACCTGAGTGGTTGCTCGGCGCCGGAATGGCGGGCGTTTACACTGCCGGTGTGGCGTACCGCATTCTGGTCATCGAGGACGACCCTGGCGTTCGCACGCTCCTTGAACGGGGCCTGGCGTACGAGGGGTACCTGGTGGAAACTGCCGGGGACGGCGAGGGCGGCTTGAGTGCCGCCCGGGACCGGCCGGCGGACCTGGTCGTCCTGGACGTGATGCTGCCCGGGCTGAGCGGCCTGGAGGTCCTTGGGCGGCTGAGGCAGGTCAACGACGACCTGCCGGTGATCCTGCTCACCGCCCGCGACCGGCCTGAGCATCAGGTGGAGGGCCTGGAGGCCGGCGCGGACGATTACGTCACCAAGCCCTTCAGTTTCGACGTGCTGCTCGCCCGGGTCCGCACGCAACTGCGGCGCCGGGAGCGCACACCTGAAGTGCTGCGGTTCGAGGACGTCACCCTGGACGCCGCGACGCACACGGTCACGCGGGGCGCGCGGGACATCACGTTCACCGGGCAGGAGTTCCGGCTGCTGCAGGCCTTCCTGGAGCAGCCTGAGCGGGTGCAGTCCAAGTCGGTGCTGCTGGACCGGGCGTGGGGCGTGGATTACCTCGGTGACCCGAACATCGTCGAGACGTACATCAAGCAGGTCCGGCAGAAACTGGAGGCCGGCGGGGAATCCCGCCTCATCCACACCATCCGGGGCGTGGGGTACGTCCTGCGGGGCGGGTAGGTGCGCAGGAGGCCACGGTGACCGTCCGGTGGCGGCTGAGCCTCTGGTACGGCCTGATGTCCAGCCTGACCCTGGTCGCCCTGGGCTTCACCGGATACAGTCTCTCGGTCCGCCAGCAGTACCTGAACATCGACCGGGTGCTGATCGCCAGTGCCCGCCTGGTCGAAAGCGGCATCCGCGCGACGGGACGCTCCTACGCCCTGGAGGCCGACACCTCGGGACCTGCCAAGGACGGCATCGTGATGGTCCTGCGGGCGTACACCCCGGACGGGCAGCTGGTGTCGCGCTCCCCGAGCGACCCGGGCCTGCCGGCCACGGACCCGCACGCGCCCCTGGACGCGCCGGCCGTGCCCGCGTACTACAAGGTGCTGCCCCTGCCGTTCGGGGGCGTGGACGACCCGCGCGCGAACACGGCCTTCGGGACGCTGTCGGTCAACGGGCAACGCTGGCGGCGGTACGTGATCGAGGTCACGCAGCGCGGCGCGCCCCTCGGGTACGTCGAGGCCCTCACGCCCCTGGAACGCCTGGACTCCGCCAGCGGCCTGCTGTTCCGCTCCCTGCTGCTCGTGACGGGCCTGTCTGTCCTGGCCGTCTTCCTGTTCGGGTGGTGGCTGGCCGGGTCGCTGCTCCGGCCGGTGGAGCGCATGATGGACACCGCGCGCCGCATCACTGCCAGCCGGGACCTCGGCCAGCGCATTCACACCACCGAACACCGGGATGAGTTTTCCCGCCTGGCCGGGACGTTCAATGAGATGCTCGCCAGCCTGCAGACCGCCTGGGACTCGCAGCAGCGGTTCGTGGGCGACGCCTCGCACGAACTGCGCGCGCCGCTCACGGTGCTGCGCGGCAACGCGCAGCTGCTGCGGCGGCACCCGCACCTTGACGCCGGGGAGCGGGACCTGATGCTCGCCGACATCGAGAAGGACGCTTCGCGCATGGCCCGGCTCGTCGACGACCTGCTGCTGCTCGCCCAGAGTGACGCCGGGAGCACCCTCCGGCGCTCGCCGGTGTCCCTGCGGGCCACGGCCGCCGAAGCCATCCGTGATGCCCGCCGGCTCAGCGCCGCGCACACGGTTCACCTGCACGCGCCCGAGGATCCGTTCATGGTGGCGGGGGAGAAAGACCGCCTGCGGCAACTGCTGCTGATCCTCCTCGACAACGCCCTGAAGTACAGCCCGGCCGGCACGGCCGTCACCGTCGGCATTCACCGCGAAGGGGAGCGGACGGTGCTGACGGTGACCGACCAGGGGCCCGGCATCCCCCCGGAGGCCCTGCCGCACATCTTCGAGCGTTTCTACCGGGTGGACCAGGCCCGCACGCGCACGTCCGGCGGCGCGGGCCTCGGGCTGGCGATCGCGCAGTGGATCGCCGGGCAGCTTGGCGGAAGCCTTCACGTCGCTCAGACCGGCCCGGACGGCACCCGCTTCGCCCTCAGCCTACAGGCGGAGCCCGGGACCGCCCTTCCCTTGTCGCCATGATTCTCATTTCTGTCCGTTAGGGTGAAGGTTCATCCGGAGGTCACGGACCTCACGGCCCGGTTCAACCCCGAGCCCGGCCCTCCCACCCCGGACGCGCACGCCCGGGACCGCGCTTTCGCCCACCATGCCGGAGGTTCACCATGGTGCTTTACCTGTCGGTGGCGGTCATCGTCACCTTTGTCCTCTGGGGCCTCCTGAGTCCCGCCGGTCTCGGCGCCGCCACCAGCGCGGCCGTGGCCTTCGCCACCACCACCTTCGGCTGGTACTACCTTCTGGCCGTCCTCGCGTTCCTGCTGTTCTGCGCGTACCTTGCGCTGAGCCGCTACGGCACGGTGAAACTTGGCCGGGACGACGAGGAGCCGGAATTCACGACCCTCTCCTGGTTCGCCATGCTGTTCAGTGCCGGCATGGGCATCGGCCTGGTCTTCTGGGGCGTGGCCGAACCGGTCTCTCACTTCCTGACCCCGCCTGGTGGCCTGGCCCCCGAATCGCCCGAAGCGGCCCGCGCGGCGCTCAAGTACGCGTTCTTCCACTGGGGCCTGCACCCCTGGGCGATCTACAGCGTCGTCGCGCTGAGCATTGCGTACTTCTCCTTCCGGCGCGGTGAACCGACCCTGATCAGCCGCACCTTCCGGCCCCTGCTGGGCGACCGGGTGGAGGGGCCGGTCGGGCAGGTGATCGACGTGCTCGCCATCATCGCCACCGTGTTCGGAGTGGCCGCCTCCCTGGGCTTCGGCGCAGTACAGATCAACAGCGGGCTGAGCAGCGCCTTCGGCCTGCCGGTGGGGACCGGACCGCAGCTCACCATCATCGGGATCGTCACGGTGCTGTTCCTGCTCAGCGCCAGCACCGGGCTGAACAAGGGCATCCAGCTGCTGTCCAACACCAACGTCATCCTCGCCGGGCTGCTGATGGCGGCTGTCTTCGTGCTCGGCCCGACCGTGTTCCTCCTCGACACGTTCACCACCTCGGTCGGCGGGTACGTGCAGGACCTGATCACCCTCTCCACCCGCCTGACGCCCTTCACGGGCGACACCTGGGTGGGCAGCTGGACGATCTTCTACTGGGCGTGGTGGATCGCGTGGGCGCCGTTCGTCGGCCTGTTCATCGCCCGCGTCTCCCGCGGCCGCACCATCAAGGAGTTCGTCACTGGGGTGCTGCTGGTGCCGGCCCTCGTAAGCTTCCTGTGGTTCACCGTGTTCGGCGGCAGCGCCGTGAGGCAGGAACTCAACGGCGACGTCGCCATCGCCGAGGCGACCAAAGCGGACGTGTCCACCGCCCTGTTCGCCCTGTTCGACACGCTGCCGTTCGGGGGTGGCCTGGCCATCCTGGCCACGCTGCTCATCTCCTCGTTCTTCATCACCAGCGCAGATTCCGCCACGTACGTCCTGGGCATGCAGTCCAGCCGCGGGCACCCCAACCCCAGCACCCCGGTCAAACTGATGTGGGGCGTCCTTCAGGCCATGATCGCTGCGGCGCTGCTCCTGAGTGGCGGCCTGTCCGGCCTGCAGTCGGCGAGCGTGCTGGCCGCGCTGCCCTTCAGCGCCATCATGCTCGGCATGTGCGTGTCACTGTACCGCGCCCTGCGACAGGAGTTCCCCCGCCACCCAACCCGGCCAGGAGGCCGGAACCACCGGTCGCCCGGTCAAGAAGTGGCGGACCACGCCGGGGCCGATCAGCGCCCGTGAGACCGGCACGTTCAACAGGCCGGTGGCGTCACGCATTGACTTGACGCTGCTGGCCTGCAGATAGCGCTTCGTTTGACCTTTCTCAATTGGCACTTGATCATGGCGCGCACCCTGCGGCGTGGCCGACCTGCTGCTGTGGCTGGACCCGCCAGGAGCCAGTTACGCCTACAGCGGTAGTGCGCCCTGTCCTAATTCAAACCGGGAACGAACTGGGCTTGCCCCTGAGGGTGCCCCAATTGCGGTTCCAGCCGATGTGCAAATCTCAGCGTACCTTGAGCCGCTCCCAGAAATTGGTCCAGGTCAGGTTGGAGGCTCCGACGGGCGGTGGATCGGGGCATTCAACGCTGCGAACGCTCCAGGAGCGAGATTTCCCAGCGCAGAGTGCGGCCTGAGGACATTATAGTCGGCCCTCCAATTTTCGATCTTCTCCGCGGCATCCTCCATGGACAGGAACCAGTGGGCATTCAGGCACTCGTCCCGGAAACTTCCGTTGAACGATTCGATGTGGGCATTGTCCTGAGGGCGCCCAGGACGGGAGAAATCCAGTGTCACCCGCTGCTCGTAGGCCCACAAATCCAGGGCCTTACTGACGAACTCACTGCCATTGTCCACCTGGATGCGCTCGGGGATCCCCCGAGCGCTCGTGACTGAACGCATGATCTCCACCACCCGCTCGGCACGGATGCTGACGTCCACATGAATGGCCAGACATTCTCGGGAATACACGTCCAGCAGCGTCAATGCTCTGAACCGCCGGCCGTTGAATAACGCGTCTGAAACGAAATCCATCGACCACACCTGGTTCACCTTCACTGGATCTGTTCGCGCGGCACGGTGTGCCGCGCTCACCCGCCGACGGGGACGCTTCATCCGGAGGTTCAGCCCCGCCTGTCGGTAGAGCCGGTAGAGGCGCTTGTGATTGATCTGCCAGCCTTCCCGCTGCATCAAGATGTGAATCCGCCGGTACCCGTACCGGATGCGGGTCTGGGCGATCTCAGTCATGCGCTGGACGATCACCGGCTCGTTCGGTGGACGTCGTGGCAGGTACCTCAAGGTGCTTCGCGAGGCGCGAAGCACCCGGCAGGCCCGCCGCTCGCTGACCCGATACCCATCCTGAAGGTGGGTGACCAGGCCGTGACGCTGGGCGGGCTTCAGAGCTTTGATTTGATGACGTCCTGCAGCATGACTTTGTCCAGGCTCAGGTCTGCGACCAGCTGCCCCATCTTGCGGTTTTCCTCTTCGAGTTGACGGAGGCGCCGCAGTTCGCTGACTCCCAGGCCGCTGAACTTCTTCTTCCAGTGGTAGAAGGTGGACTCGGCGATGCCCATCTTCCGGCAGATTTCCCCGACTGAGACGCCAGTTTCAGCCTGTTTGAGCGCGAACGCGATCTGCTCTTCGGTGTGCTTCTTTCCCTTCATGCTGACCTCCGGGGATGGACCCCGTCATGATGTCAGACCCTCCATTCTCATCTGGACTCGTTTTCAGGGAGCAGGTCAGATGTGTAGCTCCCCGGAAAGCCTTCCTGTTGCACCTGGCGGAGCAACGCCATGGCGTTGCGCTCGCCCGCCGTCCAGAGTTCCCACAACCGGCCTTGATAAGGATCCAGCTGGCTATGGCGAGGGGGATGGCGCGTTTCCGGAACCTGCTCGACCCGTAAGCTGAACCGGATGAAATGCGCACTGCGGTGAAGATCGCGGGCAATCTGCGCCGCGGACAGTCCTTGAGCCGCCAACGCTTTGACCTGTGCGACCTCGGCGCAGCGACGCTCGTAGCGTGCCCGACGGGCCGCCTCTTCCAGACGCGACCGTCTGCGCGGAGAAACCGGCAAAAATGACCTGGCCACCTCATCAAGCGTTCCCTGTGACCGCTTCAGTTGCCGCTCCAGAGCCTCACGGACATTCTTGAAGACGTGCCAGCGGTCCAGGACCTGGACCGCTTGTGGTGCCCCCTCACGACAGGCACGTTCGTACTCGGTCGACCGGTCCCGACTGATCACCTCGACCTCTGGATGCTGGCTCAACCACTGCGTCACCGTGGCGCCCGTGCGGTCTGGAAGCAGATCGATGGCCCGGCCGGTCTCCAGGTCCGCAATCACGGTTCCATACCTGGACCCTTTCTTGAACGCGAAATCGTCGATGCCAATGACCCGAGCTCCCTGGGCTGGCGGGAGGAGGACACGCTGCTGTTCGGCCAGGAGGCGATCTCCACTGACACGCAGGGGGAGGGAGGTCAGCAGTCGTCGCCCTCCCTCCCCACCGACCATGACGACGATCCGATGAAACAGGCGGCACACGGCAGCGCTGGAACGGGCGTAAGGTGCCACGAGCTCGGGAAATCGCTCGGCAAACGTGCGTGTGGGCTGACAGTGGCGACAACGAAATCGGCGTACTCTGAGGGAAACACACACGCCCAAGCCGCCCCAGGGTAAATCCTGGAACCGTCGTTCGTAGTGGCTGTGAATGCTGCCCGACAGAGCGTGACAGTGGGGACATGGCTGCCGTGTGGTACAGCTGAACACGTGGAGGCAGACGGAGTCTGCTTCCACCTGGCACTGGTCCACGACCAGATTCTGCTCTGCTGGGAACAACCTGCTCAGCACCTCATGGAGGGTGTCCATCCCTTCAGGTAGCACAGTTGACCTGCTGCACGGAATTGCCGGAAGAACCGCAAAATCGGGTCAACCTCACAATGACCCATGAATCCGCCAGGACCAGTCCCGAAGTCTCGCCCACGGTCGAGGCGCGGCTTCAGGCCGTGGAGGCCCAGGTTCACGCGCTTCAGATGGGGCTGCGGCAGGCCAGGGCCCTATTCCATGACGCTCCGCAGGCGGCCCTCCTGGTCAACGCCCAGGGCCGCATCGTGGAGACCAACGCCCAGGCAACAGCATTGCTCGGTTCGACTGCCGCCCTGCTGCAAGGCCGGCCGCTGCTGAATCTGTTTCCGCCCACGGCGCACTCGGCGTGCACCGCGCTTCTGGAGCGCGTTTTCCATCACCGCAGCCCTGAGGGTGCAGAGCTGCAACTGGTCGGCGCGGGCGGGCAGGTCCTGGAGGTCCTGGTGGCCGCCACCCTGCATCCCTCCGAAGGCCAGGAGCCCCTGTGCCAGCTCATGCTCACGGACGTCACGGCTTTCAAGGCAGCGCACCAGGTGCTGCTGGACGCCACACAGGCGCAGGAACGTGACATTCAGCTGCTGACGGTGAAGCTCAGGCAGCTCGGTGAGGAATTCAGGAACGTGATGCTGCTGTCCGAAGGCGAACTCAGCACCACCCTGACCCGCGCGCAGAACTTTCTGACGCTGTACGAACGGCAGACTGACCTGGACGAGCGGCGCCGCTCGCTGCGGCACGCGGCAACCGCGGTGCAGCAGACCCAGGGCCTGCTCGATTCCCTCAAGCAGTACATGCAGGCCCGCACCATCCGCGCCCGCCCGCAGCATGTGAACCTCACCCGCGTGCTGCGAGAAGTGCTCAAGGACACGGCCGACCTCCGGCTGGACCGGGACGTTCAGGTGAGTCACATGCCTCTGCCGTCCGTCGTCGGGGACAGCCGGGTGCTGCACATCATCCTGCACGAGTACGTGGCGAACGCCCTGAAGTTCACGCGCGTGCGGTCTCAGGCCCGGCTGCACGTCCTGGTGAAGGAAACCGACACGGAACACTGGATCGGGGTGGAAGACAACGGCGTCGGGTTCAACATGCGTCAGAAAGAACAGGTCGTCGACCTGTTCAGCCGCCTGCACCCGTCAGAACTGTACGAGGGCACGGGCCTGGGCCTGGCCGTGGTACGCAGCCTGTGTGAACGCTTCGGCGGCCGCGCCTGGGCGGAAGGGAAGGTCAACCAGGGGGCCACCTTCTGGTTGGCCTGGCCCAAAACGCCGCACTCGGACGGCATTACTGGCGTGTCCTGACCTGCGGCGTCATGGCCGGGGACCGTCACCGAGAAGCAGAGCGTCCAGTTCACCAGCGGCCGCTTCCTGAGGAAAGGCCAGCACCACCCGGCCTCCGGTGCGCTGGGCTTCCGCCCAGGCCCACCCACCGTGCCGGGCCAGGATGCGCCGCACCTGGATCAGGCCGCCCCCCTCAATGAGTGGGACCTCCTGATCGGTCCGGACTGCCAGGTCGAACAGGGTCGCCGCCTCCTCGCCACTGAGTCCGACCCCATCGTCCTCTATAACCAGCCGGACTTCACCCTCGGCTTCGCGGCTGCTCACGGTCACGAAGCGCGCGCCCCGCGTCGCACTGAGGGTAAACGACATCAGGACGTCCAGGGCCTGTTTCAGGAGTGCCCGGTCGCCGCGCACAATCGGCAGTGGCTCAATGAACCACGTCACCTCCCGGCCCGGCACCCTGACCTGCTCCCGCACCTCACTGACCAGTTCACCCAGCGCCAGCAGGTCGGAAGCGAGGGGCTGCACTTCAAGGACGGACAGCTCACGCAGGTCCTGCGCCACGGCCCGCAGCCGCTTGACTTCGTCCTGCAGCGCCAATGGATCCAGCGAGGAGAGCCCGTCCAGCGCACCAGGGTCGTCTATGCGGCCCGGGCTCAGCAGGTCCTCCAGCTGCCGGGCCGGTGCGTCCAGCTGATGGGCGGTGCGGGTAATCAGGGTGCCCAGTTCCGCATTCAGGTCCGCGAGGCGGCCCCGCTGCCGGTCGATCTGCTGCACCTGAGCGGTGCGTTCCAGCGTCAGGCGCAGGGCCTCCCCGACAGCCTGGAAGATGGCCCGTTCGCGTTCCCGCCAGATGGGCGAGCGAAGTTTCACGGCGGTCAGCACCCCCACCGGATGATCCTGGGGAAACAGAGGAAAGGCGGCCAGTGCCTGAACGGCGTCCAGATCGCTCAGGCCGTTTTGTCCGGCTTGCCAGTGATTGAAGAACATGGGTTCGCGGCGGGCGGCGGGCATCATGAAACTGGTAGCGCCGGCGGGCACCCCTTCCCTGATCCTCTGCTCCATGGCCGGCGTGGCCGCTCCCGCGCTTGCACGGCCTTTCCACACTTCGCCTTCCCGCTCGAAATACACCGCGACGTCCGCTCCGAGCACCTGAGTGAGCACGTCTGTGGCCTGCTGCGCGAGCAGTTGAACGTCACTGGTCCGGGCCGCCAGTTCGGTGAACCCGGCGAAGGCGCGCAGCGCCTCGCGCTCCTCGCCGAGCCGGCGCACGGCCTCCGCGCGGTCCAGCGCCAGATTCAGGTGCTGCACGACCGTCTCCAGCAGCGCCCGGTCGGCCGGTGACCACAGCCGGTCCTCGAACTGCACGACGGCGAACAGCCCCAGAGGGGCCCCCCCCAGCCGTACCGGAAGGGCGGCGGTCGAATGCACGTGCTCGGCCAGGTCCGCATCGGTGTCCGTGCCGGGCACATAGGCCGCCTGGTACTCCGCCCGCCCGGACCGGAACGGGTGGATGAAACTCGGGCTGTTCAGCGGCAGGCCGGCATCCATCAGCGTCTGCAAGGCCGGGTGGCGCGTGTCGCCCACCTGCGAGTGCAGGCGCCAGACGTCCCCGTCCGGTTCGTAGTACGCCGCAAAACCCTCAGGCAACAGGCCCATCACCAGTTCCTGCGCCCGGCGGATCAGCGTGACGCGGTCCGTGTCCAGGCCCAGGTCCCGCGTGAGGTGCGAGAACCCCTCCAGGGCCCGGGTGCGCGCCATGAGTTCCGCGTTCAATTCCGTCAGGCGCCGGGTGCGCTCGGTCACGCGGGTTTCCAGCATGGCCGCCTGTTCCCGCAGGTCGTGAATGTCGGTGGCCGCGCCGTACACGCGGAGCACCTCGCCCGCCTCACCCCGCACCGGGACAGTGTGGATCACGAACCACCGGTACTCGCCGTCGTGCCGGCGGATGCGGTGCTCCTGCCGCAGGGGCCGCCCCGATTCCACCGCCTTCCGGTACCGCCTGGCCGAACCGTCCCGGTCCGCCTCGTGGATGGCGTCGGTCCAGCCCCAGCCGGTCGCCTGCTCGAACGTCTGCCCGGTGTAGTCCAGCCACCGCTGGTTGAGCCAGGTGGTGAACCCGTCCGGCCGGCTTTCCCACAGCAGGTCCGGCACGAGGTTCGCCACCGCGCGGAACCGTGCATCGGAGGCGCGCAGGTCAGCCTGCGCTTTTGCTCGCTCGATGGCGGCCCAGGTGCGCTCGGCCACGTTCTCGACGAGCTCGACCTCGCCCGGCGTCCAGCGGCGCGGCCGGGCCGAGACCGCCACCAGCGAACTCAACGGGTGTCCCGCCCCCTGGCGCGCGGTCGAGGCCAGCATCGCCCGCATGCCCAGGGCCCTGCTGTTCTCGGCTTCGGATTCGCTCAGCCCCTGCCGCTCAAGGTCGTCATTCAGCACGAAGGTCGCGTGGCGGACCCGTTCGTAGGCGTCGGGAAAATCCGACAGGCGCACCGTGGCGGGGAGGGGGGGCACCCTGTCATTGCCGACCTGATAGGGGAACTCGGCCAGGTCATCGTCGGGCCGGTAATACGTGATGTAGCACCGGTCGAGCTTCAGTTCTTCGGACAGCATCGCGATTGCCCGCCTGGCGACCGCATCCGCATCGGTTTCCGAGCGCAACGCATCGCTCAGCTCCAGGAGAAATTCTCGCTGGTGCTCGCGCTGTTTTGCTCGGTGATGTCCCGGTAGAAGATGGTCAGTTCTTCTCCGCCATGCAGGGACACGTTCGCGGCATACCAGCGGTCCAGCAGGTCGGTGTATTCCTCGAACGAGACCGGCTCACCGGTGTCTGCCACTTCCTGATAGATGGCCATCCACCGCTTGAAATCCGACTGGGGAAACATCTCGGAGAACCGCCGGCCCATCAGCGCGGCGCGGTCCAGGCCGGTCTGCTGCTCCAGCCCCTGGTTGAGTTCGAGGTAGGTCAGGTCCACCACCTGTCCGGTGTCGTCGCGGATCACGCCGCACACCGCGAACCCCTCGGTCATCGTGTCGAACAGCGAACGGTACTTGTGTTCGCTCTCCCGCAGCGCGGTCTCAGCGCGGGCGCGCTGGACGCGGGGGAACACCAGCCGGGCGACGTCCTGAATCAGTTCGATCTCAGGGGGCGTCCACTGCCTCGCTTGACTGTCTGCCACCGCGAAATAGGCGTTCCACCGGTGGTCCTGACTGAGAGGAACGGCCACGTACGCCCGGATCTTGTGCACGGCCGCGCCTGCCTTCAGGCCCTGCCCCGCAAGATCGTCCGGGACGTCCTTGAACACGTCGTTGATGACATTCGGTTCACCGGCGCGCAACCGGGCCACTCCGTCCGGTGACATGAATCCCGCGATGGGATAGGTCCCGAGAATGGCGGGCACGTCCAGCGCATGCCAGAAGTGACGGACCGTGACCTCCGCCCGGAGTTCGTCCACGTCCACGTAGTGGTAGCCGCTCAGGTGCAGGTGCTCGACCAGCCGTGCTCCGGCTGTCTGAACGATGTCCGCCTCGTCCGAGAGCACACTGAGCGCCTCCGTGAGGTCCAGCAGGAAGGCCTGATGCGCCTCCCGGAGCTTGCGCTCGGTGATGTCGGTGAACAGCACCGCCACCCGCCGGCTGCCCGCCCCCCCCAGCCGGAAGATGTTCAGGTCGAACACCCGCCCCAGCGTCACCTCTCCCTCCTCCACCCGCAGCGCCACCCCCGTCTCCGCTACCTGCCCGTACAGCTCCGCCCACCGCGGGTTCGGTGTCCCCAGCAGCTCCCTCGCCGTGCGCCCCACCGGGTACGGCATCCCCGTGTGCCGCATGAACACCGGGTTCGCGTCCAGGAAAAGAAAATCCACCCACCGGCCCGTGTCGTCCGCCAGCACCTCCACCACCGCGTACGCCTCGTCCATCTCCGTGAACAGCGCCCGGTACTTCCCCTCGCTGTCCCGCAGGGCCGCTTCCGACCGCACGCGTGCGGTCACGTCCCGCCAGAACATGGAGATGCCGCCTTCGCCCGTGGGGTAGGCGTCCACCTCCAGGTGCAGGTCGTACCCCTCCCCGGTGTAGTGGTGCGTGAGGTGCTGCTCGTCGCCCTGCTGCACCACTCGGCGCAATGCCTGCCCGATGGGCGCGTCCACGGAGGCGGGGAAGGCCTCCCAGTGCGACCGGCCAATCAGGTGATTCCGGGACATGCCGAGCAGCCGCTCGGCCGCCGCGTTCACGCTCCGGATCACGAACGCACCGTCCAGCAGGCAGTGCGCATCCCCCATCCGCTCCAGCACCGCGGCCGCCTGCGCGGTGACCTCGTCCGCTGCCGTCCGGCCGTGCGGCGCAGGCCGGATGAGCAGGCTCAGGGTGTGACCCAGCCCGGCACCGGGCGTGATGTGCAGGACGGTGCTGCCAGCGGCGCTGAGCGCCTGTACGCCGGCGCCCCCCGCCACGTCCGCCGGGCTCAGGATCACCGTCAGGCTGCGGGAACCCACGGCCGCCGCCACCGACCGGAGAAGGGCGTCGAGCGGGGCGGCCGTGTCCGGCGCGGGCAGCGGGGTGGCCGTCAGCCGGTCAGCCTGGAACTCGACCGTCACATCCAGCCGAGCGACATACAGGAGGCCGGGACGCAGTACCGTTCCGGGCGTGGCCCAGCAAAACTCCAGGCCCAGCGCCTCTTGCAGGACCTCCGCGTTCAGGCCGTCCGGCGCGACGATCAACTTGGCTGGCCGCGCCTCCTGAAGCCCGGCCAGCGCCTCACCCAGGGCCCTGAGCCCCGCCCGCCCCGTGATGAGCACGAGCAGATCCGGCGGCGCGGGCGTGGGGGCAGGAGGGGATGACATTGATGAGGGCAGTTTAGGCCCCCGCCCGTTGACGGCTGATGAATGCCCGCGTGAAGGGACGTTGGGCAAAACTGACGACGACGGAACCCCGGCGGTCCAGCCTGCCGCGGCTCAGCGGGCCATCAGCACCCCGTCTCCGCCGACCTGCAGGGTGGTGGCCCGCACCGCCTGGCGCTCGACGAGGCCGAACCCGAAGCCCGTCCAGCGCCAGAGGCTCAGGGCGACGCTGGACGACTGCCGGCCGCGGGCGTAGGTGGTTTCCAGCGTGGCGAGCGTGCCGTCCGGAAGCACAGTCAGGGCCGTGACCGGCTGGAACAGGGCGCTGCCCACCCAGACGTTGCGGTAGGCGCCGCCGGGCATGGGCCTGAGCACGGCGATGTGGGCGCTGTCGCCCCGGCTGTCCCGGTTGAGGACGATCGGCGATGGGCGGGAGGACCACCGGGCGATCGGCCAGTCGGCCCAGGGGCGCCAGACGCTCAGCACGCATTCCGGCGCGCCGTCCCCGGTGACGTCCGCGTACGCGCTGGACCGCACGTCCCACCCGGTGGGCAGCTTCAGGGTCCGGCATGGACCAGCGTTGGCCTCGCGGCTCCCACCGCCGGCCAGGGCGCCTCCCATCAGCAGCACGGCGCCCATGGCCGTTCCGGTAGACATCCAGCGACGAGAACGGCTCACGACGCAGCCCTCCCGGCCGGGCAGGCCGGCATCCCCAGGCGCGCCAATGCCCGGCCGACCTCCGGGCCGCGCGCGTACTGCACCCGCCCGGCCCGCGTCAGGGTCGGCACGGCGCAGGCCTGCACCTGTTGGCCCTGCACCTGCACGCGCACCACCGCGCCCAGCCAGGCGTCCGGGTACGGCTGGTCGAACAGCAGGTTGCCCAGGCTGTACAGCACCAGTGCCGGCCCGAGGCGTTCGCTGCCCTGCAGGACGTGCGGGCCACTTCCGACGATCAGGGTGGCCCCCGCCTGAACAAGCAGCCGTGCCTGCTGGCGCTGCCGGGCGGTCGTGGACCCGTACTCCGCGCCCCAGTGCGGCATCACGACGACCACCGGCGCCTCCCGCCGGGCGGCCCGCACCTGCGCCAGAGGAAGCGGTGACCCGTCGTCCAGGTACGCCAGCAGCGCCACCCGCACGCCGCGGACCGACCGGTACAGGGGCGCGCGGGTGACCGGGGTGACGCCCTGCTCGCGCAGGAGCCGGCGGTTCTCTGCCTGGCCCGCGGGGCCGCCGTCCAGCGCGTGGTTGTTCTCCACGCTCAGGTGCGTGAACGGCGTCAGCGCACGGACCGCTGCAGGCGAGGCCCGCAGGTCGATGCCGCCGGTCAGCCTGGGCTGGCCGGTCAGGGGCGACTCGAGGTTGGCGAGCACCACGTCGCCCCGCAGGGCCGCCTGCACCTCGGTGAACGCGCCGGCCCAGGCCGGACCGTGCACCTGCTGCGCGCCGCGGGCCAGGTTGAGGTCCCCGGCCAGGGCGAACGTGAGCACCGGCGTGTCCCGGCCGCCGGAGGTCAGGCCCACAAGCAGCAGTCCGGCGACCAGAACGCGGGCCCTCACTTCACCACGATGCCGTCGAGCCAGGGGTGCGCGGGCGGCAACTGATTGCGGCTGAGCTGCGCGCGCCACGCCTCGTCGGTCAGGCGGCCGCTGCTCGGGACCGTGAACTCGTACTGGCTGTACACCCCGCCGTGCGCGACCTGAAGCCGGCCGTTCCAGTCCGGCACCACCGCGTACAGGTCGTGAATGAACCCGGTGCCTTCCTGCAGTGCGGTGTTCTCGGCCGTGGCGACGTCGGCCACGACAGCCGCCATGGCGTTCTCGTCGAATTCGGGGCTGCCGCCTTCCGGGCCGTCAGCGTCGGCGCTGGACATCTTCATCTGCTCCAGCCAGCCGCCGTAGAAGTGCAGCCGGTCGTTCTCGTCGCGGGAGAGCAGCTTGCCTGACAGCTGCGCGCCGGTCGCCTTGCTGAGCAGGGCCAGCATGTCGCGCAGTTCGTCCAGTCGGTACGCGGTGCCCTCGGTCAGCAGCCGCTGCTCGGTCAGAACGCGGCGGGTCAGGCGCTCCAGGTTCGTCAGCCTGGACCACACGGCCGGGTTCGGTTCCACGTACGCGCGCGGGTACTTCGGGGGGTCGCCGCCGGCGCCCATCTCGGCCATGACCTGCTTGGCGTACAGCAGCGTGTCGTGCTTCAGTTCCGTCCAGGAGCCCAGGGCCGTGAGGAGTTCCTTGCGGGTCCAGGCGGGCGTGCGCATGAAGGCGGGGTAGCGGTCGTCGCGCGGGTCGGGTTTGGCGAGGCCCTGCAGGGTGTAGATCCAGCCGCTGTACACGCTGGTGTTCCAGTCGGCGGGCTTGAGGGCGGCGAAGGCGGCGCGGACCAGTTTCATCTGCGCGTCGTAGTTCACGTACCGCGTCTCCCCCTGGGCGCGCAGGATGTTCAGGGCGGCGTCGCTGCCCAGTCCGGCCAGCAGGTCCAGGCCCCGCGGGAACAGCCGCGGCTGGCCGTCGGTGCCCACCTCGCGGTACACCAGGCGCTGCAGGGCCGCGCCGTCCAGCGTGAACCGCTGGCCCATCATGCGGAACCCCAGGGTCTCGCGGTCGCGGACGTCACGGCCCTCGCCGGGCCGGGCCTGCACGAACACGCTGTTCACCTGCGGCGGGGGCAGTTTGGCCAGGGCTGCCTGCAGGGCCTGCAGGGTGACCGGCTCGGCGAGCCGGCGGATCTGCCCGCCCGTCGCCTGGGTGAGTGCGGCGGCGTAATGGCGGTAGTCGAGGTCGTCGCTGCGGCCCACCAGCAGCGCGGTCGGGTCGTACAGCCGCGCCCAGAGCGTGCGCACCTCGGCGTTGTTCGTGATCAGGTGCGTGAGCAGCGCCGCGGTGCGGGTCTCCCCGGCGTTCTGCACGCGCAGGTTCACGCGGCCCAGCCACATCATGCTGCGGAAGTACCGTTTGAAGAGGTCGCTGCGGGTGTAATGTCCGCGGGGCACGTACTGGGAGTAGTCCTCGGTCATCTGGCTGGTGCTGAACACGCTCGACGGGCCCAGACCGGCGTGCGCGTCGATGCTGCGGAGCTCCGCGGCGACCGGGGCCTGCACGGCGGCGGGCACCCGGGCGGCCGGGTCGATGAGCTTCTGCGCGACCGCGAGGTACGCCAGGGTTGTGAGGGCGTCCCGTTCCAGCGGATGGCCTTTGAGGTTGGTGTGAAGCTTCACGGCGTCCGCCATCAGCAGCGCGGTCATCCGCCGCAGGGCCGGCGCGAGCGACTCGCGTTCCAGGTCACGGAGCAGTTTGTCGAACACCAGGTGGTACATGTGCAGCATGCTGTCGGTCGTGACGAACACCGGCTGGTCGGCGTAGCGGTACGCCTCGTACGCCGCGTCGAACTGCCGCCAGGTGGCGGGCGTGATCACGAACCCGTTGCGGCTCAGGGCGGCGCGCTGCGCGGCGTTCAGGCCGGGCCGCTCCAGCGCCTTGTCGGCCTGCAGAATGCCCGGGTTGCTGACGCTGCCCAGGTTGACCGGCAGCGTGTAGGACGCCGCCCCGCCGGTCGTGCAGAGCGCCAGGATCGTCGCCGGAACCAGTCTGTGCATGGTTCATTGATACCACCGGGCGTGCCCGGACCGGGCCGCAGGTGCCGCCTCCGGGGCTACACTCCAGGACACCCCGCCTGACCTGCCCCGTTTCACTGCCTGGAGGACCCCTTGTGAGATCCCTGCTCGTGCTGCTCTCCCTGACCGCGCCGATGCTCGCCGCGCCCCCGCTGGCCGCGGCCCAGACCACGGCGCGCGACGCCCGCTCGGGTGAGGCGCTGCGCGCCGCGATTCTCGACGCGGAACGCCGCTGGCTGGCCACAAACCCCGACCGGTCGTTCCTGAGTGTCGGGAGTGACCTGGGGTACGCGCTGGGCTGGCTGAAGGAAGGCAAGTACACGGAGGCCATGACACCCCTGGGCTTGATCGGGGAGAAGGGAGCTGCCGATCCGTTCGTGCACCTCTTCACCGCCCTCGCGCTGGCCGGGCAGGGCCAGGCCAGCGCCGCGGCAGAGGCCCTGGCCCGTGCCGAGCGGCTGACCCCGGGCCTGCGGGACTTCCGCGCGGTGATCACGGCACCGGCCGCAGCCGCGGCGCCCCGCACGCCCACCTCGCCTCCGGCGCCGGTCAACCCTGCGGTGCCCGCCTCAGGCGGGGCGGCCCTGCGCCTGCCGGCGGCGGCCCGCGTGACCAGCATGACGGCCGCGCTGAACGAAGCGCAGCGCCTCTGGAAGGCCACGCAGCCGGCCACCACGATGTTCAGCGCGAACTGGCACGTCGAGCAGATCCTGTACTCGCTGCGCAGCACCAACGCTGAGGGTGCGCGAGTCCAGCTGAGCGCCGCCCGCGCGGCCCTGCCGAAGACTGGCGCCCGGGCCGTGGACGCGGCGTTCCTCGACCTGCTCGACGGATTCGTGGCGGCGCAACTGGGTCAACGCGCCGCGCTCGACAGGAGCCTGGGCGCCCTGAGGCGCGGGCCATACGCGGCGCCGCTGAGCACCCTGACGGCATTCCTGAGCACGTACCAGCCGCCGAAGGCCGCCGCGCCCCCCGCCCCGGCCCCGGCCACCAGACCCGGGGGGCCGCTGGTGCCCGGCGACTACTCGTGCTGGCTCGAGCGCCCCGGCCTGAACGGCGCGCGCAACGACGTGCCCAGAGGCACCCTGAGCCTGAAGGCGAACGGCACGTACTCGTACATGGGAAAGGCTGGCACGTACCGCTACAACGCCCAGTCGGGCGTGCTCACGTTCACGGGGGGGCCGTTCACCAATCCCACTCCGGAACGCACGACCTTCCTCAAGCACAAAACGACCGCGCAGATCGACCTGCACTGGGCGTATGCGAACGACTGGTCGTGCGGGAAGAATCTGTAAGGATGCCCTCGGCGTCCCTCACGGGGCGGGCGCGACTGCAGGCCGGTGATCGGGTGCCGGTGAAGCGGTGATCCGGAGGGTGCTCAGGACAGCCTCAGCCGCCTCAAACACAGGGGCGTGGAGGGTGTAGACCGTCCATTTCCCGCGTCGCGTGGCATTGACCAGACCCGCCTGGACGAGCAGGCGCATGTGATGGCTGACCGTGGGCTGGGACAGGCCCAGGTGGGTGGTGATGTCGCAGGCGCAGACGCTGCCGGGCGCCGCGCAGGCATTCACGGGCGGGTGGGCGAGGAGGTGCAGCACCCGCAGGCGCTGGGGGTCTCCCAGGGCCTTGAAGATGGCGGCGCTGGTCTCGAGGTCCATGCGCCCATCTTGCCGCTCAGATCGAAGAAGGTCAATGTGTCCGACGCAATCCGGACCACAACGTCAGAAATGCCCAGGCGCCCAGCCCCGTCATCACGGCGAGGGAAGGGACGTAGTTGGCCCCGGCGGCCATGAACACCCACCCGGCCGCCAGCGGTGTCGCGGCCTGAGCGAGATTCACCACGCGGGACAACCGCCCGTTCACCGTGCCGAACACCTCAGGAGGGTAATGCCGCACCAGCAGTTCTGCCCGAATCAGCGTCAGCGCGCCGTTGGTCATGCCCAGCACGGTGAGGGCCGCGGCCACCACCCCCGGGCCGCGCGAGACCAGCAGCAGGGCGGTGCCCAGCGCGAGCAGCCCCACCACCCACAACGAGACCGCCCGCGTCCCGAGCCAGGCGAGCAGGGGCACGCACAGCGCCCGCCCCGGCAACGAACTGAGCCCCAGCAGGCCGGCGTAGCCGGCGGCCACGGCCGGAGGGTACCCGGCCCACAGCAGCAGCGGCACCAGTTGCATCCCCACACCCACCATCACGATGCGCGTGAGCGTGAACACCAGGGTCAGGACACGAAAGGTGCCGTCTGCCGTGAAGGGACTCAGCGGGTACGCCGACCCCTGCGGTGCGCGCGGCGGCACATAACGCCACAGGAGCGCGGCGCAGCCTCCCATCAGGCTGCCCAGCAGGAGCAGGGTGGGCCTCAGTCCGGGGCCCTCCAGGAGCGCGGTTGTCAGCGGCACGAAAATCGTGCTCGCCAGACCGGCCAGCAGCGTGATGGTCAAGGTGGCCTGCGTGCGGGCGGAGCCCCACACCTGCTGCCCCAGCACGGTGAAGGTCGCCTCGTAGAAGGTGAGGGCCATGGCCAGGCCGGCCAGCAGCCACGCCAGGGTGAAGGTGATCACGCTGCTTGACCAGGCCAGCGTGAACAGGGCCGCCGCACCCAGCCCCGCCCCGAGTGACAGCGGACCCCGGCCACCCCGGAGGTCCAGCCGACGGCCGACGACCGGCGCCGCGAAGGCGGTCACGAGCAGGGCCAGCGTGAAGGCCAGGGACGTCTGTGTGCGCGTCCAGCCGTGCGTGCGTTCAAACGTGACGGCCAGGAGCGGCTGGGCGTAGTACAGGGCGCCGTAGGCCACGGTGTTGAGCAGGGCCAGCGTCCACACCAGGGAACGCTGGCCCCGCGCACCTGCCGTCATCAGGCGAGCGGTAGAGGTTCGGCCGACGCTGGGAGCACCCCCAGGGCAACGCCCCTGGGTTCACTGGGGCCGCAGCACTCGCCGGCGCTGCTGGAGGCGCCTGAGGCCTTGCACATCACCCCGGGGCGACGCAGATCGACGATCACGCGCTCCGCCTGCACGTTCACGGCGTTCACGTGAAACTGAAGGGCAGGGGTGCGCACGTTGCCGTACTCGACGCGCACCTCCGCGCCGGCGTGAACGGGCACGCGGGCCGCCACGCGGTCGTAGATGCCCAGGAACTTCTGCGTGGTCATGAAGCCGCGCTCGGCCTCGGCCGCTGTGCCGTCCATCAATTGAATGACCGTTTCACGCCAGGCGTTCGCTCGCCCGCCGCAGTCCATGGACTCGATGCTCACGGCCTTGACCTCGGTCACGTGGTACCCGGCCGGGACGAGCGGCTCCCCGTCCAGACGAAACTCCAGGGGCAGGGCGGGCAGGTCCCGGAGGGCGGCAAGAAAGGGTCCGGTGCGGTGAAGCTCAGGCTGGGCCGTCTGGGTCATGGGAGTCTCCAGGGACAGGTGCATCAGGATGGCCGAAGCAGGACAGGCACCCTGCAGTTCTTCGGAAGCGTGCAGGGCGGCCGGGGCGGCCGAGCGGGGTACGGCGACGAATCCGAAACGCGGAAAGTAGGACTGCGCGGTGGTGGTCAGCAGGTAGAGGTCGGTGAGGTGAAACTGCCGCGCATACCCGATGGCCTGCGTGACGAGTTGCGCGGCGAGGCCACGGGACCGGTAGCGGGGATCGACGGCCACCGAGCGCAGCAGGCCCACGCTCCCGTGCACTTCCAGCCCCGCGAGGCCGATCAGGATGCCGGCGTCCCTGACGAGCAGGTAACCGCTGCGGGATGCGGCGTGCAGTCCTGCGGTGGGCAGGTGCAGGGCCTGCAGGAAGGCCTGCATGGCCGGAAGATCGCGGGGCTCGGCCAGGTGGGTGGAGAGGGTCGTCATGTGGGCTCCTCAGCAGGTGGGGCAGGGCGTGGGGGCGGGGGCGGCCGGGGCGCGCCGCCAGGGCGAACCGGTCAGGCGCTCGGGCTGGGGACGGGTGGCGTGGGCCAGGCGGGCGGCGTCGGCGGCGCGGAGCAGGGCGGCGTGGCGGTCAAGGCCGGTGAAGTGAAGCTGGTGCAGGTTCATGGGGTTCTCCTGTGGTTACTGCGGGGCGCTCGGGGCGGGGGTGCAGCACGTCTCGGTCTGCAGTTCGGCGTCCAGCGCGGCGCGCAGGTGTTCGAGCAGCCGGACGGTCTGGGCGCGGTCCCTGGCGGGCAGGCGGTCCAGAACGCGCTGCGCCTGGGCGTTGAGCTGGGTGTCGAGGGCGTGGGCGGCCTGGGTGCCGGCGTCGGTGAGGTGCAGCAGCAGCGCGCGCCGATCGTTGGGGTGAGGCGCCTTGACGAGCAGGCCGTCCTCGGCCATCTGGTCGGTGGTGCGGCTGAGCCAGGCCTTGTCGAGGTTCAGGCGGCGGGTCAGCGCGGTGAGGGTCTGGTCGCCTTCGCGGGAGAGGGTGGTGAGGATGGTGCACTGCGTGGCGGACTGGACGTCACAGCAGGCGAAGCTGAGCGTCTGGAGTTCGGTGAACAGGCGGGTGATGGTCCGCAGCAGATCGCCGGTCTGAAGCGGCGCGCCGATTTCGTTGTCTTGAGCAACGTTCATGGCAAGAGCGTACAGCGACGCCATATGGTTGTCAATACCAACCATTGTCTCGAGCAACGGTTCGTCTTGGCCTGGCTCAGGGTGACATCGGCACAGAGGGACCTTCCGGACATACATTGCACGCGTGTATCAGGTCTGTTGATCGTCCCCGCCTCCCCCGCACGGAACTTCCGCTTGACTTCTGAGGGAAGGACCGGGCCCTACAGCGGCCGACGGATTGACAGATTAAGATGTATCTATATGATCTGGGCATGCCTGCCCCTCATCCGACCCGGGTCCTGATCCTGTGCACGCACAACAGCGCCCGATCCCAGATGGCCGAAGCCCTTCTCCGCGACGCCGCCCGGCGGCTCGACCTCAAACTCGACGTCCACTCCGCCGGCACCGAAGCCACCCAGGTCAAGGACGGTGCCAGAACCGTCATCGCCGAACTGGGCCTGAACCTCGACCACCACACCAGCAAGACCCTTTGGGACGTCCCGGACGCCCAGAACTTCGACTACGTCATCACCGTCTGCGACAGCGCCGCCGAAGCCTGCCCGGTCTACCCCGGCAGGACGGAACGGCGACACTACCCGTTCCTGGATCCCTCGGGCGGCAGCCTCGACCGCTGGCGCCAGGTCCGTGACCAGCTGCGCGGACAGTTCGACGCCTTCGCGCTGGCCCTCAAAGAAGGCCGCCCCGTGCCCCCCACCTACGAAGACAGCCCCGCGGTCACGGCCCAGTAAATGCTCCTTGCCGCACTGATCTTCCTGCTCACCCTGACCCTGGTCGTCTGGCAACCCAAGCTGAAGTGGCAGCCCGAGGGCCTCGGGATCGGCTGGAGTGCCAGCCTGGGCGCCCTGCTGGCCCTGCTGACCGGTGTGGTGAGCCTCGCGGACGTGCCCGTCGTGTGGGACATCGTCTGGAACGCCACCGTCACCTTCGTCGCCCTGATCATCATCTCCCTGCTGCTCGACGAGGCCGGGTTCTTCCGCTGGGCGGCGCTGCACGTGGCCCGCTGGGGCGATGGGAGCGGCCACCGGCTGTTCGCGCTGGTGGTGCTGCTCGGCGCGGCCGTCAGCGCCCTGTTCGCCAATGACGGCGGGGCGCTGATTCTCACCCCGATCGTTCTGGCGATGCTCGTGGCTCTGGGCTTCTCCCCCGCGACCACGCTGGCGTTCATCATGGCCACCGGGTTCATCGCGGACAGTTCCAGCCTGCCGCTGGTGATCAGCAACCTGGTGAACATCGTCACGGCGGACTTCTTCGACCTGAGCTTCGGAGAGTACGCCAGCGTCATGGTCCCCGTGGACCTCGCGGCCATCCTGGCCAGTTTGGGCGTGCTGTATCTGTACTTCCGCCGGGACCTGCCGCGCGTGTACGAGCAGGCCAGACTGGACGCGCCGGACACCGTCATTCGGGACCGGCGGGTGTTTCAGACCGGCTGGGTGGTCCTCGCGCTGCTGCTGGTCGGTTACTTCGCCGCCGGACCTCTGGGCGTGCCCGTCAGCGCGGTCGCGGTCCTCGGTGCCGCGCTGCTGTATGCCGTCGCTGCCCGCGGGCACGTGATCAGCACCCGCAAGGTGCTGCGCGGCGCGCCGTGGCAGATCGTGATCTTCTCGCTGGGCATGTACCTGGTCGTGTACGGCCTGCGCAACGCCGGGCTGACCGATCTGCTCGCCGGCCTGCTGGACCGCCTCGCCCAGGGCGGCCTGTGGGCGGCGACGCTCGGCACCGGCTTCATCATGGCCCTGATCTCCAGCGTGATGAATAACCTGCCCAGCGTCCTGATCGGCAACATCGCCATCCACGACAGCGCCGCCACCGGTCTGGTGAAGCAGGGCATGATCTACGCCAACGTCGTCGGCAACGATCTGGGGCCGAAGATCACGCCCATCGGCAGTCTGGCCACGCTGCTGTGGCTGCACGTGCTCAGCCTCAAAGGCATCCGGATCGGGTGGGGCCAGTACTTCAAGGTCGGGATCGCGCTGACCCTGCCCGTGCTGCTGGTCACTCTCGCCGCCCTGGCCCTGCGCCTCTCGCTGTAAGCGCGGGAGGTCGCGCCCAGATCCCGGACGGTGAGGAAACACCACCGGGCGCTGGCGTGGCCGGGCATGTCGGCACCGGATCTGCCACAATGGGCGGGTCCATGCCGCTCAGCACCGAGGAGAAGATTCAGGACTGGCTCCGGTTCGTCCAGCGCCTCGGTCAGACGGACCGGCCGCAGGACGTCGCGCACGCCGTCATCCATGAGGGCATCCGGGCCATTGGTGCCGACGGGGGCTTCATGTCCCTGCTCTCCCCGTCCCGCACGGAGCTCACCTTCGCCGGGTCGTATGCCTACGCACCGGAAGCCGTCGCCTTCCTGAAATCCGTGCCCCTCACCGCCCAGTTTCCCTTCGTGATCGCGTTTACCCGCCGGGAGGCGCTGTTCCTCGAAAGCCTGGAGCAGGCCCGCCAGGACTACCCGGACCTCGTGCCGCACATCCAGAACTTTCACGGCAGCGTCGTGGACCTGCCCCTGGTGGTGGGGGACGAGGCGCTGGGCGTGCTGGTCCTGTCGTTCGCGCAGGCCCGCTCGTTCACGGCGTATGAACGCGTGTTCCTGCGGGTGCTGGCCGCGCAGTGCGCGCAGGCCCTGCAGCGCAGCGGGGCGCTGCACCAGGAACGTCGGGCCCGCGAGCAGGCCGAAGCGCTGCAGGAGCAGTTCGCCTTTCTCGCCGCCGCGACCCAGACGCTGACCACCTCACTGGACCTGCAGGCCACCCTGGACGCCCTGACGCGGCTGGCCGTACCCCGACTGGCGGACTGGTGCGCCGTGTTCCTTCCCCGGGGGACGCAGCTGGTGCCGGTGGCCGTGGCGCACGAGGACCCGGCCCGCGTGCCGCTGGTCCGGCAGTTCACGGACCACTACCCGGTCGTGATCGAGGCCTCAGGCGGCCTGGGCGAGGTCTACCGCAGCGGCACGCCGCAACTCGTTCCGGCCGTGACCGAGGAGCTGCTGCGTGCCGCGGGCGCGGACGAAGCGTACCTCCGTTCGGTCCGGGCGCTGCAGATTCACTCCATGCTGCACGTTCCCCTGACCGCCCACGGCCGCACCGCCGGGGTGCTGAGCCTGGCGACCAGCGACGCCACCCGCACGTTCAGCGAGGCGGACCTCGCGGTGGTGCAGGACGTGGCGCGCCGTGCGGCGCTGGCCGTGGAAAACGCCCACCTCTACGCCACCCTGCAGGACGAACTCGCGGAGCGAAGGCGGGCGCAGCAGGCCGTCACGGACCTCAATGCCCAGCTCGAACGCCGCGTCGAGGAGCGCACCCAGGCCCTGGCGATGGCCAACGCCAACATGGAGGCCTTCACGTACACGGCGTCCCATGACCTGCGCACCCCGGTCCGGCATGTGCGCAGCTTCGCCGATCTGCTGCAGCGCCGCCTGGGGGATGCCGATCCCCGCGCCCTGCAGCTGCTCCAGCAGATCCAGGAGGCAGCCAGCCGCATGGACGAGCTGACCCAGGGCCTCCTGGATCTCGCACGGGTCACCAGCATGGACCTGGATTTCCGGCCCGTGGACCTGGGCCCCCTGATGCAGAAGGTGATTGAGGGCCAGGCGCCGGACATCGGGCCGCGGCAGGTACAGTGGATGGTCGGGGCGCTCCCGGTCGTTCAGGGCGACGAACGCCTGATCCGGCAGGTGTTCGAGAACCTGGTCGGAAACGCCGTGAAGTACACCCGGGACCGCGCCGAGGCCCGCATCGAAGTGCAGGCTGAGCAGACCTCCACCGAGGTCGTCGTGAAAGTCGCCGACAACGGCGTGGGCTTCGATCCCCGCTGGGCCGGCAAGCTCTTCGGGGTGTTCCAGCGGCTCAACCCGGCCGACGGGTTCGAGGGCACCGGGGTGGGGCTGGCCACCGTGCAGCGGATCATGCACCGCCACGGCGGCCGGGTCTGGGCCGACGGGGTGCCGGGCGGCGGCGCCACGTTCTGCGTCGCGTTCCCGCGCACGCCGGTCACGGCCGACCCGGCGCCCTGACCAGCCCGCACAGGGCATCGCCGGGGGCCCTCCGCCGAAAGGCGGACGCGGTTGTGACCAGCAGGCTCTACCATGTGCTCACCCCACAACACAGGCTGCCCGAGTGAAGGCGGCCGGGCAGCCCCACCTCAGCCGTGGGGCTTTGAACTGCACTGCGCCCTAGCGCAGCAGCGCCAGCACGCCGCCGTACAGAGCGATGAACTGCTGGTCGTTCAGGGCCCTGGCGTCATTCCAGGTGGCGCTCACGCAGTACGTGCGTCCCGCGCGGGTGGTGACCTGCGTGGTCAGGTTCAGCACGCCGGGTTCACTGCCGCCTTTGTAACTCACCGCCTGGAAGTCCGCGGGGTTCGCCACGCCCGGGTTGATCTGCGTGGCGGGCAGGCCGGCCACCTCCTGCATCAGGCGGCACAGGTTCGAGGCGCTCTCGAACCACTCCACGTCCCGGGCCACCGGCCCGCGCGTGAACAGGGCCGCGCCCGGCAGTGGCGCCGTGGCCGCCCGCGCGAGCACCGCACGGCGGGCCGCGCCGTCCAGGCCGGCGCTGCGGTAGGCGCGCAGCAGGTCCACGTTCGCGGGATTTTTCAGCGCGAACGCCTCGCGGGTACTCGGCATGACGGCCTGTCCCAGCCGGGCCTCCACGCGGGCGCGTCCCACCACCCGCAAGAGCAGGTCCGTGGCGGTGTTGTCGCTGTCCCGGATCATGCGGGTCGCGAGGTCCTGCAGGGCGTAGCGGCTGCCGGCCGGGGCGTCTTGCAGCGTGCCGCTGGGCAGGCTCCGGTCCGCGTCGGTCAGGGTGACCTCGTCGGTCCAGGCGCGCTCGCCCCGGCCGACCTGCGCGCCGAGCTCCGCGAGAATGGCGAGCTTGAACGTCGAGCCGACTGCCAGGAAGCGCTCGGGGCGCAGCGCCGCCACAGCCTGACCGGTGCGGACATCCTGCACCAGCACGCTGACCTGGCCCCGCAGGGCCCCGAAGGCGGTCATGGCCTCGTCCAGGCTCCCGAACGTCACGTCCGGGGCAGCCGGGGCCACCTGCAAGGCGGTGATACGGCCCTGCTCGTCGAGTTGCAGCGCCCCGACGGTGAGCGCGCCGCGCTCGAACACCACCTGGGGCCGCGTGCCGGTCAGGTCGACCCGGACGAACCCACCGAACTGAGCGCGCATCGCGGCCACGTCCGCCTGCAGTTGCGCGGCAGGGACAGCCGCCAGGAAGGAGGGCGCGAAGAGGGCAGCGTCCACCGTGGCCGGCTGGAACACCCGCGTGAGGACCTGCGTGACGGCCTCCACCTCGGCGGCTGGCGCGGCCGGGCCGGTCGCCTGCGGGGCCGGGCCGGGCACCGCGCCGAACGTCGTGAGACGCCCCTGATCATCCACGGCCGCGGTCGTGACGATCAGCGTGCCGCGCTCGTACACCGCCAGCGGGCGGCCCTGCAGGGCGTCCAGCCGGAGGAAAGCGCCGTACGCCTGCCGGATGCCCGTCAGCTGAGCGGCCACCAGGTCGAGGGGCGCCTGCGCGAGGAATTCGGGCGCGAACCACTCCGCGCGGGGTGCGGCGGCCGAGAGCAGACGCGTCAGGGCGGCTTCCGGGGTAAGCGTCTCGGCGGGCTGAGCCACGGCGGCGGAGAGAAGCAGGAGAGGAAGGGCCGTCGTCCAGGGGCGCATACCTGACCCTACCAGGGGGCCCGGCCGCCGCGGGGCGCAGATCGTCCTGGCCTGAGGCAAGGCGGCCGCGGGACCGCCCATCAGGTGAAGGCGGTCCCGCGCAACCCGGAGGGGCCGGCTACTTCACGCTGCTGACATCGAAGACCACGCCGTGCCCGCCCTGCTCCCGCACGGTCAGTTTTCCGAGGCCCACGCCGTCGGGGGCGACGAACACGAGGCGCACGTTGTACTCCTCGCCGGGTTTCACGGCGCGGTTGATGGCCTCCTCAGGGCGGCTGCCCTTGGCGAGCACCCAGAACTCGACCGGTTCGCCGTCCGCGTCCACCAGTTCGGTCCCGAAGGTGTAGTGCGAGGGGCTGTCGGCGTCAAGGCCGGCGTTTTTCATGGTGACGTCCACCAGGACGTAGCGTTTGCCGGCCGGGGCAGCGCGCCCGAGCATCTCGTCCTTGGAGAAGGTGACAGCCTTGAAGGTCATGTCGTACCGGCCCATGGCGTAGGTGCTGCCGAGCTTCGCGGGGGCGTCTGCCAGTGCGGTGGCGCCACTGGCGTCGCGGGGATCGGCGAAGGGCGCCGGGACGGCCTTGGCGACGCCGCGCAGGTCGTAGCGCAGGACCGGACCGTCGCCGCGCTGCACGATGAGTTTGGGAATGACGCCGCTGGCAGGCACCCGGACGACGGACACGATCTCCACCTTCTGCGCGGGCTTCAGGTTCGCCCGGTACTCCTCGGTCGTGCCGGCACGCACGAACGCGCTATAGCTGACGTGGTTGACGTCCTTGGCGTCCACGGCCGTGAGGGTCAGGCCGGACAGGTTGATGTCCTGCTTTGTGGGGTTGTGGGCGGTGAAGCGCAGGACGAGGAGTTTCTCCTCGGCTTTCGGCGTGAGCAGCGTCGTGCCGATCAACACCCGGCCCGTGCTGTAGGAGGCGCTGAGCAGAGTGAAGTTCAGCGGGCTCTGCTTGCCGACGGTGAGGGCCTGCCCGAGCTTGGCGGTCTGCCCGGCCAGCTGGGTGGTGCCCATCACGACGGGCTGGGCGGGCTTGGTGGCCGCGGGACCAGCGAGGGCGGCGGTGGACAGGGCGAGGGTCAGGGCGGACAGGATCACTTGGGTTCGCATGATGGTTCCTCCAGGGGCCAGTTCGGTGCCGGCCTTGATGCCAGAACGGTAGGGGCGGCCGGTGGCTGGAGGATGTTGCCGATCCGCCCCTCACCCCAGAACGCGGGCCAGCGCGCCGGAGCCCCGGCGCTCCTCGCCTGCCCCGGGCGCACCACCTCCAGTCCCGGGGCGCTCCTGGCCGCACCGGCGGGACCGCGGGGGGCCGCGTCATGCTGCGACCATCCTGCTCCGCCTACCCTGCCGGCATGACCTTGAGCGCCCCGCGGAACACCCCCTGCCCTCCCCCCTTCTCCGGCCGCCAGACCGGACCGCAGCCAGACCGGCCGGCCGGTCACGCGCCGGGGGCGGAGTTTCCTTCGCCTGTCCGCAAGTCCGGGGGCGGCTCGGGCCCCTGGCCGCAGGGGCCGGTCCCGTGCGTGTGGCTGCCATGACCGCGCGGCGCCTGGGCCTGACCCTGACGCTGCTGGCAGCCAGTTCGGCCGCCCTGGCCGCCCCGGGCGCCTTCGCGTACCTGAAAGGCGGCGCGGCCTGGGTGGTGCGGCCGCCCGGGTTCACTGCGCGCCCGGTACCGAACGCCCAGGGCGCGGCGCTGCTCAGCTTCTCCCCGGGAGGCACACTGGCGTTCCTGACCGGGCCGGCCGGCGTGAAACTCCACGCGCCGAGCGTGCCCGTTCTGCGGCCCTGGCTGAGTCGGGCGCCCTACACCCGGAGTGAGCCGCTGTCGGCGCTGGTACCCGGCAAAGCCGCCACGGGCCTGCGGGCGCGCTGGCTGCGCTGGAGCGGCGGGCAGACGCTGATCGCAGGCGGTGACGACGGCACCGTGGGCTGGAACCTGGCCACGCGCAGCACCTTCAGCCCCGGCGTGGCCGCCGGGTTTCAGAGCAGTTCCGCGGACGGGGACGTCACCGCGGCCCTGGGGTCCATCCGCTCACCGGACGACGTGGGCGTGCTGCTGTACGGCCCCGGCGCGCGGCCCGGCACCGAGGTGTTCAGCCGCCGCCTCCCGGACAACCTGATACGCGCGCTCAAGGCCGCGCCCCAACCGGAGATCCGCGCCTTCGTGCGGGACCTCGACCCACGCCAGCAGGCCGAAGGCCGGAACTGGACCGTCACCACCCCGCAGGTCACGCGCGGCGGCCAGCGGGGGTTCTTCGCCTCGAACGCCGGGTACGGCGTCGGCAGCGCCGGCCGGACCAGCGCGGTGATCTTCCAGGTGGACGTGGACGAGGTCCGCCTGCAGGCCCTGGGCTGGCTGGGCGTGTTCAGCGGCAGCGTGCAGGAGGTCCTGCCCTCCCCCGACGGGCGGCGGCTGCTGATCCTTCTGCATCGAGGGGAGAGCAGTGCCCGGGTCAGCGTGTCGGTGATGGTGGCAGACCTGGACCGCAAGACCCGGCGGGAGCTCGTCGCCACTGGCGCCCCGACGGGCACCCTCCCCGTGCTTGACAGCGCCTGCTGGCTGGCGGACTCGCGGCACGTCGCCCTGAGCGTGGCGTACCCCCGCCCGGCTGACCTGGGTCCGCAGAACAGCTTCACGCCGCCCGCCGCCGCCCACACCCTGCTGGTGAAGGACGCCACGTCGGGCGCGGCCGTCCACCGCGTACCGGGGGCCACGGGCGTGGCGTGCGGGCCCGCATGACGCCGGGGGCCACCCCATGGGCGCGGCGCGCCCTGACCATGGGCCTGCGCCGGCTGGGGCTGGCCCTCCTCACCGCCGTCCTGATGGCCCTGGGCACGGCCACTCTGCTGGTCGCCGCGTGGCTGGTCCTGGACCGCGCCCAGGCCTGGACGGACGCCCCGTACGCCTGGACGGGCGTGTTCATGGTCACGCTGGCGTTCGGGTCACCGGGCGCCGTGCTGTTCGGGCTTCTGGTCGCGCCCCTGGCCGCCTGGGCGGGCACCGTCCGGCCCGGCCTGCAGTGGCTGGTCGGCGCGCTCGGCGGGGGGGCCCTGGTCTGGAGCACCACGAACCTGCCGTGGTCGGTGCTGGGCGTCCTGGGCGGGCTGCTGTACGTGGCCCTGGAGGCCCGGTTCGCCCGCCGCGCCGCGCGTGCCCCAGAGCTGGGTTGAGCCGGCCTCCAGCCGCCGCCCACGCCCCACAGACATCACCTCACCCCCGCCTCCAGTGCTGAGGCGGGGGTTGGCTTCTCGCGTGCTGGCCCGGTCAGGGCTGCCGGGTCATGGTCAGGGTGCCGCGCCCGAGGTCCTCCCCTTCGTAGTTCGTCCAGCGGACGGTGCCCTGGTAGCGGTCCCCGTCGAAGCGGCCCTGCACCTTGAGCTCCATGGTGTCCCCTCCCAGATCCAGGCCGACGTCCAGGGCGCCGGTCTGGCTGTTGCCGTTGGCGTACTCCACCGGGTCGTCCCCGTACCCCAGGATGCGGGGCGAGTCGTCCTGCAGGTTCAGGCGCACCTGGATGGTCCGGCCGTTCACGGTGATCACCGCGTCCCAGCGTCCCGTCGCCGTCCAGCGGGCAGGGGCCGCGGGCATCACCGGACTGGCGGTGGGCGCGCCAGGACTGCCCGAGGCGGGCGGGGGCGGCGTCACCACGCCGCCGCGGGGCGTCACGGCGCCCTCGGGCTTGCTGCCCAGGGGGCGGTTGAACAGTGTCTGTGCGCCGCTACGGCTGAGGCTGAGCACGCGCTGCCCGTTCGGTTCGGTGCGCACCTGGTACTGCTCGCTGTACGGTTTGACGTGGTTTTTCGCGGTGGACATCTTGCTGGGGCTGCAGGTGTAGCCGGTGGCGGCACTGCTGGACGGGGTGAAGGTCAGGGTGTTGCCGTTCTGGGCGACCTTGCCCTTTTCCTGCACCAGCAGCTTGGACGTGCAGCCGTACGTGGTGACGACCATCAGCCCGGTGCGTTCGTACGTGAAGTTCGGCCCGAACTTCAGGATGACGCTCGTGCCGCTCGCCTCGGCCCATTTGCCCGTGGCAGTGTTGTAGTACTCGATCGGGGAGATGCGGCCGCTGTGCCACTCTCCGCCGAGTTCCGGCGACACCGTGGACGCGGCGGGCGCGGGGGGCGAGGCCGGGGTGCGGCGCACGTAGAGGGCGGCGTCCTTGCCGGCCTTGACCGTGAGTTTCCCGGAGGCAACCGACCAGACGAGGGTGTCGGCGCCGCTTCCGGCCTTGGAGGACCGGGTTCCGGCGTTGCGCTTGCAGCCGTTGTTCAGCCGGTCCGGGGAGTAGGCGCCGACGCGGTCGACCTTGGCTGCCTTGAACGTGATATTGCCGCCCTGCACCGTGAACGTTCCGCGCTCCACGGTGACGTCCATCATCTGACAGGTGATCGGGTACCCGGTCGTGCCGAAAGAGCTGGGGTACTGCGTGGATTCGAATTCGGTGTACACGTACGTGCCGTCCTTGTTCAGCAGCAGGCGGCGGGCGTCGGCGTTCGCCGCGCCGAACTCGGTGGTGTACACGGCCGCGGCGTACTGCGGGCCGCTGAACCACTCGCCGGAGAGGCTGGCCGGTACGGCGGCGGACGCGGGAGCGGACGGGAGGGTCAGCAGCAGGGCGGGCAGCAGGAAACGGGCAGGGTGCGTCATGGTTCAGGTCCTTCCCGGACGCGCGAAACAGGGGCGCGTCCAGTTCCCGGCCACTGTGCCGGAACCAGGATGGCTGGAGAATGGTACGCGGGCCGCCAGGCTCCCCCCGGTCCAGTCAGCTGCCGGGCAGCCGCGCCACGAAGGCGTGCAGCAGGTCGGGGTCCCGCAGGGGCGGGCCGTGCCCGAACAGGACCGTGAGGGGATCCAGGGCCGCGAGGCGCCGGATGGACGTGCGGTTGCGTTCGGGGTCCGCGGTGAACATCCGCGGCGGTTCGCCCAGCGCGGTCAGGGGCGTCGGCAGGCGCACGTTCACGAGCACATCCCCGGCGATCAGCAGCCGGTCCCGCTCCCGCCAGAAGCACAGGTGCCCGGGCGCGTGGCCAGGGGTTTCGAGCACCTCGAAGCCGTACACGTCGTCTCCTTCACGCAGGTGCCGCGCGACCGGGTGCGCGGGGCCGGTCAGCACCTGGTCCTCGGCGGCGACCACCGCGTTGCGGGGCATGGCGCGCCGCAGCGTGCCAGCTTCCATGGCGCCGGCTTCCGCGGCGCTGGTCCACAGCGGCACCTGCCGCGCGGTACACACGGCGTGCGAGGCGCCCTGGTGGTCCGGGTGGGCGTGCGTGAGGGCGTGCGCCGACAGGTGGTGTCCGCGCAGCATGCGCTGGAGCGGCCCTGCGGACTGCCGGATGCCGGCGTCGATGAGCACGTCGCCGATCAGGTAGGCGTTCACCATGGTGCCCAGCAGCGGCAGGAGCGTGACGTCGTTCGTGATCTGAAGCATGCCGTTATCGTGGCGGGCGTGACGCGTGAACCGCCAGCCGCCGATTCACCCTTTGTGCTGCAGGACCCGGCGCAGGCGGCCGTGCTGCTCGACGCCCGGCAGCGCCGCAGTTTCCTGCCGTTCGTGGGGCAGGACGCCGCCGTGACGCAGGCCGCGCGGGCGGCCGGGGAGGACCCGAACACAACGCTGCGCCGGGTGCAGCGCTGGCAGGCGCTGGGCCTGCTGCAGGTCACGGGAGCGCAACGGCACGTGCGCGGCACGCGGGTCCTGTACCGCGCGGTCGCGGACGCCTTTTTCATGCCCCATCACGCGGCCCGCCCGGAGGACCTGCTGGCGCTGGTCGAAGCGGTTCACGCGCCTGACATGGCCCGCCTGCGCCGCGCGTACGCGCAGACCGGGGAGACCCTGGGCGGCGAGTGGGGCATTCACTTCGGCGTGCGTGACGGGCAGTTCGAGCTCACGCCCGCCCGCAGCGCCACCTACCACTGCACCCCTGGCGACGCGGACGCCCCGGTGGGGCTGCTGCACGGCGGGGTGCTGCACCTGGACGAACGCGACGCCCGCGCCCTGCAGGCGGAACTGGCCGCGGTGCTGGACCGGTACCGCGCCCGGCCGGGCCGTCATGCCTACCGCGTCATGGTGGGCCTGGCCGGCGACCCGCACGCGCCGGACCCTCCGGCGGACCCGCGCCCTCAGCGCGGGGGGCGCCTCAGCAATTCCCCGTAGAGATGCTCGATGCAGGCGTCCACGCTCGCGAACGACCGCCGCGCACCGTGGCTGCCCTCGCGCACGGTGGCGTGCCAGGACGCCTCGTCCTCCCGGGTGTCATGCCACACGCGCAGCACGTACACGCGCCCCTCGTCCGGCACCGGCCTGTTGTCGTCCTGTTCCATCCCTTCCCCCTTCACCACGGCTCGGTGGTGCCTGAGGTTAGGTCCGGCACAGTGATTGGGGCATGACGGGTCTTCAGGAGGCCGGAACGGTCCGGGCGGCGAGGTCCTGCAGCGCCTGCGGGCAGGTGGCGGCCATGGCCGCCTCGCCGGTCTGCGTGCAGGCGGCCTCGGCACGGACGTAGAGCTCGCGCGCCTCGGTCAGGCGCAGGCTGTCCGCCGCGGCCTGTGCGGCCCTCAGCAGCCACGGGGCGGCCTGGCGCTGGTCTTCGCCGTCTTCCCAGTGAGCGGCCACGCGGGCCGGGTGGGCGCCGGCCGACGCGAGGACGCGGGCGGCGCTGCGGTGCAGGGCCCGGCGGATGGTGGGGGGCGTTCCGGCCAGGACCGTTTCCAGCACCAGGTCGTGGCTGAACGCCTCGCCGGCGACGACCTGCGCCGCTTCCAGTTCCTCCCAGGCGGTGACGGTGTCCAGCAGGCCGGTGCCGAGGGTCTGCGTGACGAGTTCAAGGGTGAAGTCGCGCCTGAGAACCGCGGCGGCCCGAGCGGCCTGCAGGGCGCCCGGGGAGAGCCGGGGGAGGCGCTCCCCGATCATCTCGGCAATGCCGGATTTCGCCCCGGCGGGTGGCTGGACGTCACCGCCGCGCTCGTACATGGCCTTGACCGTCTCGAGCACGAACTGCACGTTGCCCTGCGTGGCCCGGGCCACCTGACTCACGACCCCGTCGCCGCCCTGCAGGCCGAGTTCCGCGAGCAGCTCGCGCACGGCCGGTTCCTCCAGCGGGGGCAGATGAATGGGCACGACCACCCCGGCCGCGTACATGGAGTCGAGCAGCGCCGCCGAGTAGGGCGGCAGGGCGCCGGTGCGGTGGCAGTACAGGCAGCGCAGCATGGTGTTCGTGTCCCCCCAGAACCGAGATCCCACGTACGCGCCCGCCTCGATGCTCGGTTCGTCCATGAACTGCACGTCGTCCGTGCAGATGATCACCGGGCCGCGCTCCGCCACGAGCCGCACCACCTCGTACTTCGCCTCGTAAAACCGGCGTTTGTCCGCCTCGGTCGTCATGGGCGGCGGCGCCTCGCCGAGTTCGGGCAGCATGCGCGCAAGTTCACGCACCACCCACGCCGGCAGCGGGAGGTCCGGGTTGGCGGCGAGCGTCTGGCGGTAGTTGCGGGCGTGGGTGGCGTACGGCACGTCGGCGTCCCCCGGGCGGCCCTGGAAGTAGAGGATCTGGTGATCGCCCCGGGAGCGCAGGAAGTCCTGCGCCAGGCGCGACTTGCCGGAGCCCGGGTCCCCCTCGATCATGATGCCCAGCCCCTGCGCCCAGGCGTCTTCCATCTGCGCCCACACGGCCGCGCGGCCCACCAGCGTCGGGGGGCGCAGCACGCTCAGGGGAATTCGCGCCTGCGGCCGGGCGGCCGTGCGCTCCAGGGTGCCCTGGTCAATGGCCCGGGCGAGCTGCTGGGTGTCGGGCGAGGGGTCGGCGCCGAGCTCCTGATGCAGGACCTGTTTGCAGCGGTGGTAGGCCCGCAAGGCCGCGGCCCACCATCCGCACGAGCGTGGGAGGCACTCCACGTGTCACGGGCCAGCCACCGCCCGCCTCCTACGCTCCGGACACGCCTCAAGGCACCGGAGACCACCATGAACACCACGATCCGAACCGTGACCGCGCTGATCAGCCTGAACCTCACCCTCGTGGCCCTGGCCGCCCCCGCCGCGCCCCGCACCATCAGCGGAACGGTGACCGCCACAGGCGGGCACTCGCTGAAAGGCACCGTCGTCATCGCCTGCCCCAAAGGCGACTGCGACTCCGACGACGTCCGCGGCGTCGTGATCAGCAGCACCAAATCCAAAGCGGACTTCACCATCAAGGACCTCGGCACCGTTCCCTACGCCATCTACGCCATTCAGGACAACGACGGCGACGAGGACATCAGCCCCGGAGACTGGGTGGACCGCGCCCTCCTGGCCGACCAACCCACCACCTCGGTCAAGGTCGGCACCACCAACGTCAAACTCGAACTCGTGGAGGTCAAGAAGCCCGCCTCCGCGTCCACACCTCCGGCCAAGACCACCAGTTCCGCCCCAGCCAAGCCCAGCACCCCCCCTGCCCCGGCGAAACCGTCCACGTCCGCCACCGCGCAGCGTGGGTACATCACGGGGCGGGTGGTGAACGAGCAGGGCGTGCCGCTCCCCGGCGTCGAGGTCGTCGCCGACAACACCGCCGCCTACGACAGCAACCTCATCACCCACACCGACGCCCAGGGCAACTACCGCATCGACGTGCGCAACGCTCCCGTCACCTTCAACGTCACCGCCACCCTCCCGCTGCGCTACGACGGCTCCACCATCAACGTCTCCCTCCTTCCCGAGGACCCGCAGGTCGTGCCGGGCGGGGTGGGCGGCGTGCGGAACTTCGTCTTCAAACCCAAACCCGTCAGCCGGCAGGATCCGTACGGCAGTCTGGGCTGCGTGTTCGTGGAGCGCGAGGCCGGGAACTTCGACGTGGATCCCGCGCAGGTGGAACTGACCCTGACGCCCGTCGGGAAGCTGGCGGACGGCACGACCGGCTCGGTGATCAAGACGCGCCTGGTGATGAGCGGGTCGGGGTGGGTGGCGGCGAACGTGATGTGGGGGACGTACACCGTGACGGCCAGCATGAACGGTCAGCCGGTGGAGTTGCGCCGGCGGATCGGGGGCATGGAGACGTACGAGTGGGGCATGAGTTACACCGGGGGCTTCACCTGGGATTACCAGGCGGTGCGGCCCAACATGTACCTCGAACTTCGCCTCCCCAAAAACCGCTAGGCCGCGTACTGGGGCGGAATCCGCGCGCTGAACGCTGCGTGCCTTCCCACTGCGCAGTTCATTTCGGCCCGCATCCGATCGGATGCGGGCCCTGGTGTCTGCCACCGGCGTGAGGCGCGCGTGGGCGTTCCTGGTTGAGCGTGCCCGTTACCCTGAGTCAGGAGGCCCCATGAAACTGCTGCTCACATCCGGAGGCGTCACCAATGCCCGCATTCACACGGCCCTGACCGAGCTGCTCGGCAAGCCCATCTCGGAAGCCAGGGCGCTGTGCATTCCTACGGCGGAGTACGGGCACCCGTGGTGCACGCCGGAATCCGCGTGGCGGTTCGTGGCCGGGCAGTCGCCCGCGCCGATGTGTGACCTGGGCTGGGCGTCGCTGGGCCTGCTGGAACTCACGGCGCTACCCAGCATGGACCGGGCGCGGTGGGTGCCGTGGGTGCAGGCGGCGGACGCCCTGCTGGTGGACGGTGGGGACGCCATGTTCCTCGCCCACTGGATGCGGGAGTCGGGGCTGACCGAACTCCTGCCGTCACTGGTGGATACGGTGTGGGTGGGCGTCAGCGCCGGCAGCATGGTGATGACCCCTCGCATCGGCCGTGAGTTCGTATCCTGGCCGGCGTCCGGTGGAGATGACCGCACCCTGGGCCTGGTGGACTTCTCGGTCTTTCCCCATCTGAATCACCCGATGATGCCGGAGAACACCCTGCCGGCCGCGCAGCGGTGGGCCGCGAACCTGACCGGGCCGTGTTACGCCATGGACGACCAGACGGCCATTCGCGTCGAGGGCGGGACGGTCGAGGTCGTGTCCGATGGCGAGTGGGTGCAGCTGACGCCCCCTTGAAGCCGCCGGGGGGCCTCACGTCACGTGCCGTGGGCCGGGTGGTCCTCCTCGCTGCCGCTCATTCAGGAGCGCGATCAGGCCCTTGACCGGAGCGCGCCCAGCACCTGCCTGAGCTCCAGGGCTGCCTCCTGCGGCGACTCTGGCTGCTGTCCAGCCGCCTGGCGCAGGCCAGCCTGGCAGCGACGGGCGCGGGTCCTGAGCCAAGCGGTGGTGTCCGGCCCGTGGAGGACGCGCCCGATCAGGAGGCCAGCCTCCTCGGCCTGTCCTGCCTGCGCGAGCAAAGAGATGAGGACCGGCAGGGCCAGCTGCACCACCATGCCGTTGTGCGTGTCACACGCACGTCCGAGGCCCGCCCAGACGCGCTGCAGGCCAAGACGCAGGTCGCCCCGCCAGGCCTCCAGGCGTCCTTGCAGGACGAGCAGAAGGGCCTGTGCGAACTGCTCCCCGGACGCTTCGGTCACCGGCAGAAACGCCCGACACAGTGCGTCGGCCTGGGACGCGGCTTCCGGTCGAGGAGCTCCATTCAGGCCATCGTCGATCATCACGAGGGCTTTGAGGGCCTGCACAACGGGGATCAGGCCGGGGGTGTTCACGGCCTGCGCCGCACCGATGGCCGCGTTCCATGCACCCAGGGCCTCACCGGGCTGCTCGCGCAACATGGCCAGCAGCCCGTGGTGCGTGTGCAGCCAGACGATGTCCAGTCCAAGGGGCACCTGACCCGTGGTGTGCAGGGTCCGCGCTTCAGCGTGCACGTCCTCTGCCTGGTGGGGCTGGTCGGTCAGGGCCAAAGCGAGCGCGTAATCGTTCAGGGTCCGCAGCAACCGCACCGGGTCGTTCAGGGTCCGGGCCAGCTGCACCGCCCTCGCCAGGGGTTCGACCGCCAGGCCGAACTGCCCGGCCCGGTAGTGCGCCTGGCCGAGACCGTCCAGCGCCCGGTTCAGTTGCAGGGGGTCTCCCTCAGCGGTGTCCACCGCCGCCGTCAGGAGCTCCACGGCACGGTCCAGGTGCCCGATGAACAGGCACAGCAGGCCGTGACTCGCCAGGAACGCCCGGCGGGCCTGCTGCCCCTGTGGATCTCCCACAGGCAGTTCCTGTACCAGGTGCTCAAAGGTGCGCAGCCCCTCTGGCATCCGGCCGTGCAGCGGGTAGAACCACATCAGCGGTTCGGCCAGCGACACGAGTTTCCCAAATTCACCCTGATGCATCAAAAACGCCACCAGGGCGCGCAGGTTGCTCTCCTCGTCACAGACGAACTCGAGGAGGTCCGGGGACGCGGCCCCGCTCGCCGCGGTGTTGCGGGCGTGAATGTGCGCCAGGTAATACCGGGCGTGCGCTCGGCAGGTGGCGTCCGGCTCGCCGGGCACCGCCCTGAGCTTGGCGCGGAGGTACTCGTGCAGCAGGGGATGCAGCCGGTACCGCCCGGCCCGGGGCCCTTCGAGCAGGGACCGGGCCACGAACCGCTGCAGCAGGGCCGGGCCGGCATGCGTGACCGCCAGTGCGGCTTCCGGCGTGAAGCCCCCTTCGAAGACCGACAGGCGCGCGAGCTTGCCCCGGTCCTCGGTATCGAGGTGGAGCCAGGAGTGTTCGAAGGCTGCCTGCACGGACCGGTGGCGGGCCCGCACGTCCTGCCACGGGCTCTCCAGCGTCAAGGCAGCGTGGTGAAGACGAGTGCCGAACCCAGGCAAACCGTGCTGACCGGCGAGACTGGCGAGCAGTTCCACGGCCAGAGGCAGGCCGCCTGTGGACGTGCATACGTGCTGAACGTGTTGGAGATCCAGGTCGTCCTCGGCAATGCGTCCTGCTTGCCTGGCGCGGTCCAGGAACAGCCGGGCCGCTTCGGGCAGGGCGTCTCCGTGGGTGCGCAGGCCGGTGAGGGTGACGAGGTGCTCGGCCTTGAGCTGCAGCGCCTCCCGGGACGTGACCAGCAGGGTCAGGTGCGGGCAGGCCAGCAGCAGCCTCGAGAACAGCGCGGCGCTGCCCACGAACTGCTCGCAGTTGTCGAGAATCAGCAGCCACTTGTTCCTCCCGATGCCCGCTGCGAGGTCCGCCAGCGGGTCGCCCGTACTGTTCAGGGGGAGGCCCGTGACCTGCGCGATCCTGACCGGGATGCGGGCGGGGTCCATGAGATCGTCCAGCGGGACGAAGAACGAGGCGTCGAAGCGGTCAGCGGCGTCCCGGGCGACTTCCAGGGCGAGGCGGGTCTTGCCGACCCCGCCCAGCCCGTGCAGGGTGATCAGGCGCCGGCCGGGCTGGCCGAGCAGGGCGAGGAGGTGCGCCCGCTCCCGCTTCCGACCGACGAAGCTGGTCAGCACCTGAGGCAAATGGTCTTGCCCGGCCGGCGGATCGGCAGGAATGGCGACTGGAGACCACCGCAGATCTGGAGCATCGCCCAGTTCACTTTGATACCGGCGGGTGAAGGCTGTCTCGACCTGACGTGCGAGGTCCGTGCGTCCCGTCTCACGGTGGGCGTACACGAGCAGGGCTGCGGCCTGTTCGGCCAGGGGATCGAGCTTCAGAATGAACTGGGCCAGTCGCTCCGTGAGTGGGAGGTTCCCGCCCGCCAGGGCCTCCCCGGCGAGGGTCAGGGCCCGGTCGGTCGACCCCACCACCAGTTGTGCCTCCCATTGGCTGCCCCATTCCTCGAAAGGCGGGCTGTCACGCACTTGCAAGCCCTGCAGAAAGGATCCGCGCCAGAGATGGCAGAGCTCCCCTGGAGAGCAGACGGAGAGAGCGTGTGCGTCCAACGTGAACGACCCTTCGCGCAGCCATACGGCGTGCCGGTCTGCCTCGAGGACCTGGGCGGCGTCCCCGAGGTCGTGGCGCAGGGCGAGCAGGGCGTTGCGCACGTTGTGCAGTGCCTGGCGCTGCTGGCGTTGCCACAGCAGTGTGGCGAGCGTGCTGCGCAGGGTCGGCCCGTCCAGGGCCAGGACGCACATCAGTGCCAGGGCCTTCTGGGACCGGACCGTAAGCGCCTGGCCGTTCAGGTGCAGGGTGGGCGGTCCCAGCACACGGATTTCGAGGGTCGTCATGCCTTCCCCATGGTTGGCTCCTGATGCTGTGCGCAGTTGATGCACGGCGGGGAACGGCCGTTCCCCTCACCTTGGACGGTGGTTTGACGCTGTTGAGTCTAGTGTGGCCTGGCTTACCGGGTTGACCTCGTAATAATGAGTAAGTGTCATTCAACCCAGGAAACCGTGACGCGTGAGGGAACCCAAATCGCGGCGCCGCCAGATGTCCAGCTGCGGTAGAAGCGCCAGCCATGTGTCCTGAACCGGCATCAAGTCGTACGTTTGTCCCCAATCAGCGACCGAGCAGGGGCCAGCTCTTCCAGGAGTGTGGACACCTGCAAGGGGGCCGGAGGCGACCTCGGGCAGGGACGTCCATCGACTGCCCTGAGCCGGCGTTTCCCCATTGGTGGCAGACAGCGACTGGCAGGAAGGGCGGCTGTCCAAAGGTGACTTCCTCCAGGTCTTGCAGCTGACCGAGCCGTACCTGTACCGCCGGAGCATCTGCGGTATCGATTCGCAAGGGTTGAACAAGCGCTTCCCGGACGTGCCGCGGCGCCTCGACCCATCCATTACGTCGAGAGCGTTCAGGATGCGCTCGACAACCTGAGGACGGACCTGCACTTTTCTCCTCACCTGGAATTGCGGGAGGGGCTGGCCCACCGCGACCTGGACCAGGTCAAGCGCCTCACTGGGTTCATGCTCCTGAAACTGGAAAACCCACCAGAAGGAGCGGATTTCCCTCGGCGGGCTCACCAGCGAGCAGATCCCGCCTCAGACCGGGAACCTTCACTCGGACTGGCTGGCCATGCTGCTGGGTAACATGGGGCCATGACCTCTGTGCTGCCCACGTCCAGCGACGTCGTGACGGTCACCTCGTTGGACGTGGCGCGCTGTTTGGGACAGCTGGAACAGGTGCAGTTGCTTCGCCTGTTCATGAGTCCGGAGGGCAATACCGTCGCGGCCGCCGCACGCCAGCTCAACCTGCCCCTTCAGACCGTCTACCGCCGCGTGAAGGGGCTGCTTCGCCTGCAGCTGCTCTTACCCCTGCGCGAAGTGCGTCGTCCAGGCCGCAGCGTGCAAGTCTACAGGTGTCCGGCGCGGCGCTTTTTCATTCCCCGAACCCTGGTGCCACTTGACGCCTATCTCTGGGAAGGGCTGGAGCCGTTCATGCAGACCTTCCGGACCGAATTCCAGTACGCCCTGGAACATGATCCGCAGCCTGTGGCCGGCATGCTGACGGGAGACCTGCCGGACGGGTTTCTGTTCACCTTCGCCGACCAGAACCGGGAACCCTGGCCCGCCCCGGACCAGCCATTCCCGGCTGTCGTCAGCCTCTTTCAGACCGTGCGGATGGACTACACCCAGGCGCGCGCCTTCAATCAGGAGCTGCAGGCCCTGGTCGAGCGTCACCATCAGGCGGGCGGCGCGGGCACCTACCTGCTGGGGCTTTTCCTGACCCCGACCAGGAGTACTGGTGGCCTGCTGGGCTGATCAGGTTTTGCTCAGCCGCTTCCACAGCAGCGCCGTCATGGGGTTGAACGTCCATCCCTGAACCTCGCTGCGGTAAAAGGCGTAGCCCACCGGCGCCGGCAGAATGATTGAAGGCGCCTGCTCGTAGGCCCGCCGGCCCACCAGGCTGTAGAGCCGGTTGCGCTCGGCGGTGTTCACCGTGGCGCGCGCCGCCTTGAGCCAAAGGTCGATCTGATCATCTTTAAAGTGACTGCTGGGGCTGTAAAAGCCATCACTGGCATAGAAGGTGTACAGGAAGTTGTCGGCGTCCGCGTAGTCGGGAGCCCAACCAATCAGCACCATGGCTTCCTCGCCCCGGGTGGACGTGGCAAACAGTTCGCTCCAGGGCTTGGGCAGAAGGTTGACCCGGAACTTGGGATTCAGCGCTTCCACGTTCTTCTTCAGGAGTTCCATGGCGGCCTGAGCGGCCGGGGTGTCGGCACGGTAATTGGCGGTCAAGGTGAAGCCGTTGTTCCAGACCTGGCCGCCCCAAGCTTTCTTGAAGAAGGCTGTCGCCGCTGCCGCGTCATAGCGGTATTGGCCCACGCCGGCGTCATACCCCGGGAACGATTCTGGAAGCAGCATGGTGCGGTCTATACCCTTGCCGTCCTGCACGTCCCGGATGAACTGCTGGGCATTGAAGGCCGCGTTGAACGCACGGCGGACGTTGACATCACTGAAGAAGTTCGCGGGAATGCCCTTGCCGTCCAGCTTCCCACTGCCCAGCAGGTTCCGGTTTGCAATGTTCTGGTTCATGACGATGGCGGCGGCCCCCACATTGGACAGGTTATCCACCCAGGCCACGCCCGGCTTGCCTTTGACCTGCGCCTCATCCACGCTGCGCCCAGCACCCTCAATGAAGTCCGCGTCGCCCCGGAGGAACGCCTGCTGGCGGGTCGCCAGTTCGGGTACCCTCTGGCGAATCACATGCTGGATGGCAGGCGCCTGGCCCCAGTACTTGCTCCATGCCTCAAACAGGTGGACATTGGCGTCAGCCCGCACCAGCCGGTACGGACCGGTGCCGTTGGGCTTCTTGCTGAGAGTGCTGCCGGTCAGGTCTTTCCCCACCCAGGCTTTCCAGTCCCGCTCGGTGCCGCTCCATTCCCCCAGGCCGGCCGTGTACTTCTTCTCAACGATGGCCTGACCGGAGTAGGCCAGCTTCGCCAGAAAGGCGGGATCGACCTTGGGCAGCGTGAAGATCAGTTGGCCCTTGGCGTTGCATTCAACAGAGCGGTCAATCCTGGCCCAGGTGACGCTTTTGTCGTCATGGGCATTGGCGGCGCCCCCCAGCAGCGCCTCCGACAGGAACCAGTTGCCTGAGGCGCCGCTGTTGGTCACCAGATTGCGTTCGAAGGTGTACTCGGCGTCGGCACAGGTCATGGTGGCGCCGCTGTGGAATATGACGTTCCTGCGCAGGTCGAAGGTGTAGGTCTTGCCGCCGTTACTGACGGCCCACCCGGTCGCCAGCAGGGGCTCCAGGTCCTTGATGCTGGTCCCTCGGTAGGTCAGCAGCGTTTCGTACATCTGGTCGACCAGACCCGAAGAGAACACGTCGTAGGTCGCGCCAGGGTCCAGGGTCGAAATGTCGCCAGCGGACATGAACACCAGGGTGTCCTTCGGAATGGAAGCACTGGCCACAGAAGCAAGAAAAGCACCAAGGACAACAAGTTTTTTCATAGAGGCAGTCTCCTGTCGGCGTCGGCTGAGGGCAGCGTCCGGACGCCGACCCCGCGATGGTGCCGGGCAAGCTACTGACAGAACCAGGGGGGCTCGAAAGTAGGCGTCACAGCGGCCCCAGCACTGCATCTCGCGGGCTTGAATGTGTGAGTCCGGCAGGTCAGGCCCCAATGCCGGCGGCCGCTCCCGCATGACTTCGGCATGGAAGCCCCTGCAGACACCGATGTGGTGCTCAAGCACATCCTTGCCGGTGACGCCGATGAACCCTAACGTCTTCCTTCAAGCCGTCGCCCTCAAGGTTTAGAGTGCCTAACAAAACCGTTGGTGCTGCTTGAACGTGATGAGGCAGCAGGCCAACTGCGTGAACGCCAGGTGGATGTCCGCCCGCACCTCGTACCGCACCCGAAGCCGACGGAAGCGGCTGAACCATGCCAGTGTCCGCTCCACCACCCAGCGGTGCCGTCCCAACCGCTCACTCGACTCTCGACCCCGGCGTGCAATTCGCACTTTGATCCCACGTTTGTGGCATGCCCGGCGGCACCGGGGAATGTCGTACGCCTTGTCCGCATGAAGCCTCTCTGGGCGGGTGCGAGGATGCCCACGCCGCCCATTGTGGATGGGCGGCACCGCGTCCAGCAGCGCTTCGAACAGCATGCTGTCATGCCGATTCGCTGGCGAGATCAGCACCGCCAGCGGCGTCCCGCGGCCATCGACGATCACATGACGTTTGCTGCCTGGCCGGCCGCGATCCGTGGGGTTCGGGCCGGTCTGGGCCCCCCCCGGGCGGCGGGGATGCTCGTGCTGTCCACACACGCCCGTGACCAGTCGAGGTGATCCGCCTGCGCCATCCGGTCAAGGAGCACCTGGTGCAGGCGGGTGAAGACACCCGCCGCGTGCCAGTCCCGCAGCCGTCGCCAGCAGGTCATGCCGCTGCCATACCCGAGCTCACGGGGGAGGTGTTCCCAGCCGATGCCGGTCTTGAGCAAGTAGAGGATGCCTTCCAGTGCGGCTCGGTCAGGCACCCGGGGTCGGCCGCCTCTGGGTCTGGGTGTTTCGGGTGGGAGCAGTGGCTGAATCAGCTGCCACAACTCGTCGCTGACCAGGGAGGTGGCCATGCCTCACCTTGCGCCCCCAACCTGAGGTTTTGATAGGCGCTCTTAATCATCGAACTGCACTTCGAGGAATGCTCGCCAGGACGACGCTGGCGAGCATCTGCGCTGCTGGCTTCAACGCCCGCGATAGGCCGGCCACGTCCCCGTGGAGGCTCGTGGCGCGGTGGTGCACGTGTCGCCTGGCTTTGACGCGCTCGGTGGAACGAGACCGACTGACACGGTTTCGACTGGACCGCTCTATTTCAAGGCGCGGATCGATGGCGGGTCGGTGCACTTTGTTGATAGCACTGTGACGTGGGCGTATCTGCGTCTCCGGCACAGCGGTCCGATTGTTATCTTAAGCACAATGAAGCCCAGACATCTCCCGCTGGCCGGCTTGCTGTTCGGCCTCGCCCTCGCCGCGCCCGTCGCCCACAGTGGCAAGGTGACCGGGTGGACACACGGGACTCAATTGATCGGCCTCGTCACCAGCAATGACGACGTGTTGATCAGCGGGCAGATCACCGCCACAGGGACGTTCACCCTTCAATTAACCGACCAGTCCGCGATGATGCGCCCTTATCTGAAAACCACTGACCGGCTCTATTTCGTAGGAGCCTCGTGCAGCGCCGATCAGTGCGGCGTCAAGATCAGCGACCCGGACGCCCGGTGGAATGTCATCAAAGCGCTGCACGTGCAGGGCAACCCGGAGCTCCGAGGAATCAGCCTCATCAGTGGAGACGACATGGACGCCGAGCTCGACGTTCTGGATCCCGACCCCTGGCGGCCACGCCAGGGCCGGTACTTTGCCTATGCGGAGCGGCCGGTCACGGTGATCGGCAGCGTCATCACGAAGGAGACCCGCGACACCGTGGCCTCTGAACAGCGCTACAACCTGAAGCTCCCGGCAGGCTGGTCGATGGTTGAGAGGTTCGAGGAGTACGTGTTCAACCCCGACCAGAGCATGAAACTCCACCTCATGGGCATGCGCAGTGTGCCGATGACCCCCCAGACGTGGGCTGTGAAGAAGTAGAGCGCTCCAGCATGGGCACCGGTCCCCACTCAGGTCCGGTGGGCGGGCTATTCCGAGTGAGAGGCCGGTCCGGCGGATTTCAAGAATTGCAGCCGCCCCGCCTGAGCAGGCGGACGGCGTTCTTTCCCTGGAGGGCCCGGTCACCCGCAGCATGAACAGACGGCGGCACCTCCAATTCGGACGCCCGCAGGGCACCTTGATCTCACACCTTGGGCGCCGCAGTGGAAAACACCAGACTGAGGAGGCGTCCAGTGATTCATGCTCTTAGAAGCAACGAAGTCACGCTGCAGCTTCCAAAGTCTTCTCGTGCGTTCGCCGGCACAGCCACGGTGTCAGGACCAGGGCCACCCCCAACAGCACCACGACCACCAGCCAGGCCAGGCGCAGCGATGACCCCTGCGCCGCCACCCCGAGGAGGGGTGGACCCGCCACGAACCCGGCGTAAAAGACCCCACCCACCACCGCCATCGCCGCGGGATTCCCAGCGGACCAGTGCCCCGCGGCGCTGAAGGTCAGCGGCGCCAGGACCGACAGACCCAGACCGAACAGCATGAACCCCGCCGTCGAGGCCGCCAGGACCGGCACGCCCACCGCCAGCCCGAGTCCCCCGAGCGCGATGGTCACCCCTCCGGCGCCCACGGGGCCAGGACCAAACCGGGTTGCCAGGCCGTCGCCGGCCAGGCGGCCCAGCAGCATCGTCAGGGAGAATCCGGCGAACGCCAGGGCGGCCACACCGGGAGGGCTGCCGACCGTTTCACGCAGGTACACCCCCGCCCAGTCGCCCACTGCCCCCTCGGCGACCGCGGCCGCGAACGCCAGCAGGCCCAGCATGGCCAGGGGGACGGTGAGTCCACCCCGCCAGGCCGGGGCGGGAGACGCGTCACCGGCGTCGTAGTCGGTCACGGCCGACAATCCCCGGGAACACCCCGCGGCCGCGATCAGGCCCAGCACGCTCAGGGCCGTCAGGTGCTGTGGCCGGTCCCAGCCCCGCGTGATGAGCAGCGCCCCCAGTAGCGCGCCCAGCAGGGCGCCCAGGCTGTACATCCCATGCAGGCGGGAGAGCAGCGACCGGTGCAGCTGCGCTTCCAACCGCACCCCCACCACGTTGAGGGCGACGTCCATCAGGCCGAAGCCGGCTCCGAACGCGACCAGTGAGGCAACCAGCAGCGGCCAGGACGACGCGAAGCCTGTGAGTGCCAGACCGGCGGCCATCACGGCCCCACTGAGGAACGTCACGCCCCCCGGGCGCAGGCGCCGGAGCAACCTAGTGGTGAACGGCAGGCTCAGGACACTGCCCAAAGTCACGCCGGCCAGGGCCACCCCGAGCCTGGCGTCCGACAGGTCCAGCTCTGAACGCACGACCGGGACCTCCGCCACCCAGCTCGCCAGGAGTGCGCCATTGACACCGAACAGGGCCGCCGTTGCTGGAAGCGCAGCCGGGACGACCGACTGGCGCCCGCGTGTCCCGGAGATCCTGAGGTCGTCATACATGTTGCCCTCCGTTGCAGATCCTGTTGGTGAGGTGACTGGCTTCTGTGGGGGCCAGTCAGCCTTCTGGAACGGGAGAAGTCGTCCAGGCTGGTGATGGGGACGACTCCGGCCAGGAGCGGAAAGGCAGATGATTCCCGGCGCCTCCTGGCGGAGAGACCAGGAGGCACGTGAAGGATGACCTTCCCGAAGCGTAGGTGGACGACCGTCTTTCCAGCGTCCACCGAGGCTGAAGCACGCCGACCTGGTCTCCACCAGGGCCGTGATGCGCGAGGAGACGATGTGGATCCGGGCAGACCCTGGTCGTGCCGAATCTCCGGGACAATCCGGTAAAAATCCGCGCCAGGACGGCAAAAAGGGCAAGTGTCCCGGGGACACATAACCCGAGGATTATGCTTACACTGGCCCCAAGTCAGAAGTTGCCCACGCGCAACCACTCGACGTCGACAGGACGACAGGTCAGTCGCGGCCCCCCAGATTCAGCCGCCCGCACAGGTCCTCCTGCCCCCCAAGGAGCACCTCATGAACAAGACCACCAGCCTGATCGCCAGCCTCATCCTCTTCGTCGTGGGGATCGTTCTCGCCATCGCCGGGAACTTCGCGCACGGGTACGTCACCTCGCAGCTCAACCAGGAACGCATCAAGATGCCGGTCGCCGAAGCGACCGCCAGTCTCCCGCAGGCCTCCCAGGATGCGCTGAAGCCCTACCTGGGCACGGACCTGGACACCGGCCCCAAAGCGCAGGTGTATGCGAACAACTACATCTGGGAACACATGATGGCCTCCAGTCAGGGCAAGACGTACACCGAGGTCAGCGGCGCGTTCATGAAAGCGAGCAAGGACCCCACGGCCGACAAGGCGGAAGTCGCCAAGCTGGGTGAACTGCGGCAGACGCTGTTCATGGGCGACAGCCTGCGCAGCATCCTCCTGACCGCCTACGCCTTCTGGCTCATGGGCAGCATCGCCCTCTACGCCGGCTACGCCGTGATCGCCGCCGCCGCCCTGATCGCCGCCCTGAGCTTCCTGCGCCGCCCCATGACGAGCACCATCGTCACGCCTGCCACCTTCGGCACACCCCGTCACGCCTGAACCGGTTATCTGAAAGGGGCGCCCATCCGGGCGCCTCTTCTGCGTGGTCCACTCGAGGCGAGAGACGTACTGACCCCTCACCGGGACCGTGAGGGCAAGGCAATGCGCGATCTCGACGGGCTTTGCCTTACGGTTGAGAACCTGACACCTGGGACGTCACCGAGCCAGCCTTACCCCGTCGGTTGCCAGTGGGACCCGTCGAGCCCAGGTGCCTGGCGAGAGGAGGGTCGCGGCGGTTCTCCTGACCCAGTCGAACCCAAAGGGATCTCCGCACCCAGAGGGTCAAAACCGAATCGAAAGGCCGTAGGTAATCAAGGACGCCCTGGATCCCTCGGGTTGTTTCAGCTGTCACCCATCAGCCTGGAGGACAGAGGTGCCCTTCAGGCCGCCTGCATAACCCATCCATCCTCAGACCGGCGTGGTTTCCCGGACGCCTACACGTGAGCGGGGCCTGACCGTCCACATCCACCCGGCCAGCAGCGTGTTGATGACCACGTTGAAGACCGCGCTCTGCAAGGCGTAGTGACCGACCGCCCACCAGTACAGATTGATGACCACGTTCAGCATCAGCCCGGCGGCGATCACGCCCATCGCCGGCGCGTACCGCTCCGCGTCCGTGGAGAACAGCCAGTACAGCGCGCCGACCCCCAGGAGCACGCCCCCGTACTCGGACGCGATCCCCCAGTTGGTCAGATCCAGCCCGAACACCTGATTCCCGACGGTGGGAAAGAGCAGCAGCACGCCGGCCAGCAGCAGCCAGACGGACGTGACCTTGAACGCCAGACTTCTCGATTTCATCGCAGGCCTCCCCAGCAGCATCGCCTTCGAAAGGGGTGTCCCGGACCCAGCCTGCCGTAGTGGGGTCAGGCCAGGTCCAGTGCGCTCAGTAGACCGTGATGCTTACCGTCGTGACACTGACGTCGAACGTCACCTCCTGCCCGTAGGCGTCCTGCACCTTGATCGTCGTCAGGCCGGCCCGCACCGGCGTCACCGTTAGCGTGCCGCCACTCAGGGAGGCTGTCACGTTGGTATTGCTCGCCTGCACGGTGAACGCCCCGGCGTAGCCCTGCTCACTGACCGCGAAGGTCTTCGGTGCCGCACTCGTGAAGTCGTACTGCGCGACCACCGGATTCACGCCGTCCCGGACGAGCAGCGCGTACGGCGTCACGGCCAGGTTGCCGGTGCCGACCACGCTGCTGCCGACCTTGGCCGTGAAGACCACCGTCGCCGGGGTGGCCGGCGCGGTCACCGGGAAGGTGAAGATGTTGCCGCTCGCCGTCGGCGTGCCGATGACGGCGCCGTCCGTGGCGCTCAGGGTGGGCGTGGTGGTCACCGGGTTGCCGTTGGCGTCCTTCAGGGTCACCGTGACCGCGCTGGTCTGGCCGACCTTCACCGCGTCGGGGCTGACCACGACCGTGGAGGTGGTGTCGTCGGCGGTGCCGGCGGTGGTCGTGAAGCTGGCGTTGGCGGTGACCCCGTCGCTGGACGCCGTGACTGTGCCGGTCGTCACCGAGGCCGGCGCGATCAGGTTCACGGACGCCTGCCCGGTGGCGTCCGTCGTGGCGCTCGCCGCACTCATGCTGCCCGCACTCGTGCTGAAGGCGACGGTCCGGCCAGCAATGTTCAGCACGTTGTCCAGCGCCGTGCGCAGCTGCGCGCTCGTCACCGCACTCGACCCTGCCACCACACTGGCCGGCACGCTCAGCGCCAGGTGGAAGGCCGGCACGGAGACGTTCACGCTCGCCAGGGGGCCCGCCGTCGTCGCGCAGTTCCCGTCGGCCGGGACGTACAGCGTGGCCGACTGCGTCGTCCCGGTGGGCTCCGGCGCCGTCAGCGTCGGCGTCTCGGTCGTCGGATTGGTCAGGCTGAAGCCCGCGTTGCTGCTGCACACCTTGAAGGCCGGCAGGCCCGGGTTGATGATCGTCTGCCCGCTGGCGTCCCGCAGGGCGACCGACAGGCTGAACGCGCCGCCGCGGTCCAGGGTCAGGTTCCCGGCTGGGCCGGTGACCTCATCGGGGCGGCTGGTCACGCCCAGACTGCCCGCCCCGGCCGCTGGTACGCCGGTGAGCAGCACGTTGAAGGCGTTGTTCTGCCCCTTGACGACCGTGACCGACTGCGAAGCGGTGGAGAGCACGTGATTGGCGGCGTCCAGGGCATCCAGGCGGAGGGTCTGCTCGCCCGCCGGGACCGTCAGGGTGAACGTGCAGGTCACACCTCCGGTCACGGCCTCGCAGCCTGCCTGCCCGGCGCCCACCGGGAACGTCTGGTCGAAGGTGCCCAGCCGGACGCGCAGGCCGGTGGTCGTGCCGGGCAGGTACTGCGGCCGCAGGCCCTGCGGGGCCACGTTCGGAATGAAGACGCGGACGGTGGCGGTCCCCGTGGGGTTCTCCGTGACCGGGCTGGCACTGGGGGTGTCACTGGGAAGGCTGGCCTGCTGGGAGCAGGAGGCGAGGAGCAGGGCCGTGAGGAGCAGGGCAGCGTTCGTGCGAGTCATGGCATACCTTCCTTGATGGGTGAAGAGCGAAGAGCTAAGTTCGGCTCCTGACGAGCTAAGGCGAAGGGATGGCTGCGGGAGAACTGGTTGTAATTCCAAGGACTGTGACGGGCGTCAGCCGGTTGGTGCCACTGGTTCCGTCTCCCAGCTGACCGATACTGTTGGCTCCCCAGCCGCGCACAGTGCCGTCCGCCATCAAGGCCAGACTGTAGCCGCCGCCGCCTGCCACCCCGACGACATTGGTGAGGCCGCTGACCTGGACCGGTACTAGCCTTTGATTGCTCGTACCGTCTCCCAACTGGCCGCTGCCGTTATTTCCCCAGGCGCGCACGGTACCATCCGCTCTCAGCGCCAGGCTGTGACTGCCGCCGCCGGCCACCCCGACGACATCGGTGAGCCCGCTGACAGTGACGGGTGTCAGCCGGTCGGTGCCACTGGTTCCGTCTCCCAGCTGACCGATAAGGTTGCTTCCCCAAGCGCGCACGGTGCCATCCACCATCAGGGCCAGGCTGTGGCTGTGGCCGCCTGACACCCCGACGACATTGGTGAGGCCGCTGACCTGGACCGGTATTAGCCTTTGATTGCTCGTACCGTCACCCAACTGGCCGTCGCGGTTGTCGCCCCAGCTGCGGACCGTCCCGCCCGCCATCAGAGCCAGGCTATGAAGGTCACCACCGGCAATTCCTGCACTGCTGACCGTTTTCACTTCCTGAGTCGCTATAACACTCCCTGTACCACAGCTGGAGCCTGTTTTGGCCGTCAGCGTATGGGTACCCGGGAAGGTCAGCATCACTCGGTAGCGGTTGGGGTAGTTCGCATCACTGATGTTCGTAATCGTTACCCACGTATCACCACACAGGATGCTGGGAATGGGGTCGCCGACAGCGTCTTTTGCAAGGATGTCGTAGTACGCGACCAGGCTGCGACCGTTCGCGTAGGGGAAGCGCGTGTAATTCCCGATAACTTTGGTGGCAGGGTCAACCTGCTGCACGGCAGAGCGCAGGACAGGGGAGGTGATCACCGGGTCGAGGGCCAGCTCCAGGGCGTTGTTCTGCCCGAGGATCACGTTCAGACTGCGCGTGCCCTGCGAGATCAGCACACTCGAGGCGCTGTAGGACTTCACGGTGAATGTGTGCGTGCCGGCGGAGACGTAGAGGTTCACGGGGCAGCCGGCGGACGTGCAGGTGAGGTCGGCGAGGTTCAGCGTGGTGAGGGGTCCGTTGTCGACCTGTACGGTCAGCGACGCCGTCTTGGTGGGGTTCAGGTACTGGCCTTGCAGAGGCTTGAGGTGGGGCAGCATCAGCCGGACCACGGCCTCCCCCTGACCGGGGCTGCCGATCTCCGCGGCGTCGGGGGTGATGGGGGAGGGGCTGTTGCACGCGCCCAGCAGGAGCGCGGCGATCAACAGGGACCGTTTCATGGGACGCTCCTTTCAGTAGGGGGTCACGCTGGTCGTGGTGACGGTGATGGGGACGCTGGCCTGCACGACGCCGGACGCGAAGGTCAGGCTGCAACTGCCGGGGCCGTCGGGGCGCACGGTGTAGCTGCTGGTGGTGGACGTGCTGCCCCCCGCGGTCACCGTGGCGACCCCCGCGCAGGTGCCTGTCAGGGTGGGGACGCCCAGGTCCGCGCTGCGGGTGAGGGTCAGCGTCTGCGCGCTGCCGGGCAGGGCGTCCATGAAGTCCAGCCGGTCGGGGGAGGCGCTCAGGGTGCTGGGGACGGTGATCGTCCGGGTGGAGACGAGGAAGAGCCCGTTGAAGGTGCCCGCGTTGGCGACCGCGGCGACCGTGGTCTTGCCGAGGGTACTGGCCTGCACCTGCAAGGCGAGGTAGTCCCCTTTCCTGACGGTGCTGCCGGTGGCGGGCACGGGAACGCCGTTCACGATGGGGGTGCCGCCCAGGACCGTGAGGGGGGTCACGCCGGACAGCCCGGTGAGGCGCACGGCCTGGCTGGTGACGCTGCTGCCGGGGGTCACGTCGGTCACTGGCGGGTAGAGATACGTCGAGGGGGCGGCACTGGTCTTGCACACGAGCACGGCGGGAATCAGGGCCCGCTGCGTGATGTTGGTGGCGTCGACCGTGACGGTGCCCAGGAAGTTCTGCGGCTGGGCCGGGCAGGTGAAGGTGGCTTTCAGCGAGGCGAGGCCTTTCTTGAGGGGGCCGCTGGTGGGGGTAAGCGAGAGCCAGGGGGAAGCCGTCAGGCTGTACGCAGTGCTGCCCGGCGCGTCGAGCACCACGCCGACGGTGGTCGTCTGGCCCGGTTTGCCCGTCAGGACGAAGGACCTCAGGTCCGACAGGCCCTGGGAGGTGACGCTGTCCTCCAGGTGAAGCTGGATCAGGCCTTCCGGCAGCACCTCTGCGGGGCTGGCCGGAGGGGGAGCGGAGCAGGCGGTGAGCAGCAGGCCGAACAGGGCGATGTGGGGTCGGTTCATGAGGGGTCCTCGCGGTGCCCGGGGGGCCGGAGCGTGGCCTGCGGTCGCCCCTTCATTCGGGCGCATTCCGCACACTGAGGGCTTCGGGCCGCCTGTGCCTGACGCCTTTGTCCTGGCGCCACACGACAGTGAACGTGCCCTGTCCGGGCGATGTGCCCCCGTTCGAAGGTCCCCGCTTCAAGGCTCAGACGCTCGCCCGGACTCGGTCCGCGTGGGAGACGCCCTTGTCGTGCCCCGTCTGACAGGCGCCGTGGGCGGGCTTCCTCCCGTGAAGCGTGGGACGCCCCGGGACAACGGGACCATTCCTGGTTCGGGTGAAGACCGATTGCGCAGTTGGGATGCGAGTTGATCGGGGGAGGCGCTGCCTCCCCCGATCTGTGGTCTGGTGATTCAGGCGAACTGTGGTGCGCGGCTCATGGTGCGGAGATTGACCAGGCCGGCCACACAGCCCCAGAACAGGCCGTGTCGCCGGGTGTCGTTTCGGTAGAACTCCCGGCAAACGTGGAACTTCTTCAGCTTACACACGACGTTCTCCACCGTGATCCGCACCTTGGACATCTGATGGTTGAGCTCCCGCTCCTCCGGACTCAGCGTGCCGCCTTTGGGGCGCATCCGGGGAACGATCACCTCGTGGTCGGGGCACAGCTTGTCCAGGCCCGTGTACCCCCGGTCGCCCCACACGCGACTCCCCCGGGGGAGTCGGGGCAACAGTCGCGATTGTTTCAGGACCTTCATGTCATGGGTGCGCCCGCCGGCGGGCGCACTGAGGTGCACGACGAGTCCATCCGGGGTCACCGCCACCTGCGTTTTCAGCGTATGGGTGCCCTTCTTGACGCTGAAATACTTCTTCTGGTCCTTGGGCCGCCCGACGGCCTTCTTTCCGGGACTGCTGCCTTTCTTCTGCTTGGGTTGTCCTCGGGGCTGCTCCGTGCCGTCGATGATGATGTCGGCGATCTCCGGGAAGGCTTCGAGGACGTCTTCGAGCGTGCGCAGCCGACGACGCGGGGCGTCGTCGGGCGTGACCTTGCGGCTGTCCAGCGTCCGGGCGCGGAGGGGAGCAGGCAGCGCCTGCTCCAGGATCGGCAGGAGCGCATGAACGTTCCGACAGACGTTGGCGGCATCCATCTCGAACAGCACGCCCAACAGATGCATCGGGAGATAGTGTCGCAAGTAGATCAGCGTCAGCAGCAGACGGTGGGGAACATCGAGTTTGAACTGCCGGCCGGCCCCGATACGGCGTTGCCGTCCCTCCCGCAGGAGGGACGTCCGGTGCGCCCGAATCCACAGGGGCTCGAGCTGTTCAGCGAGGAGGGTGAATTCGCTGGGGTTCAGGCCACACAGCGACTCGAAGGACCGGGGACGCTGGGCCAGGCGCGGCACCTGAAGCATGCCGTCACTCTGCCCAATTCACCTCAACTGCGCAACGGGTCTTGAAGGTCAGGGGATGGGCGGCTCCCTGAACGGACGCCGTGGAAAGCCGCGCCTGTCCGGTCGGGGTGAGGGCCTGCGGGGGAAGGCGATCGCGTCATGACACCTCCTCTCTGGGTGAGGGCTGGGACGGCACGGGTGCCAGGCACGCGTGCATCACTGGACTTGGGTGAGGGTGCTGTCAGGACGGTAGGGAACCGGGTGTCAAAAAATCGTCCATCCTGAATTTCACCGTCTTCATCGTTGAGGAAACGGGCACAACCGACGCGATCGGTCTGCCATCAGAACTCCCCTGACCTTCGTCTTGCCTGGCTCCTGCTCGTGCATGCCACCGGTCGTCCTGTCGGGGCCCGTTTCTGCAACGCCCGTGGGCTCCCCGTGTCCTGGTCCCGTCGCTGCAAGGGGGGGAGATCAGGGCCTGGGCTTCAGGAAGCAGTGAGCGCAGTGTGCAGGGATCCCGGCCCGGAAAGATGACCGGGTCCTGGTTCGCCGCCGGGTTCAGCGCTTCCTGACGCTCATTTCGTTGAGGGAACCGGTGGTTGCCCTCGTGATCCAGGCCCTGACGCGGGACCGAGGCCCACACCGCCGGCCTCCATGACCCGCGGTGCCATGATCCGCGGAGCTCCTTATGGGAGAGACGCCCCTACGGGCGTCTGTGGTGTGGGCGTGCGGGTTCATGCGCGGGTGAGGGTGCGCCCGGGGCCAGCCGTGTCAGGACGGCTGAAGCTGTCCCAGGTGCCGCTGGTAATGCACCATCGCCAGTTGCATGGTCTCCCTCGCCGTCAACGGCCCGAAGTACTGATGCGGCACGCAGACCTCATCCAAGCGGCCGGCTTGCCGGTACTGCTGCATGGCCTCCTCCAGTGCCGCCGCGGACGCCCGCAACTCTGTGATCAGACTTTCCCGTTCCTTGCCGGGCGTCGGTTCCATCCCGGCGTGAGCCACGACCCGGCCGTCCGGGAAGACCGCGCCGTAGCCCACGTCAGCGAGCGGCTGATCGTCTTGGTGCTCCTGAAGTCGGCGCGTGAACAGCCAGTTGCCTTTGGCGAGGTGGTCGGCGAACTCGGCCGGGCTCCATTTTCCCGGCGCGACCGGCACATGGAATCTCTCAGGCGGGACCTGATCCAGCCACACCAGGAACGTGGCCAGGCCTTCCCGGGCGCCGTCCTGATCCTCCTCGAAGGTTCGGGTGGCGGTGTAGAAGATCTCCTTGGGCAAGTACGACGTCAGGCGGGTGGGTTGTTCCTGCATCATGTCTTTCCTCCCTCCACAGAACGTGCCGTCGGTTCAGATGTGGGCCTCCTCACGGGCGGGACGGTTCGCGGACTTGTCGCGCCCTCCCGACCGAGGTCCGACCAGAGGGCCATGGCTTCGTCCCCGCGGTCCAGGCTCCACTCGCACAGGGCCGACCACCTTGCCGTCAGCTCGGCGGGGCTCGTGCCGAACAGAGTCACGGCCCGCGCCTGCCGCTCCTCACTCGTCCAGAACTCCACCAACCTCGGGGCGACCACCCCGAAGTGCAGTGGCATCCAGGCGGCGTACCCGAGCCGGGCGAGGCGCGCGTCCCCCGGCCAACCGGCCTGACGCAGCCCGGCGACGTACGCTCCGAACACCGCCGAGTCCAGCGCCCCGATCTGCCGGACGTCCCACTCGCCAAACATGCAGGTCGAGCCGATCAGCGCGACGAGGTCGCCCCCCACCGGACCGAGGCCGCACCACGCCCAGTCCAGGGCAATCACGTCGTCCCCCTGCCTCAGCAGGTTCCGGCGGTGGAAGTCGAAGTGGGAGAACACCTGAGGCAGGCGCCGCAACATGTCCAGGAACACCTCCCGTCCCTCCCAGGCACGCTCGATTCGTGCGCTCAGGTCGGGACGGAAGACAGAGCCTTGCGCGGACGGCTTGCCAGAGGCCAGGCCGAACATCGTGGACCACTGGCGTGCCAGGTCCCGCAACAACCAGGGGGCTTCCGGGAGCGGCCGTCCCGTCAGGTAGCCGCCGTTCCACACGCCCAGTTGCTGTGCCGCGTGCGTGTACCCGCCCAGTGTCCACACCCGCCCGGCTGTTTCCTGAACGTGTTCCAGCCACAGCCACACCTGGTCTCCCTGCTCGGTGACAGCGTAGACTCGCGGCGCCCGCAGGTGTGCGGCCAGCGGGGTCAGCAGCCCGGAGCGGTAGGCTTCGACCTCCCGGTGCAGAAACAACAGGTCACTGGGATCCGCATGCGCCTCCGGTCTGGAAAAGCTCTTGACGACCAGGGCCCACGGCTCGCGGGTCTTGCCCGTCCGGGCATGGCCCTGCACCAGAAAGAGGCTGTCCTGGCTGGTGACGCCCTGCTCGCTCAGGACGGCGACCGTGAAGTCGGTGACCTGGAGGGTTCCCTGCCCGGTAGCCTCGCGGACGACCTCTTGGAGTTGATGGGGTTCGAACTGTCGAAGCGTGTGTAGGTTCGTGGAAGGCATGTCGTCCTCGCTGAAGGTCACGAGTGGGCTGCTGCCGCCGGTCGAGGTCAGTGTGCCAGGCCTACAGGCGGAAAGGGGGTGACGCTGACCGGGCCGCAACAGTCAGCGATACGCCCCCAGGCACGTCCGCAGCTCTCCTCCATCGGCTGCCCAGGAAAGCAAGGCCAGGGCAGGGTCAAGGGCGGCTCAGGGCGCAGGGGTTGAGCGGTGAAACCGTTTGGCCAACGCACCAGGGTCGCGGGTTCGGAGTCAGAATCAGCCGGACCGATGGGAACGGCCCCAGGCGTGCGCCGCTGGCTTCCGTCAGGCATAGGAACCTCCGCCTCGTTGTCCAGCGGGAATGAAGGCCAGTCCGTGAAAGGAGCCCGTCAACCATGGAGCGGTTACCTGACGGGTCGTCCGACTCGTCCTTCCGGATCGGGCCGCTCACGTCGCCGGTTCTGCGTCCTGGACCGGAGACGGACTGGAGTTGAAGATGTCGCGGTGAACGCGCCAGTGTCCATTCTCGTGCCGCCAGATGAGCATGTAATGCCCTTCATCAAGCACGGCGCTGTGCGGTCCATGCAGCGTGAACCAGCCGACTTCGAAGGCGTCCGTTCCCATGGCCTGAACTTCGCGCGTGGCCAGGTCGATGCCCGTGACGCCCTGGTTCAGCGCGGTCTGCCAGAACGCCTCGACGGCGTGGCGTCCGCGCACTTCGGGCTGGCCGGCCGGGAGGACGGCGCTGTCCTCGGTGTACAGGGATGCCGCTGTCGGAACGTCGCCGCGGGCAAGGGCGGCCATGAACTGCTGGTTGACGGCCTGAATGGCGGTGTGGATGTCGGCTGACATGGTCTGCGGCATAACGGCCTCCTGGGAAAGGTGAAGAACTCGGGAAAGGGGTTCGGTGAATGCGTCTCGGGATGGGTCGCGGGATCCCTGGCGGCCGGGCGGTGCAGGTCAGGCCCCGCAACGGACCGCGGGTCCGCCCGGCCAGTCCACGATCTGGCCGGTCAGGGCGCCGCGCACGGGCACCGCCAGGGGCGACGTGGAGAAGAGGGCCCGCACCAAGCCTGCACGTCTGCGCTTCATGGTCAGACCTCCGGAAAGCGGTTCAGGCCGCGGATGGGCTGGTTGAAGGGGTTGGTGAGGAGAAGGAGTTCGCTCTGGAGCGGTTCGATTGTGCGGCACCGGCCCGTCCATCGCCTCGAGCTGCCGTGCAGGAACCTGCGGACCGCGGAGTGGGGCTCGTCCTGCCCGGCCGCCGGGGGCGCGCGGCGCTTCGCTTCGGGCAGGACGCCGGCCCACTTGGGTTCAGGCTCGAGCTGGGTGCCATCGCCGAAGACGTAACGAGGGGCGCGCTGGATGTCCTGACTGGCTTCCGTGCGAGGCATGGCGGCCTCCTGGGGCGGGTCTGACTGCGGTCCTTCCGAGGGTGGAAGCGGTCTCGATATTTTGCAGACGAGGCGATTGAGCCGGGGCGCCGACTGGAAGGGAAGTTGGAACAAAGTCGGTCGAGGAAGTGCGTGAAGTGTAATCGAGTGACCGTCTATCCAGCGTCATCTGGGAGCGTCAATCTTCCCCTCCTGAGCGCTTGGTGGACACCGCCGGAAGGCAGGGGTGTCATGCGGGCCGGTTCCCCACTGGTGTTCGGTCCTGGCAACACCAGAAGAAAACCTCGTGGACGACTCTTGGACGGAATCTGGACCTGAAGGTCCGCACACTCACATCACCCTGACGGGAAGGGACGTTTCCACCCTCCGTCCCTTTCCTGAAGGGTAGAGGGAGGACTTCTATGAACATGGCACGCCGTCCCATCCTGACCCTGGGCCTCCTGCTCGCCGCCTGCAGCCCCACCGCCCTGCCCGGCACGCCCGTCACCAGCCTGGCCGACTCCGGGCCGGGCAGTCTCCGGGACACCCTCGCTGGCGCCCGGGACGGGGACACCCTGCGGTTCACCACGACCGGGACCGTCACCCTCACCTCTCCCCTGATGATCGACAAGGACGTGACCGTGATCCTGGACGGTGTGGTGCTGGATGCCGGAGGCACGTCACGCGTCCTCGAGGTCGCCGCGGATGCCGACGCCACCCTTCAGGGCGGCACGCTGACCGGCGGGCAGGGCCGGTTGATCACGTTGGGGACTGGAGCGGGCGTTCACGAACAGGCCACCAGCCTGGCCACGTACGGCGGCGTGATCCTGACGGCCGGCAGCCTCACCCTGACCGGGACCACCGTGACCGGCGGCACGGCGGACAACGGCGGCGGCATCGCCGTCCTCAGCACCGGCAAACTGACCTTGCTCGACGACGCTCTGGTGACCGCCAACACCGCCCCAGGCATCACGGTCACCCAGCCAGGGGAGTACACCGGCACTGGGGGTGGGGTGTTCAACATGGGCCAGTTGATCATCGACGGCGGGCACGTCGATGCCAACGAGGCCCGGCAGTCTGGCGGCGGCATCCAGAGCACCCTCAATACGGTCGTGACCCTGAAGTCCGGCAGCGTGAGCAGCAACGAGGCCACCGAACCACTGTCAGGGGTGACGGGGAATGCCACAGGCAGTGCAGGCGGCGGGATCTACACGACCGGCGCGCTCGACGTGCAGGGCGGGACGATCAGCAACAACACCGCCTCGTACTTCGGAGGGGGTGTTGTGTCCCAAGCCCACTGCGCCGACACTGCGTGCGCCACGACCATCTACCCGACCTTTGCCATGTCGGGCGGGACCGTGGAGGGCAACAAGACCACAGGCAGCTTGGAAACCGGCGGCGGCGGCCTGTGGTTGCGGGCGCAGTCGACCATCACCGGCGGGGTCATCCAGGGCAACAGCAGCATGTACGGCGGCGGCGTGAACACCTGGGGTGCCCTGGACGTGACGGGAGGCACCATTCAGAACAACACGGCCACCCAGAACGGTGGGGGCGTGAGCGTCAACATTCCCCAGGGCGCCGGCTTCAAGCTCACGTTCGGTGGCGCTGCCACCATCAAAAACAACACCGCAGCGAACGCCGGTGGAGGTCTTGTCCTGTCCCGCAACACGACCGCGGACATCACTGGGGGAAGCATCACAGGGAATTCCACCACTGGCCCGACGGATGGAGGGGGCGGCATTCGGGTACTCGCGGGCGCGGTGTTGAATCTGGCTGGTGGAGACATCAGTGGCAACACGTCCACCCGCACCGGGGGCGGCTTGACGGTGAACGGCACCGTCAACATGACGGGCGGCACCATCAGTGGCAACACCGTTCTTCCATCAGCCGCCCAGCAGGGAGGGGGCGGCGTCCGCCTGTACGCAGGATCGAAGATGACCGCCTCTGGCGGCGTTATCCGCGACAACAGGGCGCCGTGGGGCGCGGGCGTGCAGATCGCCGGTGCCTTCCAGGCCAACCCGGCGGCGACGTTCACTCTGTCCGGAGCGACCGTCAGTGGGAACGTCGTCACCGATCCGAGCAACAACGGGGGCGGCTTCTTCAACGATGGCAGCCTGACGATCACCTCCGGCACCGTCACACAGAACACCGCCACTCTGCACGGTGGCGGGATCTTTAACCTCAAGACAGCGTCCTACGCCCAGGCGGGGGGATCAGTCAACGGGAACACGCCGGATAACGTCTACACCGTGCCGTAAGTCCGCCTGCACCGTTCGCTGAATGGAGACACCAAAGGGAGGCCCGGCAAGATGTGCCGGGCCGTTTGCTCATGGCCTGTCTTCGGCCCACGGGCGCGATTGCAGAACCCGGAGCACCTGGGTGATGATGGGCGGCTCACCTGGCGGGTAGACCCTGCCGTCCCCGCTCTCTCCATCAGACAAGGTCTCCTGGGTCCGCCAGGCACGAGTCCTGAGCCAAGCGGTGGTGTCCAGGCCGTGGAGGGCATACCCAATCAGAAGCCCGGCATCCTCGGTGCGGCCGGCCTCGGCAAGCAGCGCCATCAGGAGGGGGAGGGCCAGCTGCACGACCATGCCGTTCTGCGTGTCGAACGCCTGCTTGACGCCCTGCCACCCGCGCCTCAGTCCGGCCTGCACGTCGCCGCGCCAGGCGGCCAGGCGGCCTTGCAGGGTGACGAGGAGGGTGTACGCGAACTGCTCGCCGGACGCCTCGGTCACGGGCAGGGTCGCCGCGCACAGGGCCTCAGAGTCACGTACGTTCTTGTCGTTCCCTTCGTGGACTCCGCGCTCCATCAGCACGAGGGTTTTGAGGGCCTGCACGACGGGGATCAGGCCAGGCGTGTTCACAGCCTGCGCCGCACCGATGGCCTTGTCCCAGGCGCGCAGGGACTCCACGGACTGCTCGCGCAACATGGCCAGGACGCACAGCAAGGCCAGGGCCTTGTGGGACCGGACCGTGCACACCTGGCCGTTCAGGTGCAGGGTGGGCGGTCCCAGCACGCGGATTTCGAGGGTCGTCATGCCTTGCCCATGGTCGGCTCCTGGGGCTGTGCCGGGGTCGGACACAGGGGGAGCAGGGGGCTCTCCTCAGCTTGGACGCTGCTTTGACGCTCCTGATTTTAAGGTGGTGGGGTTCGTCCGCCATTCACCAGCCCCTTAGTCCAGCCTGGTTTCTGACCGTCGGCAGGTCACCCCACGGAGGCCATCGTGCGGCACACCTTGAAATTCGGTGCGTATATCATGGGCTTTCTCGTCTGGTCGGAATACTGGGTGATGGCCTCACGCCTGACTGGCCTGCGGCAGCGGTGGACGGCGCGGTTGCACGGCCCAACGCGCTCCAGGCTCAGCGGCGCGGGCCGCCCCGCGGCGCACGGCTGAGTTCCGCGGTCACGCCCGGGGGGTTGCCGGGACACGTGCGGGGCCAGCCGGATGGACCGGCGCGCAGCTCACGCACAGTGGAGGACGCTGCGGTCATGAGCATCAGAACATCAGGGGCAGTGGTCTCGCCGTGACCACCCACAAGGGCACCGGCGGGCTTCCTGCCCGCCCGAACACCCTGGTGGGCCGCGACGAGGCCCTGCAGGTGGCGTGCCGCCTGCTGGGTGACCGCCGGATCCGGTTGTTGACCCTGCGCGGTCCGGGCGGTGTCGGGAAGACGCGCCTGGCGCTTGACCTCGCGTACCGGCTGGGGCCGACGTTCGACCTGGGGGCCGCGTGGGTGAAGCTCGCGGACCTCCGGTCACCGGCGGAGGTGCTGCCCGCCATCGCCCGGGCGTTGCGGGTGCCAGGGCTCGACCAGGCGGGGCTCGTGGAGCACCTGCAACTCCGCAGCCTGCTCCTCGTGCTCGACAACTTCGAGCACCTCACGCCGGCCGCGGCGGAGGTGGCGGCCCTCGCCGCGGACGCGCCTCGTCTCCGGCTTCTGGTGACGAGCCGCACGGCGCTGCATGTGCGGGGCGAACATGAGCTGCCCCTCCGTCCGCTGGCCCTGCCAGGGCCGTCGGCTGACGGGCGGACGAGTCCGGCGGTGCAGCTGTTCGTCGAGTGTGCCCGCCGGGTGGACCCGGCGTTCGAGCTGACTCCGGCCGCGGAACGGGCCGTGGTCCGCATCTGCGAGCTCCTGGACGGCCTGCCCCTGGCGCTCGAGCTGGCTGCGGCCCGCCTGCGGGCGGTGAGCCCGGAGGGCCTCCTCGCCTGGCTGAGCAGTCCGCTGGAGGTGCTCAGCGGCGGCCCCCGGGACGGACCGCATCATGGGCACTCGCTGCGCAGCACGGTCGGATGGAGCGTCGACCTGCTCACGCCGGAGGAGCGGGAGGTGTTCGCGGCATGCGGCGTGTTCGTCGGCGGGCTGACCCTGCCGGCCCTCGAAACGGTGACCGGGAGCGCGCAGGCCCGCGCCGCGCTGATCGGGCTGGCCGAGCACAGCCTGGTGCATCCGGCAGGGGGGGCCGAACCGCGCTGGACGATGCTGGAACCGGTGCGGGAGTTCGCCGCGGAAGTGCTCGGCGGCCGGTCAGACGCGGAGAAGATCCGCGAGCGGCACGCGCGGTACTACCTGACGCTGGCGGAGCAGGCCCAGCCCCGCGTTCAGGAGGATGAGGAGGAGCGGGCGCGCCTGCGGGCGGACGACGCGAACCTGACAGCCGCGCTGGCCTGGCTGGTGCAGACCGAGCGGACCCCGCTGGCGCTGCGGCTGATGCAGGCCCTGGAGGGCGTATGGGAGCATGACGTCACCCCGAAGCACCATGAGTGGCTGCGCCGGGTGGTCGCGCTGCCCGGCGCGGAGCGCGAGCCGGCGCTGCTCGCCGAGGCCCTGCTTGCCCTGGGGGTCACGAGCCGCAATCTGCAGCGCCTGGATCAGGCGCTGGATGCGCTTCAGGCCGCTGGGGCGCTGTACCGGCAACTGGGTGACGCGGCGGGAGAAGCGGACGTGCTGCTGCTGCTCGCGTCCGCGTACTCCTCTCGGGGCGAGCATGAGCGGGCGCTGCCTCTGTTCCGGCGAGCGCAGGCGTCGTATGAGGCCAGAAACGACCTCCGGCGCATGAACGACGTGGCCAACAACCTGGGCGTGGCCTACCTGCGTGCCGGACAGCCCTGGGACGCGCAGCGCTGCTTCGCGCGGACCGAGGAGCTCAGCGTGGCCCTGGGCAGCGAGCAGGGCCTCGCCTTCGCCCGTGCACTGTTGAGCTGGTCGGCGTACCTGCTGGGCCAGCTGGACACCGCGCGCGCCCTGGCTCCGCTGGCCTGGCAGCACCTGCGGCGGGTGCCGAACCTGCTGCTGCGCTACACGGTGCTCTACCACATGGCCTTCCACGCCCGGGACGCTGGGCAGGTGCGCCTGGCGGCCCGGCTGATCGGATGCAGCGAGACCATGCGGGCCGGCACCGGTGAACCCTGGGACAGCTGCTTCCGGGCGCACGCCGCGGGCCTGGACGCTGAGTTGCGCGCTGCCTGGGGCGCACCGTACCTGGAGTGGCGGGCCGAGGGATGCGCCCTGAGCCTGGACGAGCTCGCGCCGGACGTCGAGGCCCTGCTCGACCACCTGGCGGCGCCCGCGTCGCCCGCCGGCCTGGCACCGCTCACCGCCCGGGAGCGGGACGTGCTGCGGCTGCTGGCGCAGGGCATCCCGGACAAGAAGATCGCCCTGCACCTGCAGATCAGCGCGACCACGGTGAGCAAGCACGTGTCCAGCATGCTGGCCAAGCTGGAGGTCCACAACCGCGTCGAGCTGGCCCGCTGGGCGCTCGGGCAGGGCCTCGTGGAGGGCGGAGAGGACTTCAGACCCGGCTCCTGACGCCTGTGACAGCGCGGCGGCCCTCGTACATGCACGTTCCGTGCATCGCCCCCCAGTTTCTACCGGGTGCCGTTCCAGGACCCCCCAGATTCTGCCGATGCGGGCGACGTGACCGGTCCTCTACCGTGAGGTGTCGGTCGCAGAGGAACCTTGAGGGACGAGTGACACACACCACCGTCCACAGGGAGCGTCTTCCGCTGGGAGTGGCGGTCATGGCGACCGTGCCTTCTTCCTGGTCCTGTCGGGCGTTCGCACGCGATTCGTTAAAGGGGGTTCGCCAACCTGGACCCCCACGCAGGCTCATCCTGCCCCGGAGGAGGAACATGACCACCCGCTACTCCACCCGCCTGATGCTCTTCGGCGCACTTCTGCTCAGCAGCGTGCTCGCCCAGGGCGACGCTTCCCTGAGTGCCCGCATCGCCGCCATGGCCGGCCACCATCTCACCTTCGCCCAGACCCAGGAACGCCTGCAGACCCTCGGCACCATGCTGGACGGCGCGGGCTACGGCCCGGTGCGCACCAGAAACGTGGGAGACGGCACCACCGTCTCCCGCTGGTACCACGCCGGCGGCCGGCACACGGCGCTGGCCTTCGCCGGTCAGGCTGCCGAGGACAACGATGTGGAGGTCGCCGAGCTGGACGGCTTTGTCAGCATGAACGAAATGATCCCCACGCCCTGACCCGCCTGTGCCCTACCAGGGCAGCAGTCAGCGGACCTCGTCTCAGCCAGGACCGGCGTGAGTGGTCCGCTGACCCACGAGGACAACGGATGACAGCGCCTGCACGCACCGCGCTGTCATCCATGTCCGCCACCCAGGGAGGTTCCCGTGAAACTCGTCGTTGGCGCCACCGGCCTGCTCGGCCGTCAGATCACCACGCTGCTCACCCGCGTCTCCACCCCCGTCCGGGCCGTGGTGCGGCCCACCTCGGATCCGGCCGTCGTCCAGGCTCTCCGGGACGCCGGGGCCGAGCTGGTGCAGGCCGACCTCAAGGACCCCGCGTCCCTGCGGCGGGCGTGCGCCGGGGTGGACACGGTCATCTCGACGGCGACCACCACGCTGCGCGACCAGCAGCTCGATCCCCTCGAGGCCGTCGATCACGCCGGGCAGCTCGACCTCGTGGCCGCCGCGCGGGCGGCCGGCGTGCGGCAGTTCGCGTACGTGTCCTACCCGCGCTCCCTGGACGGCCCGCGCCCCTCTCCCCTGTCGGCCGCCAAACGGGCGGTCGAGTCGGCGCTTCAGCGCAGCGGCATGACGGCCACGGTCCTGCACGCGGGCGTGTTCATGGAAGTGTGGCTGAGCCCGGCCCTCGGCTTTGACCCGGTGGCCGGGCGAGCCCGGGTGCTGGGCAGCGGGGAGGCCCCGATCGGATGGGTCAGTGCGGCGGACGTCGCCCGGGCGGTGGTGGCCAGCCTGGACGGCGAGGCGAGTACGGTGCTGCCTTTGGTGGGTGAGCACCTGAGCATGAAGGACGTGATCGGCACGTTCGAGGCCGTGCAGGGCCGCCCGTTCGAGGTGGAGCAGGTGCCCGAGGCGGCCCTGGTCGCGCAGCAGGAGTCGGCGGGCTCGCCGCTGGAGCAGAGCTTCGCGGCCCTGATGCTGAGCCTGGCCCGCGGAGCGCCGGTGCCCACCGACCCGCGGGTGGCGGAGCTGGGCTTCCCGCTGACCACGGTGCGCGACTATGCCCGGCGCGTGTCGGCCCTGCCGGTCGGCGCCGGTTAGGCACACCGGCCCGGGCTCCTCCCCAGGGCGCTGCATTCAAGGTCCATGAGGGCAGCTGCGGGGGCGGGGCTCCTATCCTGCCGGGATCATGACTGGCTTTCCTGGGGATACTGAAAGCGGCTTCGTGCAGGTGCGCGGCGCCCGCGAGCACAACCTGAAGGACGTGTCGGTCCGGATTCCGCGGGACGCGCTGGTGGTGTTCACGGGCGTGTCCGGGTCGGGCAAGTCCTCCCTGGCGTTCGGCACGCTGTACGCCGAGGCGCAGCGCCGGTACCTGGAGTCGGTCTCCCCGTACGCCCGGCGGCTTTTTCATCAGGTGGGCGTGCCGGACGTGGACGCCATCGAGGGTCTACCGCCCGCCGTGGCCCTGCAGCAGCAGCGCGGCACGCCCACGGCGCGCTCGTCGGTGGGCAGCGTCACGACCCTGTCGAACCTGCTGCGCATGCTGTACTCGCGCGCCGGGGACTACCCGGCGGGGCAGGGCATCGTGTACGCCGACGGGTTTTCCCCGAACACCCCGGAGGGCGCCTGCCCGGAGTGTCACGGGCTGGGGCGGGTGTACACGGTGACGGAAGCGTCCATGGTCCCGGATCCGTCCCTGACCATCCGGGAGCGGGCGATCGCGGCGTGGCCGGCGGCATGGGGCGGGCAGAACCAGCGGGACATCCTGGTGACGCTGGGCATCGATGTGGACGTGCCGTGGCGGGATCTGCCGCAGGAAACGCGCGACTGGATTCTCTTCACGGATGAGCAGCCCGTCGTGCCGGTCTACCCGGGCTTCACCCCCGCGGAGACGCGGCGCGCGGTGAAGCGCAAACTGGAACCCGGGTACATGGGTACCTTCAGCAGCGCGCGCCGGCACGTGCTGCACACCTTCGCGAACAGCGAGAGCGCGTCGATGAAACGGCGCGTGCAGGCCTACATGATCGCCGAGGACTGCCCGCTGTGCCACGGCAAGAGGTTGCGCCAGGAGGCCCTCGCCGTGACGTTCACCGGGCTGGACATCACGGAGTTCTCGCGGCTGCCCCTGCGTCAGGTGATGGAGCGGCTGCGCCCGTACGCCGAGGGAAGCGACCCGGGGCACGCCGAGCGGGCGGCGCACCGGCCCGAGCAGGCCATCGCGCTGCAGCGCATGAGCGAGGACCTTGCCCGCCGGCTGGAGGTGCTGCTTGACCTGGGCCTGGGGTACCTGCAGTTGGAGCGGGCCACGCCCACGCTCTCGCCGGGGGAGTTGCAGCGCCTGCGGCTCGCCACGCAGCTGTACTCGAACCTGTTCGGCGTGGTGTACGTGCTGGACGAACCCTCCGCGGGCCTGCATCCGGCGGACACCGAGGCGCTGCTCGCCGCCCTCACCGGCCTGAAACGCGGCGGCAACTCCCTGTTCGTGGTGGAACACGACCTGGACGTCATCCGCCGCGCCGACTGGCTGGTGGACGTGGGGCCCGGTGCCGGGGAGCGGGGCGGGGAGATCGTGTACAGCGGCCCGCCGGAAGGGCTGCGGGCCGTCCATGCCTCAAGCACGGCCCGGTACCTGTTCGCGCAGCCTGGCCCGGAGCAGCAGGCGCCGCGTGACCCTGTCGGGTGGCTGGAACTCAATCACGTTCACCGCAACAACCTGCAAGGCCTCAGCGTGCGCTTCCCGCTGGGCGTGCTGACCAGCGTGACCGGCATTTCCGGGTCCGGCAAGTCCACCCTGGTGAGTCAGGCGCTCGTCGAAGCGCTGGCTGACCACTTCGGGCATCCCGCTCAGCCGGCCGGAGAGGAGGATGAGGACGCCGCGCCCGGCGGCACCGCGCAGCTCGGCGGGGACCTCGCACAGCTGTCCCGGCTGGTGTGGGTGGACCAGAAACCGATTGGCCGCACGCCACGCAGCAACCTGGCGACGTACACGGGCCTGTTCGATCACGTCCGCCGGCTGTTCGCGGGCACGCCTCTGGCCAGGCAGCGCGGGTACAGCGCCGGACGGTTTTCCTTCAACGTGAAGGGGGGACGCTGCGAGCACTGCCAGGGCGAGGGGTGGGTGATGGTGGAACTGCTGTTCCTGCCGAGCGTCTACGCTCCCTGCCCCGTCTGCCATGGGGCGCGCTACAACGCCGAGACGCTCGAGGTGCAGTACCGGGGCCGCAACGTCGCCGAGGTGCTGGGCATGACGGTGGACGCCGCGCACGCGTTCTTCGAGGGGGAGGGGCCGGTGGCCCGCGCGCTGGACACCCTGCAGGAGGTGGGGCTCGGGTACCTGCGGCTGGGTCAGCCGGCCACGGAACTGTCGGGCGGGGAGGCGCAGCGCATCAAGCTCGCCACGGAACTTGGCCGGAGCCTGCGGGGCGGGACGGTCTACGTGCTCGACGAACCCACGACCGGGCTGCACCCCGCGGACGTGGACCGCCTGCAGCGGCAGCTGGCCCGCCTGGTGGACGCCGGGAACACCGTGATCGTGGTGGAGCACCGCATGCAGGTCGTCGCGGCGAGCGACTGGCTGATCGACATGGGCCCCGGCGCCGGTGACGAAGGCGGGCAGGCGGTGGCGCAGGGCCGGCCAGCGGACGTGGCCCGGGTGCCCGGCAGCCGCACGGCGCCCTACCTGCGCCTGGCGCTCGGGCACCCGCCCGTTGAGGGGTAGTCCGCGGCCTGCCCTGCCCTGTCGGGCGTTACTCAGCCTGCAGGGGGCCTCCCGTGCGCGCTTCGTCGGCGGTCAGGCCGCAGGCGTGCTCGATGGCGCTGACCGTCCGCTCCAGTTCCCGGAACAGTGCCCTCAGGCCGGGCCGGGCCTGACCGGCCGGAGCGGCCATGAACGCGTCGGCGAGCAGGCGGTAGTACTGCACGGTCCCGGCCTGTCCCTGACTGAAGCGTTCAAAGAAGGCCGCCCGCTGCGATTCCGGGTGGGTGAGGACCTCGGTGAGGATGGTGCGGGCGTTGTGGAGTTTGTCCGACGCGCTGACCAGCAGCATGGACGTGTCCGCTGCTCGCAGGTGTCTCAGGTAGGCGGCCTTGCGGTCCTGCCAGGGGGCTTTGGCCTGCCCGGCGTCCGGGGCGTCGTCGGTCGCGCCGTCCACCAGCTGCGCCACCCGCTCTCCGAATCTCCGCACGATCTCCAGCCGCAGGTCGCTCGCGTTCCGGCCGGTGTATTCGGGGCCGTCTTCCAGCGCGTCGTGGAGCAGCGCGGCGATGGCCTCGTCCTCGTCCGCCCCGAATTCAAGCGCGACGGACGCGACGCCCAGCAGGTGGGAGATGTAGGGCACCTCCCCTCCCTTGCGCCGCTGGGTGGCGTGCCACGCGTGGGCGAGGTTCAGGGCGTCCGGGAAGCGGTCCGTGAGCAGTGGCAGGGTCATGCCGCACGCTACGCCATGCCGGATCGTCCGCGGCGCCCTTTTCCCCTGCCGGAGGACCGGGGAACGGACCTTGTCTCGGGGGCGTGGGGTCCGCCAGATCACAGCGCCAACCAGGAACATGGACGTCTCTGGCTCCTGAGGCGCTCCCCTGTTTCGTCACAGCGTCGAGGCCCTATCTTCACAGCAGCCCGTGAATGACCTGCATCTCGCCCTGCTGGGCTCCCTCCTTCGGGCCGCGGACCGGCGGCGGCTGCCGCTGTGGATCGGTGGTGGCTGGGCCATCGATGCGCGGCTCGGGCGGATCACCCGGCCCCATGACGACCTTGACCTGACGTTCCCTGGAGAGCGCCGGGCCGAGTTCGAGGAGATGATCACGGAGCTGGGCGGTCAGGTCGGCGAGGAGACGGACTACGGCTTCCTCGCGGAGGTGCGGGGCGTGCTGCTGGACTGCGAACCGGCGTGGTGGACGGGCCACGCGTATGAGGTGACCGGAGCGCCGCGCGGCGCCTGCCCGGAGCAGGCCGAGGGGCAGCTGGGAGACCTGAGGTTGCGGTGCAGCAGCTGGGAGGCGGTCGCCTGGGACTACCTTTACTACGGGGATGAGGTGCCGGTCTCGCAGTGGCCTGCGAAGCACCACCACTCGTATGCCCTGGTGCGCGCCGCGCTGGGGGATGAGGCGATGGAGCGCCTGAGGGTGGCCTTCAGTGCCCACCGTACGCCCTGACTCAAGAAGTCCAGCTTGACAATCGGAATGGATATTGACAATCCAGATTGTCAGAATTAGTGTGGGTCATGTCCGTGCTCACCCTTCGCAGGGATTGGACCGGCACCCTCGACGACCTCGTCGACGCTGCCAACCAGTTCCTCCCCGACATCCTGCCCACCGGCAAGGCCGGCAGAACCAAAGACGACGTCAACGCCCGCCTCGTTCGCCACTACACCACCGAGCGCCTCCTGGACGAGCCCCTGAAACAGGGCCGGGAAGCCCGTTACACCCGCCGTCACCTGCTGCAACTGCTCACCCTGCGGCGCCTGATGGCCGACGGATTCAGCGCCTCCACCCTTCAGGACACCCTGCAGTCCCGCACGGACGACGACCTCGAGGCCCTGCTCGCCGGGCAGACCCAGCTGGCCGTCCAGCCCGGCAATCCCGCCCTGGACTACCTCGCACAGCTGCGCCGCCCCGCCGCAGCCGCTCCAGCACCCGCCGCACCATCCCCGGCACCGGCCGCCTCTACCCCGGTGCAGTACACCCGCCTGCCTCTTGCTCCTGGCCTGGACGTGCACGTCCGGACCGACTTCCGGCTCCCCAGAAGCCGGCTTGAGCAAGAACGCCTTGCCCAGCTGTTCCTCGACGCCCTCGACCACCTCAGGAGGCCCAGATGACCACCCCCCGCATCGAGTTCCGTCCCCTTCGTCCCGCCCTGCTCGCCGGGCACACCACCACCCTGACCCTGCTGATCCGCGTTCACCCGGCGCCCACGTCCGGGCAGACCACCCGGCGTCCACCCCTGAACCTCGCCTTCGTGATCGACCGCAGCGGCTCGATGAGCGGCACGCCGCTCCAGATGGCCCGCCAGGCTGCAGTCGCCGCCGTGCGGCAGATGCGCCCGGACGACCGGGTCAGCGTGGTCGCCTTCGACCAGCAGGTGGACGTCATCGTGCCCAGTCAGCCGGTCACGGACCGGGAGGCGATCATCCGCGCCATCGACGGGATCGACGACCGCGGCTCCACCGACCTGCACAGCGGCTGGCTGGAAGGCGCCACGCAGGTCGCGCAGCACCTCACGCCGGGCGCCCTGAACCGCGTGATTATCCTCAGCGACGGGCAGGCCAACGCCGGTGTCACGGACCGCGGCGAGATTGCGCGGGACGTGCGCGGCCTCACCGAACGGGGCATCAGCACGACCGCCATCGGCCTCGGCGCGCACTACGACGAGGAACTGCTGCTGGCCATCGCCGACGCTGGCGACGGAAATTTCGAGCACGTCGAGGACCCCGCGCGGCTCCCGACCTTCTTCGAGGAGGAGCTTCAGGGCCTGACCCGCACCACCGGCCGGATGGTCAGCCTGGGCCTCGAGCCCAACCCGGAATTCGGCGTCCAGGTCCAGGATGTCCTGACCGCCCTGACCAGGAACACCTACGGCCGGCTGCAACTGCCGAACCTGGTGGACGGACGGGCGGTGGAGGTGGTGGTCACCCTCACGGTGCCCGCGCCGGCGCAACCGGCCGGCAGGACGCTGGGCGTCACCCGGGTGCGCCTGGCGTGGACGGGCACGGACGGGAAACGCCAGACGCGCCGCGCACAGCTGGACCTGCCGCTTCTCGACGCCGCCGCGTACGAGGCCCTCCCGGAAGACCCGGCCGTCCTGGAAGCGCAGGCGCTGCAGCAGGCCGCCCGCCTCAAGCGGGAAGCGGTCTCGGCCATGGACCGAGGGGACCTCTTCGCTGCGCAGGAGCACCTGCGGTCCGTGCAGGGTCTGATCGCGTCGGCCCCCATGTCCGCGGAGGTTCTGCATCATGAACTGCAGGACCTGCAGGCGGTGGCCGGTGCGATGGCCTCCGGGGACGCCGCGCTGTCCCGCAAGCGGGCCCTGAGTCAGGTTGACGCCCGCACGCGCAGCAAACGCCGGCAGTAAGCCGGACTGCCCGGGAGAGCACGCCCTTCGCATGCTCTTCCTGTTTCACGCTGAGTGCTCCCCTTCCTCGCCGCTCATCCGGAGGCCACGTTGAATACCCTCGACCGCCAGAAATTGATTCGCGACGCCCATGACACGGTCGCTGCCCTGCAGGCCCAGGCGTACGACGGCCCGTCCGGCCGGGTGAATCTCGCCCCTCACCTCGCGCGGACGGCCGCCGGCACCCGCCTCCTCACGCCTGCCCAGCTGCTGGTCACCGAGGCCTTCACTCAGCCGGGGACGCAGGACACCCGGATCACGGTCACCCGCGAAACCACCCTGACTGCGGCCCGGCGTCTCCTCTCCGAGGATTCCTCTCCGGTGTCCGTGCTGAACTTCGCGTCGGCCACCTCGCTGGGCGGCGGGTTCCTGACCGGGTCGGCCGCGCAGGAGGAAAGTCTGTGCCGCGCCAGCGCCCTGCCGGCCGCCCTGGGCCTGCACCCGGAGTACTACGAAATGCACCAGCGTAAGGCCGACCGGCTGTACACGGACCACCTGATGTTCGCGCGGAACGTGGCGGTCTTTCGCGACGAGGACGGCCAGTGGCTGTCGCAGCCGCATCACCTCGACGTCCTCACTGCGGCCGCCCCCAACCTGCGGGGGCTTGGGCAGGAGGCATTCACCCGGCTTCTTCCTGAGGCCCAGGCCATCATCGAGCGGCGGGCGTCCCTCCTGCTTTCCCTGTTCCGGGAGGAGCGGTGCAACCGCCTGGTACTGGGAGCGTGGGGGTGTGGGGCGTTCCGCAACGACCCCTTGCATGTCGCGCGAACCTTCCGGTCGCTGCTGACCACCGGGCGCCACCGGGGAGCATTCCAGGAGGTCGTCTTCGCCGTGTTCGCCATGCCGTGGGAGGAAACCAACCTCCGCGCTTTCCAGGACACCTTCCGGTAAGCCCCTTGCCGTGAAAGAAAGACGGCTCTGTCGCCGTTTCCGGTATTCCTGATCCCGCTCCCCGGTGATGCCTGCCCCGATAAGTCCGACTCAACGTGTGCTCCGCCTCCATGCGGAGCACGCGTTCTTTGACCAAATAACGTACAGCTGAGGTCTGCCATCCTTCGCGGTCCACTGTTCAGGTGCCGCTCTGTGGCGGCATGGGCAGCATTCGCGCGCCACCGCTGCCCACCCGAAGGACGCCGTGATCTGCGGCTGAAACGATCAGAAAGCCAGACCTCTCCGGCAGCAGGTCCCAGCAACTGACCGAGATGTCCGAACAGCGGTGGAACTGCAGCCCTCTAGCAGGCCTACGTTGGTCAGAACTGACCGAGATGTCCGAACAGCTGGGGAAGTCAGAGGTCATGACCCGCCCGTTCACCCTGGTTCTAGTCGGAACTGACCGAGATGTCCGACCTTTGATGAAGATGCCAGCACCAGGGGAGCGAAACGAGCATGAGACAGCTGGAGGTTCGGACATCTCGGTCAGTCTTGTTCGGACATCTTGGAGAGTTCATCTGTCACTGTGAATTTTCGCCCAGCAGGACGCCTTTCCCTGTGTAGGGGGAGTTTCTGCCACTGGCCGAGATGTCCGAACAGCAACCAGCAGAAATTTGGCCAAAGTTCGGACATCTCGGTCAGATCTGCTCACGCAAAGCTCGCGGCAGTTCGGACATCTTGGCCAGCACACCCGCGCAGGCACGGACATCTCGGCCAGCACACCCTCGGACATCTCGGCCAATCAAGAGGGGTGACTTCGGACATCTCGGCCAGTTTTGAGAATTGGGTTCGGACATCTCGGTCAGTTCTTGGGTCGGAAGTTCGGACATCTCGGTCAGTTCGGCCGTCCAACAGTCGGCCAGGACGGAGATTTTGCCATTTGTCTGATGATGATCATTCTTTTTATTCATCACTACTCTTTTTTCAATCACATGACTTCAACATCAGCGTTGCCGTGACCTATAGTGGAACCACCGTGAAAGCGAAGCCGTCCGGTTCCACTGCTCCGACCCCGGCCGCTGTGCGAAACCCTCCCCTGCCGGAGCGGCCGGACCGCATCGACGAACTGAACATCGGGCGCCTCGCCCTGATCAGCGTTCAGGAACGAATCCCGGACGATTACACCAGCTGGGAGGTGGCCTTCGAGGTGGACGGTCAGCCGGCCCTCCTCTCCTGTGTCGCCCCCAGTGAATTTGGCGGAGTGCCGCACGGGCTCGATGGCGACATCATGAACGGGCTGCTCACGATCTTCGTGGAGCAGGGCGCGCCGGAAAGCGGAGAAGTGGTCGCCACCCCGCACCAGATCCTGCAGTGTGCCGGTCTGGACACTGGAGGCCGGTACTACCAGATCCTGCGCTCCAGCCTTCACCGGCTCAACAGCGCGAAATTCCTCACCCAGAATGCCTGGCGTGCGCACACCCAGCGCCGCTGGACCACCCAGACCTTCTCGCTGATCGAGGGCCTGGCCTACGACAGCGTGGATCAGATGCTCGGAAAGGGCAGCGTGATCCACGTGCGCCTCCCCAAGGCCCTGGTGCAGAGCGTCCGGGCCCAGTACATCAAACCGCTTGATCCGGTGCTCCTGAACCAGCTGGTGCGTCCACTGGCCCGCAGCGTGTACCGGTTGCTCGACGCCAAACGGTACGACCCCACGGACCCTCAGATCGTCACCATGGAACTCCGGATGACCCTGGCGGACTGGGGCCAAGAATGCAAGCTCAAGGACCTGGTGCCCAGCCGCATCAAACGCACCCTCGAGAAGGCCCACGATGACCTGAAGGCCTGCGGTTACCTCGCGGACGTCGAGTACGAGGGCTCGGGAAGCCGGCAGGAGATCATCTACCGCTTCGGTGACGGTCCGTCCTTCGGCCTGGACCTCGTCACCCGGATTCTGCGGCACGGGATCGGTGAGGCCGTCGCCAACGGCATCGTGCAGAGCGTGCCCCGCGAGGAACTGCTGCACCGCCTCGCCAAGGCCGAATTCCTGCTGCAGAGGGACCGTACGCGCATCAAGAACCGCTCAGGGTACGTCGTGACGATCCTCAAAGATGACGGGTCCCGGTTCCCTGACCCGGAAGGGTTCGTCTCCCCCACAGCGGTCACGCCAGCGACAACCCGGACGATGGTGGTCCCCCCCGTAGAGGATGACGTTGAGACGGTGCGCCGCGCACGTGAGGAGGCGCTGCGGTCGCTGCCCCGTGCGGAACAGGCCGACGCCATTCTCGCCCGGCTCCGCCTCCTGGGTGGTGTTCACGTGGTGAAGCTGGGTGCTGCCCGCTTGAGTGGTGTGCATCAGGCGATCCTGGAGGGCGTGCTGGACGCGTCGGTCGTGGAACGCGAGATGATGGCAGCCGTGTTCGAGGGACGCACCGAGCCCTTCCTGAAAGCCCTGGTCAAGGACGCGGGTGAGCGGCGCCGTCAGGGTCAGGAAGCCCTGCTCGGCGGTTAGAGCACCCTTCCCGAGGGCCCGTCTGCTGGGAGCGTGGTCCATCTTAGCGGCCTCACGGGGAAGGCGGACTGGTGGACATGCGGTGGACAGACTGTCCGAAGTTCAATGAGCCCAAGAAGCTGCTCTCAGTGTGATTTGATTATGGGTTTCAAGCTAGGACAGGATGACATACGTTCCTGTGGCAGGTTCCGCCTCTCCCCTCCCCCTAACCTTCAGATGAACAGATAGGCCGGCTCCTTGGACGGAGCCACTTGCCGCTTCCCTTTTAAGGCTCTGCAACGGTGTCCTGTTGGGCCTCCCAGTCCAGTTCTTTGATCTAAGAACGCCATCATCATTGCCCCTGATGCTCGTCTTGAGGACCAGTGCTGCAGCCCAGGTCCACCCTGACTGCCACTCCCCTTTTGTCAATTTAGACTTGACGTATTCTCGATGTCAACATAGGATTGACATATGACCGGGCAACCCAAAAACTCTCATGGCGGCGCGTACGTCGCTCTCTTTGGAGGTCTCGGCGCGGTCTGCGCTGCACTCTCAGTCAGTAGTGACGGCCCCATCCGGTTCATTCTGCTGGGAGCTGCCTTCGTGTTGCTGATCCTCGCCGGCGTGTATCTCAGTACCGTCCTGGGTTCAGGCCGCAGCCCTCATGACCCTCGATGACCCCCTGAGGGACCGACTGGCGGAAACCATCGCCGCCACCCTCCCAGAGCTGGAGGAGCATCCGGTAGCTGGGCACCTGAACCTTATCCGCGTAACCGCTCAGGCCCAGGAAGACGTGCAGGCTTTGCTTCAGGCAGCAGTGTCGTCGGCCCGCACAGCCGGGCACAGCTGGGAAGCGATCGGACAGGTTCTGGACATGACCCGACAGGCCGCACAGCAGCGGTTTGGGAAAGGGTCAGCCGTTCCCGACTCGGAGCGCCAGGTCAGGCGGGTGACACCCCTGACCGCCTCGACCGAGATCGATACCCTGAACCGGCTCGGCCGGTACGGGTGGCATTCCGTCGGGTTTGGGCCTCTCTACCACGACGTTGAGCATTCGGGAGAACAGTGGGAACACTGCCGCGTCATGGCGTTCGATCCCGCGCGCCGGGCCCTTCAGCGTGAAGGGTGGCGGCCCATCGGCACCCTGTGGTTTCCATGGGCTTACCTGGCCCGCCCTGTGGGCCAGGAAGCCCTCCCGATGCCCTCGGTTGAACCCGACCTGCGCTTGCTTGCGCTCCAGCGCCCTTGATGACCTGACGAGGTCCGGGCGGTCCGCCGGTACCTTGAAATCCTGAAACGCAGAACTGCCCGGTCGGTCGACCGGGCAGTTGTTCTTTGATGAAAGAACGTCTCCCGTTACCCGAGTTGCCGTTTGATCGAGGCCGGGATTTTTGCCAGCCAGGCTTCAAGGTCCTTCTTCTCACTGTCATTCAGCGCGGCCAGCCACCGGGCACTGCCGAGCCGCCGCGCCACGCGCTGAGTGGGGGAGACCTGCGGCTCGTCTTTCAGGGTGCGGATGGCCTGTTTGACTTCGTCCCTCGTGGCCCCGCTCAGGGCCAGGGTGATTAGGGCGTCCTGCTGGGACTCGTCCACCTGGGCGATGAGCTGGGCGAGGGTGTAGGGCAGGCCGCCTCTGACCGCGTCGAGCAGGGGTGCCGGCCAGTTCAGGATCTTGAGCTTGTTCCGGGCGAAAGAAGTCCACTGCTCTCCCAGGGCCTGGAACAGCACTTCAAGGGCCTCGTGATCGGAGCCGTGCGGTTCACGGAGCAGCTGCATGAGGCGGTGGCGAGCCTGTTCCCGGGTAAGGCTGAGCGTCCCGGCGACCAGTTCAAGCTTGGCGTCGACCTCATCGACCGTGTTGAGATCCTCCCTTTGGAGGTTCTCGATCAGGGCGATCTGACGGGCCTCCGGGTCGGTCAGGTCACGGATGACGACCGGCACCTCGGTGAGGCCAGCGAGTTGAGCCGCGCGCCAGCGCCGCTCTCCTGCGACGATCTCGTACCGCTCCCCGGCCGGCCGGACGAGCAGCGGCTGAAGCACGCCGGACGTCTGGATGCTCTGCGCGAGTGAGGAGAGGGCCGCGTCATCGAATTCCCGCCGGGGTTGACCTTTCCCAGCATGCAACTCCGTGACGGGAAGGTGCCGCTGTGCCTGAGCAGGCCGGGTGAGGTCCAGGGCGTCCTGGCCCAGCAGACCCTCGAGGTTGCGTTTGCGTTCGGGACGGGTCCGCCGCGTCATGCTGTGACCTCGTAGCTCATGCCGAGTGCCTGGGCCACGTCGCGGCTCAACCGCTGGATGTCCAGGTGAACCGGGCTTTTCGGTGCGTAAGCCCCGACCGGCGCCCCCTGCGCGGTGGAATCGAGCCAGACTGCCTCACGCTGCGGGACGGGGGAAGCAAGGGGAGAGAGGAAGGCTTCGAGGTCAGCCAGCACATCACGGTCATGCAGTCGGCGGGCGTCGTAGAAGGTCGGCACGTACAAGGCGACCGTGAGATCGGGCCGGACTTCGCGGTACTCCGCGAAGGCGCCCTGGAGTCCAGGCATGGCGTCGAGCCCCTTCTGTCGGGTGGGGACCGGCACGATCATGTGGTCGGCGGCGAGCGCCCCGAGGATCGAGAGCTGACCAAGGCTGGGCGGACTGTCGATCATGACGAGATCGTAGGCGTCCCGAACGTCGTGCAGGGCCCTGCGGAGCCGGACCTGGGCGCCGACGCGGCCCATCATCTGACCTTCGGCGACGGCGAGGCTGACATGCGAGGGAATCAGGGACAGGCCGTGCACCAGCCTGGGCTGCGGCAGGGCACTGCCTTCCACGGCCACGGGGTAGACCGTCTCGTCTCTGGTGACGCCCTCGACGCCCAGCCAGCCGGTCAGATTTGCCTGCGGGTCGAGGTCGATCAACATCACGCGGTGCCCGGCCTGGGCCAGTTCATACCCGACGTCCCTCACGATGCTGGTCTTGCCGGCGCCACCCGCGTGGTTGAACACGGTCACGGTCTTCACGCCCTCAGCTTACCCAGAAGTGAACGGCAAGACGCGAGGGACCCGGGCAGGCGGCTTACGCGTCGCGTTATTTCAGCAAATATCGTGTCGTCAGATCCCAGCGGACTGGACAGCAGGCGGAGGGATGGCCGACGTGCAGGGCAGCATGTTCATTCGAAATCAGCCTCCGATTGAAACACACCCGTGACACGTTCAAGAACACCGGGTGACGTTATTTGCAGCGTCACCCGGTGCCCCGTAATGGTCCGCGGCGAGTCGCTTGCCTTGCAGCGCGGCTCAATCCCGGATATGGCCGCGTTCAGTCGTCGCCGGGCACCACTTCGCCGTGCCGTTCATGCCACAGGTCCCCATAGCCTGCCGGATTGAGGTTGGGGTCGAGCCCTGTATCGCGCTGGGGCCGCAGTCCCTGATTGCTCCGCGCGAGCGTCCGCAGGTCGGCTTTCGGCGTCCGGTCCGGATTGAGCAGCCCATTGCGTTCCTGGAAGGTGTCGGTCAGCTGGGTGAAGCAGAAGCCCGACAGCCCCTTACAGGCGTGCACGGCCGCCATCAGGTACAGGTGCGCGTCGATGAAGGACTCCTCGCTGTCGACCGTGCTGTACCCCCAGGCCGATCCCGCCGGAATTCCTTCCGGGAAATACGCGATCCCCCCGAACTCCGAGAGCATCACGGGATGCTCGGCCGGCTTGAAGCCGGGCAGCAGCACCGCCCGGTCCGCCGGGTCCAGCCCTTCGAGGGTGGTGGCGGTCTGCGCGAGCGTGCCGTACCGGCTTTGCAGGACCTGCGGATCAGCGGCGTAGTCGTGCACCGTGACGATGTCAGTCGCCACATGCTCCCAGCCGTCGTTCCCGATCACCGGGCGGGAGGGGTCGAGCGTTCGCGTGAGGTAGTACAGGCCCTGCACGTAATCCCGGTGCGCGGGGTTGGTCGGCAGGTTGGGCACGCCCCAGGATTCGTTGAGCGGCACCCACGCCACGATGCACGGATGGGAGATGTCACGCTCGATCACCTCCTCCCATTCGCGGCTGAGCCTGCGCACCGCCTCGGGCGTGAAGCGGTACGCGCTGGGCATCTCCTCCCAGACCATCAGGCCGAACACGTCGCACCAGTACAGGTAACGCGGGGACTCGATCTTCTGGTGCTTGCGGGCGCCGTCGAAACCCAATTCGCGGGTGAGCTCCACGTCGCGGCGCAGTTCTTCGTCCGTGGCGGTCATCAGGGAGTCCGGCCAGTACCCCTGGTCGAGCACCATCTTGAGGTACCACGGCCGGCCGTTGAGCATGAATCTCCCGCCGCGCACCCCGACGCTGCGCAGCGCCGTGTAGCTGCGCACCTCGTCGATGACGGCGCCGCTCTCCGAGAGCAGCTGCACGGTCGCGCTGATCAACACCGGATGGTTCGGGCTCCACAGCAGGTCGTTGCGGAAGTCGTCGATGCCCGGGTCGGGCAGCGGCACGACCCGGGCGATGTCCGGGCGCTGCAGTTCGTACCGGTCGCGGGCCAGCACCTGCTCGCCTTTTTTCAGCACGACGCGCAGCTCCATACCCTCCTGCCAGCGGCCCGCAACGTCGGCTTCCAGGGCGACTCTCCAGCCTTCCATGTCACCGGCGAGTTTCAGCCGCCGCAGGTAGCTGACCGGGACGTGCTCCAGCCAGACCGTCTGCCAGATGCCGGTGGTGCGCGGGTACCAGATCGAATGCGGTTCACGCTGCCAGTCCTGCTTGCCGCGCGGTTTGGACAGGTCCTGCGGATCGTCCTCCGCGCGCACGACCAGTCGGACCGGCCGCTGTTCGGCCTGTGCCCGGGAGGCCTGACGGGTGATATCGGCCGTGAATGGTGTGTGGCCGCCCTCGTGCGTGGCCACGAGAGCACCGTCCGCCCAGACGGAGGCGCGCCAGTCCACCGCGCCGAAGTGCACGATCAGACGGCCGTCTGCCCCGTGTGGCGTGACGTGTTCGTCGGCCTGCAGGTGCAGGTCCAGCCGGTACCACACGACCGGGTGGAACCCGGTGTCATGAATGCCGCTGCGAACGCTTTCCGGAGCGTACGGAACCTGAATCACGCGGTCGAACTGGACGTCTTCGGGATGCTGCCAGACGCCGTCGTCGTCAAAGGCGAAGTTCCACTGGCCGTCGAGGCTGCGCCACTTGGCGCGTTCCAGCAGAGGTTCGGGGTGGGTCGACAGGTGCATGGGCGCAGTCTGGCCTCTGACCTCTGGCATCATTGTCACCTGCACCAGACTGGCCGAGGGGCACGTGCGGGGTGCCTACTGGTACGGAGTTTCCTGGTTTCCTGGCACAGGCCGGGTCTGTGGAAAGGTCTCAAAATGCCGGGCAGGAAGTCTGCCCTGTTTCACAATCGCCGGAGTCGCCAGGTTATTCCGTTGATGCAGTTTGATAGCCGCTGGAGCCTGATCACGAACGGGAGCCCTCGAACATGGGTGGCCAAAGCTCCGGCCGGCGCGTGTCGGCGAACATTCGGAGCCAAAGGAAGAATGTGCGCTTCAGGCCACTGACATCGCGGGCGGGTAGGGGAGACGCAGGCATGAACCGGGCGTGGATCGCCGCTCCGGATAAATGTCACTCGTCAGCAAAAACGCTTTACGTTAAAACATTGTCAGACGAAGAGGGCCGCTCCCAGGCCTCCATCGCCTGCCGGACCGTCTGAAAGACGCCGCCCCTGCTCGACTCACGGAGAGTGAACAAATGAACCGCAGTGTCCTCGACCGCCTGATTTCCTACGTTGGTCTCGCCCTCGCCGCTGTCCTTCTGATCGGCGGAGTGCTCCTCACGACCGCCAGCAGCTTCATCAATGCCGAAGTGCACAACCAACTCGCGTCCCAGAAGATCACCATGCCCGCCGGTCCCGCCCTGGAGTCCCTCAAACCGGAAGACAAGGCCGCCCTGGAAGCCTACGCCGGTCAGGAGATGACCACCGGCAAACAGGCCAAAGCCTTCGCCGACCACTACATTGGCGCCCACATGAACGGCATGTCCGGCGGCCGCACCTACGAGGAAGTGTCCGGCGAGTACATCCAGATGACCGACAAGAGCACCCCCAAAGCCCAGAAGCTCGGCGAACTGCGGCAGACGCTGTTCATGGGCAACACCCTGCGTGGCATGCTGCTGAATGCCTATGCGTTCGGCACGATGGCCAGCATCGCCGGCACCGCCAGCATCGTCGCGTACGTCGGCGCCGTGATCCTGGTGCTGCTCTCCCTGCTCGGTTTCCGCCACGCCCGCCAGACCGCCTGAACCCAGAAAGAGCAACAGTGTGCGGCCGGCAAGACTTGCTGGCCGCACACTGTTGCTTTGCCCCAGAGCCCACAGGCCGGGTTGGTCCGGTGCGACGAACAGGATGCCCTGGCCACCGGTTCCCTCGGGACCTCCAGCCAGGGCCGCTGCACTTCAGGAGACCGGCCTGACACCCTCCTCCGGATTTCGCCTGACCGTTGTCCGGCAAACGTGCGCCTGTGAAATGCTGGTCGGAATGAGCGCCGCCGAAGGGCCACCCCTGAGCCTGCCGCAGCAGATCGGCTGCCTGGAGCAGCACTTCGGGGTGAGGTTGGCTCCGCTGTTGTCTGCGACAGGAGGCCGGTTTCACGCGGCGCGCCTGCACGGGGACACCCTGGTCCTGGATGCCGCGCTGAGCCGGTGGGCTCTGCGGCCTGACGTCAGTCCCTTCGCGTTCGAGCCGGCCACGCCCGAGGGGCGGCGCGGCACTGTCCTGGTGGTGGAGGGCGACTCTCGACATCATCCCTTTCCTCCATTCACGGACCTGGATTGGTGGATGCTGGAGGACTGGCCGGACGGTGACTGGTCCGCACTGCCCGCTGCGCCCCAGGGCACGCCTCCCAGCTTGCCGGCGCTGCGGCCACGGCGGCATGTTTTCCAGCTGCAACCGCCTGAGGCTCCGGCGCCTGCACCCCCGGCGTCGGCAACCGAGTGGGCAGCCTTCCTGGTGGCATCCGGGGTGCTGGCCCTGTTGACCGCTTTAGGTATGCGCGCCGTGCTCTGGAGTCTGCCGGGCGGCTGGTTGCTGCTGTGGGCCCTGCCTGGCCTGTTTGTTCTGGCCGTCGGTCTCACCGGCCTGGCCAGGCAGCTTGCGTCCCTGCGCCGACGGCCCTCAGGGCTGGCCCCGGCGCTTGATCAGCTGGCGGTGACCTGTGATGCACAGTTCACGGTCGGTGACCCGTTCGGTGTGACGGTTCAGGCGGCGCGGCTGGGCGATCATCCCCTGCCGCCCATGGTCATGGCGCGGGTGGTGCAGTACACACTCCCCGGACATGAAGGCACCGCCCTGGCTGGCGCGAACGCTGCTCCGGTGTCCGCTGGCCTGCACGTGACGTATGGCGTGACGGTGCATGCCGAGCGTCGCCTTGCCGATCGGGTGGACTGGGACGATGCGGCCCTCTGGGCCCTGGAGCTGGTCGACGGCAGCGAGCCGTATGTCCGTATTCTTCTGCCTTCCCCTCACCCACCATGCCCGCTACCGCTCGTGTACCGCCCGGACCGCGCCACTCAGATCTCCATGCTGCTGGCGGGCTGCGGCGACGAGCTGATCCTGAAGGCTTACAACGGCCCATCCGCCAGCAGCGGACTTGCCCGGCACGGTGAGGCCGTGTACCACGATGACTTCACCAAAGCCGAGTGCCGTGCCGTCTTCACGGTCAGCATTCAAGAGGTGGCGACAGCCGCCTGGGAACGAGGGTGGCTCGCGACCGTCCTTCAGGTCGGACCTGTTGCCAGGGAGGGGACGCGGCATCTCGTGTTTGATGAGGACGTGTACCGCGTGGTGGACACGGAGCGCTTCTGGCAGCCGGTGGTCTACGCGTCCCCCGAGGCGCGGGAGGCGCTGGAAGGCTTTCTGGTGCGTCAGCCCTGGGCACCGTGGCTGGCCGGCACCGAGGGGCTGCTTGACGCACGCACCGCCCCAGGTTTGGTTGACCACCCCCAAGCCCACTGAGTCGTCAGGGGGCCGTGGGTGTGTTCCGCGACACGGGAGCTGTTGACCGGTCTCCAGTTCATTGGCTGTCATACAGCCCCCTGCCCTTTAAACCAGAGGGGGAGGTCCAGAGCGCTCGTTCCAGAAGCGCAGGAGGAAGTCGTTCACGACCGCGGGTTGCTCCATGGTCACAAGGTGACCAGCCCTGGGAATCACCCGCAGCTCGGCATCCGGAAGCCCTGCCTGCAGCCGTCGGGCCTGTCCGTGCGTCACAGGATGCCGCCCGCCGATCAGGATGAGGGTGGGGCAGGTGATCCTGGGCAGGTCAGCCAGCAGCTCGAAGCTCATCATCGCGTCCCAGATGACCCGGTAAGCTTCCGGACGATCCTCGAACGTCAGGATCTGACGAAGCAGCGTCCGCTGCAGCGTCTGGTCGTTCGGGGCGAGCGCGCGGGTCATCAGGGTGGCCTGCCGCCGGATGCCGGTCAGGGCGATGACCGGCCAGGCAAGCTGCGCGGTGACGGCCTGCATGACGGTGGACTGCACGCTGGCCGTGGTGTCGACCAGGACAAGGGAGCGGACGCGGTCGGGGTGCTGCAGGGCCAGGTGCAGGGCCGCCATGCCCCCGAGGGCATGACCGCACACGTGGGCCCGGCGGATGCCGAGGGCGTCCAGCAGACCAGCGAGGTCCTCGGCCACCAGGGGAATGCTGAAGGGCCAGATGCCGGCGCTGGACTCGCCGTGTCCGCGGAGGTCCACGGCGATCACCCGGTGGTGTGCGCTCAGGGCGGTCCACTGCGCTTCCCAGGCCTGTTTGGAGAGGTAGGCGGCGTGCACCAGGAGGACCGGCGTGCCCGGGCCACCCGAGTCGACGTAGGCCAACTGGATGTCGCCCACCGTATGTAGCTGTGTGGCTGGCAAAGCGGTCACCTGAAGTCTTCTCCATGACCGGCCGCAGAATTGGCGGGCAGGTTGATTGGTCTGACCTGAAAGCTGTGCTGCACTCGTCTGGAGGTACTGGCACGGGTCCTGGCACGACCGGCAGGGGAGAGGCAGGGAGTGGCGGCATCGGGTGCGGGCATGGGACGTCCTTGAGCAGTGCCGGAGACGTGGACAGCGGGCGACGGCTCACACGGATAAGGTATCGGGCCGTACGACGTTCCCACAGGCAGGGTGCACCCAGGATACATGGACGCCTGCTCCAGACCGTTCATTCGTCCCGATTGCAGGAAGGGGCCAGAACCCTGGTGCGTAGGGGATGGCTGTCGGGATCCCTTGGGGCGCCGGAACCCACTATGGGCGAAGGGGGTGACACGACCGTTTCGTGTCATCCCTCATGTGCCTTACATGCCGCTCCTCCAGGATCCCCAGCCACTTGAGTCCTTCACCCCAGCGGAACCATGAGGCCGTTGAGGCTCCTCCAGGGCAGAGGCTGAACTGCGGCCCGTGCGGGTCAGTGTGCCCGGGCCTGGACTTGTTTCACGAGGCGCGGAACGACGCTGCGAGGCAGAAGACGTGGAAGGAGGGTCTGGATTGTGTTCATGGGGCCCACCACGCGCACCGCCTGCCCGGCGAACATCGCCTGGAGCCCTTCGCGGGCGACAGTGTCGGCATCCATCATGGGGGCGAGGAGGGGGTTTTTGCCGGCGATCAGGCGGCTGTCCTGCATCTTGGCCCGGTCCTGAAAGCCGGTCTGCACCGGGCCCGGGCACAGGGCGGTGACATGTACGCCGGTGCCGCGGAGTTCCTCGTTCAGGGCCTCGGAGAAGCTCAGGACGTAGGCCTTGCTGGCGTAGTACACCGCCATCAGCGGCCCGGGGAGGAACGCGGCGGTGCTGGCCACGTTGAGCACCCGGCCGCGGCGGCGCTCGACCATGCCGGGCAGAAATCGGTGCGTGAGGTCGGTGAGGGCGGTGATGTTGACCTGGATCAGGTTGAGCTCGTGCTCGCGGGGGAGGGTGTGGAATTCGCCGTAGGAGGCGAACCCGGCATTGTTGATCAGGAAGTCGACGGTGAGCCCCTGGGTCAGGACCTGCGCTTCGATGCGTTCGGCCGCGTCCGGTGCGGTGAGGTCCTGCGCGATGACGGTGGCCTGAATGCCGTGGGCGGCATGGAGTTCGTGGGCGAGTGTCTCGAGTTTGGGCCGGGTGCGGGCCACGAGGATGACGTCGATGTGGTGCGCGGCGATTTGCCGGGCGAGGCTTTCACCGATGCCGCCGCTGGCTCCGGTGATCAGGGCGGTGCGTCGCGGATGGGGGGTGGATGGGGGAATGGTCATCTGGGTCTCCTGGTTCTTGGACAGTGTTGGCAAGGATGGTCATTTCACTGACCGGCGGTCAGTTAACTTTAGCTACCGGCGGTCATTAAGTCAACATCAGTGCGGAAACCTGCGCTCATTGCGTGCTCGATGGTTTGCCCCATAGAATTGACCTATGGTTGCTCAAGTGCGCGCCCGTTCCGATCAAGCCAAAGCCGCCCGCCGCGCACAGATCCTCGCCGAAGCCCACGCGCTCCTCGCCACCACCCGCTACCCCGACCTCACCCTGACCCAGATCGCCGACCGTGTCGGCCTGACCAAGGCGGCACTGTTCTCATACTTTCCCAGCAAAGAAGCACTCTTCCTGGACCTGTACGAGACTCTGCTGGGCGAGTGGCTCACCACCCTGGGAAAGCACCTGCGGCTGGGCGGCACCCACACGCCTGCCACGCTGGCGACCCTTGTGACCGTCATGCTTCAGGACACGCCCGCGCTGCCGCGCCTGATTCCCCTGCTCGCCGGTCTGCTGGAACACAACATCAGTGCCACCCGCGCCACCACCCACAAACGCTGGCTCGCCGGGCAGCTGCACGACCTCACTCCCCTGGTCGAGCAGGCGCTGCCCGGCCTGCCAGCCGGCGGCGGCATCCGCCTGCTCACCTATACGCAGGCGCTGATCGCTGGTCTCCAGCCCATGAGCGAGCCGGCCCCGGCCGTGCGTGAAGCCCTGGCCAGCAGTGAGCTGAGCGCCCTGCACCTCGAACTGCGCGGTGCTCTTCAGGACAGCCTGACTGCGCTCTACCGGGGGCTGAGCAGCGAACAGCCTGCATAGGGTCATCGCCCGGGTTGCCTGACCGTTGGCCCAGGAAAAACTCGCACTACCAAACCTGAAGGCGGCCAAGTGGCCCGGGCAGTCCTCTGTTCCAGGGGAACGCGGACGCTTCCTCGCTCGGCATTCCCGCTTCCCTTGACTAATCCGAGTGGTTTAGTAGGATTAGTCAAGAAGGGCACTGCCCACACATTCCCCACCGCCTGATGGGGCGGTCCGACTGACCCCTGGCCGGGCCGGTGCGGCCAAGGTCAGTCTGGCCTTCAGCCTGCCGGCCCGCCCCAGTGCCACCTCCCCGACCACACCTGGAGACCCAGAGATGAAACGAGTCCTGACCCTGACCGCCCTCCTGCTCGGCACCGCCTCCGCCGCCTGCGGCGGAACCCTCGTCCAGCACGCCATGGGAGAAACCTGCGCGCCCAGGACGCCCAAGCGCATCGTCGCGCTCGAATGGACCTACGCCGAGAACCTGCTCGCCCTCGGCATTCAACCGGTGGGCGTGGCAGACATCAAGGGCTACCAGGAATGGGTGAACGTCACACCCAGGTTCGCCTCGGGCGTCAAGGACGTCGGCACGCGCCAGCAGCCCAGCCTCGAACAGCTCCGCGCCCTTAAACCCGACCTGATCATCACCGCCAAATCCCGGGCCGCGCAGAACTACGCCGCCCTGAGCGCCATCGCCCCCACCGTCGTCTTCGACCCCTACGCCGGGGACAGCCAGTACGCGGAGATGCGCCAGACCTTCCTCACCATGGGCCGCCTGACCGGACGGAAAAACACCGCGCAGCAGGTCCTCAACACCCTCGACATCCGCCTGTCCCGCCTGAAACAGCAGTTCAAGACCGCCGGCCGCACCCGGGAGAAGTTCATCTTCGCGCAGGCCTTCACCGCCCGCGGCGGCACCCCCACCATGCGCCTGTTCACGAAAAACAGCATGCTCAGCCAGCTGATGGAACAGGTGGGCCTCGTCAACGCCTGGACGGCCCCAGCCGGCCAGTACGGCTTCACCGAAGTCAGCCTCGAGCCGCTCGTCACGCTGAACACCACCAGCTTCCTGTACGTCGCGCAGAAGGAGGACAACGTGTTCATCGCACCCAGCGTCCGGCCCCTGTGGGACCGTCTGCCCTTCGTGAAGTCCGGCCGCACCTACGCCCTGAACGAGAAGACCTGGACCTTCGGCGGGCCGCTCAGCGCCCTGACCCTCGCCAACGAGGTCAGCCGCGCCATGCTCGGACAGAAGTGACCGCCCGCCTCAGGACGCCCCTGGCGGGGGAGCACATCCGCCACCTCATCGAGCACGTGAATCAGGACCACACCCAGGACCTGCTCTACTGCCTGCAGGCCTTCACGCCGTCCGACCAGCCCACCGGGGCCACCCTCACCGCCCTCTACGCGGACGGCGCTGACGTGACCGCGCACGCACCGGGCCGCGCGACCACCCACTTCCTGGCCTTTCCCGACGCGGCCAGCCCCCAGGTCGCGCTCCGGGCCCTGGCCAGCGAAGCCCGGAAGAAACTCGGGGTGGACGCCCCCAAACGCCAGGCCACCTGGACCGTCCACGCCAACGAGCCCTGGGCCGGCGCGTACCGGCGCCTCACCTTGGACCTGGGGACGGACCGCTGGGAGACATGGCAGCCCGGCGACTGCGCGCGCTTCATGTTCACCGCCGACGAGGGACGGCCCTACACCCTGCGCCGCCTCACCGGTCAGCGGGCCGTGATCGACGTGTTCACCCACGATGCCACCGCCGGGTCCGTCTGGGCCAGCCGCCTCCAGCCTGGCGACGAAGTCCAGGTGGAGGGTGAGTGGCACGAGCAGTTCCCGGATTTCACGGCGGGCGAGGTGGTGCTGTTCGGCGACGAAACCAGCCTTCCCACCCTGGCGGGGCTGCTGGATCGCGGCGGCTTCACGTCGAGCGTCACAGTGCTGGTGGAACTCACCGACCTGCAACTCGCCACTTACCTGGATGACGTGCCCGCCCGGGAGCAGGTCCAGGTCACCTGGGTGCGCCGTGAGGGTCCGCCCGGCGAGGCCAGCGCCCGGGCGCTCCATCAGCTCGGGGTGACGCCGGCTGCCGTGTGGGGCGTGTCGTCCGTCAGCGGTGCGCGGCTCCTCAAGCGCGAGCTGAAGGCGGAGTACCCGGAGGCCGAGGTCCGCGTGAAGGCCTACTGGCGTGACCCGGAACGTCACGCCGACACGGACGCTTCCAAGGTCTGAAGGCGACTGACAAGCGTAACGACATGCCCTGCCCGTGCGTTCCATGACCTCCTGGCGCTCATTTCTTCTCACCTGGGACGTGGTACACTGCGCTTCCTCTTGGGGACGCCCCGGTTTCGACGGGGATCGCTGAGCGGAACGCCGCGAGTCGAGGATGGTCGTGGGCCTCGTAAATCATCGACCAAGCCTTTAACTGGCAACAACAACAGCACCACCTTCGCCCTCGCTGCTTAAGTGAGGCAGTGACCAGGAAGCCCGGCCATTGGCGTCCTGCGAACTTACAAAAGATGGCTAGCCTGGGCCGACGCCTCTGAGCACAGGTGAAATTTAAGAGGCTGGGCTGGACGGAAGCGTGTTTCTGCGCGTCCCAGAGCCGAGATCCAAATCAGAAACTACACTCGTAGAAGCTACCGTAACGGGTTCTCGGACGAGGGTTCGACTCCCTCCGTCTCCACCAAGAAGCGCCAGGATTTCGATCCTGGCGTTTTTCACTGCCAGTCCGGGTCCAGCGGGGGAGGGGGGAGGCAGACCTGCAGCTACCATGAGGCGTGAACCGTCACATCGTCGGTGGCAACGCACCTCGAAGACCGCCTGGGCACCTGAGTGGGGCGAAGGCGTTGCGCTGTCAAATGCAGCAACGACTCCAGCGTTCTGGCCCACTGGAGCGCGGCTCTGAGCGGGTGTGACGGGCTGAGCCCTGAGGCCCTCCTCCGAGACGTGAAGTTGCTGGAAATCTCCTTCCGGGTTCAGCCCGAGCTCCCCGGGTGGATTCAGCAGGCCGCGCCTTACCGGGAGTGCCCGGCCGGAACCCCGCTGGAGCCTGGCGAGGAAATGGAGTTCGAATTCGAGAATGACGCTGGGGTACTCATGTGGTGGACGGGCCGCCTGACCGGTGCCCGCACTTTCAATCCAGCCATGTACGGTCCCCATCGCCTCCGTCTGGGCGCCTGGGGTTCTGCTGGGGCACGGCGCGCCGCAGAAGACTTCCTGAACGCCGCGTGGTTGCAGGGCAACGCAGAAAGTCCCGATCTGCTGCGTGATCTGGCGCGGCTCACCCCGGGGGACGAGGTGAACCTCCGCGAGGAAGGTCACGCGGTGCGGGAGCGGGAGACTGTCCTGGTGTGGACGGGTCTCAGCGCGTTTCATGGCGGGCCACCTCAGGCCGGGATCCCCTAGGGTGACTGGACGGAAGTGCTGCGCCTGAACCTGAGGTTCCTGGCCGCCCGGGCTGCCATGGAAAGCCACCTGGGCACGGTGCTGGCCGAGGAGGACCTGCCGGGACAGGATGACCTCCCGTCGTACCGCTGGGACATCGGATTTCGGGGAGTTGAACGCTGGCTGGGGTGAGTCCGGCCCGGCGCCCGGGTCAACGGCGGCTTTCCGGGGCGGCCGGTCAGGTAAAGGGGCTGCCCCGGCAAATCAGGCGCGGCCCCACCCGTGGTTATTCCGGGTGGGGCCGCGCCGCGCCACGCGTTACTTGTGGTCTTTCAGGTTTCCCTGGATGGTGTACGGTTTGCCCTGACTGTCCCGGAAGGTCAGGGTGAACGCGCCCGTGCTGGGCATGTTGGGCACGGTGAAGGTGTAGAACACCACGCCCAGGTTGCGCGTTTCGGCGTCGCCGCTGGGCAGCGTGAACGAGTCGCGGTACGGGCCGTCCACGACGGGTTTGGCGGCGTAGGTGCGGTTGCCGATCTTCAGGCTGGCGGTCTTGTAGAAGTCCAGGTAGCTGTTGGCCCGGTCACGGTCGTCCGCGATGTGATCCTTGCGGTAGGCGAGCTGCCACTGCTCCTCCTCGTCCTCGACGGGGTAGGGGCTGTGGGAGTACACCCGGAACTGCAGGGTGCCGTTGGCCTTCTTCGCGAACGCCGTGGCCTGCGCGGCGGTGAGCGGGTGGTTTTCCAGGTGCGCCAGGTAGGCTTCGTATCTCACCTGTTCGTACGGCGTGCTCAGGACGATGCCGTCCACTTCGGGGGAGTTGGCGGCCAGGAACACGTCCTGGTTGTAGGCCTTGAGCAGGTAGCTGCCCAGCACGTACCCGCTCTCGCGGATGTTCATGGCTTCGGCTTCCGTTTTGGCGGCGGTGACCTGCGTGCTGTTCAGCGCGGGGATGACCCCGGTGGCCTGGCCGGTGAGGAGCAGGGCCAGCAGGCAGTGCAGTGTGGTGCGTCGGCTCATTCGTTCACTCCGCTGCTCACGGCAGGCTGTAGATGGCGACGCGGCCCGTGACGTTCTTGGGTCCGCCGACCGCGCCCTTGGAGGAGTTCCCGGCCACGACGGCGAAGTACTGTTTTCCGCCCTGGTTGTAGGTGGCGACGCCACCGCCGATCAGGGCCTTGTCGACGTTGTCCTTCCAGAGGACCTTGCCGGTCCGGGAGTCCAGGGCGTACAGGGTGCCGTCCATGGCGCCGAACATCGTGAGGTTCCCGGCGGTGGTGGTCACGCCGCCCACGATGCGGGTGCCTTTCAGGCTGAAGGTCCACTTCGGCTGTCCGGTGGCGGCGTCGAAGGACCGGACCTGCCCGGTGGCCTTGTCGGCCGGGTCGAGCTGCATGGATCCGCCGAAGAACAGCTGGCCTTTGATCAGGCGCACCTCGCCGAGCTTCACCACGCCGCACCAGTCCACGGCCGGGACGACGAGCTGGGAGTTCACGCCGTCGAAGGACGCCCCGGACCACTGGGAGCCGGCGCTGTAGTTCGGGCAGATCGCCAGGCCCTGGCGGGTGGTGGGTTTCTCCTGGTTGGTGACCTTGATCATGGCCTGTTTGAACACCTGGGCCTTGTCGGCCTCGTTGTACCCGAAGAGCCAGCCGGCCTTGGTGGGCACCGCCATGCGCTTTTCGCCGTTCACTTCGTACAGCGTGGGCGCGGCGGCCGTGTCGTAGTCCTTGTCGTCCGCCGGAATCTGCTGGTAGTGGTTGACGTACTTGCCGGTGTCGGCGTTCAGTTCAAGCACGGAGTTCGTGAAGAGGTTGTCGCCGGGGCGGTACTGCGCGGCGAAGTCGGGCGCGGGGTTGCCCACGGAGATGTAGACGTGGCCGGTGTCCGTGTCGACGGTGTAGCTCGTCCAGGTGCTGCCGCCGCCGGTGACGGTCGAGTCGGCTTTCTTCCAGGTTTCCGCGCCGAATTCCTGACCGGTGGGGATGAGGTTGAAGTCCCAGACTTTCTTGCCGGTTTTCGCGTCGAAGGCGTGCATCTTCGCCTTGATGCCCCAGTCCGCCCCGGCGTCCCCGATGAGGACCTTGCCGTTGTAGTAGACGGGCGCGGCACTGTGGAAGTACCCGACGGTGGAGTCCGCGACTTTGGTGTCCCACAGCTGACGGCCGGTGCCGGCATCGAGGGCGATCAGGTGGGCGTTGGGGGTGCCGCGGTACAGCACGCCGTCCGCGATGGCCAGGCCGCGGTTGGTGGTGAGCACGCTGGAGTCCGGGGTGACGTACTTGTGAATCCAGAGGGCCTTGCAGGTTTTGGCGTCGATGGCGAAGGTGCGGTACATCTGCGTGACGAAGATGACGCCCTTGTACACTTGCGGGGTGGCCTGGAAGCCGCCGTCGTCCTTGGTGTCGAAGGTGCACACGCGTTTGAGTCCGGCGACGTTCCCGGCGTTGACGAGGTCCAGGGCGGAGTGGCGCTGGGCTTTGTAGCCTTTGTTGTACATCAGCCAGGAGTCGGTGGACGCGTCGGCGTTGTTGAGTTCCTCCTGGGTGGGGCCGACCACGGCCAGAGCCGACCCGAGCAGCAGTGCAGTTCCCAGTCCCAGTCGTCGCAGGTGTGCTTTTTTCATACGTGTTCCTCCTGTTGGAGCGTGCGTTCTAGGGGACAGGTTGAGGGCCGCGGCCGCACAGGGGCGGCAGCGTGGTGGGGGCGTGAACGCCGGTGGTCAGGGCCGGTGCGGGCCCAGGGCTTACTTCTTGAAGTGGTAGCCCTTGAGCGCCTTGAGGGTCAGGGCCTTGGTGCCGGGCTTGAAGCTGTTCTGCTGAAGGATGTAGGCCAGCACGTTCAGGGCTTCTTTCTCGGTGAGGCTGCCGGGTTTGGTCTGCGGCATGGTGGTGTGCATGATGAAGTAGAAGTCGTCCAGGGTGGGCGCCGACCACTTCTTCATGAAGTCGGGGCCGGCCAGTTTGGGCGCGCCGCCGTTGTTCAGCTTGGTGCCGTGGCAGGCCGCGCACTGGGCTTTGTAGACTTTCGCGCCGGCGTCCGCCTGCGCCTTGGTGAACACGGGCGTGGTGGCCAGAGCGGCCAGGGCCACGGAGCTGCCGAGCAGCGCGAGCGCGGGAAGGGTGCGTTTCATAGGTCCTCCTGACGGATGAGCGGATAGACGAGCTCGGCAATTTCGCGTGAGGTGGCTTCGACGGACAGCTGACGGGTGTACAGCCGGGCCATGAACAGGCGCCGGGTCAGCGCGGTATAGGCCTGCGCCAGGGTTTCCGCCGGGAGACGCTGCGTGATCAATGCCCGCTGCTGGGCGGTTTCGAAAACCCCGGTGTAGATCTCGATGAAGGGCTCGTAGCGGTCGGGCAGCAGGCGGCTTTCGTACAGCACCATCCGGGTCAGTTCGTGGTCGTGCATCAGCAGCTGGAACAGCCGGTGCACGCCCGAGTAGATGCGGTCCTTGAGAGGCAGGCTGCTGGGACCGTCGAGCACCTGCCGGGCGGCGACGTACCAGGCTTCCCGGGTTTGAGAGACGATTTCGGCGTAGGCGGCTTCCTTGCTGGGCCAGGTGCGGTAGAAGGACGGCTGGGTGAGTCCGGCGGCCGCGACGATGTTGCTGACCTTGGCGCCGCGGAGGCCGTGACTGGCGAACTCACGGATGGCGGCGGCCTCGAGTTTCTCGCGGTTGGCCTGATGCCGGCGGGTTTGGGGGTGAAGTTTGATGGGAACGTCCCTGGGCCAGGTGGGGTGGGCTGTGGTCATGATTCACTCCCTTCCTGGCTTTGGGAATGACGGTTGATGGGAGGACGCAGCCCAGGCGGCTGGATGTGAGTTGTGATTGCCGTGTGTGAATGCTAGTGGGGGGTAGATGTACTCTCAAGTACGTCCTGAGTACCTTTGTCCTGGACACGCGGTGACTGATCTGCAGGTCAGGCGCTGGGAGGAGATCGGTGAACACGAGCAGGGCGCTTCCCGGACCACGCCGGAGAAGCGCCCTGCTGGCCGGTGTTCAGCGGCCGATGGTGAGGAGGCAGGCGGGGTGACCGTCCCGCTGGCAGGCGGGCCGCTCGGCCGGCAGGCCCGTGGCGAGGGTGATGACGCGGGGCACCATGTCGCAGATGGCTTCGAACTGCTGACCGGCGCGGAGGTAGGGGCAGTTGTACGCGCGGAGTTCCCAGCCGGCAGGCGTGACCGTCAGGTCGCTGAGGTTGCCGCCCAGCTTGAGGTGGGTGGCGGTCGCGTGCAGGCGGGCGACTGGGTCCAGCGTCCGGACGTGCGGTTCGATCTGGCCGGCCAGCCGCTGGACGAGGCTGGTGAGCAGGGGTTCGAGCACCGCCTGGGCGTCGGCTTCGGCGAGCAACAGGGCGAGCAGTTCGGCGTAGTGCTTCGGGAAGAGGTGCTCGGCTTTCTCGGTCAGGGCGTACAGGACGGCCGGCCGGCCAGCGCTTTCTGGCGGCACCAGTGAATCCCGGCAGGCGTACCCTTCACGTTCCAGGGCCTGCAGGTGATGCCGCACGGCGTTCTCACTGAGGCTGAGCGTGCGCATCAGGTCCCGGATGCTGGTCGGGCCGTGCCGTTTGAGGTGCTCGATCAGGCGTTGCCGGGGTTCGGCGTCCATGGGCTGCCCCTGTCTCGGGTTGCGGCGGCCGGTCAGGTCCGGCTGGTGCGGATGGGTGCGCACAGCGGAATCACCTGGAGATCGTCACCGTAATGCACGTTGATGTACGCGCCCAGGTTCCCGGCGGTCTTGGCCGGGTCGCTGGTCACGGACACGGTCGCGCGGCCCGCGGCGTCGGCCGTGAAGGACGGGAAGCCCACCGACACGGGGCCGTTCGAGGCGCAGGGATCGGTGGCCGAGTCCGGCCCGAACGCGTGGTAGTGCGCGGCATACGTCTTGCCCGGTGTGAGGCCCGTGAGGTTCAGGGTGGTGGTCAGCATGCCGTCCATGCCGGTGGTGACCACGGCCATGCCCATGGCCTGCGGGTCGGCCGTGACCGGGTTGTGCTTGAAGGTGAGGGTGGTGGGCGGACCCATCATGGTGCAGGCGCTGAGGGCGGCGGCCAGGGGCAGGCTGAGCAGCAGGGGGGTTTTCATGACATCTCCTTTCAATCGGTGACGATGACGGTGCCGGTCATGCCCGCGTGGTACGAGCAGTAGTACGTGAAGGTCCCGGCCTGCGTGAAGGTGTGGCGGTAGGTGTCCCCGCGGCGCAGATCGCTGGAGCGCAGCGTGGGCAGCTCGGCCGAGATCACGTTGTGCAGGGCCGTGTCCTCCTGCTGCCAGACGACGGTGGTGCCTACCTTGACGCGCAGCGTGGCCGGCTCGAAACGGTTGGCGCTCAGGCGCACCACGGCCGCAGCGGCGGGTGGCGTGGTGGCCGGCTTGCGCACGGCCGCACACAGCAGCGGCGTGGCCGGGGCGCTGTCCGCGTGAACGTCGATGGACGCGCCCTTCGTTCCGGTCAGCCGGCTGGCGGGCGCGGTGACCTGCAGCGTGAGGCGGCCCGCAGCGCCGGCCCGGCCGCGGGGGAAGGTGAGGGTGACCTCGCCGCGCGCCTGGCAGGGATCGGCGGCCGGGTCCGCGCCCTGGGCGTGATAGTGCGCGGTGTACGCCTGGCCGGGGGTGAGGCCGTCCAGCGCCAGGACCGTGACGGTCAGGCCGGCCGGCGTGGTGTGCACCTGCGCCTGGCCGGAGGCGTGAGTGCCGGGGGTGATGGCCCGGAAGGGCAGCAGGATGGCCGGGGTCGGCGCCGCAGCGGCAGTGAGGACGCCCGCCAGGAGTGCAGCTGGTCCCCACGTCCATCGGCGGTGCATGGTGATCCTCCTTGCGGCCTCAGGGGTCGCGGGCAGGGTCCGGCAGTTGGCGTGGGCCCGGCCGGGTTCACGTCATGGGGCGCCGGGCGTTCCCTGCCGGTCTGGGGACGGGCGCCGACACGGTGGGTGCAGTCGCGTGGTCCAGGGCAGCCTCCTGAAGACCGGCCCCGGGGCGTGAAGGGTGGGGCCGCTCGCGGTCTCGAGGGCTTCACGGTACGCCCGGGTTCCTGGCGTTTCAATGGTGTCAATGGTGGAAATTCAGTTGCTCAAAGTGTACCCGCCTGGACGGCACGCCGGGTGGAGAACGGCGCGTGCCGGTCCGCAAGCCGGCGGGTCACCGCACCGTCCAGGGACCCCTCACTCTGCAGTGAGGGGCCCTGTTCCCCGGCTCGATCAGTCCGTTTTCGGGCAGGCGAACCAGAACGTGGCGCCCTGGTCGACCTTGCCGTCCCCCCAGGCGCGGCTGCCCATCAGGTCGCACAGCTGCCGGACAGTGGCGAGGTCGATGCCGGCCCCTTCGTACGCGCCGGTCGGGTGCAGCCGCCCGAACAGCTCGAAGGCCTTGTCCTTGAGGCGGTTGTTGAACCCGATCCCGTTGTCCTGCACGCCGATCAGGTACTCACCCTCGTGTTCCTCCACCAGCAGGCGGATCCGAGCGGCCTCCCGCGTGCGCGTGAATTTCAGGGCATTGGACAGGTAGGCGGTCAGGATCATGCGCAGGGCCCGGCTGTCGCCGTACACCGTGGGCAGTGGCCCGGTGCTCCATTCGACGGTCCGGCCGGCGAGGGCGTCCTTGAGGTCACTCCGGACGTCCTGCAGCACCTGGTTGAGGTCGACGTGGCGGGGGCGCAGCCTCAGCTGCCGGGCCTGCACGTACCCGTCCAGGGAGGCCAGCAGGCCCAGGGTGCGGTTCAGAGCGTCCTGCGCGAGCGTCAGGTCGCTGGACGGCCCCGCGTCGCGGACATGGCGTTTCAGGAGGTTCTGCAGTCGGGCGAGGTGCAGGTTCAGCTGCGCCTGGGTGCTGCGGATCACGTCCTGCACCTCGTGTTCCAGCCGGTACTGGCGGGCCATGAGGTGCTGCAGCTGGGCCTGAAGCATGTCCGTCTGATCGAGCAGTTGCGTGTGGATGGCCCGCAGGTCCGTGATGTCCGTCAGACTCAGGTGGCACCAGGCGGGGCTGCCTTCGTCCCCGGGGTCGTGCACCGCGTCGCCACGCACGGTCCGTATGGCGCCGTCCGGGGTGACCATCACCAGTTCGGCGTTCTGGAGTTCGCCCTGGGTAAAGACGCCCCTCAGCAGCGCAGCCAGCGTGGACTGCGAGCCGGTCGCGACGAACTTCTCCAGCCGGCGGCCGGTGAGGCGCTCGGGGCTCAGGCCGAGCAGCTGACCGGCGCGCAGGTTGGCGTCCGCGATCCGTCCGGCCGCGGTGACCAGCAGCATGGGGGTGGGAGCGTGGGTGAACAGGCGCCGCGCCTGCCGGCTGATCGCCTCGGCCGTTTCGGACTGCCCCTGGAGGACCTCGAGGTCCTGCGTGGTCGGCTGGGTGTCCGGCGCCTCTACAGGCGTGTGGCTGACGTCGTCAGGTCGGTTCATGGCTTCCCCGAAATGAAGTGTCGTAGCTGAGGGGGAGCCCGTTGGCGACTTCAGGACCAGGGTCATGCTGAATTTCAGCGTTGAGACCACCGTAGCATGGTCCACGAAGCCCAATTGTGCTGATCTCCGGATGAGCCCAGGATCAAGATGGCTTGATTCGGCGCTCGCGGGTCGCCCGGCGTGGCGGCCAGTGTGACCGGGCCGGGCCAGTCAGGGGACCTTACAGGTAGAGTCTTCGGGTGTTCGGTCGACCCCTGCCTGCCTCCCCACTCCAGAACCCCACCTGTGTCCACCCGGCCGGTTCTCCGCTGCTCTGCCCGGCCCAGGACCGGCAATGAATCCTTGGCTGCTGCTCGACAGCGCCCCCATTCCCGGCACCGATCAGGAACTGCGGCTGTTCCGCCGCAAGGACATGGTGGAGTTCTCCATTCAGATTTCCGGCTACGTCAGTGAGCTGATGAACAGCCGCATGCACGCGTCCGAGGACGCCCTGGCCGACCTGGGCTGCGCCGCGGTGGCCAAGCGCGCCGCGCCCCGCGTGCTCGTCGGCGGCCTGGGCATGGGCTTTACCCTCGCCGCGGCCCTCAAGGCCCTCGGCCCGGACGGCGTGGTCACCGTCGCGGAACTCGTTCCGTCGGTCGTGGAATGGAACCGTGGGCCGCTCGGCGAATGCGCCGGGTACCCCCTGCGCGACCCGCGCGCGCGGGTGCACGTGGGTGACGTGGCCGATCTGCTGAGGCGCGGCAACGGCACGTTCGACGCGGTGCTGCTGGACGTGGACAACGGGCCCGAGGGCATGACGCACCACGGCAACAACTGGCTGTACTCGCCCGCCGGTCTGGCCGCCGCGCAGCGCACCCTGCGGCCCGGTGGGGTGCTGGCCGTCTGGTCCGCCACGCCGGACACGCGCTTTACCAGGCGACTCCGGGACGCCGGATTCCGGGTCGACGTCCATACCGTGCGCGCCCGGCCGGGCAAGGGCGCTCACCACACCATCTGGCTGGCGCACCGCACGCTGAACTCGGCCCCGCTCGCGCCACGCCCGCCGCGCAAGGACCGGACGCGACGCGGCGGGCGCCCCTGACAGGCCCTGGGGCTAAGGGCCGCGCCCCCGGACGGCTTCCCCCACGTCGGCGTTGTACGTGACCTGTTCGGCGGTGAAGACCGCCCAGGGCCGGGCCTGGTTCAGCCAGTGGGCCGCGGCTTTTCCGGGGAGGGTCACGCCCCCGAAATCCGCCCAGCTCAGCGTCAGGTTCAGCCAAAGGGTTTTCGCCTCGTCCGCCGCGTTCTGGTAGCGCATCACTTCCATCATCGCCGGCCGGCCGGTCACCGGGTCGAAGCGCACCACGTACGTTTCCTCCGCCTGCCCGAACGGCACCCGCAGCAGGGCGGTGGTGTCGTCCACCGCCTCCCAGCGCACGCGCGGATCGGTCAGGTACACCGCGGTCATCCACAGCGTCTCCGACCAGAGGCCCAGATTGGCGGCCTGCGCGCCCTTCGGGTCCCCGGTACTGGACGGCAGGGGACGCGGCATCTCCTGGCGGCTCACGCCGTCCAGGTACGCCTCGTTGACGCGCAGGAGGGGCAGGCCGAACCAGGTGGCCTCGATGTAATGCCGGTAGTTCCGCCCGGCCTCGTGAATGAACCGGAACCGGGCAGGGAAGGTCGGGCCGCCCGGGACGGGCCTCAGCGTGGCCCGGCCGGTGATGACCGCGGACGTGATCACCGGGAGGCGTTCACCGTACGTCTGCCGGTAGTAGCGGTCCACCGGTCCGGGAAGCCCGGCCGGCAGCGGCACCGTCCGGGTGACGCCCGGGCCCGGGAAGGCCGGTGGGAAGGGCCGGGGCTGGACCTGCAGGCCCAGCCAGCCCAGGAAGCCCAGCCCGGCCAGCGCGCCCGCTCCCCAGAGGAGGGGACGGCCCCGGAGTCGCCGGGCTGGGTGCGGTGATCGGAACCCCGGTGCGGCGAACCCCTTGATCTGCCTGCTGTACGGTTGGTTTTGCATGGCGATCCCCCCGGGGACGCGCCCTGCGGAGGCCTCACGACATGGCCCCGGCCCAGGGCCAGCCCCTGCGGCTGAATGCTGCCTCCACACCATTACGGAGGAATTACCGTGCTGAACGTGGTCAGCAGGTCATCTCGGTGTCCGTCCAGCGGCTGCGTTTCTAAGCCTTCTTGAGCAGGATGGGGGCCAGGCGTTGAATCGCCCGAATAGGCCTCCAGGTCTGCCTCATGAGTCGTCAGGGATACATGGATTCAGGCCGCTATGCAGCGACGCGGGGCCCGTTCCTACTTCCGGATCCGGGGTTCCCGGGGCCAGGCAAGCCAGAAGGTGGCGCCCTGATCCACCCGGCCTTCACCCCACACGCGCGCCCCGTACGCCGCGGCGACCCGCTGCACGGTGGCGAGGCCCAGCGCGGAGCCCTCGTAGTCGCTGGCGGCGTGCAGGCGCTGGAACAGCCGGAACAGCCGCGCGCGGTGCCGCATGGAAAACCCCACGCCGTTGTCCTCCACGCCGATCAGGTATTCGGTGTCCGTCTCACGCAGCAGGACGTGCAGGCGCGCCGGGTTGCGGGAGCGCGTGAACTTCAGCGCGTTGGACAGGTACTCCTCGAGAATCAGGGTCAGCGCCTGCCGGTCCCCGAGCACTACCGGCAGGGCGTCCTGGGTGACCTGCACGTTCCGGTCGGCGAGCAGGGGCTTCAGGGTCGCGCGGATCTCCTCGATCAGCCCACCCAGCGCGACGGGCCGCAGTCTGGGCCGGAGGCGCCGGGCCTGCATGTAGCGTTCCACCGACTGGATGATGGCCAGCTGCTGCTGGCTGGCCTGCTCGATGGGCAGCAGCTGAGCCTGCACGTCGTCGGCCGCCGGGCCCAGGGCCTGGCGCAGCTGGCCGGTGGCAGCCATCACCCGGCTGGCCGGCAGGTACAGTTCCTGCAGGACGGCGCCGACCACCTGCTCGAGTTCCTCGTTCAGCGCCCTGGACCGGGCGCCGCTGCTCTGCAGCTGCCCCGCGTATGTTTCCTGGCTGTCCAGCAGCGTCTGGTGCGCCTGTTTGAAGGGGGTAAGGTCCGTGACGACGACCTGCACCTGCACCGGCTCACCGTGCGGGCGCACGGCCGCCAGGTCCAGCCGCACCTCCAGGTCCAGGTCCGGACCGGCGCGCACCGGCATCCGGGCTTCCAGGCTCTGCCGTCCTATGTCCAGCACTGCCCGGTCCAGGGCGCTGCGGAAGGCGGCCCTGGACCGGGCGGCGAGCAGCGCCGAGAAGGCCCGGCGCTGCGGAGGTTCCACGGGCAGACCCAGCAGGCCGTGGGCGAGTGAGTTCATCGCGGTGATCCGGCCGTCCAGCGTGAGCAGCAGCGCGGCGACCGGCGCGTCCAGGAACAGGGGAGGCGCCTGCTCCGGCAATGCGGCGCTCTCCGGCGTGGTGTCCGGGACGGGCTCTGGGGTGGTGTCGTGGTGGTCCATGGCAGTCGTGTCGTTCCGCGGAAGGGCGGGGTGAGGTCACGCTACCGCCCGCCGGGGGAGCCGTGGCGGAGTCCTGATGGTTGGTGAAGGTCCCGGTCGCCCGGCCTACCCGTGCACGCGGTTACGGCCGGCCTGCTTGGCGCGGTAGAGATGACGGTCGGCCACCTGCACCGCCCGGTGACGGTCGCCGACCACCGGGGCGAGGCCGCCGGAGCAGGTGATGCGCTCCCCGTGCAGACCGACCCGCGCGGCGAGGTCGTGTTCCACGGCGCGCCTCACCCGGTCGGCCACCTCCTGGGCGTCGTCGAGGGTGCCCTCGTGCAGCAGCACGGCGAATTCCTCCCCGCCCAGGCGGTACAAGCAGTCCGAGGCCCGGGTGCTTTCACGGATCAGGTCGGCCAGGGCCACCAGCACCCGGTCGCCCACGGCGTGCCCGTAGCTGTCGTTGATCCGTTTGAAGTGGTCGAGGTCCAGCATGAGCACGAAGGCCGGCTGCGCCGGATCGAGGGTGCTGAGGTCCAGGTCGAACTGCCGCCGGTTGAGGGCCCCGGTGAGGCTGTCCACAGTGGCAAGTTGGGTGAGGTGGAACGTGTGCGCCAGGTTCTGCAGGCGGTTGTGCTTGATCTCGAAGGCGACGAACAGCCCCACGGCGGACAGGATGACCGACAGCAGGTACGCCGGCAGCGCCTCGGTCCAGGTGGTGCCGAAGGCGGGGAACAGGGTCACGTTCGCCGCGGCGAACAGCGCGAAGGGCCGCCACCAGCGCCAGGTGACGGGCTCGTCCATGAAAGGGGCGTGCAGCCGCCACCAGCCGGTCCCGGTGGCGCCGACCAGGGCGACCACCGTCATCTGCAGGATGCCCAGCCAGGCGCCGACGCCGCTGCCCAGGCCGAGGCGGAAGCCGGCGATGGGGAGGGCCACCAGCAGGGCCGGTCCGGCGCCGTAACGGCGGGCGACGATCGCCACGACCACGGACCGGAAGTCGAAGCGCAGGTCCCCGGGGAAGACGATGCCCTTGAAGGTGAGGTAGATGCCGAGCGTGACGGTCAGGACGTACCGCAGGGCCAGGGCGCCCGGGGTGTCCTGGCGGTGCCCGGCGGGGTAGGTGAAGACAATGGCGGTGACGCCTGCGACCAGGAACGCGAGGTTCTGGATCAGGCCATCCAGCGTCGGCCAGTCGATCACCTTCACAGCATAGGAGGCGGGCCGGTCCTCATCGTGCTCAGGCAGGAAAAGCGGGGCTTTATGAATCGAGCGGCGGGGTGAGGAACAGCGTGGTGCACGGCGGCGGCCGAATTCGTCCTGGACGGCTCCACTGTTGATGAATGCCTGATGAACGTTGCAGGAAGGGTCAGGGCTGTGTATGCTGCCTTCGTTCGTAAAGTTTCTTAACTAGAGGTGGACGTTTTGGGTCAACCAAGGGCGTTACGTCGGCAGAATCGCCGCCAGATCACCGAACTCATCCTCCGCGAGCCCATGACCCGCCCCCAGCTGGCGGACCGCACCGGCCTGTCCAAGGTCACCGTCAACGCCGTCGTACAGGAACTCCAGGATCTGCAGCTCGTCACCCTGACCGGCGGCACCCCCCAGGCCCTGGGCCGCACCCCCCAGCTGGTCACCCTCCATCCCGCCCTCGGTCAGGCGGCCGGACTCGACCTGCAGCCCGGCCGGGTGCGCTACCACCTCGCCACCCTCGGTGGCCAGACCGTCACCCAGGGCGAGGCGGCCGTCACCGGCGATCTCAACGCCGCCCTCGCCGGCCTGCTGGGCCGCCTCTCGGCGCAGGGCCCGCTGTGCAGCGCCGTGTTCGGTGTGCCGGCTCCGGTGGACCACCAGGGCCGCATCGCCGAACCCAATGCCCTGCCTGAACTGCACAGTGACGGGCTGCGCGACGACCTCAGCGCGGCCGGCACCGCCGTGCTCTTCGAGAACGACGCCAACCTCGCGGCCCTGGCCGTCTCCAGCCGCTGCCCCGAGTACCGCTTTCTGGCCGTGCTGCTCGAACGCCAGACCGGCACCGGCCTGGGGCTTCTGCTGGACGGCGACCTGTACCGCGGCGCCGGCGGCCGGGCCGGCGAGGTCGGCCGCAGTCCCTGGCCGGTGCCGGCCGGGCATGACGCGGTCGAGCAGCTGCCCGCCGCACAGCGCAGCGCCGCGACCGCGTTCGCCCTGGCGACCCTGGCGTACAGCCTCGACCTGCAGCACATCGTGATCGGCGGCGCCGCCGCCGGGCCGACCCTGCTGCACCTCACCACGCCGCTCCTGCCGGCCGGCGTGCAGGCCGTGGTGGACCCCACCTGCGGCGACCTGGTGCGGGACGGGGCCGTCATCCGCGCCGTCGAGGCCGGCCGCGCCGCGATTCTCGCCCGGCTGGACGCCGTGGACCGCCGGGAACGGGAGAGCCATGTGGCATGACACGTACCTCAAAGCCGTGCTTCAACCGGATTACACCTACGCCAGCGAGCACCTCCTGCCGCACCTGTTCGACGCACTGACCGCCCACGCCCTGATGCTCGACTCGGTCGGCGTGGAGCACGCCCGGGACGCCGCGCAGCTGCTCCGGGCCTTCCGGCAGGAGCCGTTCCCGCCGTACGACCCCCGGATCGAGGACGTGTTCTTCACCCTCGACCAGAACCTCGCCGCGCAGGATTCCGCCGCGGCCGGCGCGCTGCGCACGGCGCTGTCCCGCAACGACCTGGACATGACCATCTACCGCCTCTCGGCCCGCTCGCGCCTGATGCGCGCCACGCAGCGGGTCCTGACGCTGCGGCGCACGCTGCTGGACTTCGCCGGTCGGGAGATCGACACCGTGATCGTCGCCTACACCCACCACCAGCCGGCGCAGCCCACCACGCTCGCCCATTACCTCACGGCCGTGGAGAACAACCTCGCGCGTGACACCGACCGGCTGTTCGGCGCGCTGAGCCGCGTGAACCTCAGCCCCATGGGCGCCGTCGCCCTGGGCGGCACGAGCTTTCCCATCGACCGGCACGCCACCTCGCAGCTGCTCGCCTTCGACCGGCCCATCGAGAACACCTACGACGCCGTGAGTGCCAGTGACTGGCAGGTCGAGGTCGCCAGCGTGATCACGGTCATCTCCACCACGCTCTCCCGCGTCCTGTACGACCTGCTGCTGTGGGCCTCGCGGGGCCTGCTGATCCTCGAAGACGGGCTGGTGCAGGGCAGCAGCGTGATGCCGCAGAAACGCAACCCGGTGGCCCTCGAGCACGCCCGCACGAAGTTCAGCAAGGCGATCGGCATCACGCAGAGCGTGATCCTGTCCAGCCACAACGTGCCCTTCGGGGACATCAACGATCCCGGCCCGGACATCCAGCCGCCGCTGAGCAGCATGTGGCACGAGTTCCGCGAGGGCGTGGAACTGCTCACCGCCTCGCTCACCAACCCGGTCGTCGACCGCGTCCGGTGGCTGCAGGAAGCGCAGCAGGGCGAGTCTCCCGTCACCGAACTCGCCGACGCCATCACCCGGAAGTCCGGGTGCGGCTTCCGGACCGCGCACGGGCAGGTCAAGCACGTCCTCGAGCACCTGCGGGGGCAGGTCCGGTCGGTGGACTCCCTCACGCTCGAGGACCTGCAGGTCTGCGGCGTGGACCTCAGTCAGGCCGAACTGACCAGCGCACTGAGCCCCCAGGAGTTCATCGCGCGCCGCACCACCCTGGGCGGCCCCGCCCCCAGCGCCATGCGTGAGGAACTCGCCGGCGCCGAGGCGCGCCTGCAGGCCGACGCACACCAGCACGAGGCGTTCGCCCGGCACTTCCTGCAGTCCAGGGCCCACCTCGAGGGCCTCACCCCCGACGCGTCCACGGCCCGGACTCCGGCCGCGGACGACGCCCGGCCATGACCGCCGCCCGCTCACTTCCCGCCCCTGGTGTAAAGGAGTCCACATGAAGCACAGAGTCGCCGCGACCATCCTGACCTCCCTCCTGTGTCTTGCCGCCGCGCAGACCACCCCGGCCCCCGCGCCGCCCGCCACCCCGCCCACCGGGCCTGGCAGTTACGGCGGGACGGTCAGCGGCGTGGACCTGATGGACGTGGACTTCATTTTCATCGGCGCGCACCCGGACGACGACGGCGGGGTGTCCGCCACCTTCGCGCGGTACGCGCTCGACCAGGGGTACAAGGGCACGGTCATCACCCTCACGGGCGGCGAGGGCGGCGGGAACGCCACCGGCACCGAGACCGGGCGCGCCCTGGGCCTCATCCGGGAGGAGGAGGAACGCCGCTCTCTGGCCATGCTGGGCATCGACAGCCCTCACTTCCTGGGCCTGACGGACTTCTACTTCACGCTCTCGGCCGAGGAGACCGAGAAGAAATGGGGCGGTCAGGCGTTCGTGTGTGACGTGATCCGCCTGGTGCGCCTGCGCCGCCCGGAGGTGCTCGTCACCATGTGGCCGGGGCCGGGCACGCACGGGCAGCACCAGATGGCCGCTCGCGCCGCCACCCTGGCGTACAACTACGCCGGGGACAGCACCTACTGCCCGGAGCTGAAAAAAGAAGGCATCGCGCCGTTCACCCCGCTGAAGCTGTACTACTACCCGCCGAGCGCGGACGCGGCCACCCTCGCCGTGCCCACCGACGACGTCTCCCGCACCGCCCGGGTGCGCTACGCGGACCTGAAGAACATCGCGCAGTACAACTACCGCACGCAGGGCTGGGACACCTTCAGCTCCCTGCCCGCCAAGACCGCCAACCCCGAGACGTTCATGCTGGTGGCCTCCCGGGTCGCCACACCGGAGAAGGAAACGTCCCTGCTCGACGGGGTGTTCGTGGCCGGCACCGCGTCCCCCACGGGCTTCCAGTTCTCGGCCCGGCCCAAGGCGTACGAGATCGGCGCGGCGCAGCCTTCGGACGTGACCGTCACGTTCACGAACACCTCGAAGGAGAAGCTCGACGCCCTGCAGCTGCGCCTGACCGGTCCCGCCGGCTGGACCGTGACCGGCCCATCGGCCGCGCGCCCCCTCGCCCCGGGCGAGACCGTCAGCACCACCTTCCGGGTGACCGCACCGGCCGGCACGGCCGCCGACCGGTTCGCCCTGACCGCGTCGTACACCGCGAAGCTTGGTGCGCAGGCGATCAGCGGCCGGACGCTCACATACGTCCGGCCCGTGCCGGCCGTCGTGGCCACCTTCACGCCGACGTTCGACATCGCCGGCTACCAGGCCTTCGCGCGGGAGACCGGCACCGACTGGGTGATCGGCAACCAGGCCACGCGCCTGCCCCTGGTGATCGGCCAGGTCACGCCGGTCAAGGTCACCGTGACCAACCGCGGCAGCGCGCCCGCCTCCGGCCAGGTCAACCTGACCCTCCCGGCCGGCCTCACCGTGCGCGACGCGCCCCGGTACACCCTGAACCCCGGCCAGTCCCAGGAACTCACCGTGAACGTGGAGGTCAGCCCGGCCGCGCTGCCCGCCGGCCGGCAGAGTGCCCTGCTGCCCGTCACCCTCAACACCGGCGATTACAAGGACACTGCCGGCGCGTACCTGCTGCCCAGCCTCACGATTCCGCGCGTGAGCACCCCCCCGAAGATCGACGGGGACCTCAGTGACCTGAGTGCCGGCGCGGGCGGCAGCATCGGGCCGGCCGACCTGTGGTGGCGCACCAAGCCCGACAACGACGCGGACGCCAGCGCCAGCTTCAAACTCGCCTACGACGAGCAGTTCCTGTACGTGGGCCTGAGCGTCAAGGACGAACTCGTCGCCTGCAACATCGCCCCGGACGACGTCAAGGCGCAGTTGCGGTCCGACGCGATCGGCGTGACCGTCGACCCGACCGGCGCGAGCCGCGACACATCCACCACCCTGATGGCCGCCGCGTTCCCCTGCACCACCGCCGGGTTCGGTGCCCGCGGCTTCCGGGACGCCGACGCCAACCAGGGCGTGATGGAGGAGACCGCGCCCGGCATGCAGGTCGCCTCCAGAAAGACCGACGCCGGGTACGACATCGAGTTCCGCCTGCCCTGGGCGGCGATGCCCACCCAGCCGAAAGCGGGGCAGACCATCGGACTGAACCTCGTGATGTACGACGGCGACACCAAAGACGCCCGCCCGGGCGCGAACATCAGCCAGAGCGGCATCGCCTGGGCGGCGTTCTCCTGGGGCGGCAAGCAGGCCCTGCCGTACCTCTGGCCGCGCATTACGCTCGGGCAGTAAGCTCACCTTCCACCCGCCAGTTTCCCTCCCCACAGGAGTTCACCATGAAAAAACTGCTCGCACTGATGGCCGCCCTCACCGTCACCGCCTCGGCCGCCCCGGTCACGCTCACCTACTGGCAGTACGATTTCGCCAGCAAGGTCAGCACCATGAACGACCTGATCAAGAAGTTCGAAGCGCAGAACCCGGACATCAAGATCAAGCAGGAGACCTTCCCCTACGACGCCTACAACCAGAAAGTGGCGTCCAGCGTGCCCGCCGGACAGGGGCCCGACGTCGTGAACCTCTTCTACGGCTGGCTGCCCCAGTACGTGGGCGGCGGCTTCCTGCAGCCCCTGCCGGAAAAGGACTTCCCCACGGCCAGGATCGAGAGCACCTTCGTGCCCATGATCAAGACCAGCAAGATCGGCGGGAAGTACTACGCCCTGCCCACCAGCGTGCGCACCCTGGCACTCTTCTACAACAAGGACATGATGAAGGCCTCCAAGGTGCTGACCGTGCCGCGCACGTGGGAGGACTTCATCACTGCCGCGCAGAAGATGACCAAGGGCACCGCGCCCCGCTACTCGCAGATCGGCTTCGGGATCTCTCCGGACGGCCAGGACTGGCAGATGCTCCGCGAGGTGCTGATCCGGCAGTACGGGGGCACGCCCTACGCCGACGGCGGCAAGAAGGTGAACTACAACACCGAGGCGGGCGTCAGCGCCATGAAGTTCTACACCGAGCTCCTCACCAAGCACAAAATCGGGGCGCAGAACTACTTTCCCGGCAACAACGGCTACCGTGACGCCTTCATCGCCGGGAAGGCCGGCATGATCATCGACGGGTCCTTCGCCATCGCTTCGATCAAGAGCGGCGCGAAATTCAACTGGGGCGTGGTGCCGCTGCCCACCTTCAAGAACAGCAGCGTCCGCGGCAACTTCGGCTCGTACTGGGTGAACGGCATCACCAAGAACGCCAAGGGCGACAAGCTCGCTGCCGCCGTGAAGTTCATCAAGTTCCTCACCACCGAGGAAACCATGAACACCTGGCTGCGCGCGGTGGGTGAGATTCCTGCCAGCAAGAAACTGGTCGGTGACCCCGCCCTGCGCACCGATCCCGTCTACGGCGCCTTCGTGCAGGCCCTGCCGTTCGCCAGTTCCACCCTGTTCGTCGACGAGGCCGGGCAGCGCCAGGCCTGGCTGGACGGCATCAACTCCGTGCTCAAGCAGGGCATGAGCCCGGCCGACGCGATGAAGAAGATCGCCGCGGACGAGCAGAAGATCCTCAACAGCTACTACAAGTAACGCGTGACGGCCGGCTCCACGCCGAGGGGGAAGGGGGACCGGGAGCCGCCGGCTCCTCCCTCTTCCTTTCGTGTCCCCGCCATTCCCGCAGGAGCGCTTCATGACTGACACGCCGCGCGGCACCCTGCCGCGCCCCACCGCCCGCAGCAGCCTGAAACGGCACCAGATCCGCACCGCGTACCTGTTCCTGCTGCTGCCCCTGGCCTTCTTCGTGATCGTGCGCTTCCTGCCCACCTTCCTGGCCCTGCGCATGAGCCTGTTCGACTGGAACATCCTCAAGGAGCAGCAGCCGTTCGTCGGCCTGGACAACTACCGCCAGCTCCTGCAGGACGCGAAGTTCGGGCAGGCCCTGCGCAACACCGCGCTGTACACCGTGCTGGGCGTGCCCCTGCAGATCGCGCTGGGCCTGGTCATCGCCCTGCTGCTCGGGCGCATTCAGGCGCTGCGGGGCCTGTACCGGGCGGTGTACTTCGCGCCGTACGTCACGCCGGTCGTCGCCGCCGCCTGGGTGTGGCAGTGGCTGTTCAGCCCGCAGTTCGGCCCGGTGAACACCCTGCTCGACCTGGCCGGGCTGCCTCCGCAGGAATTCCTGACGTCCCCGCGCCAGGCGCTGCCGACCACGGTCGCGCTGGTCGTGTGGCAGAACCTGGGCTTTCAGGTGGTGCTGTTCCTGGCGGGCCTGGCCGCCATCCCCCGGACCTACTACGAGGCCGCGGAGATCGACGGCGCCACCGGATGGCAGGCGTTCCGGCGCATCACCTGGCCGCTTTTGAACCCCACCATCGTCTTCAGCGTGGTCACCGGCACGATCGCGTACCTGCAACTGTTCACGCAGGTGGTGAACCTGAACTTCACCGACCAGGGCGGCCCGCTCGGCAGCACCCTGACGGTCGCGCTGTACATCTACCAGATGGCGTTCGGCCGCTTTTCCATGGGGTACGCCTCCGCGATCACGGTGGTCCTGTTCGGCATCATCCTGCTGATCACGGTGATCCAGCTCAAATTCCTGACCCGGCGGTACGACGCATGACCGATCCCCTCACCGAGACCCTCCTGCCCCCCCGCACCATGCCGGAGCGCGTGCGCCGCGCCCCGAACCTCAAGACCGCCCTGGCGTACGTCGTGCTCACGCTGGGCGTGTTCGTGACGCTCTTCCCGTTCGCGTGGATGGTCCTGACCAGCCTCAAGGGCGTGCAGGAGATCTTCCAGCTGAACTTCGTCCCGCAGGACCCCACCCTGGCCAACTACACTGAGGTGCTCACCCGCACGAAATTCCTGGTGTGGTTCGGCAACAGCCTCCTGATCGCCGCGGTGACCACCGCCAGCGTGCTGTTCTTCGACTCCCTGGTCGGGTACACCCTCGCGAAGTTCGACTTTCCCGGCAAGAACCTGATCTTCCTGCTGATCCTCTCCACGCTGATGATTCCCACGGAGATGCTCGTCATTCCCTGGTTCGTCGGCATCAGCGACCTGCACCTGACCGCCACCACGCCCGGCGCGTACCTGGCGATCATGTTCCCCGGGCTGATCAGCGCGTTCGGCGTGTTCCTGATGAAGCAGTTCTTCGAGTCGCTGCCCACCGATCTGCTCGAAGCCGCGAGGATCGACGGCATGGGCGAGTTCGGCATCTTCTGGACGATCGCCATGCCCCTCGTGAAACCCGCCCTGGCCAGCCTGGCGATCTTCACCTTCCTGGGCAACTGGAACGCCTTCCTGTGGCCCTTGATCGCCATCCAGAAACCCGAGTTCCGGACGCTGCCGGTCGGCACGGCCCTGTTCAACGGCGAGGCCGGCACCAACTGGGGCCTGATCATGGCCGCCAGCAGCCTCGCCGTGATTCCCGTGCTCCTGGTGTTCGCCTTCTTCCAGAAGCAGATCATCGACGGCATCGTCATGACCGGCCTGAAGGGCTGATGCGCGCTTCCCTGCTGGCGGTCTTCGCCCACCCGGACGACGAGACGCTGCGCTGCGGCGGCACCCTCGCCCACTACGCCGCGCGGGGTGCGGAGGTCACGCTGGTGTGCCTCACGCGAGGAGAAGCGGGCCGCAATACCGACCCCGCCCTGCAGGTCGAGTGCCTGGCCACGCAGCGCGAGCAGGAACTTCAGCACGCCTGCCGGATCCTGGGCGCCCGGCCGCCCATCTTCCTCGACTACCACGACAGCGGGCGCGGTGAGCGGCTGCGGCGGCACGATCCGGACGCCACCATCAACGCCGACCCGCTGGAGATGGAAGCCCGGCTGCTGGCCGTGATCGAGCAGGTGCGGCCGCAGGTCATGCTGACCTTCGACCCGCACGGCATGTACGGCCACCCGGACCACCTCGTCGCGCACCGCGTGGCCACCGCGGCTTTCAGCAGCAGCGGGTTCCGGCGCGTGAAGATCGAGCGGCTCTTCTACACCGTTCAGACGCGCGAGGAGATGCTCGCGCTGCAAAGCGGTCAGGCCCTCGGCGTGCTCGACGGGCTCTCCCCGGAGGTGTTCGCGGTGTGCGACTGCACCATCGCCGCGCGGCTCGACGTGCGCGCGCACGCCGGGCAGAAACGCGCGGCGCTGTTCGCGCACCGCAGCCAGACCGGGCCGGCCAGCACGCTCGGCACGCTCAGCGAGGCTCAGCTGCAGCCCCTGCTGAGCACGGAGACCTACAGCCTCGGCGGGTCGCGCGGGGTGATTCCCGAGTACCCGCTCACGGACCTGTTCGCGGGCCTGCGCGTGGACTTTCCGCTCCCGGGGCCGCCGTCATGACCGGAAGCGCCGATCTGGTGATCCTGGGCAACATCAACGTCGACCTGATTCTCGGGCCGCTGGACCACTGGCCGCAGGAGGGCACCGAGCGACTGGTGGATCAGCTGACCTGGCGTGTCGGCGGCAACGCCGGGAACGCCGTCCTGGCGTGCGCCGCGCTGGGCACCCGCTTCGCGGCCGTCAGCACCGTCGGGGACGACCTCGCCGGGCAGTGGCTGCGGGCGCACACGCCGGCCGGGCCGGTCCACTGGATCGCCTCGCCCGGCCCCACCTCCCTGACGGTCGCCGCCGCGCATCCCAACGGGGAGCGGACGTTCCTGACGCACCTCGGGCACCTGCGCGAGCTGAGCTGGGAGGCCGCCCGGCCCTGGCTGCCGGCTGCCCGCCTGGTCCTGCTGGCCGGCGCCTTCCTGACGCCGCGGCTGAGGCGGGAGTACCCGGCCCTCCTGGCGCATTTCGCGCGGCAGGGCACCCCCGTCGCCCTGGACTTCGGGTGGCCGGACGAGGGATTCACCGCGGACGTCCGCGCGGAGGTGATGGCCTGGCTGCCGCAGGTGCATCACCTGCTGATCAACGAGCTCGAGGCGCAGCAGCTGACCGGCGCAGGCGGGCCGGACGAGGCGCTGGCGCTGCTGACGGACGGCGTGCACCCTCAGGGCACGGTGGTGATCAAGTGCGGCGCGCGGGGCGTGATCGCCGGCACCCGCCAGGGCGTCACGAGACAGGCCGCGCCGGAGGTGGACGTCATCGACTCGGTCGGGGCGGGCGACACCTGGAACGCCGCGTACCTGCACCACCTCCTGCGGGGCGCGGCGCTGCCGGAGGCGCTGTGCCAGGCGGTACAGGTGGCCAGCCGGGCCATCTCCACGCAGCCCCGGGAGTACGGGCCGGGCTGAGCGGTCCACAGATCAGGCAACGCGGCGTCCGGGCGGGCATTAAGGTGAGGGCATGAAACGGGACTGGCTTGAACTCACGTTCAATGTCCTGCTGGGCGTCCTCGGGCTCGGCCTGCTCACGCTGATCGTGCAGACCTTCGGCTGAACTCCGCCGGCCGTGCGGGCACGGTGCGGTTGAGGGTCCAGTAACGGATGAGCGCGTCCACCTGCCCCAGAAACTCGGTGAACGTGGCGGCCTTCACGAGGTACGAGCTGGCGTGCAGGGCGTAGGCCTGCTCGATGTCCGACGGGGCGCTGGACGTCGTGAGGACCACCACGGGCATCAGGCTCAGGCGCGGGTCGGCCTTCAGGGCCTGGAGGACGTCCAGGCCGGTGAGGCCGGGCATGTTCAGGTCGAGCAGCAGCAGGTCGGGCAGCGGCGCGGCGTGCAGGTGGCGCAGCAGGGCCTGTCCGCTGGCGAACGTTTCGGCCACGCAGCCGGGGCAGACCTCGTCGAGGGCTTCGGCGGCGAGGTGGCGGTCCATGGGGTTGTCGTCGACCAGCGCGATTCGCAGCGTCATTCTGCCCACAGCTTAACCCATAAATGAATTCTGGATGTGACGGAATGTGGGTGCCTTGGTGAGAGCGCCGGGCCAGGAGGCGTCAGGCCGCCGTGGCGGGCGCCGCGCCCGCCGGCAGGCGGTCGAGCTGCCGGGACCGCCACACCACCCACGCGCCCAGGCCGCCCAGCATCAGCAGCGCGCTGTGCACGCACAGCAGCGCGGTGATCGGCGCCGCCTGCCCCGCCAGCGTGGCGAGCCCCAGGCCCAGCAGCAACCCCACGCCGGACAGCTGCCCCGCCAGCCCGAACACCCGGCCACGCACCGCGTCGTCCGTGAAGTGCTGCGCCAGCGTCATCCAGCCCGCCCCGGCCGCGCTGGCCGGCACCCCGGCCAGCACCATCAGCGCCAGCGCCGGCCCGACCCCCGGCCACGCCAGCGGGTACAGGAAGATCGCCAGGTCCGCCAGGCCCAGCCCGGCCGCGCCGAACACCCACAGCCGCAGCGGCGCGACGCGCCCGGCGTGCCGGGCGACCAGGGCGCCCCCCACCACCCCGCCGATCGCCTGCGCGCTCAGCACCCAGCCGAACGCGAGGGCGTCCCCGCCGAGCACGTGCGTCACGAACGGCGCGAGCAGCACCCCGAACACCCCCTCGCCGATCGACGTGACCGCCAGGTACAGCACCAGGGTCAGCAGGGCCGGCGACACCCGGACCGCCCGCCAGCCGGCCGTGAGGGCGGCGCGGACCGCCTCGCGCGGTCCGGCCGCAACGGGATGCGGCGTCAGGGAGGCGATGAAGGCGGCCGCCACCAGGTAGGTCACGAGGTCCAGCACGACCACGCTGGACAGGTCGGCCGCCGCGAAGATCAGGCCGCCCAGGGCCGGCCCGACGAGCCGTGCGAGGTTGTTGTTCAGCGCGTTCAGGGCGTTGGCCTGCGCGAGCTGCGCTTCGGGCACCAGCGCCGGCAGCAGCGCCGAGCGCGCCGGGCCGGTCGGGAGCGTCACCAGCGCCTTGAGGACCGCCGAGAGGTACACCACCCACAACCCCTGAGTCCCCACGAACAGCAGCGGCAGCAGACTCAGGGCCGCCAGCAGGTTCGTGACGACCAGCACCGCGCGCCGGTCGAACCGGTCGGCGATCACGCCGGCACTGGAGCCCAGCAGCACGCCCGGCAGCGTGGCGGCCAGCGCCATCGCGCCCGCGGCCGGCACGGACTCCGTGGTCGTGTACACGTAGACGGGCAGGGCCGCGCCTGTCATCCAGGTGCCGATCGCGTTGATCAGGCCCCCCCACCACAACCGCGCGAACTCGCCGCGCCACAGCAGACTGTTCATGCCGGCAGCCTGCCAGTACCCTGAAGACGAATGACACCTCCCGTTCGCACCACCGGTGCGCCGCCCACGGTCGTGACCGACCCGGACGCGGCCCGCCTCGTGCTGGACGCCCGCGTGGCGCGCATGCTGGCCCCCTTCATGGGCGCGGAGGTGTCCCTGGCGGACGCCGCGCGGGAGGCTGGCGTGCCGCTGAACACCATGAAGTACCGCCTTCAGCAGTTCGAGCGCCTGGGCCTCGTCGAGCGGGCCGCCGTGCAGGCCCGCCGGGGCCGGTCCGCGCAGACGTACCGCGCGGCCGCGGCCCTGTTCGTGCCGTTTCACGTCACGCCGCTGGAAGCCGCCGCGTCGCTGTACGACGTGCTGTTCGGCGTGATGCACGGCGCCCTGCTGCGCAGCGTCGGCGCCGCCTGGCAGGCTGCTGCGGGTGACGACCACGAACTGGGACTGCACGTGTACCGCACCGACACCGGCCGCGTGACCAAGGACATCGTGCCGCTCCCGGTCGGCGGGGCCGGCAGCTTCTTCCCGGACCTGCTGCGTGACGACCGGCCGGCCGTGTGGAATTCCGGCGGCGTGATCCGCCTGACCCGCGCGGAAGCCAAGGCCTTCCAGCGGGACCTGGTGGACCTGCTTCGCCGCCACTTTCCCCCAGTGGCCCCGCCCATGGAGGCGTCCTCGGAGTACATCTACCGCTTCGTGCTCGCCCCGCACCTGCCGGCCGAAGAGAGCTAGACCCTGGGCTCAGCGGGCCGCGACGGGCGCCGCGTCCATGGCCGCCAGGGCGGCGCCCGTCACCCCGGCCTGCACGCCCAGGCAGGCGGGCCGCACGTCCGGTCCCGGCCAGGGCTGCAGGGCGTCCCGCAGCGCCCCGCGAACCGGGTCCAGCAGCCGGTCACCGTAGGCCAGGGTGGCCCCGCCGCCGATCACGATCACGTCCGGGTCGAGCGTCAGGCACACCGGGAGCAGCGCCACGCCCAGCGCGTGACCCGCGGCGTGCAGCACCTCCTGGACGCCGGGCTCCCCGGCCGCGGCGAGGGCCGCGAGTTCGGCTGGCGCGGCGCCGGGCCGGTTCAGTCTGACCCGCAAGGCCCGGTTGATCGCGCTGCCGGATGCCACGAGCTCCAGGCAGCCCTGGCGGCCGCAGTGGCAGGGCCCGTGGGCGCCCGGGCTGGGCAGATGCCCGAGCTCCATGGCCTGCCCGTGCGCGCCGCGCAGCGCGCCGCTGCCGCTGACGTACGCGGCGCCGATGCCGGTGGAGACGGTCACGAACACGCTGGCCCGAGCGCCACGGGCACTTCCGGCGCGGTGCTCGGCCAGGGCGGCGGCGTCCGCGTCGTTCACGAGTGTCACAGGCACCCGCAGCGCCGCGTGCAGGGCGTCCCGCAGGGGAAAGCCGACCAGTGAGGGCAGGTTCGCGGCGCGCGTGGTGCCCCGTTCCGGGTCCACCCGCCCGGCGACGCACACGCCCAGCCGCGACAGCGCGGCGCCGCTGCCCTCCAGCGCCGCCTGGATCAGTTCGACGAGGGCCGGGCCGCTGTCCGGAGTGGGCCAGACGCCCAACAGCTGCCCGAGCGTTCCCACGGCGGTTTTCGTGCCGCCGATATCGACGCCCACCACGCCGGTCACGCCCTGACCCCGCTCAGGGCGCGCCCCAGGGCGTTCAGGTTCGCCGGGCGGAAGCCGTGCGTGATCACGGCCGGCAGGGCCAGGTCCACCGCGGCCTGCGCACTCCAGAGGGCGAGGTGCAGCACCGGAGCGCGCCGCCCGCCGAGCAGCGCGGCGGTCCGGCGCGTGTCTTCCGGGACCGCCCAGCGGCCGGTGGTGGCGAGCAGCACCGGCACGTCCGGGTCCCTGAGAGCCTGCCGCACACCGCTTTCGTCGTGCAGGCTGACCCGGTGCAGGCGCGGCAGGTGCGCCCGCAGGGCGGCCGCCAGCGCCTCCCCGCTCAGGGCGTCCCCGTACGGTCCGCCCAGCGGTGCCGTGTCCGGAGCGAGCAGCAGCACCTCCCGGCCCGGGTCGAGCGTCAGTGGCGCGGCCGTCCAGGTGAGGGATGCCTCCGCCATCCAAGCCACGTCCTGCTCGTCGGCGTCCCACTGCCCGGGCAGGTACGGGCGGGGCGTCCCCGGGAAGCGCGCGGCGGCGCGTGACAACCGGGCGAGTGCCTGCGCGACCCGCGCCTCGGTAAGCGCGGCGCGGCTCAGGGCCAGGTCCAGGGCGCGCGCGGCCTGCTCGTGTGCGCCGGGATCCCCGTGCCCGCACACGAGCACGGCGTCCGCGCCGGCCTGCAGGGCCAGCGGCGCAGCGCTGAAGGCCGGGTGGCGGTCCGCGATGGCTCGCATGCCGACGTCGTCGGTCACCACCACCCCGTCGTACCCCCACTGCCCTCTCAGCAGGCCGCTCAGAACCGGGCCGGACAGCGTGGCGGGCGCCTCCGGGTCCAGCGCGGGGTAGAGGATGTGGGCCGTCATCAGGCTGCCCACCCCGGCGCGGACCGCCGCCTGGAAGGGAGGCCACTCGGTGCGTTCCAGCTCAGCGGGCGCCTTGCGCACCACCGGCAGGTCGAGGTGACTGTCCACCCGCGTGTCCCCGTGACCCGGGAAGTGCTTGACGCAGCCCAGCACCCCGGCCGCCTCGCTGCCCTGCGCCCAGGCGGTGCCCAGCGCCGCCACCCGCTCCGGGTCCGTCCCGAAGGACCGCTCGCCGATCACCGGGTTGAGCGGGTCGACGTTCACGTCCAGGCTGGGCGCGAAATTCCAGTTGATGCCCAGTTCGATCAGGCCGCGCGCCGCGATCTGCCCGGCGCGGTGGGCGGCGCGGGGGTCGTCCAGCACGCCCAGCGCCTGCGGGGTGGGCGGCAGCGGCACGTCCAGGCGGCGCAGTACCGCGCCGCCCTCCTGGTCCACGCCGACCAGCGCGTCGTGACCCAGGGCGTCACGCAGGTCGCGGATCAGGCGGGCCGTGCGGTCCGGCGTGGTGACGTTCCGCGCGAAGAGGCAGACGCCTCCGGCACCCAGGCGCTTGAGTTGCCGGGCGTCCTCGGCGCCCAGGTCCGGGCCGGGCAGGTCGACGATCAGGGTGCGGGTGGGGTGCATGGCAGGGGGCAGCTCCTGGCGGGTCAGTGCGGATGGGCGGAGGTGGACGGTGGGCGGGCCGCGTGCGCGATCAGCAGGTGCGCGCCGGCGGCGGAGACGGCCGCGTCGGTCAGGGCGTGGCCGGTGGGCGGCGTGGGCAGGTGCGCGGGCCGGCCGGGCAGGTCGTCTCCGATGAGCAGCAGCGGCGCGCCCTGATCAAGCTGGCCGCGCAGCGTCGCGGCCGTGAAGGGCGCGGTACCGTCCCGCGCCTGAAAGCCCAGCATGAGCGTGCCGGCGTGGGGTTCCGGGTCCGGTGCGCCCACGGCCTGAGCGGGGAGACCGGCTGCGCTTTGCAGCTGCCGGGCCGTGTGCGCCGCCACCCCGGCATGCATGCCCAGGCCGAGCACCTGCGCCCGCACTGCGCGGCTCAGGGCCGTGGCCATGGCCGCCACGGCCGCTTCGTGCCCGGCCACCCGGGCGAGCGCGTCCGGGAGGACCTCGAGCGCGTCGGCGAGGCCGGGGTCGGCCTGCCAGGCCTGCAGCAGCCGCGCACCCAGCGTCAGGGTGGCCAGGTGGCCTTCGCCGGGGCGGTGGGCGGCCCCGAGGGTCAGGAGCAGTTCCGCGCCGCGCGCCACCGGGCTGCCCGCGTCACCGACCAGGGCGCAGGTGAGTGCCCCGGCCCCGCGGGCCTGCCCGACCGTGCCCAGGAGGTCCGGGGCGTCGCCGGACGGGCTGAGGACGAGCACCAGCACACCCCGGGCGTCCCCGCCGGGCGGGGCACTCACCACCGGCAGGCGCAGGTGCGCCTCCAGCGCGTAGCGCAGCGTGGCGGCGGCGCACTCGGCCAGCCCGTCGGCGAGCATGACCACGAAACGGGGCCGGTAGGTGCGCAGCAGCCGGGCGACCTCGTTCACCTCGGCCTGCTGCGCGGCCTGGCGCCGCACCACCGCGGCGGCCTCGCGGGCTTCGTGCAGCGCGCCCGGTGAGGCGGTCACTTCACCGCCCCTTCCATGCCCCGCATGAACTGCCGCTGCGCGGCGAGGAAGATCAGCAGTACCGGCAGCATCATGATCACCGCTCCGGCCGCGATGTTGAACGGGTCGTAGTTGAACTGCCCCTTGAGCTTGAGCACGGCCACGCTCAGGGGCACCTTGTCCGGCGCGGCGGACAGCACCACCATCGGCCAGAAGTAGGCGTTCCAGGTGGTGACCAGCGTGAAGATGCCCAGCGCGGTCAGGCTGGGCCGCGTGAGCGGCAGCATGATGCGGGTGAGGATGGTCAGTTCGCCCGCTCCGTCGATGCGGGCCGCCTCGACCAGTGCGGTGGGGACGCTCAGGAACGCCTGGCGCATCAGGAAGATCCCGAAGGCGCCGGCGACCGTGGGAATCACCACGCCCAGGTGCGTGCCCAGCAGGTTCAGGTGCTTGAGGGTGAGGGTGTTGACGATGAAGTTCGTTTCGGACGGCAGGACCAGCGTGGCCACGATCGCCCCGAAGATCAGGTTCCGGCCTGGGAAGCGGAAGCGGGCCAGCGGGTAGGCGGCCAGCGCGGAGATCACCAGGGTGCCCACCACGGTCATCAGCGTGATCGACACGGAGTTCCACAGGTACTGTCCGAGCTGGAAGGTCTGGTACACCGACACGAAGTTGGCGAAGGTCACGCCCTTGGGCAGCAGGCTGGCCGGGAAGTCGTAGATCGAGCCCCCCCGGGTCTTGTCGGTCAGGGCGATGGCGAGCGTCCACACGAACGGGAACACCGCGAAGCCCAGCACGGCGATCAGCGCCGCGTAGCGCAGGGCGACGCTCACCGCCCGGGCCGGCGCCCAGCGGCGCGTGACCGCCCGCGTCTCCCGGCTGCCCTTGACGGTGACGGCGCTCATTCGGGTCCCCCGGCGTCACTGCGCAGCAGCCGGAAATTCAGGGCGGACAGAAGCAGGCCCACGGCGGCCACCACCAGCCCCGCGGCGCTGGCCAGGCCGTAGTTGAACTCGAAGCCCTGGAAGGCTTTGGCGTACACGTACATCAGGGCGGTGTAGGTGGAGTTCAGCGGCCCGCCGTTCGTGAGGACCAGCACCTCCTCGAGCACCTTCAGGGCGGCGATGGTGGACAGCAGGGCGCACAGCAGGATGGTGGGCCGCATCAGCGGCACCGTGACCTGCCAGAAGCGCTGCCAGGCGTTCGCGCCGTCGAGGATGGCGGCTTCCTCCAGTTCACTGGGAATGTTCTGCAGGCCCGCGAGGTACAGCACCATGTAGTACCCAAAACCCCGCCAGAAGGTCACCAGCATCACGGCAAAAAAAGCCCACTGTTCGCTGTTCAGCCAGCCGAAGGCCTGCTCCTTGGTGGTGAGGTGCAGCGCGGTGAGGATCCAGTTGAGGGTGCCTTCCCTGTGAAAGACCCACTCCCACATCACCGCGGCCAGCGACACCGAGGTGACGACCGGCACGTAGTACGCCGCGCGGAAAAACGCCATGCCCGGCAACTGCTGGTTGACGAGCACCGCCACGCCCAGCGAGGCAACCTGCAAAACCGGCACGACGAGCAGGTACTTCACGCTGTTGACGAGCGACTGCACGAACAGCGGATCATTGGCGAGAGTGCGGAAATTCTCCAGGCCGGTCCACTCCGGGCCCAGGCCGCGGGCGAAGCGCGCGCCGTCGTAGGTGGTGAAGCCCAGGTACGTGCCGTACAGCAGCGGGTAGAACGTGAAGACGGCCAGCAGCAGCAGCGCGGGCGCCAGGAACGCGTACGAGAGCAGGGTGTCAGACCATCGGAGTCGCAGTCGCATCGGTTCGGGGTCCTTTGTGAAAGGGGCGCGGGCGGCGGGGGGGCCAGGCCGCGCGGCCCGGCCCCCTCACCCCGGCCGGCTTACTTCATGTTGGCGTTCCAGTACTTCACGGCGTCGTTCAGCGCGACCTGTGCGGTCTTCTTGCCCCTCAGGGCCGCTTCGATGTTGTCGTTGAAGTTCTTGTACAGGTCGTCGGAGTTCTTCGGCGCGCGGAAGCCGGGGTTGATGAACCGGCCCGAACTGCCGACCAGCGCGGTCGCGCGGGCCACCGGGTCGTTCCCCGTGGTTTTGAACTGCGCCGCGTTGCGTGACCCCAGGGTGGTGGGCACGATCGGCACCACTTTCGCAAAGGCCAGCTGGTTGGCGTTGTTCGTGAAGAACGCAGCGAGCTTCGCGGCTTCCTGCGGGTGCTTGCTGGCCGCCGGCACCACCAGGTCCATGCCGCCGCCCGTCTGCACGTTCGCCTTGCCGAGCGGCGCTTCGGTCACGACGGTCTTGGCGTACAGGCCGGGGTTGGTGTCCTTGAGGCGGGTGAGCGCCTGCGGGCCACCGATGATCATCGCCAGGCGGTTTTGCGCGTACAGTTCCGTGGCGATCTGGAAGGCCTCGCGGCGCACGACGTCCTCGGGCACGTACCCGCCCTTGTACAGGTCCACGAACTTCTGCAGCAGGGCGGCGTGCGCGGCGGTGTTGAAGGCCGCCTTGCCGTCCGCGGCGTAGATGGGGAGGCCCTCGGCGTGGAAGTACCCGAGGAAGGAGGCGGTGTTGGGGTCCTTCATGGCCGGCACCCAGCCGTACGCGCCGGTCTTGTCCTTCACGGTGCGGGCGTACGTGAACATCTCCGTGAGGCTGCGCGGCGCGCGCGTCAGGCCGGCTTTCTGGTACAGGTCCGGGTTGTACAGCAGCACGCCCTCGTTCAGCCAGCCGTACCAGGGGTACCCGTAGGTCTTGCCCTGGTAACTGAAGTTCGTGATGCTCTGCGGGTAGTAGGTGCTGGTGAGGTACGTGCGGCCGCTGAGGTCCGAAGCGGCGCGCAGGAACCCGTTCTGCGCGGCTTTCTGCGTTTCGTCGATGTTCAGGTTGATGACGTCCGGGGCGTTGCCGAGGTTCACGGCGGCCAGGAAGTCCTGCACCATGCTGTCCTGCTTGTCGAACCACTGCACCTTGATGCCGGGGTTGGCCTTCTCGAAGGCGGCGATGGTGGTCTTGATGTAGTCGTCGAACTTGGGGCTGAGGTACCACGTCCAGAAGGTGACGGTGGTCTGCGCCTGGGCGGCGGAGGAGAGCGTGGCGATCCCGAGGGCGGCGGTGAGGGTGGTCAGGGCGCGTCTCATACAATGGTCTCCTTATGCCCGGCAGGGGCTGCCGCGCAGGTGAATAAGGCCAGGCCTGAGGGGCTCAGTATTTCTTGTCCACGACGCTTTCGGCAGTGACCCGCAGCATGGCGCCCGCTTCGGGACGCCGGCCCAGCACGGCGGCGTACAGCATCTCCAGCACGAGCATCTGTGAACTCACGGTGTCGAGCACGGCATCGGTCAGGGGTTCCTCCTGGGTGGACGTGAAGAGCACGGTGCTGGCGTAACGGGTGATGGGCGAACTGGCGCGGTGCGTGACCGCGACGGTGTAGTGGCCGTGGGACTGCGCGAGGCGCAGGTGCTGGACGGTGTCGATGGTGCTGCCCGAACTGCTCAGGCCGATGACGACGCTGCCCTTGGGCAGGGTGGAGGCGCTCACGGCCGCGAGGTGAGGATCGGTGTAGGCCACGGCGGTGATGCCCAGGCGCATCAGGCGGTGGGAGAACAGCTGCGCGATCAGCCCGGAGTTGCCCTGCCCGGCGAGGTCCACCCGCGGCGCCCGGGTGAGGGCGGCGGCGACCCGGTCGATGGTGGCGGCGTCGAGCAGCTGCGCGGTGTCGTCGAGGGTCTGTTTGACCTGGGAGGTGACGCGGGCCGTCTGGTCGGCGAGGTCGCCGGGCGTGTCGGTCGGCCGGGGCTCGCGGCTGGCGACATCAGCGGCCAGGGCGATCTTGAAGGCGTGGAACCCTGCGAAGTCCAGTTTGCGGCACAGGCGGGTAATGGTCGCCTCGCCCACACCGGCGGAGTTGGCGATCTCGGTGATGGTCTGGTGGATGACCGTGTCGGCGTTGCGCAGGATGTGGTTGGACACCTGCTGCAGGGACGGCGAGAGGGAATGCGCCTGCGTGCGAAGGCGGCTGATGGCGCCGGCTGGAACGGCTGTGCGTGCTCTCACCTGACTCATGGGAGTCCCCCGGGGTTGCGATTGATGTACCCGGATCTTAAGAAGGAAAATATTTTTTGTCAAGCGGGGACAGAGTTGAAATTTGTTATCAGGTACCGATGCGCAACCGCTGGGCAGGACCACCGGTCCCCTCCGTCCACGTCAGCCCCGAACTCCACCGGACGGCGCCCCGCTCAGCGCTGTTCAGGACCGTCGAGCCCCTGGCGCGGGCCGGTCCGCGCCGCGCGCACCAGCGCCAGAAACGCCACCACCCACACGGCCAGCCCCCACAGCACGTCCCCGCCGCGGCCCTCCAGCCAGGCGTCCAGGACCATCAGGACACTGACCTGGTTGACGGCCGCGAGCAGCAGGATCAGCAGGGACTGCCCGGGCCCGAGCCTCACCGCGGCCCCGGCGCCTTGTCGGACGCCCAGCGGGACCGCAGGGGACGGCGGACCGGGGGGACCGGCTCCGCCGCGAGCACCCACAGGGACGTGGCACTCACCCCGGCTGGCAGGCTGTACGTGCACTCGCCGTGCGGCAGGGTCAGCAGCGAATGGTCGTAGATGGTGTACAGCTCGTCGTACCCGTGCCCGAACCGCGCGCTGTAATGCCGGGCCAGGCCGCGGCCACCCCTGGACGACAGGCGAAAGTAGGTCATCTGCTCGCCGGTGTCCCGCGCGCCCCGCATGAATTCCGTGGTGGGCGGCAGCGGCACGCGGTACGGCCCGGGCGTGGTGTGGATCTCGACCACCCGCAGCCGGCTGGTGGGTCCCAGTCCGGGGAAGCCCAGCAGTTCGTGGTACCAGCGGCCGGCCGCCGCGCCGCTGCTCGGGTAGGTCGGCAGGTCCGCCGGGTGGATCTCGTAGGGGGCGGTGTCCAGGTCGGACGCGGCGCTGGGCAGCGCCGCCTCGAACGCCGTGCGGGCCGTGACCGAGTACGCCGAGGCGCGCGGGAGGTACAGGCCGTGCGGGGTACCGGCGAACACCGTGCTGCGCTGGCCCACGCGGGGATAGGCGTGCCCGTTCACGGTGACGTCCGCCTCGCCGGACAGCGCCAGCAGCAGGACCTCGCGCGCTCCCGTCTCTCCCTGGTGCGTCTGACCGGGCGCGAGCACGAGTTTGGCGAAGTCCAGGGTGGGGCAGGCGTGCGGCTGACTGGCCTGAAAGCCGGAACGGGAGGGCATCACCTGGTGGTGGGGCGGGGGAATCGTCGAATGCATGGGGAACTCCTGAGGTCGCCGGCGCCCCTGCAGACGAGGGCCGGCGTGAATGGGGATGGCCCGGGCCGTCCCTGGCGGTGAGCCGGGGAATGCCCAGGAAGGGAGAGAGATGCTCAGCGGGCGCGGCAGGCGGAAGGGCACGGCGCTGCGGGCGGCGGGCTGAGCAGGAAGTCCGGGATGCGCATACCACCTCCTGAGGCCCAACCACGACAAACAGGTTCTCGCGCGAGCCACCAAAGTATTGCCAGATTTCCGCGTCAGGCTCCGCAAACGTACCAGAATCCAGGCTGAAGGCGCAACAGAAGAGTGCGGTATCTCGAATGGACAGCGGAGGAAGGAAATCTCAGCTGCCCACGGCGGACGCCCAGGTGGACATGCCTGGCGGTCCGGGTGCCCCCGCGGCCCAACGCGTCACCTGCATCATGCGGAAAGCCGCCCGGAGGCGGCTTTGAAGGACAGTGGCGGAGGGGCGCAGGTCAGGAATGCATGCCCGGGCTCAGGGCCGGGTGCTCGGCGGCCATTTCGCCGTGCGCTTCACCGGACTGCGGCGCCCGGCGCAGGAACAGCGCCAGCCCCACCGCCACGGCCGCGATGATCCCGGACGCCGTGAAGGCCAGGTGCAGGCCGTCCACCTGCGCGTCCACCGCCGGCACACCCTGGGCGGCGCGGGTGCTGGCCCGGCCGGCCATCAGGGTGACCAGCAGCGCCGTGCCGGCCGCGCCCGCCACCTGCTGCAGGGTGCTCAGCAGCGCGCTGCCGTGCGAGTACAGCGCGGGAGGCAGCGGTCCCAGGGCGCTCGTGAACACCGGCGTGAACAGCAGCGCCAGTCCGCCGCTCAGGGCGAGGTGCAGCGCCAGCAGAACCCAGACGGGCGTGGACGTGCCGATCTGCCCGAAGGCGAACAGGACCAGCGTCATCACCACCGTGCCCGGCAGCACCAGCGGGCGCGGCCCGAGCTGGTCGTACCAGCGGCCGACGGTGGGCGCGACCAGGCCCATCAGCAGCCCGCCCGGCAGCAGCAGCAGGCCGGTCTGCAGGGTGCTCAGGCCGCGGAGATTCTGCAGGTACAGGGGCAGCAGGATCGCCCCGCCGAACAGCGCCATCATCGCGATCACCATCAGCCCCACCCCGAGCGTGAACATGGGGAAGCGGAAGGCCCGCAGGTCCAGCAGGGGTTCCCCCCGGCGGCCCAGCATCACCTGGCGCCACAGGAAGGCCGTGAGTGACGCGGCTCCCACCAGCAGAGGCACGCTGACGGCCGGGTTGGCCAGCCCGCCCGGGGTCTCCCCGAAGCGGCTCAGGGCGTACACCAGCCCGCCGAAGCCCACGGCCGACAGCGGCACGGAAAGCAGGTCCAGCGTGAGCCGGCGCGGGGTGCCGACGTTGCCGAGCATGCGCGCCCCATACGCCAGCGCGGCCAGGGCGATGGGCAGCACGAACAGGAACATGAAGCGCCACGACAGCGCCTGGAGGATCAGGCCGGAAATGGTCGGGCCGAGGGCCGGGGCGACGGAGATGACGATGCTGATCTGCCCCATCACCGCGCCCCGGCCCTGTTCGGGGACCAGGGTCAGCACGGTCGTCATCAGCAGGGGGAGCATGATGGCGGTGCCGCACGCCTGCACGATGCGCGCGATCAGCAGCACCCCGAACCCGGGGGCGAGGGCGGCCAGCAGGGTGCCCAGGCAGAACAGGATCATTGCGGTGAGGAACACCGTGCGGGTGCTGAGGCGCTGCAGCAGGTAGCCGGTGACGGGAATCACCACGGCCATCGTGAGCATGAACGCGGTGGAGAGCCACTGCGCGGTGCTCGCCCCGATGCGCAGGTCGGTCATCAGGCGGGGCAGGGCGACGTTCATGATCGTCTCGTTGAGGATGACCACGAACGTGGCGATCAGCAGGATCAGGATGACCGCGCGGTCGCGCGGGGCCACGGGAGCGGCAGCAGACATGGGAGACCTCCTTCAGGCGGGGAGCGGGAACGTCAGGCGCCGTGCAGGGCGGCACTCAGCCAGTCCCTGACGTCGTCGTCGACCTGGGCGGGACCGGTGAGCTTCACGCGGTGGGTGACCATGCTGTTCCAGGAACCGGCCGCTTCGAAACGCGCGGTGGTCTCGGCGCCCGGCCGTTTGAGCCCGAGGTCGAGCCGGGACGCGCCGGGCTGGATAACCGCGAATTTGCGGCCGCGGCAGGTCAGGCTGACGTAGGTGTCGGTGGGGGAGACCTGCACGCCTTCCCCGAGCGACTGCGCCAGGCTCACGAGGTGCTCGTACAGGGGCGTCCACTGGGCTTTGTTGCCGGTGAAGAGCGCCTGGATGCGGGTCTCGGCCGGGGCGTCGAAGCGTTCAGGGTTGAGCAGGGTGGTGGCGACGGCCGTGGCGTGCCCGTGGCCCAGTTTGAAGTCCTCCTTGAGCCAGGCCACGACTTCGCCGTGCCGGCTCAGGCCCTTCTCGCCGGCGAGGGTTCTGAAGTCGTCGATGGTCTTCCCGGTTTTGGCCTGGGCGGCGGTCAGGTACGCTTGAAAGGACATGCGGCTCCTTCGGGAATGTGAGTGGCGTGGGCGCGCAACGCCCCGGCCGGCCATCCGCGAAGAGCGGTGCCGGGGAATGGGCGGTGACCGGAAGGGCTGGACTGAGCCCCTGATTCGTAATTCTCCTCTCCATTTAGTCTACAACATAATGGTAGGAATTGCACCTGCCACCCAGGTTCCCAGCGCTTGCCCTTGCTGCCATGGCAACGCCCACACTGCACGGGTGGGTCTTTCCGCTCCAGCCCCCTTCACCTTCGGAGAAAGGGCCCGAGCCCATGGCACGGAGGCGACACGGCGCCCCCGGGCTCGTGACGCCCACCACGGCAGGTGCCCCGCGCCCGGCTGATCAGCGTGCTCCGGCGACTCGACATGCCACTCGAACTGATCCGCGAGCGCGGGCCGCCTGCCGCCGCGGCCCGGGGTGATTGAATGGCGCGAGCTGCAGGAGGCCGCCCGGTTCGGCCAAGCGCATTGGGACCGAAAGCGTCGGCCTGGTCCGGTATCACCGCCCGGCCCTGACGGCCCCGGCCGCTTCATGCCGCTGCCCGTCAGAGCGCCGTGACGACCCGCCTGCTGTGATGGGGTCCAGGCGGACCCAACCATTCCGGGCCCCCGGACTTCCAGATGCCCCCGATCCCGCACCCCACCCACCTCCTCGCCTTCCTGGCCGCCAGCGTCTGCGGAACGGTGCTGCTGGTCTCCAGCCTGACGCTGCTGGTCGCCTGGTGGCGCCCGTCGTACCCGGGCTGGCGGGGCTGGGCCGCGGGCCACACCCTGCTGGTGCTGGGCATGCTGATCGGCACGTACCGGCCCCCGGAACTCGTGACGCTTTCGGTCCTGCTGGGCAACGCCCTGGTGATCGTCGGCGCCGCCCTGTTCGTCGAGGCGTTTCACCGCTTCGCCGGGCAGGGCGGCGCTCAGGGCCTGCGCCGGGTGTACCGGGGGAGCGTCCCGCTCGTGATCGCGGCGTTGTTCCTGCTCACCGTCGTCAGCGACCAGATCATGGCGCGCACCCTGCTCATCAACGCCTTCGTGGCCCTGACCACGGTGAGCTTCGTCGGCCTGATCCTGTCGCAGATGCGCCGCCAGCCGGAATTGAGGGCCGGGTACCGCCTCAACCTCGGCCTGCTGCTGCTGGTGGTCACCCTGACCCTGCCCCGCCTGTTCACCTTCCGGCCCGGCGTGCAGGCCGCGGAGGTGTTCGCCTTCACGCTGCCCAACATCCTGATGTTCGTGGCGGTGCTGCTGCTCTCGGTGGGCGGCACGTTCACGTTCTGGCTGCTGCACGACGACCGGCGCCGCGTGGAGATGCGGCGCCTGCATGACGAACTGAACACCCTCGCGCACACGGACGCCCTGACGTCCACCCTGAACCGCCGCGGAATGGAGCAGGCCTTCACCCGGTGGGCGGCCCGGGCCCAGCCCGGCGCCGGGCGGCTGCTGGTGCTGGACATCGACGAGTTCAAGACGATCAATGACCGGTTCGGGCACACCGCCGGCGACGACCACCTCGTCTCCCTGAGCCGGCTGCTCGAACAGGTGGCCCACCCGGGAGACCTGGTGGGCCGCACCGGCGGTGACGAGTTCACCATGCTGCTGACCGGCGCGCCCACGCAGATCTCGCAGCAGCTCGAGCAGCTCACGGCAGCCCTCAGTGAGCGGACCGGGCGGCTGGGGTTCGGCGTGAGCTTCGGGTGGACCCGCGTCGGGCCAGCCGACCTGCTTGCGGCCGCCCTCGCCCGGGCGGACGCGGCGATGTACCACAACAAGGCCCAGGGGCGCGGCTCCGCCGGCGATTAGGGAAGCTGACCGGTTCCTGCGTGCGCGGGGTGATTCGCGTTCTGGGGCGGCGGCCGGGTCGACAGCACACCCGTGGCGCCCAGGACCGCCGCGAGGAGCAGCGCCTCGCGCGCGAGCGCGCCGCGTGGGGGAACGCGGCGCGCGAAGGCCCGGCGGACGAACACTGCTGCGCCCAGGGTGAGGGCCACCAGCGTCAGCTTGACCAGCAGGGTCTGCCCGTAGCCGCTGCCCGTCCACTGCGCCACGGTCGTGAGGTGCTGCCCGGACATCAGCAGGCCCGTGGCCGCCAGGACCGCCACGCTGCCCAGCGCCGCCGGCGTGAACCGGCGGGCGTGTTCCGGGGTCAGGGGCCGGGTGCAGATCAGGGCCAGCACCCCGCCGGTCCAGACGGCCATGGCGCCCACATGAGCGGCGTGCAGGCCACGCACCCACAGCCCGTGACCGGCGCCGTGCCCGACCCCGGCCACGCCCCAGGCGGTGACCAGCGCCGCCGCCAGGTTCAGCCCCCACGGCCAGCGGGACAGGGTACCCGCCAGCAGCACCAGGCCGCCCATCACGCCGGTGAGCATGGCCCGGCCGGTGCCGGTGGCCGTCAGGTACGCCAGGACGTCCCCTGGCGCGGTCAACCCCAGGGCACTCAGGGTCAGGGTCACCTGACCGCCCCAGCCGAGAACGAGCAGCGTCAGGCCCACGCCGGGCAGCCACACCGGCGGGGTGCCGGGCGTCAGCCAGCGCCGCGTGAGCGCGCCGCCCAGCAGCAGCGTCAGGCCCAGGAAGCTCAGGCCCGCCAGGGCGGCGGTCATGCGGCCCGGCTCACTTCACCCGGAAGGTGCTGTGACCGGTGACCGGGTGGCCGTCCTCGGAGAGCAGTGTCCAGGCGACGACGTACCGGCCGGCCTTGAGGCTGGCTTTGAGCGGCACGCTCACCTGGGCGGCGAGCGCCGGGGCGTTCAGGGGCAGGCTGGCGAGTTTCGGCGAATCCGCCTTCTCGGCCAGGGCCACCTTCGCGGCCGCGTCCACCGCCTGACCGGCTGGCATGGCCATCACGCGGAAGGTGCTGAACCGCACCTCGATGGGCTCGCTGAACTTGAGCACGACGGCTTTCGGGGCGGTCACCGTGGCGTTCAGGGCCGGGCTGATGGAGGACACGGCCGTGTGGGCGAGGGTGGTGGAGAGCACCAGGGCCGTCAGGAGGGCAAGGAACTTGTTCATGGTGGACCTCGGGCGGGACGGGCGCGCGCCCGTCCCGCAGGGTGTTACTTGATGGTGGTTTTGCTGGCGGGACCCTGCTCGGGGTTGGTGTCGTCCCAGGCGACGACGCTGCCGTCACTGTAGGTCTGGTACACCTTCCAGCTGAGTTCGCCGGGCGCCGCGGGGTTGCGCGCCTGGAAGAAGAACCGGGCGTATTCCATCGGCGCGACCTTGCCCTTCCAGATCACCTCGGTGACCAGGCCGTCGGCGTTTTTCTTCACGGTGCGCGTGAAGCCCGGCGTGACCTGGAAGCGGGTGAGGGCGACGCCCGCCGGGATGACCAGCCGGATCTCGGTGGTGTTCAGGTCCTTCTCGGTGGGGACGTTCAGGCGGTAGGTCTCGGTGATGCCGGCCCTGCTCTCGCTCAGGCCCGTCTCGGTCCGGACGGTGGCGTGGGCGGCGGCGACGGAGAGCAGAAGAGCGGCAGACAGGGACAGCAGGGATTTCAGGGACGGCATGTTGAACTCCAGGCGATTGAAACGGGGGCTCGGCCCGCCGCCGGGGCGTCCAGCGGCATTGGCCAGGGACCGCTCGCCGTTCCTGCGCTCGGGCAGGGCGGGGAGGGCGCTTCAGTGCTGGAGTGGAGGTGGCGCGCGGGCGTCCGCATGTCGCACGGCGGCGAGCGCCGGCGTCCGGGCGAGGCTGGAGGGGCGGGGCAGCCCCGACGCCCGCAGCGGGACAGGGCTGAGCGCCTGCGCGGCCAGCGCGAAGGCCCCCGTGAGGCAGAACGGGCAGTGCAGGCCCGTGTGGTGCTCGTCCTCAGGCGGCGCGTTCGGTGCGGCGTCGGTGAGGTGCGGCGTGCCGGGATCCGCCAGTCCCTGGTGATGGGCGTGGGCGGTGCCCGGCATGCCGGGGCGGGTGGCTGGCAGGGCCGCCCCTTCCTGATCGTGATCGGCTGGCGCGGGGTGGGCGGTGTGGCCGCGTCCCTGGAGCGGGGCCCAGCCGGCCAGTCCCAGCCCGCCCACCTGAGCGCTGCGGGTGAGGTGGGCGAGGGAAGCCAGGACGGTCAGGGCCACCAGCAGCCACCGCCAGACCACGGGCCGGCGGGTGGGCACACGGGCAGGAGGCGGCCGCATCTGGCCGGAGCATACCCCCGGCCCCTGAGCGGCGTGTCCCGTACCCTGTGAGGTGCTGATGCGCAAGATCGTGCACGTGGACGCCGACGCTTTCTTTGCCAGCGTGGAACTGCGGGACAACCCCAGCCTGCGCGGCAAGGCGGTCGCCGTCGCCTACCACGGGCCGCGCAGCGTCGTCACGACCGCCACCTACGAAGCGAGGCAGTACGGCGTGCGCAGCGCGCTCCCGCTGCGTACGGCCCTGGCCCGCTGCCCGCACCTGATCGTCATCGAGCCCCGCATGGACGCCTACCGCGAGGCCAGCCGCCTCATCCACGGGGTGTTCACCGAGTTCACCGACCTGATCGAGCCGCTCAGCCTCGACGAGGCGTACCTCGACGTCACGCGGCCGAAGCGCGGTCCGGGCAGTGCCACGCGGATCGCACAGGAGATCCGCCGGCTGGTCCGGGAGCGCACCGGGGGCCTGACCGTCTCGGCGGGCGTGTCGTTCAACAAGATGCTCGCCAAGCTCGGCAGCGGAATGAACAAACCCGACGGCCTGACCGTGATCCTCCCGCAGGATGCCGACGCCCTGATCGCCCGGCTGCCGGTGGGTGAGTTCTACGGGATCGGTCCTGTCACCGCCGCGAAGCTCGAGCGCCTGGGCATCCGCACGGGCGCGGACCTGCGGGCCCGGTCCCTGACCGAGCTCACCGCCGCGTTCGGCCGGCACGGCGCGCACATGTACGCCATCGCCCGCGGCATCGACGACCGCCCCGTGGACCCCAGCGATGACCGCAAGAGCGTCGGAACCGAGGACACGTACGACACGGACCTGCGCACCCTGGCGGACATGCACGCGAAACTTCCCGGGCTGAGTGAACGCACCGCCCGCCGCCTGGCCCGGCATGGGCTGGCGGGCCGGGTGGTGACCGTCAAGGTGAAGTTCAGCAACTTCGAGGTGATCAGCCGGCAGCAGAGCCTCCCGGTGCCCGTGCAGACTGCCGAGGAGATTGGCCGTGTGGCGCGCCGGCTGCTGGGCGCGGATCTGGTTGGCACCCGGGCGGTGCGGCTGCTGGGCGTGACAGTCAGTCACCTCGTGGACCCGCAGGGACGGGACGTGGTGCCGCCCCTGTTTCCGCTGGTCTGACCGGCGGAAGGCCCGGCCGCCAGGGGCCGGGCCTCCAGGGGTGGCGTCAGAACTTCGGGAAGCGCGTCAATCGGAACGGCGTTTCCGGGGTGCCGCCCTGCAGTTTGTCCAGCTGGGCCTGCGTGACGACGAGGTCGTTCCCGATCCGGGTCAGGGTGGCGGGGAAGCGCAGGCCGGTGAGCGGCTCGTTGAGGACCAGCTGACCGCTGGCGTAATCGGCGCTGAGGGTGACCTTGCTGACCACCTGGTCCTTGTTCCGGGCGACGTACAGGGTGCGCCCGTCGAGCAGCAGCCCGTCACCGTTGACCAGACCCGTCATGACGCGGTGCACCGCGCGGCTGCGCAGGTCGATGCGCCACAGTTCGCCGGTGTTCAGCTGTATGGCCAGCAGGTACCGGCCGTCAGGGGTGGCGGCGATGCCGTTGAGGTTCACGCCAGGACCGTACTTGAGGGGCGTGCCGGCCAGGTCAAGCCACGCGTCCAGAGTCAGGTCCGGTGTGACGCGGTAGATCACGGGGCGGCTGCTGTCGGTCACGTACACGTTCCCGTCGGGGGCGGGCGTCAGGTCATTGATGTATGGCCGAGGGGAGGGAGGGGTTTCCAGAACCTTCAGGGTCACGCCGTCCGGTGAGAGGACACTTACAGTGCCCTGGGCGCCCCCGGCGACCCACAGCCGGCCCTGGGCGTCCACCTTCAGGCCCAGGGCCACCTGACGGCCGAGTGCCCCGCCCTCCTGGAAGACCGAGACCGCGCCGGTCGCGGCATTCACGGCCCAAATGGTGCCATTGGCGGCGCTGCCGGTGTACAGCAGGCCCTTGCGGGCGTCGTACGCCACCCCTTCCGGGTAGGTCTGCACGCCCGGGAGCGCATAGTCGCGCGCCGTGAAGCGGTCCCGGACGATCACGCCGCAGCGTTCCCGCGCGCCGCTCATGCCGGCCGGGTCGCTGCGGTAGTCGTCCGGCCGGGCGTGAATCACGATCGAGCGGTTCAGGACGCCGTCCGCGCCGCTCAAGCGAATCTTGCTGGACTGGAAGGTGACCTGCCCGGTCCCGTCCGGCCCGACCGTGAGCATGGGCAGGTCACCGCCGTGCCCGTACAGATTCGCGGCCTGCGGGTCATCGTGGTTGCGGCTCATGCCCGGGTCGAAGTGCCCGCCGGCTCCGCCGAACGGCACGACCGTGTTGGTGGCCGGGTCTACGCCTGGCGTGCAGCGGCCGTACTCGTGCACGTGCATGCCATGCTGCCCCGGGGCGAGGCCGCGGACACTGACCGTGACCTCTACCGGGCCGTTCCCGGACCCGAGCGGGCGGAAGCGGGCGGTGCCGAGCACCTGCCCGGCCGGGTCGCGGAGGGTGGCCGTGGCGCTGAGCGCCGGCGAAGGTGCAGGTGCGGCCATATCGCTGCCACCCGCGGCTCCTACCCCCAGGGCCGCCATGGCACCCAGGGTCAGCAGGCCGCTCAGGGCGGCGAGGCGAGGCGGACGTGAACGCTGTACTGGCATCTCAGTTGCCTCCCGTGTAGCGCACGCGGTAGATCACGCCGCTCTGGTCGTCGGTGAACAGCAGGCTGCCATCGGTGTACACGGCCACGCCCGCCACCCGCCCGAACTGCTTCCACTCGCCGCCTTCCTGGTACACGAACCCCGTGATGAAGGGCTCGATGCCCGTCGGTTGATTCGCGCCGTCGAACACCACGCGCGCGATCTCGTACCCGCTGGGCTCGGTGCGGTTCCACGACCCGCGGAAGGCGACGAACGCATCGTTCCGGAACTCCGCCGGGAACTGCGTGCCGGTGTAGAACGCCATCCCGATCGCGGCGGCGTGCGCGGTGTAGTTCAGGGTGCTCCCTGTGGTCATGGCGCAGTACTCGGCTTTGGTGATCTTGCCGGGGATGTTCGCGGTGGTCGTGTAAGGGTCCGGGTTCTTCGCACCGTAGCAGAAGGGCCAGCCGTAATTACCGGTGCGCTTGAGGACATTGAGTTCCTCAGGTGGAATGTTGTCGCCGTGCCAGTCGCTGCCCTGGTCCATGCCGTACAGGACCTTCGTGACCGGATGCCAGCCGAAGCCGATGGTGTGCCGCAGGCCCCGCGCGTAGACCTCGCGCCACTGCCCGTCGGGCCGCAGGCGCAGCAGGGTGGCCTCCTCAGGGTTCTGGGTGGGCGTGTCGTTGTTGGTGCTGCCGAAGCTCGCGTACAGGTAGCCGTCCGGGCCCCATTTCAGGCCCCGGGCCGGGTGCTGCCCGGCGTCCGGGAAGCCGTCCGCGAACACGCGGGGCACGGAGAGCGTGCCGTCCCGGGCAATGTCCATCACCCAGATGGTCTTTTCTCCCACCGCATAGAGTTTGCCGGCCTTGACGTCCAAGCCGTGCACGAGTTTGAGGTTGGTGGCCACCTGTCGCCGCTCAGTGCCCTCGAACTTCCCGTCACGGTTGACGTCCCGGAGGTACCAGATGTCGCCCTGGGCCCGGCGGGTGAGGTACACCCCGCCGTCCGGCATGACGTGCATCATGCGGGCGTTTCCGAGGTCGGTCGCCATGACCGTCAGCTGGAAGCCGGCCGGGACCTTCAGGCGGGCGAGCTTGTCAGGCGTGAAGGCCTGCGCGGTCGGTTCGTTCTTCGTGGCGGTCACCGTGGCGGGCGGTTCCGGGGCGGGGAGGGGACGTGGGGTGGGCGCTGCGGTCTGTGCGGCGGCCAGAGTCAGGCCGCCGGTCAGACCGAGGGCGAGGAGAGAACGGATCGGCATCGTGAAACTCCTTGTGGGCGCGAAGGGCAGGGCCAGCATGACCGGGAAGCGCGGGAGGGCCGCTGGGTCACGGAGGCAGCGTGCTTTCCGGCAGCCGGTCTACGTGAAAGCGGGCCTGTTCAGAGAAGGAGGCCGACCCGGAAGCAGGGGCCCGGGCCAGCCAGATTGGAACTCCTGCTACCTTCCCACGCCCGTCTGAGGGCGGATTGCGGGACGGGCCACCAAATGAACGCAGCGTCATCGTTTCGTGAGGTGCGGCCCCTGCGTCAGGCATCGTCCTCGTCGTCGACAGGCACCAGAGTGAGGCGCAGGACATAGGTCTTCTGGCCCTCCTCGCCCTCGAGAGCCTGATATCGGGCGTGCAGGTCATGGAGTTCCCGCTGCAGCGCCTTGGCGTGAGTGAGGGACAGGCGAACAGGAGCGGTGTTGTCCCACACGGCAGGCACGTTCGTCTGAAGCAGCCACGACAGCGACCCGGCCTCCGGGGACACCGGCGAGGCCGGCGGCGCGGGCAGCAGGGCGTGACTTTTCAGGCCGTGCTCGTCGCCGTAGGTGTACAGCCCGAACCAGCGGGGATCGTCGGCCAGATCCGTCCAGGCCTGCGTCAGCAGGGACAGCAGGGAGCGGCGGGTGTTGTCGAGGGAGGACTCGTACAGCGCGTGGATGGATTCGGCGGACGTCGCGGAGAACGGCACGAAGTACCCGGGGGACGACGAGCGGTAGTAGCGCACGGCCCGCCCGTGCCTGGGCTCGGTGCGGGTGACGGTCAGCAGCCCCAGGCGCAGGAGTTTGTTCACCTGGTACAGCAGGGCCTGCTTCGAGACGCCCAGCTCGCGGGCGACGTCCGTGACCCGCCGCTCGCGCCAGATGAACGGCTCCAGGTACTGCCGGGCCTGCGCGTCGGCCAGCACCCGGGCCGCTGCAGGGTCATCCAGCCGCTGCCAGAGCCTGGGCAAATCACCTTGTTTCATTTTGACCAGCGTACTGTGCACGCTGCCCCCATGAGGCCGACATGCTGAGCACCCTGACGCTTCCCGACTTCCGCAAGCTGTGGCTGGGGGAGGTGATCTCCCTGATCGGCGACCGGGCGCTGCTGCTCGCCCTGCCGTACTTCCTGTACCAGGAGACCGGCTCCACGCTCGCCACTGCCCTGCTCGCGCTGTCGTACTACCTGCCGGGCCTGCTGTTCAGTTCCTTCGCCGGCGTGCTCGCTGACCGCTGGGACCGCCGGCGCGTGCTGGTCACCACCCACCTCCTTCAGGCCGCGCTGATCGGCCTGCTGGCCCTCGCTCCACTTCCCGGCCTGATGTGGGTCGCTTACGCCGTGACCTTCGCGGAACTCACCATCAGCACCCTCTCCGCCCCGGTGGCCGGCGCTCTGCTGCCCACCCTGGTGCCCGGGCCGCAACTCGTGCAGGCCAACTCCGCGCTGTCCTTCGGCATGACGTCCGCCCGCCTGCTCGGTCCCGTGATCGGCGGGGTCCTGATCGCCGCGGCCGGCATCCCCGGCGTGGTTCTCTTCGACGCCGCGTCCTTCCTGATTGCGGCCCTCAGCTTTTTCCGCCTGCGTGTCGTGCCTCTGGTCGCCCGACCTGGTGATCTGCCCTCTCCCACCCTCTTCGGCACCTGGCGCAGCATGGGGCAGGAGTGGCGCAGCGGTCTGCGCGTCGTGCGCCAGCGCCCGGTCATCCTCACCCTGATGGCCGTCCTGAGCATCACCAGCCTCGGCGGCACCCTGATCGACCCCTTCTACATGCCGTTCCTGATGTCCATCATCCATGCCGACGCCGAAACCATCGGGCGGCTCAGCGCCCTCGGCGGCCTCGGCGCCGTGCTCGGCAGCGCCACGGCATCCTGGCTGGGCAGCCGCGTCTCCACGCGGACCCTCACCGGGCTCGGCACGCTGCTGGTGGGCCTGCTGATGCTCCGCATCTACACGCTGACCACCCTGCCGCCCCTGTACGTGCTGGTGCCCCTGCTGGGCATCCCCATGATCGTCTCGAACGTCGCCATGTCCACCATGATCCAGCGCGCCACGCCCGAAGCCTTCCGCGGCCGGGTGTACGGCACGCTCGGCACCACCAACGCGTTCGTGGGCGTCCTTGCCACGGCCGCGGCCGGCGTGATCGGCCCCATCGCCGGGATCGTCCCCATGCTCGTCACCGCCGCCAGCCTCACGATCCTCGGGGGCTGCGTCGCCCTCGCGTTCCTGCCTGCTGAGGCGGACGAAGACGAGGCCTGCACTCAGGCGGCCTCCGCCCGGACCTGACCCGGGAAGCGGCGTGGCCTGACGCGCCGCCCCGGCCCGCCGGTCAGGGCGGCGCCTGCTGCCTCTGGCGGGCTCGTTTCTGCTGGTACATCCGTTCGTCCGCCCTGTGCAACAGGGCGCCCGCTGAGGGTCCATCGTCCGGCCAGCTGGCCAGGCCAGCACTCGCCTGGAAGGTCCGCAGCTCGGGATGAAGCCGCACCTGGTCGGCGGCCCGGTCCACCAGGGTGAGGGTCGCCACCGTGGGGTCTGGCGGGCACCCCTGCAGCAGCACCACGTACTCGTCACCCCCCAGGCGGTAGACCCGGTCTTCCTTCTGGACACTGGTCTTCAGGCCGCGCCCGAACTCCCGGAGCATCACGTCACCCCATTCGTGCCCGAGGGTGTCGTTGACCTGTTTCAGGCCGTCCAGGTCGATGGTGATCAGCGCAAACGGAGCGTCCCCGTGTTCGGTCAGGGCGGCCAGGGCCCGGTCCAGGGCGCGGCGATTCCCCAGCCCGGTGAGGGGATCGGTCAGGGACGCCTGCTCGATGACGCGGAGATGCTCCTGGCGTTCAAACGCCACACGGACGGTCCGGGCTGCCGCCGTGAGCAGGTCCCGGTCGCGGGGCGACCAGGACTCGCCGCCGTGTAGCCGCGCAACGACGTAGATGTACTGGGCGTCGTGCGAGGCCGTGAGTGGAATCCACGCGGCACTTTTCAGGCCGCCGGGGAGGTCCGGCGCCTCGTGCCGCGTCCCGGAATCGGCATCGACGTAGACGGGAAGACCAGACGTCATTGCCCGCTGGATCTGTGCACGGTGCACCTCCCCATGCAGCTCCACCTCCAGCCCATTGCGGCTCCAGGCGGTCAGCGACTCGGTCATGTCGCCCCGGACGACCAGCACGCTGCCCCAGTCGATGTCCACAGCGGGCGCCAGGAGTTCAAGCGCCTGCTGGGCCATCACGGCGGGTTCGAGGGCACGTTCGACCAGGGCAGAGACCGCCAGCAGGGTCTGTGCGTAGTCGGCCGCCTCCTGCGCCTGGTGGTGCAGTTCCGCCCGCTCCAGGGCCGCCGCCATGGAGCGGGTGGCCGCTTCCAGCAGGACGCGTTCCTGACCGGACCAGGGCCGGGCCTCGCCACCCCGGTAGGCGCACAGCACCTGGGTCACGCCGTCCGCGGCGGGCAGTGGAACCAGCGCGACGCTGCGGACCCCCAGCGCGACGTAGGCCTCAATTCTGGATTCCTGCAGGTACACCGCCTCGGCGCCGAGTGTCTCCCAGATGGCCCCTTCCCCCCGGGACACGCCCAGGGCCACCTGGTCACGCAAGCCGGGCGGCATGGTGCCGGAAATTGCGCGCGGGACGAAGCGGTCTCCTTCCAGACGGCTGAGGTTGAGCCACGCCAGGTCCATGGCCTGTGACAGCACGTCCAGGGCCCGCTCAGCCACGCCTTCAGGGGTCTGCTCCCGCTCCAGGCTGTGTGAGAGGACGGCGAGGGTGCGCAGCGTCTGCTCGTGCTGTTTGCGCTCGGTCAGGTCCGTGATGGAGGCGATGGTCCCGGTCCTCCCGCCCTCGGTGAGCCGCGGCGCTCCCGTCACGAGGACAGGGACGGCCGCGCCGTCCGCGCGTCTCAGGCGGGTCTCGTAGGTGCTGGTCTCGCCGACCTCCCGCCGCGCTTTCGCGGCAGCGAGCGCCGCGTGGTCCTCCTCGAAGGTGATGTCGAAGGGCGTGCGGCCCAGGAGACTCTCAGGGGTGACGTTCAGCAGCCGGGCGTAGGCGGGATTCACGTACTCGAACCGTCCTTCAGGGTCCGTCACCGAGAGGCCCTGCGCGACCGTGGACATGATCTGCCGCGCGAAGTCCCGCTCGCGGATGAGCTCAGCCTGGGCCTGCCGGATCCGCCGCTCCAGGGGGTGGATGAGCAGCGACGCGATGACCAGCATGGTCAGGAGGCTGCCGAGGCGGATCCACGCGAAGGTGTTGACGCGGCGAATGTGCGCGGCGCCGGAGCGCTGCATCAGCGCGCTCGCCTCGCTGAGGACGGCCGTCAGCGGCCCGGCGGCCTGACGATCCAGCTGACGCAGGTCCGCACTCCCGGCGGTCAGCCGGGCCTGCGGCGTCAGCAGAATGCGGGTGGCGGCGGCCAGGTAGCCTTCCACCTCCGCATGCATCCGGGCCGCAAGGGGCGCGGCCCCGGCAGCGCCCGCGGCCCGCCGGAACTCGGGGGCTCCCACCAGGGTGCGGTGGTCTTCCCGCAACTCGGCTACGCGGCGGCGAAGCTGGTCACGCGCCCGCTGCCGGTCGCCTGCAGAGGGGGCGGTCGAGAGCTGCCAGGCGAGCCGGCCGATTTGTTCGGCGACCACCTGCTGCCGCCCGGTCGCGGCGGCCAGGGTCTGCTCGCGCTGGATCTGACGGGTCTGCTGTGCCAGCAGCCCGTTGGACACGACGATGAACGTGGCGGTCAGTGCCAGGACGCCGTACAGCACAGCGCGCAGGTTCAGCGTTCGCGGGCCGCGGGACATGCGTCATGGTACGCAGCGCCCTCTGACAGCAACCCGACGCGGACCCTGGAGTCGCCCGCCGGGGCGTACACTCCTGCACGTGCTGCCTGACTTGAGCGTCGTTCTCAGCCTGCTGTGCCTGCTGCTGGGATCCGTCCTCTTCCGGCAGGCCCATCGTCTCCAGAACCCACGCAACCTGCTGGACCGGCCCTCAGCGGCCTGGAGCACAGCCCGGGAACGGCAGCAGCGCCGGACCACCCGGCAGGTCCTGCGTGCGCTGGCGCTCGTGGCCATGCTGGCTGGCCTGGGGCTGCTCGGCCTGGAAGCCGTCCTGCTGGCGGGACAGTAACGCGCCGCGGCTCCGGTTTCACCGCCGGTGGACGGAACACGCCTGCCCCTCAGGCCGCGGGTCTCAGGCTCCGGCTGACCGCGAAGGCCCCTCCTCAACCCCCTGGCCGGCCCGTCTGCTCCGCAGCCGGCCGTTGCGTGCGCCGGGTGCCGGATCGGCCGCTCACCTATAGTCGGTGGCGTGAAGCTTGCGCCCCACGTCCCATCAGGACGTTCCCTGCTCGCCCGGACCCCGGCAACGGCTGGGGCGGGCGTTGCCTGCAGCGCATGGGAGGTCATGGCGTATGGCTGAAGGCCACAGTCACAGCCATGGCCGGGACGCCAACGCCCGGCAGCTTGGCATCGCGCTTGCCCTGACCGGCACGCTCATGATTGTCGAAGTCGTGTACGGCCTGCTGTCCGGCAGTCTCGCGCTGCTCTCGGACGCCGGTCACATGCTCACCGACGTCGCCGCGCTCGCGCTGTCCCTGTTCGCCATCCGGATGGGCCGGCGCCCCGCGGACCGCAAACGCACCTTCGGGTACCGCCGCACCGAGATCCTCGCCGCGGCCCTGAACGCCGGGGCGCTGTTTGCCATCGGGGTCTACATCCTCTTCGAAGCGTACCGGCGCCTGAACGAACCCGTGGACGTGCAGACCACGCCCATGCTGATTGTCGCCACCCTGGGCCTCATCGTGAACTTGATCAGCGCCCGGGTGCTCGTCGGCGGCAGCGAAGGCAGCCTGAACATGAAGTCCGCTTACCTGGAAGTCATGGGCGACCTGCTCGGATCCGTCGCGGTCATCATCGGCGCCCTCCTGATCCGCTTCACCGGCCTGACCTGGATCGACCCGGTGCTCGGCGCCGCCATCGGCCTGTGGGTACTGCCCCGCACCTGGACGCTCCTGAAAGCCAGCGTCAACGTGTTGATGGAAGGCGTCCCGGACGGCCTTGACCTGGACGCCCTTCGGGCCGCGATTGCGGGCCTGCCGGGCGTGGTGGAGGTGCACGACCTGCACGTGTGGAGTGTCACCAGTGGCGAACACAGCCTCACCGTGCATGCCGTCAGTGCCGCGCCGCTCCCGGCCCTGAACGCGCAGGTCACCGGGATCGCCGAGGCGTTCGGCGTCGAGCATGTCACCGTGCAGCTTGAGGCACCAGGCTTTCACGCGGGTCAGCACGGTGAAGTTCATCCGTAACCCCGACCGGTTTCCTGCGCGACCGGCCGCCCTTGAGGGCGCGGCGAACAGGAAGAGGCGGTCTTCATGGGGTTTGACGTCAGGTCCGGGGACCCGTTCCTCAGCCGGCCCTGCGGTCAGAACGCTGATCACTGACTTCCAGGGCGGAACTTCGCGTGTACAGGGGCCTCACGTCCCCACGGAACGGGTCCGCCAGCGGCCGTCCGGGGTGCCCGGCGTGACGATTGTCACGCCCAGGGCCTGACAGCGGGGACTACGCCGGAACCCGCCCAGATGCCACGCTGGGCACATGAATGTTGTCGAGATGGAGGCCGTCCACCGCGCGTACGGACCGGTCACGGCCCTCAAGGACCTGACCCTGCAGGTTCGCTCGGGTGAACTCACGGCCCTGCTTGGCCCGAACGGGGCGGGCAAGACAACCGCCATCAGCCTGATGCTGGGTCTGTCCCGGCCGACCTCAGGCGCCGTGCGCGTCCTCGGGGGTGATCCCCGGCAACGCGCCGTTCGCGCGCGCGTGGGCGCCATGCCGCAGGAAAGCGCCCTGCCCGGCGCGCTGACCGTGCGGGAATCTCTTGGTCTCTTTGCCAGTTTTCACTCGGCTCCGCTGCAGGTGGGGCAGGCCCTGGCCCTGGCCGGGTTGGACGCCCTGGCCGGGCGCCGCGCAGCGCGGCTCTCGGGTGGGGAGCGCCGCCGCCTCGCGTTCGCCCTGGCCGTGATCGGCAATCCGGAACTGCTCCTGATCGACGAACCCACCACCGGGATGGACGCCGCCAGCCGCCACGCGTTCTGGGCGGCTTTGCAGGAATTGAAAAGCCAGGGCCGCAGCATTCTGCTCACCACCCATTACCTGGAGGAGGCCGAACGTACCGCGGACCGCGTGCTGGTGCTGCACGCCGGACACCTCCTGGCTGACGGCACGCCGGAAGCGTTGAGGGCGCAGGTGGGCGGCGCGCGGGTGCGGTTCCGTGCCGGGTTGACGCTGTGCGAGGTGCAGGCGCTGCCCGGCGTTCAGGCGGCGCAGGTGAGCATGAAGGGTCAGACCGACCTGCATACGCGGACTCCGGAACTTCTCCTGGAGGCCCTGGTGGCCCAGGGAGCGGCCTTCAGCGACCTGGAGGTGCACCGGGCCACTCTGGAAGACGCCTTCTTGACCCTGACCCGGCCAGCCCAGTCTCACCCTTCCCCCCAGCACGCTCCGGCGTCCGCCCCCACCCTGCCCAGAGGAGTCTGACCATGACCATTCCGGCCATTCCCGCCCCGTCTTCCCGCCCGCCGTCGGCGCGCTTGGGGGCAGCGCTGCGCCAGCTGACCCTGGCCGAAAGCCGCCGCCTGACCCGTGAGCCGATGTTCCTGATGGGCACGGTGGGCTTCCCGGTGCTGTTCTACGCCCTGTTCGGCCTGCCCCGTGAAGGCCTGCCCGCGGAGGCCAGTCAGGTGACGCTGCTCAATATGGCGGCGTTCTCGCTGGTGTCGCTCTCGCTGTTCTCGTTTGGAGCGAACGTTGCCGCCGAACGCACCGGCGGGTGGCTGCGTCTGATGCGCGCCTCGCCGATGCCGCTGCCGGCCTACGTCGCGGCCAAGGTGCTGGCCGCCTGGGCCTACGGGACCGTGTCACTCACCCTGCTGTTCTCGTTCGCGGGGCTGGCCGGCGGCGTGTGGTTGGGCCTGGCGGGTCTCCTGGCCGCGCTGAAGCTGCTGCTGGGCATGTCGTCCCTGGTGGCCTTGGGCCTGGCGCTGGGGTTCCTGGTGCGCCCGGCGGCGGCCACGGTGGCGGCCAACGTCGCGAGCCTGCTGCTGGTGTTCGCCTCCGGGCTGGCGATGCCGCTCGAGATGCTCCCGGCCGGCCTGGCCCGGGTCGCTCCGATGCTGCCCACCTACCACCTGGGCGTCGTGGGCCGCTCCCCGCTGCTCGGTGCGGAGCATGAACTGCGCAGCTGGGGGATCCTGCTGGGCTACACCCTGGCACTGGGCGTGGTCGCGGCCTGGGCGGCCCGGCGCGACGAGGCCCGGGAGTAGGCGAGCGGAGACCTAGACTGTGTTCATGCGTTCCGTCCGCCGCTCCGCCCGTGACTGGATGCCGCTCGGCTGGCTGATTTTCCTGGCCTACCCGGTCGCTGGGTTCGTCCTTCAGCCGCGCGGTCCAGGCGAAGCGGCCTTGTTCTGGGGCGTGCTGCTGGCCTTTGTCGTGCTGTACGTGGCCGCGCAGTGGCGCCGGGGCGGGGACGATACCGTGTGGGCGCTGGGCGGGTACGCCGGTTCGCTCGTGGCATTTCTCCTGATGGTCCCGCTGGTGGGCGCGGCGGCGTGCAGCTTCCTGGTGTACGGGAGTTTCATGGCCGGCCATCAACCCAGCAGGGCGTGGGCACTGACGCTCACGGGGTTCTCCACGCTGCTGCTCCTGGGCCTGATGGTCTGGCAGCGTCACCTGTGGGCCGGTTACAGCTGGTCCTGGGCAGTGCCCGCCGGGTGGGCGCTGACGTCCGGGTACATGCTGTTCGGCGCGTTTGGCGCTCACCTCGGCTGGCAGGCCCGGGAAGCCCGGCGTGAACTCCGGCTCGCCCAGGTCGAGAACGAGCGCCTGGCTGCCGATGCGGAGCGCGAACGGATCGCCCGTGACCTGCATGACCTGCTTGGGCATACCCTGTCGGTCATCGTGCTCAAGAGCGAACTGGCCAGCCGGTTGACGGAACGGGATCCCGCCCGTGCCGCGGTGGAAATCCGGGAGGTGGAGCGCATCAGCCGCGAGGCCCTGTCGGAGGTCCGCGCCGCCGTGCGCGGGTACCGGGGCGGCGGCCTGGCGGCCGAGCTGGCCCGCGCCCGGGTCGCGCTGGACGCCGCGGGCGTGCGTCTGACCGTGCTGGGGACCGTCCCGGTCTTGCCGCCGGCGACCGAGGCGAGCGCCGCGATGTTGCTGCGAGAGGCCGTCACGAACGTCGTGAGGCACGCCCGGGCGGGCGCCGTGCAGGTGAGCCTGGTGTCCATTCCCGGGGGGCATACGCTGACCATTCAGGACGACGGCGTCGGCGGGCACGCCCCGGAAGGCACCGGCCTGAACTCCATGCGGGAGCGGCTGCGGGCCGCCGGGGGCACCCTGGAACGCGACGGCCGTCAAGGAACCCGCCTGGTGGCTCACTTTCCAACGGGAGCGGGCGATGAGCTTCCTGCCCTCGCCCCCGGGAGGGTGGTGTTGTGATCCGCGTCGTGCTGGCCGAGGATCAGGCCCTCGTCCTGGGTGCCCTCTCGGCGCTGCTCTCGCTGGAAAGCGACCTGGAGGTGGTGGGGACGGCCGCGGACGGCGCTGCGGCGCTGGAACAGGTGCGGCTGCACCAGCCGGACGTGCTCGTGACCGACATTGAAATGCCGCGTCTGAGTGGGCTGGACCTGGCGGCACAGGTGCGGGCCGGTTGGCCGGGTGTGCGGGTGGTGATCGTGACCACCTTCGGCCGGGCCGGGTACCTGCGCCGGGCGCTGGAGGTGGGGGCCGCCGGCTACCTCCTCAAGGACGCCCCGGCCGCCGGGCTCGCCGGCGCCATTCGCCAGGTGCACGCCGGGGGCCGGGCCATCGACCCCACGCTGGCCGCGGAAGCGTGGGGTGAATCCGATCCACTCACCGACCGGGAGCGTCAGGTGCTGCGTGCGGCTGAGACTGGTCAGGGCACCGCGGCGATCGCCGCGGCTCTGGGCCTCTCTGAAGGCACCGTACGCAACTACCTCTCGGAAGCCATCGGCAAGGTGGGCGCCGGGAACCGCGCCGAGGCGGCGCGGCGGGCGCGGGAGAAAGGCTGGCTGTGACGTGCGCCCGCGGCCACGCGGCCAGTGCGTGGCAGGCGATGGCCGGGAGCAGAGGGCGGCGGGGAGGCTCTCCTGGTGTCTTGTTCGGCCCTCGTTACTCACTGAGTTTTCGCAGGAGTGGCGTGAGGCGGAGCAGTTCCGTCCGTTCCTGGGCGGTCAGTCGCGTCTCGAGCGCGTCGGCAATCCAGGCGGTCCGCCGCAGGCGGTCTGTCGCCAGGAGCTGTCGACCGGGTTCTGTGAGCTCGACCAACAGGCGGCGACGGTCTTCCGGATCGGGGTGTACCTGAATCAGTCCGCGCTGATCCAGATGCTTCACCATCCGGGCCATGGACTGGTGACGGACGCCTTCCAGCCGGGCCAGGTCTGTGATGGAGGTCCCGCCCCTCCGGGCCAGGTGGCCGAGCACGGCGGCGGTGGTCGCTCCGATGGTATCGACCCGGCGTGCACGGCGGACGAAGGCGCCGATCGCCACCCGCAGGTCTTCAGCCAACTCAGGCGTCGAGGTCATCTTGACGAAGATACAGCATGGCTGTATATCTGGAACGTACAGCATGACTGTACTTCTGCTGTCACCGACCTCCAAGATAACCCCGCAGAAGGAGCTGCAGCCATGACGTCAACGCAGAACCACAACAAGGCAGTCGTCCGGCGCTTCAATCACGAGGTGATCGAACAGGGCGACGCCATCAGCTTTCAGACCCTGATGGACGCAGATTTTGTCAACCATGCTGCGCCTCCAGGTGCAGATCAGGGCGCGGACGGCATGTGGCATACCTTCCAGAATGTCCTGCGCCCCGCCTTGCCCGACCTCGCCGTCGTGATTTATGAGCAGGTGGCGGAAGGAGACCTCGTGACAACCCGGAAAGCAGTCACCGGGACCCACACTGGCCCACTCCTCGGCGTAGCGCCCACTGGTCGGAGGGTGACCATCGACGTGATCGACATCGTCCGCATTCGCGACGGCAGATATCTGGAGCACTGGGGGATCACCACCTTGCCCGCTGTCCTCCAGCAGCTGTCGACGCGCTGAGCATGAGACGCGTCCAGCGCGTTCGCATTGGGCTTGGGGTCACCAGACGCTTCAAGGTCCTTGACGGTTAAACCTTGCGGGTTTGGGCGCCTCTGAACTCAGGCCTGCCGCGCTTGGGCTGGTGGGCTCTTCGCAGGTCCCTGCCCTGGGCCCCACCCGTCGCCGGGCCAGAGCACCGGTTCACAGCCCCCCGTTAATAGTTGAAATAACCCTCGGTCCTGCCATTCGCCCGGCCACTTTCCAGGACGTGCGGGGACCCATCAGCCTGGCGTGCCGGACGCCTCCTTGGCCCCGGCAATCCACTGGTGCACCCCTGCGGCCAGCTCAGGCTGGCCGGCGGCTTCGTAGGCGAGTGCCGCAGCCTCGCCATACGCCAGCGCTTCGGCCGTGCGGAAGTTGGAACGCGCGTCCTGCGCCGCCCGCTCGAACCACGGGGCGGCTTCCCGGGCGTCGCCGCCCGCCTCCCAGTGCCGGGCCACCCGGCCGGGCGCGGCCGAGCCGCTGGCCAGCGTGCGGGCGGCCGTGCGGTGCAGGAGGCGCCGCACGGCGCCGCTGAGGCTGTTGAGGAGAACCTCCGCCACCAGGTCATGCTCGAATTGCGAGCCGCGCATCACCTGCGCCGCTTCAAGTTCCTCCCAGGCGCCGGCGGTTTCCAAGAGCGGCATCCCCAACACCTGGGCCACCAGTTCAAGGTCGAAATCGCTGCCCAGGATGGCGGCGGCCCTCGCCACCTGCAGTGCGGCGGGCGAGAGCCGCGCCAGTCGGCCAGCGGTCACCTGGGCGGCCGACTCCGGCAGGGGCAGCGCGCCGCTCACGGGCGGAAGATCGCCGGCCTCGCGCAGGCTGCGGGCGGCTTCCAGCAGCAACAGGGGATTTCCCCCCGTGTACCGGGCCAGATCGGATGCCAGGCCGGATCGGGGCGGCAGCTGAAGTTGCTCGACCAGCAGCGTGGTGGCGGCCTCATCCAGCGGCCCGACCTCGATCAGGTCCACCAGGCCAGCGGCGGTCATGGCGTCCAGCAGGCCCTGCTGAAAGAGGCTGAGTTCCCCCTGGCGGAAGATGTGAATCGTGCGGTACGGGGCGGCGGGGTCGCCCCAGCCCAGCTGGGCGAACACGAATCCACCGGCCTCGATGCTGGCGTCGTCCATGTACTGCACGTCGTCAAACACCATATGGCGCAGGCCCTGGGCGATGGCCGCCTGCAGGGTCTGGACCTTGGCTTGCCAGAAGCGGAGCTTCCCGTCCTCGTCGCGGATCGGGGCGGGCGGCGTTCCCAGGTAAGGCAGGATCCGGGCCAGTTCCTGAACGTGCCGGCCGTCCAGATTCAGGTCCGGATAGGCTTCCAGCACCTGGCGGTAGGTGCGGGCGTGGGTGGCGTACGGCAGGCCGGCGTCGCCCAGGCGCCCCTGGAACCGCATCCCGCCCCCGTGGGCGTCCAGGAATTCCAGGGCGAGCCGGGTTTTGCCGACCCCCGGCGGGCCGCTGAGCACGATGCCCCGGCCCGCGGCCCAGGCCGCGTGCATGCGCGCCCATTCGCCGTCCCGGCCCACCAGGGCCGGGTTCATGAGCGGTGCCCTGACAGCCCCGCCGGGGCGCGCGGCGGGAAGGGTGGTGCCGCGCTCGATGTCCCTGGCCAGCGCCTGCGTTTCCGGCATTGGCGCGGTCCGGAACTGGGTGCGCAACCGCCCGGCACCTTCATGGTAGAGGGCCAGCGCCTCAGCGGGGCGGCCCAGCAGGTAGTGCAGCCGCATGCGGCGGCGCAGCGTGTCCTCGGACGCCGGGTTCAGGTGGTAGAGCCGCTCCGTGACGTGCAGGGCGTCATCAAGCTGACCCGCGTCCATCAGGGTCTGCGCCTGCGCCCGCCAGCGTGCCGTCCGGCTGGCATTCAGCCGCTCGCGCTGCACCAGCAGCCAGTCGTGCAGTTCAGGCTGCGCGCTCCAGTCCACGCCGCTCAGCAGTTCGCCTTCACCCTCGCTGTGCAGGTCGGTGGTGACGACCGGCGCGAGGCGAAGCACGTCCCCGGCCAGCACGAGGGCGGCGCCCCACTGGGCTTCCGCGCGGCGCAGCAGGTGCACGAGGTTGTTGCGGGCTCCCCCTTCCGGCGTGTCGGGCCAGAGCAGCCCCGCCAGTTGCGTGCGGGTCGCCTGCCCCTCCAGGGCCAGGAAGGACAGTGAGGCCAGCAGTTTGCCGTCACACCGCCGGGGCTGCCCGTCCGGACCGAGCAGCTGTGGAGGGCCGAGCACCGTCAGGTGCCAGGAAGGATTGGACGGGGACACGGTTCAGAGTATCAACGGGTGGGCCGCCCGTGAACCGCCGGCTACCGGGGAGGCGTCCCGAGACCGGCGCGGGCCTCAAGAGCGCGGCGTTCCCCCTCTGCATCGCCCGACGCGCGGTACGCGGCGGCGGCCTCGTCGCAGTACGCCCCCGCTTCCTCGGGGCGCAGGGTCTGCAGCGCGTCCTCGGCAGCCCGCATGAACCACGGCGCTGCCTGAGCCGCCTCCCCGGCCTCCGCCCAGTGGCGGGCCACCCGGGCCGGATGGACGGGCGCTCCGGACAGCACGCGGGCACTCGCGCGGTGCAGGAGGGACCGCACCGGCGCGGGCAGGCTGGCCAGGACCGCTTCGCGGACGGTGTCGTGACTGAAGCGCTCGCCCGTGACGACCTGGGCGGCCTCCAGTTCCTCCCACGCGGCCGTGAGGTCCAGCAGGCCCAGGCGCAGCACGTCCGAGAGGCGCTCCAGCGTGAAGGCGTCCCCCAGGACGGCCGCCCCGCGGGCGCCCTGCAGGGCGCGGGGGGACAGACGGGCCAGGCGTTCAGCGACCAGGGGAGTGACGGTCCGGGCCCGTTCCCGCAGGGCCGCGTCCACGCTGTACTCGCCGCTCTGGTGCATATGGCGCACCGCTTCAAGCAGGTGCTGCGGGTTGCCTCCGGTCCACTCGTGCAGGTCCCGCGCGAGGGCCGGAGACGGCCCGGTCACCTTCAGCTCATCCAGCAGGGCACTGACGCTGTGACCGTCCAGGCCGTCCAGGTCGATGCGCACCGCCGCGCCGGCCTGGACCAGGGCGTCGATGCGCTGCTGCGTGAGGGGCGGCAGGGCACCCTGCCGGTACAGGATGATGTGGCGCGGCACGTCCCCCCGCTGGCCCAGCGGCAGGCTCTGCGTGAGAAAAAACGCGCCGAGCTCCACCGTGGCCGGGTCGTAATGCTGCACGTCGTCGGAGATGACCGCCGCGACACCCTGGCCGGTCAGGCGCACCACTTCCAGGTGGGCCAGGAAGTAGTTCAATCTGTCCGCTTCCGAGTGAATCGGCTGGGCCGCCTCGCCTGCCCGGAGTTCCGGCAGGACACGGGAGATTTCCCGCCGTACCCACTCGGGCAGCGTGACGTCCGGAGCGGCGGCCAGCCGGGCCCGGGCATTGTGGGCCGCCGCCGCGTAGGGCACCTGTTCGGCCCCCGGGTGGCCCGGCAGGTACAGCGCCCGGCCCTTGCTGGCCACGAAATCCTGGGCCAGGCGGGTCTTCCCCACGCCGGGCGCCCCGGTGATGTACACGGTCTGGCCCGCGGCCCAGGCCGCCTCCAGCTGGGCCCAGGCGGCCTCGCGGCCGATCAGGACCGGGGGGCGCAGCATCGAGAGGGGCAGCTCCCGCGGTCCGCGGGGCGGCGGTCCCGGGAGCCGCTCGCCCTGGTCGATGCGCCGGGCGAGCGCCACGGTCTCGGGTTCCGGGTCGCAGCCCAGTTCGCGCCGCAGCAGGTCGCGGCAGCGGTGGTACGTCGACAGCGCCGCCGGGCGGTCCCCCGCCAGGTAATGCAGCCGGATCGCCCGGCGCCAGTGCTCCTCGGACAGGGGGTCACGTTCCAGCAGCAAGGCCGCGGCACTCAGCGCCGCCGGCCAGTCCCCACGCTGTTCGGCGGCGGCGGCCTGCTGGGCCAGGGCGCGCAGTTCCCTGGCTTCCAGGCGCTCCTGCCAGGCCAGCAGCCACTCCGCGAAATCCGGCAGTTCGTCGAACTCCACGCCCTGCAGCAGCGGGCCCGGGGGCAGCTGGCCTGGCCCCTCGGGGACGCGGGTGTCCACGTCGATCTGCGCCGAGAGGGCCAGCGTCTCCTGTCCGTCGACCAGGGCCGCGCCGGTCAGGCGGTGCAGGCGGCGCAGGAGGTGCACGAGGTTGTTGCGGGCCGCTCCCTCGGGCGTGTCCGGCCACAGCAGCCGCACCAGGGCCAGCCGGGTGGCCTCCCCCTCGAGGGCCAGGTAGGTGAGCAGCGCCAGCGTCTTGCGCTCCGGACGCCAGGTGGCCCCGCCAGGCCCATGCAGGCCGGGAGGTCCACGAATCACGAGTTGGTAGGGTTGGGGTTCAGCCATCACTCCTGCCAGGGCAGTTCAGGACCTGCGCGGTGGTCGCCCCGACGGGGGCGCCAGCCGGCCGCACACTGCCACTCCGATTATGCCCGCTGATGATCCCCGGACTGGCGTTCACTCGGCGCGCCGCCCTGCGCCATTGGCCAGCCATGCTGGGCCGCCTACCTTGCGTCCACCGAGGACGTGACCCGGAGGAGGACCCCCAGGCACAAGCCCCCGGCGCCGAGTTGAACGCCGGCCCGTTCCGCGAGGGTTCGGCCCTGTCTGACGACCCTCACCTTCCTTCCCGTTGCGGTCCACCTGGACTGCCGCTCGTCCCGGGCGCGCCGCCCTCACGGCGCCAAAGGAGATCCCCATGAATGTCCGCACTCTTGGCCTGCTTACCATGCTGTTCGCCCCCACCATGCTGATCGACGGGTACCGCCACGGGATGCAGCGCACGCTGAACGGCGAGAACGACCTGACGGGCGACCTGCTCACCCTCGCCTTCGCGGTCGGCTGGTGGTGCGCGGTGCTGGGCCTCAAACGCCTGCAGGCCACGGGCCCCGGCCTGCTGGGACGAATCATCGTGACCGTTCCGCTCGTGACCATCGCCTTCGCAGTCCTGCAGGAGGTCCTGGACATGCTGCACTTCAACATGCAGCACCCGCTGTACGTGATGTCCGACCTCGCCTGGCCGCTGAGCATGCTGCTGACGTTTGTCGTGAGCATGGCCGTGCTGTTCGCCCGGGTGCTGCCCATGCCGCACCGCCTCGCGCCGCTGGTCTGTGGGATCTCCCTCCCTGTCGGCATCGGCTACATGGTGTTCGCCCGTCTCGAAGACATGCCTCTCGCTGAATTCGGCTGGCACACCGCCATCGGGTGGTTCCTGCTCGGGCTTGCCCTGGTGACTGCCGAGTCCCGTCAGGGCCACTGCAGGGCGCTGGCCCCGGCCTGAACACGGACTGCTCAGAGATCGCGGGGCGTCCACATCAGGGTGCCCCGCTCGTCACGCCTGTCCCGTGTCCTGCCGCGTCAGCTGCCCTTGTCCGCCTGCCGGGAACCGGTCAGTCCCCCGTGCCTCCCCTGTGCCATCGGCCGGCCACGTCCACCTTCGTACGGTGGCGTCGGCTCCCCCTTCAGAGGGCCGGCAAAGGAGAATCCCCATGAAGACCCGTATGCTCAGCCTTCTCGCCCTGGCGCTGTTCCTGCCGCAGAACGTCTCGGCGGGCGGTCCGGAAAAGGCCACCCCGTGGATCATGACCGGCGTGGTCCGTAACGCGGCGGGACAGCCGCTGGAAGGCGTGGAAGTCTCCGCCCGCAACACCGTGTACTACAACATGAACGTCCTGGCCCGCACGGACCGCCAGGGCCGCTACCGGATCGCGCTGCCGCATGAGATGGGCACCTGGGCGCCTTACGCGACCATTCGTCGGCCCTGGGGAGACCAGGTCCTTCAGTTCGCCGTCTTCCCGGGCAGTGCGGCGCCGTTCGCGGCCAGGGACGGCGCCGTTCGCGACTTCACCTGGCGCATTCAGGGGCCGTATGACGGCGGCGTGCTGGGACAGAAGGTCAACGTGTACTTCGGCGGGGGAGAGGTGGACGACGCCACCTGCACCCTCACGTACACCCCGGTCGGCCTCTTGATTGACGGCAGCGCAGGCAAGGCGTTTCAGCGCGGCTGCGAGTCCCTGACGGACGTGCCCGTGGGCCGCTACCGCATCACGGGCACACATGCCCCGGGGGGCGTCCGGCAGCCGCTGGACGTGCGCGCGGAAGGCCAGGACGGTTACGCGACGGCCACCACCGGCACCTTCCGCGAGACCGCGTACGGCATCCGGATGGAGCTCACCTACCGCGCCCCCGGGCCGTGAGGCGCCTTCGAGGGGTACAGGAGGACACTGGTTTCCGGCTGGCCTGGACATCTCTGGCCTGCGGAAGGTGTTCTCATGTTTCTTCAGATGCCGCGTGCCGGGGGTGACCAGTCACCGCGGCGGCTGGTGCGCCTGCCCGCTGCCTAGGCCTACACATCCCCTTGCATCACTCCAGCAGAAATGCTCATACTTCCTTAATGCCCAAAATTCATTTCCGTGAGGCGCGTGGCGCCCTCGCTCTCTCCGTCCTTCTGCTGTGCTCCGCCCAGGCCGCCACCCTCCGCATCGCCGCGGTGGGCCCCATGACCGGCGACCTCGCCGGCTTCGGCACGGAAATCAAACGCGGCGCCGAACTCGCCATTCAGGACCAGGTGAAGGCCTTCAAAGCCCTGGGCCATGACCTGGTGCTGGTCTCCTACGACGACCAGGCGTCCGCGCAGGCGGCCGGTCCCGTCGCCAAGACCATCGCCGCCGACAAGTCCATCCTGGGCGTCATCGGGGCGTACAACTCCAGCGTGTCCAACGTCCTCGGGCAGACGTTTGCCGCCACCAAACTGGCCATGGTTTCCCCCGGCAGCACCAACGACCTGCTCTCCACGCACGGCTGGACCCACTTCAACCGCGTGGTGTCCCCGGACGGCGCACAGGGGGTGGCCGCCGCGACGTACATCGCCGAGCAGCTCAAGGCGAAGTCGGTGTTCGTGGTGTCGGACAACACCGCCTACGGCAACGGCCTGAGCCGCATCCTGATGGACAACCTCAAGGAGCGGAAGATCGCGGTTCCCGGGTACGTGGGCGTGTCCAATGCCGCCCAGCTGGCCAGTGCCGTGGCCCGCATCCGCGCCGCCAATCCCAGCGTCGTGTACTTCGGCGGGACGTACGACGTCGGCGCGGACCTCGTCAAGGCCCTGCGCGCCGCGGGCGTCCGGGCGACGTTCATGGGCGGCGACGGCCTGGACTCCAGCGAATTCGTGAAACGCACCGGCATCGAAGGGGCCGGCGTGGTGTACACCACCGTGCTCGGCCCGGTGAGCGTGTTCTCGAACGCGGCGCTGTTCGCGAAGAAGTACCAGGACGTGTACAAGACCAAGCCCGACGGCCTGGCCGTCTACGCGTACGACGCCACGAACGTCATGCTCGAGGCGCTGCGCAGCACCCTGACCAAAGGCGGCGCCGTTCCCACCCGCCCCCAGGTCAGTGACGCGGTGCGCAAGCTGAACCTGCCTGCCTGCTTCAGCATGGACAACAGCCGCTGCCTGACGGTGACCGGCGCCATCGCCTTCACGCCGTCAGGTGAGCGGCAGAAGTCCCGTCTGCTGATCATGAAGTTCAACGACGTGCTGGCCCCTGAGCTCGTGACCGTCCAGAACGTGAACGCCCTGACCACGAAACCCTGACGCCTGGGGCGCAGGCCGCCCGGTGCGTTCCGCGTGCGTGTCACACGCCGCAGGCCGCTCGCCGGGCGGTCCTCTTTTCTGCCTTCAGGCCGGGGGAGCCGCGAGGCGCTCGAGCAGGGCCACCCCGAACGCCACGCCCCGCGCGAAGTGGCCACGCAGGATGTTCTCGTTCGGGGCGTGCACGCGCCCGCCCGCGTTCCCGATCCCGGCCGCCACGCACGGCACGCCGAGGGCCGCCTGGAAGGGATACATCGGGCCGCTCGCGCCACTTGAGGGCTGCACGACCGGTTCCGTGCCGTGGGCTTCGCGGGCCGCGGCGACGCAGGCCTGCACGAAAGGGTGCGCGGCGTCCGTTCGTGCAGGCCGCTGGTGGGCTTCGAGCTCGACGATTTCGATGTCGTCCAGGCCCTGGGCGTCGAGGTGGGCGCGCAGCAGTTCCAACACGTGCGCCGGATCCTGGTCGGGCACCAGCCGGAAGTCCAGTTTCACGAAGCCCTCGGCGGGCAGCACGGTCTTGCTGCCCTCGCCCTGGTATCCGCCGCCCCAGCCGTTGACGTTCACGACCGGCATCAGGCCCAGCCGGTCGTGGTACCCGGCTCCGGCCGCCAGGGGCCGGGTCACGCCGTACGTGTCCCGCATGGCCTGCCCGTCACCGGGAATCTGCGCGACCGCCGCCCGGTCCGCGCCGGAGGAAGCCCGGACGTCATCGAGTACCCCGGGGATGGTCAGGCGTCCTGCCTCGTCGCGCAGGGAGGTCACGGCGCGGGCGAGGCGGTACAGCGGGTTATCCACCACCGCGCCCAGGCTGCTGTGCAGGTCGCTTGCCGCCACCCGGCACCGCAGTTCCAGGCACATGACGCCCTTGAGGCCGAGGGACAGCACGGGGCGGCCCTCCGGGTCGATCGCCCCGAACTCCCACCAGCAGCCGTCGGCGTGGAGGTGCTCGGCCTGTTCCCGGACCACGCGGTCCAGGCTGGGGCTGCCCACCTCCTCCTCCCCCTCGATCAACCACCGCACCCTCAGCGGCAGCCGCCCCCCATGCCGGGCCTTGACCGCCCGCACCGCCGCCAGCCGCGAGGCGAACTCGCCCTTGTCGTCACTGGCCCCGCGGCCGTACAGCCGCCCGTCGCGCTCGGTCAGCTCGAACGGCGGGCTGTCCCACAGGGCCAGGGGGTCTTCGGGCTGGACGTCGTAGTGGTTGTAGATCAAGAGCGTCGCGGGCCCTTCGCCGGCCTCGGCGATGAGGACGGGGGCGACGTCCCCAGGGACCTCGTGGACAGTGAAGCCTTCGGCTTCGAGGAGGGTGCGGACGGCGGCGGCGGTTTCGGGGAGCATGCGGCCCTGGGCGGAGACGCTCGGCAGCGTCACGAGGTCGCGCAGGTCCGATAGCCCGCGCTCGATATGCACGGTAAGGTCAGTGGGGGTCATGGGCAAGGGTTCCATTGAGGGGGGGCAGGAGGTTCAGATGGGGACGGGCGGGACGGGCCAGGTCAGCGCGTCAGGACGTAGGCGGGATGCTCGCCCCGGCGGAAGTCCGTGACCTGGTACCCGGCGCTGAACAGGGCGTGAAAGGCTTCACGGGTCTGCTCACGCCAGTGCAGGGCCTGGGCCGGCGCGTGCGTGAGCACACCCGTCAGGTCAGGCGGCACGTGCAGCGCCACCCCGCTCTCCAGAGGGAAGGACTTGAGAAGGCTGCCGGTGAACGGATCATTCACGGCGGGCAGGCTTGCCGGGTCCGGGTGCCGGGCGGGCAGGACGGCGGGCGTCCAGGCGGCCACCAGGCGGTCCGACGGCAGTCCGGCGTTGATGCCGCCCATCTCGCCGTAGAAGTCGTCCAGGTAGGTGTGGGCTGCGGCGCCCAGCCGGTGGATGTTGAAGTGGGCGTTCAGGGCCCGCAGGGGATCGTAGGTCCACTCGATGCGGGTCACGCCGCGCGCGGCGCACCAGTCGCGCTGGTGCACCTTGAGCTGCAGGGCCAGGCCGCTGCCGCGCCAGTCGGGGTGGACGGCCAGCAGGTGCGAGTGCTGCACGTGCGGCTGCGCGGTGGGAAGCCCCACGACCAGCCCCACCAGCTGCGTGCCGTGCAGGGCGCCGGCGACGAGTCCGCCGATGTGCTCCAGGGCCCGCAGGGCGTCGCGGGGGAACACGTCGCGTTCCGAGCCGCCCCACACCAGGAACTGCAGGTCCTCAGCCTGCGTGAGTTCCGCGGGGCCGTGCAGTTCCCGCAGGGTCAGCGCGGGGGTGCGGGGGGTCACGGGCACCGGATGTCCTGCCCGAACCACTTCTGGCTGAGCTTGGCGTAGGTGCCGTCGGCCTGCAGCTTCTTCATGGCGGCGTTCAGGGCGTCGCGCAGTTCCGTGTTGCCCTTGGCGACCGCGCCGGCGTTGCGTTCCTGGGAGATGGCCTCCCCGATCACGATCTTGCCGCTCAGGCCGGTCTGCTTGAGCATGTACGCCACGACCGGGCCGTTGCTCGTCCAGGCGTCCAGGCGCCCGGCCTGCAGCGCCGTGAGGATGGTCTGGTCGTTCGGGTAGGTGCGCACGCTCTTGATGCCGGGAATCGCCTGAAGCACGGGAATCTGCGCGGTGCCGATCTGCGTGCCGACCACCTTCCCAACCAGGGCCGTGCGGGTGAGCGGCCCGCCTTTTTTCGCGACGATGTTCACCGCGGAGCAGTAGTGCGGATTGAGGAACGCCACCGCCTTCTGCCGTTCCGGGGTGATGGCGTGCGAGGCGAGCACGACGTCGTACCGGTTCTGGTTCAGGCCGATCAGCAGGCCGTCGAAGGGCTGCGCGGTCCACTCGACTTTCAGGTTCAGGCTTTTGGCCACGGCGTTGCCGAGGTCCACCTCGAAGCCGCGCAGCTGCTTGCCCTCGTAGTAGTTGAAGGGCGGAAAGGCCCCCTCGGTCGCGATCTTCAGCGTGCCGGACGCCTTGATCTGCGCCAGGGTGCGGGCCTCGGCGTTCGCGCCGAGCGAGGTGAGGACCAGGGCGGCAGACAGCAGGAACAGGGCTCGGTTCATGAGATTCCTCCGGTGGAACGATCTGGGGCGTGGCGGGCGGCTCAGTACACTTCGTCGGGGGGCGGCTGATCGGGGCGGTCATCCACATGCGGGACGGCGCCGGCCTGCACGGTGAGGCGGTGGCGGGTGACGCGGTCGAGCACGGCGGGGTTGAGGGTCACGCCGATCCCGGGGCCTTCGGGGACCGGCATCAGGCCGCCCTGCACTTCGAGGGGTTCGTGGATGATGTCGTGGTCCCAGTAGCGGCTGGCGCTGCTGGTGTCGCCCGGCAGGCAGAAGTTCGGCAGGGTGGAGAGGTGGATGTTGTGCGCGCGGCCCACGCCCGTTTCGACCATGCCGCCGCACCACATCGGCACGCCGAACGCGAGCGTGAGGTCGTGGATGTGCCGCGCCTCGAGGTGACCGCCGACCCGGGCGACCTTGAGGTTGATGACGCGCGCCGCCCCGAGCGTCAGGGCCTTGCGGGCGTCGTGGACGCTGGTGATGCTCTCGTCCAGGCACAGCGGCGTGCGCAGCAGCGGTTGCAGCGCGGCGTGGTCCACGAGGTCGTCGAAGGCCAGGGGCTGTTCGATGTAGCGCAGGCGGTAGGCGTCCAGCGCCTGCAGGGCGGCCGTGTCAGCCAGCGTGTAGGCGCTGTTGGCGTCCACGGTCAGCTGTAGGTCCGGCAGGGCCGCGCGCACTGCCGCGACGGGCACCTCGTCCCAGCCGGGTTTGATCTTCAGCTTGATGCGCTGGTAGCCCTGCTCGGCGTGCGCGGTGGCGAGCTCGGCGGTCGCCTCGGCGCTGCGCTGAATGCCGAGGCTCACGCCGACGGGCACCGCCGGGCGCACGCCGCCGAGCAGCTGCCACAGGGGCAGGTCCAGGTGCTTGGCCCACAGGTCCCAGAAGGCCATTTCCACCATGGCCCGCGCCATGCGGTTGCCGCGGTAGGGGGCGAGCAGCTGCGCGAGCGCTTCCGGGTTCGCCAGGGACCGCCCGAGCACGCGGGGCAGCAACTGGCCTTCGAGGAAGGCCACGGCGCCGGGCACGGTCTCCTCGCGGTAGAGCGGCAGGTGGTCCATGACGCCCTCGGCGTGCCCTTCGAGCCCGCCGGCCCGCAGGGTCAGCAGCGGCACGTAGCGGCGGCGCATCACGCCGAAACTCGTCTCGAACGCGAAGCGGATGGGCATGTCGAGGACGCGCAGTTCGGCGCTGTCGAGGGTCAGGCCGGCGCCGCGGGGCAGCGCGGGCCGGGTGAGGGCATCAGCAGGTGAGGACATCGAGATCTCCGAGTTCCTGCTCGGCGGCGTTCAGGCGGTCGGCGCCGAGCAGGCTGACGAGCTTCGAGGCGAGCAGGGCACTCGCACTGGCCGGCAGGGCGAGCGGCACGAACCGCCCGTCCGCGCCGCCGGCGCCGTCCTGCCCGGGGGTGGGCAGGACGAGCAGCCGGGCGGCCTGCCGGGCGTGCGGGGCGACCGGGCTGTCGGTCACGAGGGCCAGCGGCACGCCCCGGCCAAGGAACCGGCCGGCGAGGGCCGTGGTGCTCTGGGCGTAGCGGCGCACGGTGAAGGCGACCAGCAGGTCCGCCGGGCCGGCGTCCAGCCAGGCTTCCGGGTGCGCGAGGACCGGCCCGGTCAGCAGGTGCACGTCGGGACGCACGGCGTGCCACAGGTGGGCGGCGTATGACGCGGCGGCCGCCGAGCCGCGCGCGCCGGTCACGTACACCCGCCTGGCCTGTGCGAGGTGGCGGGCCAGGTCGTCGAGCGCCGATTCGGGCTGGCGCATGACCGCCTGGAATGCGTCAATCTCGCGTTGCCAGTGGGCGGCGGCGTGGGATTCGGCAGGCAGGGGCCGGGGGGCGTGCCGGGCGCGCAGTTCGGCCCGCACGGCGCGTTGCAGGTCGGGATACCCGCGGTAGCCCAGGGTCTGTGCGAAGCGGGTGACGCTGGACGGGTTGACGCCCACTTCCTGGGCGAGCTCGGCGGCGCTGGTCAGGGGCAGGTCCTGCCAGTGCAGGTGCAGGTGGTCGGCGAGGCGCCGTTCGGTGGTCGTGAGCGTGGCGGCCGCGCCGCGCAGCAGGTCAAGCAGGGTCGGGGTCTGGGGAAGCTCTACCGCGGGGGTTATGGTCCTCACCTCTTTGCAATTTGTCGTGCAAGAAATTTAAGTGATTGCAAGAAAAATTGCAAGACCCGGCCGGATGGCAGGCAGGGCCCGCAGGGGGGGCCTGCCTGCGGAGGATGATCTCAGCCGGTAAAGGAGGTGTTTCCGGCCCGGTCAGCGGGTGAGGCCCCCGATGTCCCTGCGCTCCGCGGACTGCACCCGGGCCCTGTCCGCCCGGGGGTAACTGCGGCACTTCGAGTGGAACGAGACCGGCCAGCCCCGGTACGCGCGGTGGTACGTGAGGGTGAGCAGGACATCGTCACGCTCCACGCTGACCTTGCCCTCGACCTGGGTCACGTCGGTGAACCCGGCCCTCACCAGCGCCGTCCGGACCGCTTCAAGCTGGCGGGCGACGTCGCCCTCACGGGCCTGCATGGTTCCCCCGCCGACATACTCGTACCCCACGCCGCCCAGGCAGCTCGCCCAGCGGGCGTCGGCCTTCAGGTCGGTGCCGCCGATGGCGCGGGCCGCCGCGAGCATGGCCTCACGGGCGGCGGCCGTCACCGCCTCCTCCGTGGCGGCCGCCGGGCGCGCGTCCCGTCCCGTCGTGCAGGCCGGCACCAGCGCCAGAATGGCCAGCGTGGCCGGGAGGAGGAAGGGGGGCCGCATGCCCGCATCATAGGGGCCGGGCCAGGCCGCCCGGCACGCTAGCCTGTTGCGGCTGGGGAGGGACGGGTGAGCCGGAGGCAGAGCGTAAGGAACTGGTGGCGTCTGGGACCGCCGGCGCGCGATCACCTGCCGGCCGCGCGCATCGCCGCGGGTGTCGCCGCGCCGCTGCTCACGCTGCTATGGCTGGGCCGACTGGACCTGGCGGTCTTCGCCACCTTCGCGGCCTTCACCGGCATCTACGCCCGGCATGAGCCGCCCGGAGCGCGGCTGCGTCATCAGGCCCAGAGTGCGCTGCTGCTCCTGACCTGCCTGGCGCTGGGGCTGATGCTGTCGCGGGCCGGCGCGTCCCTGTGGGCGGTCACCCTGACGGGGGCCGTGACCGCCGGAGCGGGCGCCCTGCTGGCGGCCGTGTGGGGGCTGCGTCCGGCCGGCGCGTTGTTCTTCGTGTTCGCCCTGACCACCGCCGGGACGCTGCCCGCCCCGCCATCGCCAGCTGAGGCGATGGGGACGGCCGCCGTCACCGCCGCGTTCTGCCTGATGCTGGGTCACCTGGGCGCACGCTACTCAGCGCGGGTTCGTCCGGCGGAACTGGCGTCACCCCCAGGGCCCGTGCCCGGGCCAGACGTCCGGTGGCACGGCCTGCGGCACCTCATCGCCGCCCTGCTCGGCGGCGTGGTGGGCATGGCCCCGGGGGTGGGGCACACCGCCTGGGCCATGGTCGCGGCGGTTGCCCCGATCTCCGCGCAGGACCACCAGGGCCGCGTGAAAAGGGCCGTGCAGCGCGTGACCGGCACGCTGGGCGGCCTGCTCATCAGTGCCGCGCTGCTGGCCGTGCCCTGGCAGCCGTGGCTGCTGGTGGTGTGGGTGATCGCCCTGCAGTTTCTCGCGGAGCTGTACGTGGTGCGCAACTACAGCGTCGCGCTGCTGTTCGTGACGCCGCTGGCGCTGCTGATGGCGCACCTCGGCCACCCGGACGCCGCCTCCACGCTGCTGTGGGCTCGGGCCGTGGAGACGGTGCTGGGCGCCCTGGCCGGCCTGGTCGTGGTGCTGCTGGTGCGCTCACCGGCCGAACGCCGTGCGCCGCGTTCAGGCACTCCGCGCGGGACCGGGTGAAGGCGCCCGGACGAGGGGCTAGGCTGGGGGGGCCGGTCCGCGTGCGCGGCACGTTCCGGTCATTGGAGCGGACCCGCGTGACGCCGGGGAGGTGCCGGGCATGGCCCATTTCATGTTTGCGACCGGGATCGAGAACAGCAATCCCACCCTGCAGGGCGGCCGGGTGCGGGTCGACCAGATGCGCGACTGCGGGCACGACAACCACTACGAGCTCGACTTCGACCTCGCCGTGGACCTCGGGGTCAATACCCTGAGGTACGGCGCGCCGCTGCACCGCACCTTCACCGGGCCCGGTCAGTACGACTGGACGTTCGCGGACGCCACCTTCGGGGCGCTGCGCCGCCGTCCGCTGCTGGTCATCGCCGACCTGTGCCATTTCGGCGCTCCGGACTGGCTGGGAGATTTTCAGAACCCGGACTTCCCGGAGCAGTTCGCGGCGTACGCGGGGGCGTTCGCCCGCCGGTACCCGTGGGTGCAGCTCTACACCCCGGTCAACGAGATGTACGTCTGCGCGCTGTTCAGCGGAAAGTACGGCTGGTGGAACGAGGCCCTCACCACCGACCGCGGGTTCGTCACGGCGCTCAAGCACCTGGTGCGCGCCAACGTCCTGGCCATGCACGCCATCCTGGAGGGGCGTCCCGACGCCCTGTTCATCCAGAGCGAGTCCACCGAGCAGTACCACGCCCGCGTGCCGGGGGTGCTGGACGTGGCAGCCTTCCTGAACGAGACGCGCTTCCTGTCTCTGGACTTGAACTACGGGCGGGACGTGAGCGCGCGGATGCTGGAGTACCTGCTCGACAACGGCCTGACCCGTGAGGAGTACGCGTTCTTCCTGGGCCACCGGCTCAAGCCGCACTGCGTGATGGGCAACGACTACTACGTCACCAACGAGCACTGCGTGTACCCGGACGGACATCTCGAACCCTCCGGGGACGTGTTCGGGTACGCCATGATCACCCGCGAGTACTTCGACCGTTACCGCCTGCCGGTGATGCACAGTGAAACGAACGCCCCCGAAGGGCCGCTCGGGCGGGAGGCCGTGGACTGGCTCATCAAGGTCTGGGCCAACGTCATCAGAATCCGGAACGATGGGGTGCCGGTCATGGGCTTCACCTGGTATTCGCTGACCGACCAGGTGGACTGGGACACCGGCCTGCGCGAACGCCACCTGCGCCCCTACCCGGTCGGGCTGTTCGACCTGGAGCGGCGCGTGCGTCCGGTCGGCACCGCGTACCGGGACCTGATCCGCGCGTGGCAGGACGTGCTGCCGACGCAGAGTGTCGCCCTCACCCTGCCGCTCGCCCCGGCCGCGCCCGTCACCCCGCGGAGCAGTGCCGGCCCACTGCCCCGCCAGGAACAGGCGGAGGACATGGGCCGGGAAGAACGTGGGAGGGTCAGCGCAGGCCGTGCCGGCGTCCCCAGGCGATGACCGCGGCGTTGAATGCCTCTGCACGCTCGAAGTTCACGGCGTGCGCCGCGCCCGGGATCATCACGAGCTGACTGCCGGGGATGTTCTGGTGCATCTTCAGGCTGAACTCCGGCGGGTAGACGGTGTCCTCGACGCCCCCGACGATCAAGGTCGGCACCCGGATCGTCCTGAGCATGGGTACCGAGTCGGGCCGGGTGGCCAGGGTGGACGCGCCGGCCACGTCTCCGGCCACGGACGCCTGGCTGACGATGGCGGTGAGGATCTTCGCGTCGTTCATCCGGTGGGTGCGGGTGTCGCCCGTGAGCATGTCCTTGAGCAGTTCAGGCGCGAGGGACTGCGGGCCGAAGGTGCTGGCCTTCTGCGCCATGCCCTTCCAGATGTGCTGCTCGACGATCCCGGCCGGGTTGGCGAGGGTGGCGATCAGGATCATGCCCAGGAACCGCTCCGGGGCGCGGCGGTACATCTCGAAGGTGATCGGGCCGCCCATGCTCATGCCGCCGATGACCGCCTTGGGAACGCCGAGCTTGTCCAGAACGCCGAGTGCGTCGCTGGCGTAGGTTTCCAGGCTCCCGGGGTTGTTGGCCGGTGCGGTGCTCCGGCCGTACCCGCGGTGGTCGATGGTGATCACGCGGTAGCCGGCGCCGGCGAGCGCGTCGCGGTTGCGGGCGAACAGTTCCCCGCTCAGGGGGTAGCCGTGCAGCAGCAGCAGGGGGGTGCCGGCGCCCTGGGAGACGTAGTGGATCTGCGCCCCGTTGATGTCGAGCAGCCCTTCCTGCCGCGCGGCGGGTGCGCTGCCGGCCTGGGCGGCTCCGGTCAGAAGGGCGAAGCCGAGGGCCAGTGTCATGGTGCGTTTCATGGTGTCTCCCCTGGTCCGGTCGTGTAGTCCCGGCCATTCAGTCAGTGTTCTGACTTATTCTGGGGGAAGCCCGGACCCTGTTCCTGAACCGGGCTTCATGGCATGTTGGGAGAGTGACTGCCCGGCCCACGCAAGGAAAACGCGAGGAGATCATCCGCGCCGCCCTGCGCGAGTACCGGCGAAACGCCATCAGCGGCACCACCCTCAAGGACGTCGCCCGGGCCGCCGAGATGCCCCTGGGCAACCTCTACTACTACGTCAAAACGCGCGAGGAACTCATCCTGGCCGTGCTTGACGAATGCGCCCACGACCTCCAGGCCCTGCTCGACCGGCTCTCCCCTCTGGACGACCGCGCCTGGCTGGCCGCGTACCTCGACTGGCTGCTCGAGGACCCCGCGGAAGCCAGCCAGCTCGGCTGTCCCTTCGGCGCCCTGGCCACCGAACTGCGCGCCCTGGGTGACCCGGCCGCGGACCGCGCCGCGGAGATCGTCGAGCACTACCGTCAGGCGGTCGCCCAGCGGACCCAGGCCCTGACCGGCGGTGACCCTGACCGGGTGTTCCTCGTCGTGCAGGGCGCCTACACGGTGGCCAAGGTCCTGAACGACCCCGTGCTGTACCAGCGCAGCATCGGGCAGCTCCGGGCCCTGCTCCACCCGACTTCGTCGCGGTGAGGATCGCCTGCTTCCCCCCACGGCCACTTCAGGGGGTGGGATGGCGCAGCCGCAGGTCCTGCCGCCCTTTCACGCCGGTCAGGAACGTCTCGGGATGCCCGGCGAAGGATGCGCGGAAAAATGACCGCAGCGCCCCGTCGACCGACCGCTGGCCCGCTTCCAATCGGTAGCCGCGCGGGGAGAGCAGCGGGGAGAGGCGAGGCGTGAGGGTGAACGACAGGTGATTGCTGTTCGGCAGTTCCAGCCACACCGGGTGATCCGAACTGAGCGCCATCAGCTGCCGCCAGTGCTGCATGGCCTGCGGCAGGGCCGCGCTGGCCTGAGCGCTGATCAGCAGCAGCGGCTTCGGACTGCCGTGAGGCGGCATGCCCCGGGCCCACCCGCCGTCCAGGTTCGCGGCCGCCCGGCACCGCGGCTCGACCCGGCACACCTCCACCGCCGTCACGCCCCCGAAGGAGTGACCGAACGACGCCACCCGGCCCAGGTCAAGGTGCCCCCCGAGCAGCGCGTCCGACGCGTTCCAGGAGGCCAGCGCGTCATACGCCGCCCGTTGATCGTTCATCCAGTGGGGCAGCAGCAGCTCCGTGGACCGCTCGGTCTGGTCCGGCCGGATTCCGAAGCGGGCCAGGTTGAACGGGCGGACCTCGCCGTCCGGGAAGACCGTCACGGCGGCCGCGTCCGTGTGGTCCAGCGCCACGACCACGAACCCGTGGCTGGCAAGGTCCTGGAAGGTCTCGCTGCTCTGCAGGCGCAGGCCCGTCAGTCCCGGGGAGAACACCAGGACGGGGAAGGTCCGCGCCGCAGGGGGCGCGTCCGCGGAGGCGGTCACCTTGACGTACCGCAGGTGCTGCAGGAAGGGCGCGGCTGCCGGAACGCCGAACGCCTGACCCAGTCCGGTGGCGATCTGAGTGGGTTCGCGCGTCAGGGGCGCGGGGGCTGAGCGCGCCGACGCCGGGTACCAGACCGTGGTCATCAGCCGACGACCGGGCCGGACCGCCACTTCCCGCTCGGTCACGCCGACGAGATACGCTCCCGTGGGCCGGCCCAGCTGGAAGACCGGCAGCGCCCACGCCGGAAGCAGGGCGGCACCAGCGACCAGCACGCCGAAGACCGTGGGCAGCCCGCGGCCCGGCCGCCGCTTGAGGAACTGGCCCTGCAGGAACAGGGCGCTCACCGCCAGCAGGTACAGCGGAATCATCTGCGTGCGCCCCCCCTCCAGCGCCAGCTGCAGCAGGCTGCACAGGGCCGGCAGGGCCCCGGGAAGCCAGGCGGCCACGCCTCCCCGCGGGCGCTGGGGAACGAACAGCTGGAGGACAAACGGCAAGAAGGCGAGCAGGACGAGCCATTCCAGTGGACGCATGCCCGGAGCCTAGGGGCCGGCACGCACAGCGGAATCCGTCAAAAGTCGGCGTGGCAACAGAGCGGGGCGCAGGCTGCCTGCACAGCGCCCCGGTGCGTCACCCTGCCTGCTGGCGTTGCATTCCCAGGGCCCGCCCGGCAAGATCAGCAGCACATGGTCATCACGCGAACGCTGTCGGCGCCAGGCGGGCGAACCCTGCAGGTGTACGACTCGGGCTCGCCGGACCCCTCGGCCCTGACCGTCTTCTGGCACCACGGCACCCCCAACGTCGGCGCGCCCCCTGAACCGCTGCTGGGCTGGCCGGTCCGCTGGCTCGGTTATGACCGCCCGGGGTACGGCGGGTCCAGTCGACTGCCAGGCCGGAACGTCGCCCAGGTCGCGCGGGACGTCGCCTGGATCGCTGGGCACCTGCAGCTCGACCGCTTCGCGGTGATGGGTCACTCCGGCGGGGGACCGCACGCGCTGGCCTGCGCCGCCCTGCTGCCCGGCCAGGTCGTGGCGGCGGTCAGCGTCGCCGGTCTGGCGCCCCACGGCGCGCCCGGGCTGGCGTACTTCGAGGGCATGTACCCCGGCGGGCGCGCGGAACTCGAGGCCGCCACCCGGGGCGAGGCGGCCCTGGCCGGGGTGCTCGCAGGCGGCGGGTACGATCCGGAGATGTTCACCCCACGGGACCACCAGGCGCTCGGGACCTCCTGGCAGTGGCTGCATTCGGTCGTCGGACCTGCCCTCGAACACGGCCCGGGCGGCATGATCGACGACGACCTGGCGTACGTCCGCCCCTGGGGCTTTGCCCCCGGCCAGATCCAGGCCCCCGTGCTGCTGCTTCACGGGGAAGCCGACCGGATCGTGCCGGTCCGCCACGCCGCCTGGCTGGCGGCGGCCCTGCCCCGGGCCGAACTCCACACCAGCCCGGACGACGGACACATCTCGATTCTCGACCTGGGCGGGGACGCCCTGGACTGGCTGATTCAAGGAGCGTCATGACCACGGACCCGACCTGGACCGACCACATCTTCGCCATCACCCTCTTCGCCGAGGACCTCCCTGCCGCCCGCGCCTTCTACCAGCGCGTTTTCGGCCTGCCGGTGCATTTCGAGGGCGAAACCTCCGCGGTCTTCCGGTTCGGCGGGACCCTCATCAACATCCTCGCGATCGGACAGGCCGACGAACTCATCACGCCAGCCCGGGCCGCCGACCCCGGCGCCGGGGTCCGGGCGGTGTACACGCTGCAGGTCGACGACGTGGACGCCTGGTGCGCGGAACTGAGCGCCCGGGGCGTCACGCTGCTGAACGGACCGATGGACCGGCCCTGGGGCATCCGGACCGCGAGCTTCCAGGACCCGATGGGCACCGTCTGGGAGATTGCCCGGGACCTGTAACCCGCCGCAAGGACCAGCAGTTAACGCTCCAGGTACCGCCCGAGGAGGGCGTGCGGGAAGGTCTCCCAGAGGCTCCGGCCCAGCAGTTCGGTGGCGGGCCGGTCCAGGAGGGCTTCGGCTCGGGCATTCAGGTACGTGACGCGCCAGTCCCGGTCCAGTGCGAAGAACGCCTCCTGGATGTTGTCGATGATCTGCGCCGTCGCCTGCGCCTCCCGGTCGGCGACGTCCTCGAGCGTCACGAGAACGTGGGGCTGGTGCGGCAGCCGCGTCGCGCTGAGCTCCGTGCGGTGCCCTGGGTCACCCAGTGTCTGAACAAAGGTGTCCATGTCCCCGGCCAGCACCTGACGAAGCCCCGAGGCGGCCTGCCCGGCCGCGTGGTCCAGATGGGCCTCACACCACTGCACGAAGTCGCCGCCCGGCCGGCAGCCCGCCAGGGCCGGACTCGGGTCGTCCGCGGCCAGCAGCCAGGCCTCGTTCGCGGCGATGACGTGTCCCTGATGGTCGAGCACGGCCAGCCGCGAGCGGGTGGGACCGGAAGACGGAGGGCGGCTGGCGTCCATGGGCCATTCTGCCCGACGCTGACGAAAGCCATGGCTGAGATTGCCCGGGGCTCCCTTCAGGAACGGCAGGGGAGAGGGCGGGAAGTCCCAGGCAGCCGCGTCGACGCCCGTGTGTCCTCAGGTCGGGGCATGGGCTCAGCAGTCGTCGAGGAGCCGGCGCCGGGCAGCTGTCACGGCCGCGCATGACGTCGGTCCGGCTGCCTGGAGACGGATTGAAAATCCATGGCGGCGGTGGACGAACCCCCGGGGCTTTCCAGAGTGCCCCACCACATGCCCTTGACGGTCACCGCCCGGTCACTGTTCGGTCAGGCAACGGGGCCCTTCCGTCGGTTCGGCCACAAAGGGTAATTGCACGCCGCAATAACATGAGACGCAGACAGTCTCCGGAGATGTCAGAGACCAGGGCGCATGTGCGCCTGCTGAGGTCCAGGAACCTTGGGTCTCCCGGCCAGACCCCCCTCAAGGAGGACCCCCATGACCGAACCCCGTGCCCCCGGCTGCCCCATGAGCGGCGCCACCGACTCCCTGACCCTCCGCCCGGAACGGCTCACCGACAGCTGGTCCCTGACACCGCGCGGCGCGCTCATGCAGGCCCAGCGGTACGAGGACGGCCGCGCCCTCCTGAAAGACCCGGCCCTGGCGCAGGCGGGCTTCCTGGCAAAGGTGGCCGGCAACGTCCAGGGCGCCGCCCACCCACCGGTGCTGTACATGCAGGGCGAGGAACACGTCGAGATGCGCCGCGCCACCGCCCGGTACTTCACGCCGGCCGCCGTGAACGGCTACGGACCGATGATCGCCCGGCTCGCCGACGACCTGATCGCCGAACTCCTGCGCAAGGGAGAGATGAACGTCGACGACCTCAGCCTGCGGCTGGCCGTGCAGGTCGCGTCCAACGTGGTCGGCCTGACCAGCAGCCGCCTGCCGGGCCTGGAGCGGCGCATCGAGGCGTTCGTTTCCGGCGGACTGGACAGCGCCCCGGACGCGCACAACCGGCTCTCCCCGCTGCGTGACACCCTGATGGGCGGCGCCGTGAGCCTTTTTTTCATGCTGGACGTCAAACCAGCGATCGAAGCGCGCCGCCGGGAACGGCAGGACGACCTGATCAGCTACCTGCTGGACCGGGACTACAGCGACCAGGACATCCTGACCGAGTGCATCACCTACGCCACCGCCGGGATGATCACCACCCGCGAGTTCATTACCCTGGCCGCCTACCAGATGCTCCAGCGCCCCGACCTGCGTGCCGAGTACGTGCACAGTACGGAACCCGCGCGCCACGCCATCCTGCACGAACTGCTGCGCCTCGACCCGGTCGTGGCGATGCTCTACCGCCGCGCGGAGCAGGACACCGTGGTGAACGGGCAGCCCCTCGCGGCCGGCACGACCTTCGCCATCAACGTGCAGGCCGCCAACGCCGATCCTGACGTCATGGGCGCCGACGCCGGCAGCCTCTGCCCCCACCGGACGCTGCCCCGCGGCGTGCCTCCGCAGGGCCTGGCTTTCGGGGACGGTCCTCACCGCTGCCCCGGCGCGTTCCTGGCCATCAAGGAATCGGACATGTTCCTGCGCCGCCTGCTGCTGTGGAACGACCTCACCCTGGTGCGTCACCCCAGTGTCGGGTACAACGAGATCGTCAAGGGCTACGAACTGCGGGGCCTCAGGGTACGCCTGGGTTCACCCACCGCCCAAGCCTGACACCCGGCGGCCAGGGCTGCGGACCGGTCAGCCCTGGACTCCCTGGGCGGGAGGGACGCTCTGCTGCCGTCGCTGGGTTGGAGGCGGCAGCGGGTGACTTGGCTGTAGATGGGACGACTGTTCTTCCGAGCGTGGAGGCAGGGGAGAGGCCCTCCACGACAGCAAGAGCCGTGGCAGGTCCCGACTGTGATGCATCTCCTGGGCGCGCCCTGCATACGGCGGTATCCTGTTCACCATCAAGCCGCCCACGGGCGGCTTTCTCCTGTTCTCCCTTTTCGGGCGGCGCATCATCCTCCTGCCATGCCCTCCCGGGCAGGGTGAAGGCATGACCAGATTCCCTGCCATCGCGGTCTCACTGAGCCTGTTCGCCTCCTCGGCCCTGGCGGGCGGCACCTGGCACGCCTGGAGTGACCAGACCACCCTGCCCGCCATCGGCGACCACCGCAAGCAGGTGGCCGAGCGGCGGAGCGCGGCGTGCACCCCCCGGGTGCGTGACCCGGGCACGCCCGGCCTGGCCCTCGGCGGGGGCCGCGACATCGACGAGATGATCAGGTCCCTGGAGACCCTGCTCGCCACGATGAAACCCGGCGATCAAGGGTACGCGGGCGTCAAACAGAGCATCGAGAGCCTCAAGGAGCAGAAGAAGAAGGGCAGCCCTCCCCTGCCTGTCGGGAGCGCCCCCGGCGCCCTGAGCTTCCAGAAGGCCCTGGCGAACGTCGAGAAGGTCCTGGGCGCGGAGGCCAGCAGGGCCAAGGCGCTGGCCGGCAGTGACGACGTGATCGCCTCGCTCGCGGGCCGGAACCCCAAACTCGCCCTGGCCATGCTGCTCGCGTCGCACCGCGCGCAACCCAGGAACGCCTGGAACCTCGTGAACGCTGCCGGGCTGCTCTCGATGACCGGCTTTCCCCATGAAGCGGTCGCGTTCCTTGACGAGGCCGCGCGCCTGGGCGGCGCCCTGCCCGCTCCCGCCGGCGTGCCCGGGCAGGCGATCGCGCTTTCGAACCGTGGGCACGCCCTGCTCGGCCTGGGCCGCTGGAAGGAAGCGGAAGTGCCCCTGCGCGCCGCCCTCCGGCTCGCCCCGGACCTGGCGGAGGCGCACACGAACCTGTCCCAGGCCCTGCTGTGCCTGGGACAGGTGGACGCCGCGACCGGGGAACTTCGCCTGGGCCTGCGCCGGACGCCCGACCCGCAGGCCAGTCGGGATTACGCGCTGGAGGAAACGGTCCCCGGCCGGCACGGGGCCGGAGTCAAACCTGTGGAGGACACGGCCCGTCGCCGCCCCGCGAAGGACCTGTTCGACCTGACCCGCGGCGTCTCCTACGAACTGCCCCAGCTCAAACTGCCCCGGACACGCATGGAAGCCATCGCACTGCACGACCAGTACGAGGCGCTTCAACGCCGGGGAAGTCAGGAGTCCGACGCGCTGAACGACCGGGCGACGCAACTGTCGAACTGGAGCCGGTTCGACGCCGGTGAGCAGCGCTGGATGCGGCTGGTCCGTGACGCCAGCATTCATGCGCACTTCGAGCCGGAGCTGTGGGGCGCGTACAAAGCCGCGTGGGACGCGCACTACGCGTTTCTGGAGGCCGTGCCGCGGTTCGCGAAGATCCGCAACGACATCGCCGACCGGGCCGAGGGCAGATGTGAGCAGCGCGCAGGCGTGTATGACGAGGCCGCCCGAGCGTACATGGAAGGACTCCGGCCCTTCGTGCGTGGTCAGGAGCAGGCCATGGCGCGCTGGGTATCCCTCCGGACCAAACACGAGACGGCCCTGGCCGCCAACGTCGCCGACCCCACCGAACGCCTCGCCCTCCGGCTCGGCACCGAGGCGCGCGCCAAGGCGCTGTTCTACGGCCCGGTCGTGGACGCCGCGTGGATCATGTCCGAGGTCCCCGACGAGGTGTGTGACGGCCAGGTGCCCCAGGGCTCGCTGGACCTCGCCTCACTGCCGGACCTGTCGGCCGACCCCTGTGGTGGGCTGCCCACCGGCGGCAAGCTGAAATCGAAAGCAGGCAGCGTGGCGGTCCCGAACATCAACGGCGGACCGGTGGCCCACCAGTTCGGCCTGAGTTTCGGGGTGAGCTGCAAGGGCCTGGACATCGAACTCGCACCCAGTTTCAAGACCGCGTTCAACGTCGGCCCGTTCGCGCAGCTCAACCTGCGCTGGGACGGCACTGCCACGGTGTTCGCCGGGGTCAAGGCGGAACTCAAGCAGCCGAAGAACACGCCGCTCGCCGAGTACAACAAGTCCGGCCTGAGCGTCAAGGAAGGCCTGTACCTGAAATTCGACAAGGACGGCATTGCGGACGCCGGCATGCGGGTGGAGGCAAAAGCAGCGATCGGTGGCGGGCCGGACAAGGCCGCGACCCTGTGGGAAGGCAAGATCGAGCAGGACTTCGGGATTGCCGCGGCCGCCGCGTACTGGTTGGACCGGTAACGGGGGAGGCACGACACACGTCGGAGGGGCCGCCCTGACACAGCGACCCCTCCGTTCCGGGTCAGGTGCGCCGGCGAGGGGAACCAGGGCGAAGCGCTGCGGAGCCAGGTCAGCCTGAGCTGAACCCGCTTCGCCTGCGCCCCCTGCCCTGTACGCGTGTCAGAAGCCGCTCTTGCTCTGGTTGATCAGCAGGTAGTCGATGACCACGTTCCGGTCCATGCCCGGCCCGCCGTACTCGTCGTTCAGGAACGTGAGGGTCAGCGTGGCGCCCGGCCGCAAGGTGGCCCGGCCGAACGTGCGCTTGTCGTAGGCCGTGTTGTCCAGGGTCACGGTGCCCAGCGGGCCTCCCTCACTGCTCAGGGACACGACGGGGGCACCCAGGTAGAGTTCGCCGCGCCCGACCACCGACACGGTGTACTCTCCGGCCTTGAGGTTGCGGGGCAGCTCGAAGCTCACCACGTCGGCGGTGCCGAGCAGGGCGACGGCGCTGCCGTCACTGGCAGCTGGGTCCTGAATCACCCACCCACCTGTCAAGGGGGCACTCACCTTCTGTGGAGTCACCGGCGTGCGCAGGCCCGCCTGGCCGGCCTCGAGCTGCAGGTCAGGGCTCGCGGGCGTGGCCCCGGGTGCACCGCAGCCCGCCAGGACGGACATGGTGAGGAGGCCGAGGAGAGCGTGGGGCAGGCGGACCGTCGTGTGGGGGTGCGTCATACCGGACTCCTTGGTTCGTGGTGCTCAGGCCAGCCCGCCGAGGCCATTCCAGGCGCCGGTGAACTGTGGTCGAAGTTGCTGTGAACCCCAGTATCAGGGCGAAGCCACATCAGGCCAAACGTCGCGCGGCTGCGCAGCGGTCGCTCAGGTGAAAAGGAAAAAGCCGTGCCAGGACAGGCGCCGGAAAACCTGGCCTTCACCGTCGGCCCTGCACCGGCCCCAGCGCGACCACAAGCGCCCCCCAGACCTCAATCCGCCACAGCGGCGCACGGCCTGGCCCGCCCTTGAACGGGCCGGCGCGCCAGCGCCATCATCGAGGCCGCCCTGGCCCGCCCGGCACGGTCCGCGGGACGCGGGTCCCGGAGGATCATGCCTGACTTTCTCGGTCTCAACCTGCCTGTTCCTGTCCTCCTGGCCCCGCTGGGGGGCGGTCCCGGCACCCCGGCTCTGGCGGCCGCCGTCAGCAGGAGCGGTGGTCTGGGTACCGTCGGCAGCGCGTACTTCACGCCTGAACAGCTGCTCGCGGCCGCCGGGGACACGCGGGCGCGCACGGACCGCCCCTTCGCCATGAACCTGTTCGTTCCCGCACTCACCCCCACCTTCACGCCCGAGGAGGAGCGCGCCGCGCGGGCGGAACTGCACGCCTGGCAGGCCGAGCTCAACGTCGAGCCCGTTCATCTGCAGGCCCCGTATCTCGAGGACTTTGACGCCCAGTTCCAGGCGGTGCTCGCCGCCCGGCCGGCGGTCCTGTCGTTCACGTTCGGGCAGCTCGGGGCGGCGCAGCTGCAGGCCCTGCGCGCCCGCGGCATCCGGACGCTGGGCACGGCCACCGGACTCCGGGAAGCCCTGGCGCTTGAAGCCAGTGGCGTGGACGCCCTGATCCTGCAGGGCGGCGGCGCCGGAGGTCACCGCGGCAGCTGGCTCGACGACGAGCGGCTGGGCACCACCGACCTCGTCCGCCGGGTGCGCCCGCACGTCAAGCTGCCCCTGGTCGCCGCCGGGGGCTTGATGACCCGGCAGGACGTCCAGGCGGCCCTGTCGGCGGGCGCGAGTCTGGCGGCGCTGGGCACGGCCTTCCTGCTGGCGGACGAAGCCGGGACGCACCCCACCTACCGCCAGGCCCTGGAGGGCGGCGGCGAGACCGGTTTGACGCGCGCGTTCACCGGACGCTGGGCGCGGGGCCTGGTGAACCGGGCGTTTCACGAGATCCGTCACCCGCTGCCCACCCCGGCGCAGCACGCCCTGACCCGCCCGCTGCGGCAGGCGGCCGCTGCCGCGGGGCGCAGTGAATTGATGAGCCTCTGGGCCGGCACGGGCGTGAATGGCGCGCGTCGGGGACTGGCCGGGTCGATCCTCGCGCAACTGACGTGACCCCGGCACCTGTACGGGGCGCCGTTCCGGGCGGGACAACGGTAATCCGGGCTCCTGCGGCGCTCCGGGCCGCTTGCTACGCTGGGTGTGGACCTTCACCCCCTGAGCGCGTGGCCCCCCGGCGGGACCGGTGGCGAACGCCGTTCCGCCGTCGGCGCGTTCAGACCGCCCTGGCCCCCTGCGCGTCCCCAGTCCGGCCCGAGGCCTGCTCCGTTCATTCGGCCCCACCAGCGGAGGAACCCGTATGACCTATGAACTCGTTCAGATCGCCCACGAACATGGCGCTGAGCTCGGACGCGTCACGAGATCAGAGTGCGCCACCCTCGACGAGGGAAGCTGGGTGCGGATCGTGCCCACGGGACCGTCACCGGACGGTCTGGAGTCCTTCCAGTTGCACGATCAGCTCACCGGCATGGCGTACCACGCCGAACGGAATACCGACCGTGACGAGTACGACGGCACCTTCACCTACGCTGTCCAGTGCCGCGAATAACGAGCGGCCCTGAAGACGCGCGCCTGACCCTTACAGGTCCGTCCCCCTCCGGGTGCTGCCTGGAGGGGGACGGACGGTGCTGCCGGCTTCCTGGCCGTCAACACAGGGTGACGCCGTTGGTCAGAGGGGGCTGAAGACGAAGGTGTCGCTGCTGCCGCCCCGCAGAACGCTCTCGGTCTGCTCGCCGAGGTAGGTGCGGCCGGTGATGGCCTCCAGGGCGCCCCAGACGGCGCCGAGCGTGAACGTGCACTTCCGGCTGCTGCCCGCAGGTTCCCCGGCGGAGCACACGGTGTCCTGCGTTTCGATGATGACGTTCTCGCCCTGGGTGTAGGAGCGCGTCACGGCCGCCAGGCGGGTGCCGTCCTGTCCGATGGCCGCGTTGAGGAATCCGGCCAGTTCCTCGATGGGCACGTTCGAGCCGGTCAGGCCGAGTTCGGCGACCAGGTTGTGGCCGCGGACCTTGCCGGCGCGGGTGAACACGACGGCGGCGCCGTCCTCGCCGAGGGTGTCCTCGACGCCGACGATCACGGCTTTGAAGCAGATGACGGAACTGAAGTCCCCGAGGTGGGGGCGCAGGGAATCGGTGGTGGTCATGGGTTCTCCTGGAAGGTGGGGGCCTCGCGGAAGCAAAGCGGGACGGACAATCAGAGGATTTCGGCGATGGACTGCGCGGTGTCGCGCGCTTCCATGTGCAGCAGGCCCAGGTTCATGCCGCTGGGCGTGACGACCGCCAGCACGCCTTTGTGCCCGGCGGCGTAGATGTACACCTGGCCGCCCAGGCCGCTGACGCTCATGTCCGTCAGGTCGCCGGAGCCGAGGGTGTCGTTGATGCGCTTGCCCAGGCCCAGGGCGGTGGCGGCCATGGCGGCCACACGGTTGGCGTCGGTGCCGTCACCCATGGACTTGGCGATGGGCAGGCCGTCCACAGTGGCGACCAGCACGCCGCGCAGTTCGGGCAGGGCGGCGCGGAGGGTGGTGAGGGTGGCATTCAGGCGGTCTTGTTTGCTGAGGGTGGCAGTCATGGCAACGTCCTTTCAGGGAGGGGGGCGCTGGCGTGGAGGCTGAGCTCCAGCAGCTGGGCGAGCAGGTCACGGGCCTCGTCGGCGTTCGTGGCGTTCAGGCCGGCCACCTGTACGGCCGGCAGGTCGAAGTACAGGGCGACGTCGGCCGGCGCCCAGGCGCGCGGCTGATCCTGGCGGGTCACGCCGACCAGGAACGGCACCGGGAGGCGGCTGGTGATGAACTCGAGAATGTTGCGGGCGTGCAGGAAATCCTGGGGCCGGTCACCGGCGACCAGCAGGATCAGGCCGAGCGCGCCCTCGCACAGCACCTCCCACATGAAGCTGAAGCGGTCCTGGCCGGGCGTGCCGTACAGGTGCACGTCATGCCCCCCCAGGTGGAGGGTGCCGAAGTCGAACGCCACGGTGGTGTTCGACTTCCCGATGTCCTCGCTGGCCTCGGCCTCGGTGGCGATCACGGGCGTCTGTGAGAGGGTCTGGACGAGGGTGGTTTTTCCCGCCCCGACCGGGCCGGAAATCACGAGTTTCAGGGGCGCGCTGTGCATGTCAGGCCCTCCTTCCAAGCCGGCGCAGGGCGCCCAGCAGCCGCTGCACGAGGGGCGGAGCCGCCGGCCCGGCCTGGGCCGGTGTGGCCGCGGAAGGCGGAGCCGCCCGGTGCGGGACGATCAGCCCGGCGGCGCGCAGATGGTGCAGGGTGCGTTGCAGGTCCGGCACAGTCCGGCCAGTCAGCGGGGACAGTTCGGCGGCGCTGCGGCCTTGCTGGACGTGAGGGCCGAGCACCTGCCAGTCGCCGCGCAGGCCCTCGGGGACCGGCCCGGACGCTGCGCTCGCCCGGAACCGCGTGTCCGGATGGGGGAGCTGCTCGGCGGGCACGGCCTGCGCCGGGCTTGCCATCAGGGCCTGGAGGTTCACGGTGTAAAAGCCCGGGTCGGGGGCCCCGGCGGCCTGTTTCTGAAATTCAAAGGCGCCGCGGGCGGGCAGCTGGCTGAGGACCGTTCGCGCTTCGCGTTCGTCACGGACCGGAAACCCGTCGATGTACAGCGCCCGGAGGCTGCCGGCCGTGAGGGTGAGTTCGAGGGTGCGGCCCTGGTAGGCCTGGTGGAAGTACAGGGTGCCGTTCTGGGCTTTGAGGACCTTGAGCAGGTCAGCGATGGCGTGGTGCTGAAGGTCACCAAAGAGCGTCATTTCAACTCCTTTCTGGGGCAGCGGGATTGGATGGGCGGTCGCCAGGACGGGGCGGCGATCCGGCCTCACCGGGGCCTCACCGGTTGTACGCGCCCTTCCCTGTCACGGAGGTCACGTGCGTCCAGCAGGCCGGCCCGGCCCACGACCGGTGCGAGAGAGGCCGGAAGGCCGCTGGGCTCGGTGATTTCTGGCTGGTGGGCTGAACGGGCGGCCGCCGGAAGCGTGGCGTACGTTACATAGATTTCCGGGTTGGCCAACCCTTCATGAGGCCGCCGCGATCACTCGCTGACCTCGCACGCCCACCCCAGACTCGCCATGCAGGACGGCAGGTGTCTTTTCAGACGCCTGCCCCTGGATTCCCGTGTCCCGTCACCGCTGCCCGCCCACTTCTCCCGACCGGATCGACGGGCACACGTGTCACAGCGGGCGCGAGTGGACTTCTGCCCGGTGGTTCTTCAGCTCTCAGTGCAGCCCAAGTGTGGCTCAATCATTCCCGACCGCCAGCGAGGCGGGTGCAGGGTTATTCAGGCGCAGGACGTACCCATGGCGCGGCACGGTGTGCACGACCATCCCCCGCGTCAGCCGGGCCAGTTTCTGCCGGAGGTGACTGATGTGCACGTTGACCAGCGCTTCCGGATTCGCGCCGGGGCTCTCCAGTGCCGCCATCAGGTCGGTGCGGGGCACGGTGCGTTCCGGCTGGGCGATCAGCAGGCCCAGCAGAAGCGCCTCGGGCCGGGTGAGCTGCACGCTCACGGCGCCCCTGGACACCCGCCGGCGCTCCGGGTCGAACGCCACGTCCCCGACAGCCGGGCGCGGAGTGTCCCGGTCCGTGTCTGCACGTGTGACCGCGGCGGGAGCCACGCCTGATCCCTGAATGTGGCCTGGCCCGGCCCGCAGGCCCTGCGGTTCAAACCCGGCTGAGCGGACCACCGCGGCCGCCCGCGTCATCACTGCCCCCAAGTCTTCAGGGACGGTGTCACCCGGCAGGACGAACGCCACGCGCAGCCCGCCCGGCCAGTAGGGGCCCGCAGCGCGGCCCAGACTGATCCGCAGCGCTTCTCCGAGCACCCGCAGGGGCCCGTCGGGGTCCGTGACGGCGGGTGCCCCGGGCCGCGCCGTGAAGCCCTGCACCTCGAACTCCATGACACTCACACCGGCGCCCGCGGTCCGGCTGGACCGCACGGCGCCGTCCAGAGCGGCGCGGCCCGCAGGCGCCGGGAGCCGCGCCGGCAACTCGTGGCCCTGCCGGCGCGCGAACACCACCTGTACACTCTGCGCGGCCGCTTCCAGCAGCGCGTGCTCCTGCGGGGTGAAGGTGCCCGGGATGGCCCGCAGCACACTCAGGTGCCGTGCGGCGCCGCCGGGGGTTCCAAGGGACAGGCGGACGTCCGCCGCTTCAGGATCGGCGCTGTTCGCCCTGTGCCGCGGCCCGTCCCGGACCCATGCGGCGCCTCGCTCGCCGTCCACGCGCAGGGCCGCGAGGCCCAGGTCCCGTTCCAGCAGCGCCCCCAGGGCTTGCATGTGATCGGTGAGGTCCAGTGGGCAGGCCGCCAGGGCGGTGACCGCCTCGAACAGCTGCGCCCGCCCCGACAGGCGCTTGAGTTCCGCGAGCATCTGCGCGTTGGCGCGGAGCTCCGTGCTCAGACGCAACCGGTCGAGCCGCCACTCCAGCTCGTCCATCACCAGGGCCGCCAGGTCCGTCAGCAGTGCCGCGTCCTCCTCGGAGAATGACGCGCGGGGTTCGGGGCTGATGATGCACAGCGACCCGAGTCCGAAGCCGTCCCGCGTGATCAGCGGCGCGCCAGCATAAAACCGGATGCCGGGATGCTCGGTCACGAGGGGGTTCTCCCGGAACCGCGCGTCGCGGGTGGCGTCGGGCACGACCATCACCTGGGGCCGCTGCATGGTGTGCGCGCAGAACGACTGGTTGCGCGGCGTCTCCTGAAAATCCAGCCCGAAGCAGGACTTGAACCACTGGCTTTCCTGATCCACGAAGGTGACCAGCGCGGTCGGCGTGCCGAAGAGCCGGGCGGCCAGGCGGGTCAGGCGGTCGAACGCCTCCTCCGGCAACGTGTCCAGGATGGCGTACCGGCCCAGCACCTGGAGGCGCGCCACTTCATCCGACGGCAGAGGTTCGATCACCGGGGCACGGTAGAGGACGGTTCATTACAATTTCCACTCCCCCCCCGTTGCCGCACTGGACCGCCGGCCTGACGTCCATCACCGAAGGCAGAGCACCACGACTCAGGCTCGCTCGGGTGCCATTCCCTCGCGCCCGGCTGGACGGACTCCTTCGCTGCGCCCCAGGCCACCAACTCCTTTCGCCAGGCCACCCGGTCAATCAGGAATGGTTTAAGGTCGGTGCAGTTTTCCTGTTGAGCTCGTATGCTGCTGCGGTGCCCCTCCCCTTGACAGTTCTGAGCCGCCGGCTCCAGGACATCACCGAAACGCTGGCCTCCGCCACCACTGAAGAGGCCGTGTTCGACGTCGTGCTGTACCCCGCCATGACCGCCCTGAATGCCACTGCGGCCACGGTGCTGCTCCGGTCGGGGAACGATCAGGAACTGCATGTGGTGGCCTCCGTCGGATACGACCGCGGCCAGCCGTCCATCTGGCAGAGCGCGCTCACCGAGGATGACGGACCGGCCGCGGATGCCCTGCGCCGGAAGGAACCCCTGTTCTTCGAGCGGGACCGTGACCTGGCCCAGGCGTACCCGAACGTGGAGCGCCGCACGGGGGCCGTCTCGCCCGTGGCCGCCACGGCCGTCCTGCCCATGTTTCTCGATGACCGGCCGTTGGGCGTGCTGGTGGTGGACTTTCAGGAGCCGTACACGTTCACCGATGACGAGCGCTGGTTCCTGAACGTGCTCGCGGCGCAGTGCGCCATCGCGTTCGGCCGGGCCCGGCTGCTGCGCAGCCTGGAAGCGCAGGTGGCGGCCCGCACCGACTCGTACCTCAAGGAGCAGGACAAGCTGCAGCTCGCGAACGACGATCTGGAAGCCTTTTCGTACAGCGTGTCGCACGACCTGCGCACGCCGGTGCGGCACATCAGCGCCTTTTCCCAGCTGCTGCGCAAGTCGTCGTCCGAGTGCCTGGACGAACCGTCGCGCCGGTACCTGCAGCTCATCGAGGACAGCGCCACGCGGATGAACACGCTGATCGACGCGATGCTGGACCTCTCCCGCACGTCCGTGCTGCCTCTGAGGTCGGAGTCGGTGGACCTGGGCGCCCTGGTGAACCGCGCGCGGCGGGACCTGGAGCTGGACACGGAAGACCGGACTGTGCAGTGGAACGTCGGGGCACTGCCCGTGGTGCGGGGCGACCCGGAGACCCTGCAGCAGGTGATGACGAACCTGCTGTCCAATGCGGTGAAGTACACCCGCAACGAGGCGGTCACGCACGTGCGCGTCTGGGCCGAGGACCAGGGCGAGATGTGGCTGATCTCCGTCCAGGACAACGGCGTGGGCTTCGACGCGCGCTACGCCGACAAGCTGTTCGGGGTGTTCAAGCGCCTGCACCGTCCCGAGGATTTCGAGGGCACCGGCGTGGGCCTGGCGAACGTGCAGCGCATCGTGCGCCGGCACGGGGGCGAGGTGTGGGCACAGGGCAGCGTCGGTTCGGGCGCGACCTTCCAGTTCACCCTGCCCAAAACCCCCTGACCCGCGGACAGGACCGGGGACCGGTCGTTGACCGCCGCGCCCGTGGACTGGCCGTCCCTCTGCATCTGGTGAAGGGAGCGCCCGCGAGCGGACGTGGCAGAGTGGGCGTCATATGTTGACTGAGCTCGAAGCCCTCGGCTGGGGGACCGATTTCGAACGCGACTACCAGGCGTACCTGGGCGCGCTGACGCCGGAGGAGCAGGCCCTGGTGCAGCCGGTGCGGGTCACCGGCACCGGGCGCCAGAGCGTGCAGGTCCGCGGCGCGCAGGGGGAAGAGGAAGTCCAGCTGGCCGGCGCGCTCCGGCAGGCGCAGGTCACCCCGGCCATCGGCGACTGGGCGGTGCGGCAGGACACGGGCGCCGGACCGGGCCGGCTCGTGCACGTGCTGCCTCGCCGCACCACCTTTTCCCGCGCCGTGGGCGCCGACGACGGGCGCCGCGCCCAGGCGGCGCGCCAGCAGATCATCGCCGCGAACGTCGACGTGGTCCTGATCGTCACCACCCCGGACGCCGACTTCGACGCGGAGCGGCTGACGCGGTACGTGCAGGCGGTCGAGGTCAGCGGGGCGCGGCCGGTGCTGGTGCTCAACAAGGCCGACCTGCACGCGGACGTCACCTGGTACCTGGAACAGCTGCGCGCCGTGGGGCCGGACCTGGAGCTGCACGCGGTGTCCGCCGCGGCCGGTGCGGGCCTGGAGGGCCTGCGGGCCCTGCTGACCGGCGGGGTGACCCTGGCCCTGATCGGGTCCTCGGGCGTCGGCAAGTCCACCCTGACCAACGCCCTGCTCGAGGGTGACGTGGCGTTGACCGGGGCGGTCCGCTCCACGGACGGGCAGGGCCGGCACACGACCACCACCCGCACGCTGTACCGCGTTCCGGGCGGCGGCCTCCTGATCGACAACCCGGGCCTGCGCGACATCGCAGTGTGGGACTCGGCCTCCGTTCACTTCGACGACCTCGAGGAACTGGCCACGCAGTGCCGTTTCCGCAAGTGCACCCACACCACGGAACCCGGCTGCGCCGTGCAGGCGGCCGTGCGGGCCGGAGAGATTCCCACCTCCCGCCTGGCGGCCTTCCAGGCCCAGGCGCGCAAGCGGCGCTGAGGGCCTCTGCCTGCCCGGTTGCGGCGACCGCGGCGTTAGAGGCACTCCACGGCCCAGGCGCGCACGAGCAGATCGTCCTGCCGGAAGGTGCGCCGCAGTTCCTCCCGGTACTCCGCCCACCACGCGCGGTCCAGGGTCTCCACGAGCACCTCGATCACGACCACGTCGTCCGTCACGGTCTCGCCCTGCGCCTCGTCCTTCCACTGGCCCACGGCGGGCGCGCGGGTGTGGGCCGTGACCCCGCCAAAGCGGCCCGTGAGGGTGTCGCGCACCCGGGCGAACGTCGCCGGTGGGAACGGCCGCCGTTCGTTGTCGTAAAGCGGCAAGAAGAGCTGCACGGCATGCACGATGGCCGCACTGTACCCATTCCCCGCGGACGCAGGAGAGGAAAGGCACGGCAAGAGGGCCGTTGACGGCCTGCCCGTTTGGGGGCAGGGGGCATGCGCGGCGCGGGGCGGCGTGGCATGCTGGGCCTCACCACCGGGGTGGAATGGGGCAGCGGGCTCCGTTGTCCCGGCCGGCAAGGAACACCACCATGACGTTTCAGGAGCATCACCGCCTTCAGCAGCTGCGTCAGTTCGCCCGGTCGGGTCTGGGGAACACGCCGGCGCGTGACTTCCTGCTCCTGACCGCCCCCTCCGCCCTGCAGGACCTGGACGACCGCAGCGTGCAGCGCCTGCTGGTGCTGCGGCTCACCTTGCAGCGCCAGCATTTCGCTTTCGCTGAGGCGCTGGAGACCATCGGAGCCCTGGAGGAGCAGGCGGACCTCGCGGTGGACGACGCGTTCATGTTCGCCTGTGAATCGGTGCGCGTGTTCCTGGGACTGAACCGTGACGGGGACGCCATCGCCTCCCTACTGCACGCCGCGGCGCTGCACCCGGACGTCAGCGGGGAACTGCAGGATTACCTGCTGGTCACGCAGTCGGTGCTGTGCAGTTTCCTGGGGGATCACGAGCAGCGGCTTCAGGTCAGCCTGCGGGTTCAGCGCACACCGCCCCCCGGGCACCCGTACCACCTGAACCTGAACCCTGGCCTGGTGCAGGGCAACGTCACCTGGGCGCGGGTGGTCACGGGAGACCTGGAGGCGGCGCTGCCAGGCGCCCTGACGGCCCTCGCGGACATCCGGACGCGCTTCCCGGGGGGCGGCACGCACGCGCAGTTCGAGGTGAACACCCTGCACCTGCGCGCCATGCTCGGCCAGACCCCCGACCCGGCCGAGTTCACGCAGGTGCGCGACCTGCTGCGCGCCCAGGGCAACACGGGGCTCAGCAGCAGCCTGCTCACCGCTGAGGCCCTCGCCGCCGGGAACGCCGGCCGGACCGAGGAAGCGCACGCGCTGTTCGGACAGGTGCTGGACCTCCTGCGCGCGCAGGAACAGGCCAGCCGCGTGCCGCTGCTGCTGTACGACCAGGCGCTCGCGTTCTACCGCGCCCGCGGCAACCCCGAGGAACTCGTGCCCGTGCTCGAAGGCCGCATGCGGGTGGTGGAGGCCATGCAGCGCCAGTCGCACGGCATGTTCCTGGAACTGGAACGGCAGGCGTTCGAACTCAACCGCATCCGCGGAGACCTGGTGCTCAGCCAGGCGGACCTGATCACCCGCCTCAGCGCCATCGGGGAGCGCCGGGACGACGCGACCGGCCAGCACCTGCGGCGCGTCGCGACCCTGGTGCTGCACCTCGCCCGGGCCCTGGACCTGCCCGACGCGGACCTCATCGCGGAAGCCGCGCGGCTGCATGACCTGGGGAAGGTGAGCCTGCCGGACAGCATTCTGCTCAAGGCCGGACCGCTCACACCCGGGGAGCGGGAGGTGATGCAGCAGCACACCACGCACGGCGCGGAACTGCTCGCCGGCGGAACCTCGCGCGTCCTGATGCTCGCGCAGAGCATCGCGCTGCACCACCACGAACGGTGGGACGGTACCGGCTACCCCCACCAGCTGCGCGGGGAGGCGATTCCCCTCCCGGCCCGGCTGGTCGCGGTGGCCGACGTGTTCGACGCGCTGCTCAGCGAACGCCCGTACAAGCGGGCGTGGCCGCTGACTGAAGCGCTCGGGGAGATGCGGCGCCTGTCGGGTACGCACTTCGAACCGCGCATCGTGCAGGCGCTGGAGCGCGTGCTGGACACCGTGCCGCAGGCCGCCGACGCCTGACCGGGCCCTCTGAGCGGGCATGGCGGAGCGGGCCGCCGCCAGGAGGCCGCCAGGTCGCAGGCAGCCTCCTCCAAGGACTGCTGCGACCGGGACTCCTGCACCAGGGCCGTCAGGCGCCTCTTGAAGGCGCTTGCCTGCTCCAGGCTGAGTCTCAGGGGGCTGCACACCGAGGTCAGGGGCGCCTGAGCCAGCCGGCGCGACAGGGTGAATGGCCGGTCGCGGCTGGTCGTCATGAGCCCGTTTCCCAGGCGGCGTGATCGGCGTTCAGCGCGCCGCGCGACACAGCGCGACGGGCAGGGCCACGTCCTGCCTCGGGAAAAGCGGCGACCCGATCCGCACGAGCATCACCTGACCCTGAGGATCCCGGAAGAACTGGGCGACGTGCCCGTCAGCCGGTCCTCCCGCCATCACGGCGGCGTCCGGCTGGAACCGCAGGACTGCCGGCGCGGCGTCCTCCTTCCCGGACACGCGCAGGGTCAGGTTGCCCCCCGGTCACCTCGAAGTGCAGGGAGGGCGCGTCAGCCGGTCGTTTCGTGGACGCCTTGAACGGCCCAGCGTGGACGTAGAGGGCAGGGACGGCGTGGCTGGCGACCGGCAGGGTCCACATGGGCAGGCCCAGCACCAGGGTTTTCAGGACCTGTTCCAGCGCGGCATTGAACGCCCCGCCCGAGGGGCTGTTCAAGTGCGCGATCATGGCCACCTGGCGGCTGGGGAAGACCAGGAAAGCTGTCACGCGCGCCCCCATGCCGGATCTGGTCAGGTTCAAGCCACCAGGCCAGGCCCATCCGGGCCGGCGTGAGCCCCTCCATGAAGCCGGTGGTGAGCTGCGGGCTGAACAGACTCTTGCGGTCAAACCGCGCGAGGGGTGGGTCCGCCTGCACGCCCTCGCCGGTCATCAGGCACCGCGCGTAGCGCGCCATGTTCCTCACGCGGCAACTCAGGGTGCTGCCGGCCAGCGCGGCGGAACGCATCAGCTGCCAGTCCGGCAGCACCTGCACTTCGCTGGACACGGTCCGGTGCGCCGCCGCGTTCCTCGTTCGGCACGGGACTGCCCGCAGCACTACGAGCTGGCGAACCTGCTCGCACAGCAGGCGATGCGCCGCGGCTACACGGCAGCTGGATGGCTGTGTGCCGCAACATTTGACCGTTGGATGCTCAGTCTGGGCCGGCCACAGAAGTACGGCACGCAATTCGTGACCGAAGTGGAAGGCTGTGTGATGAAGCTGGCGCCGTATGACCCGGCGGTCACCGACCCGGTCTGGTGCGCCGACGCTGGCCGTGGCGCTCCGGCAGGCGGAGAAGCTCAGTGCCCTCTGGAATGCCAGGCGATCACAAGCGCCGTGGCTCCGATGGAGACTGAACGATGCAACCGAGGCTGAAAGTGATCCTGTCGAGCGTGACCTGAGGCAACGAGTACCATCTGAGGGGCGTGGGCACCCACACCCCTGTGCCCGCCGGAAAAGGAGTGTCTGCCATGACCCAGCCTTCCTCTGCCCCCACTCCGTCCCCCATGCCGCAGCGCCGCCTGCGGAACCTGACCGTGTCCGCGCTGGGCCTGGGCTGCATGGGCATGAGCGCCTTCTACGGCGCCACCGACGAAACCGAGAACATGGCCACCCTGGACCGCGCGCTCGAACGCGGCGTCACGTTCTACGACACGGCCGACATGTACGGCCCTCACCTGAACGAGGAACTGCTGGGCCGCTGGCTGCGCGGAAAGCGGGAGCAGGTGGTGCTGGCCACGAAGTTCGGCATCGTCTTCGACCCGGCAAACCCCATGCAGCGCGGCATCAACGGCCGCCCGGAGTACGTGCGCCAGGCCATCGAGGGCAGCCTCACGCGCCTGGGCACGGAGTACGTGGACCTGTACTACCTGCACCGCGTGGACCCGGACACGCCCATCGAGGACACCGTGGGCGCCATGGCCGAACTCGTGAAGGAAGGCAAGGTGCGGGCCATCGGCCTGTCGGAGGTGAGTCCGGACACGCTGCGGCGCGCGAACGCCGTTCACCCGGTCACGGCGGTGCAGAGCGAGTACTCCCTGTGGACCCGCGACCCGGAGGAGGGCATCCTGGCCGCCTGTCGCGACCTGGGCGTGGGCTTCGTGCCGTACAGCCCGCTGGGCCGAGGCTTCCTGACCGGGCAGATTCGGAGCCCGGACGACATCGCGGACGACGATTTCCGCAAGCACAATCCTCGCTTCCAGGGACAGCACTTTCAGAAGAACCTGGATCTCGTGCGGGAAGTGCAGGCCATCGCCGCCGAGAAGGGGTGCACGGCATCGCAACTTGCGCTGGCGTGGGTGCTGGCGCAGGGAGACGACGTCGTGCCGATTCCCGGCACGCGCCGCGTAAAGTACCTGGAGGAAAACCTCGGCGCCCTGGAGGTGCACCTGACTGAAGTGGACCTGGCGCGCATGGACGCCGCCTTCCCCCGGGGCGCGGCCGCCGGGGACCGGTACCCGAGCAGCGCCATGGCCAGCCTGAACCGGTAGCTGTACATTGGGGGAATTCAGGGTCCGCTGAATAAGGCCGTGCAGCACGAGCAATACAGTCGCAGACGTTGAGATCGCCGAGGAGATACCCCGGCGATCTCCCTTCTGATGGCGGGGACAGATTCGCCAAAAAAGCCGTCCAACTGGGACAGGCGGATCCACTGGAGGAACAGCAGGGCGACCAGACACAGGACCGCATGGTGGTGCAGGCCCTGCCAGGTCCGCCCTTCAAAGTGATCCAGCCCCACCTCCTGCTTGAGTTCCCGGTGACCCAACTCACACGCCCACCGCTGCTTCGTCACCCGAACCAGATGGTCAAACGACGTCTCCGGCGGCAAATTGCACAGGTAATACTTTCGTTCTCCACGAGCACGCTGCTCCCCGATCACCCAGGCACCTTCCCCTGGAAGGTGCTGGCCACGAGCATTCGCGTTGCCATCCGCCAGACGGACGTACTTCGCGGCGAATGTCCCTGTCAGCGGTCCTTTCGTGCCTTGGCGCCACATCACGCGACGCCAGGGTTCCCGGACCAGGACGGCCTCAATGGTTTCGGTGTCCTCGGAGGGGGTTGGGTGCTTCTGGGGTCGTCCCCGAGAGCGTTTGGGGAGAGGGATCAAGTGGACCTGTGCGGGGTACACCCGTTGGGTGCGGACCGTGCCGACCGACCACCGCAGGCCACGGGCAGTGAGGGCGCGTCGAAACTTCGCATTCACGCCGTACCCCGCATCCGCCAGGACCATCCCGAACTGCACGCTCCCTGTCAGATCGTCGATCTCCCGCAGGGCGATTTCCCATTTGGTGGATCCCAGCGGGTGTTCCTGTGGAACACCCGCCTGCAGGCACCTGGCTGGGTCGGTGGACCATTCTGAGGGGAGAAACAGCCTCAGGCGCAGGGGAATAGGAATCTCATCCCGGGCCAGTGTGACGGACACCAAACACTGGCAGTTGGTGATCTTTCCCGCCTGCCCGGAGGACTGCCGTCCCACCCCAACCGAGTGAGATCCGAACTTGCTGAGACAGGTGTCGTCGATGATGAGCACGGCATTCCGGCCCCCCAGAAGGTGCTGTGCCCGGTCGGCGACGATTTGCTCTCGCCCTTCGGTCTTCCAGGGGCTGTCGGTGATGAAGTGCTGCAGGTGATCCTGCTTGCCGGGGGCCACCTGGTCAGCCAGGGGTTGCATACTTTTCCTGTGCGCAGGACTGCACAGACCCTGCACGTAGACCGGGGCCCATTGCTGCTGGGCCTGATGGCGGAAACACGTGTGGAACGGGGAGAACCAGATCGGGAAGTGGCGGGTCCACCGCGGGCGTCGAGAACGCTTCAACAAGAAGGCCAGCATCGCAGATGCTGGCCACGACGACGCCGATGAATATTCCCCGAAGTACAGTTACCTGACGTCTGACAGTGTCTGACTTGACGATGTATTGGGAAGGTCGGTTTGATTTACCTGACCGTAACCACACGCCGGAGCCCCTGTTACTCCCCGGCCGGCTCTCCGTACCCGCGGGCGCGCACCTGCGCCCAGGTGTCCGGGCCGCCCAGCACGAACGGCTCGCGCTGCACGTGCGTGGTGACCTCCGGCCCGGCCGGGGAGAGGAACACGTCGATCTCCGTGCGGATCCCGAAGCCCCGGTGCGCCGGGTACGTGCCGGGTTCGATGGTCACGCACAGCCCGGGCGTGAGGGTGCGGGTGTCGCGCGTCTCGTAATCGTCCAGGTTCGCGCCGGACCCGTGAATCTGCACGCCCAGGTCATGCCCGGTGCGGTGCAGGAAGTACGGCTCCCACGCCTCGCCCATGGCGTCCCGGGCAGCGCGGTCCAGTTCCCAGCCCTGCACCCGGCCCCAGCCCTCGGCCTCGAAGCGGTCCTGCACCAGGCTCAGCGCGGCGTCCCGGGCGGCGCGGGTGGCCTGCCACGCCTCGGCGTACTCCGGGCCCGGCTCGCCCGCATGCGCCACCCAGGTCACGTCCGCGAACGGCCGGCCCGGCTCCTGCGCCCACAGGTCGATCAGCACGCACTGCCCGGGCTGCAGCGTGGCGTTCTGCGCCTCGCCGGGCTCGTAGTGGCTGTCGGCGGCGTTCACGCCGAAACTCACGTTCACGTCATGCCCGGCCTGCATGCCTGCCGCGCGGATCTGGTCCATGATCAGCGCCTGCACCTCCAGTTCCGTGACCGCCTGCCCGGACTGCAGCCGCTCGTGAATCAGGCGGAAGGCGTCGTCCTTGGCGCGCATCAGGACGCTCGCGGCGTGGTCGTGCGCGGCGCGGTCCTCCGGCGACCACACCAGGAATGCCTGCAGCAGGTCCGCGCTGCTCTCGATCCCGGCGGCCCCGGCGGCCCGCACGCGCTCCACGGTGCCGGCGTCCACGCGGCTCACGTACGGCACCGCGCCCAGGGGGCTGTACTCCATCGCCACGCGCTGCCCGGCCACGACCGCTTTCAGGGCCGCGTCCAGTTCGGCGTGCGACCCGAAGGGCCGCAGGTCGGCGTCCCAGGCCCGGGTGATGTTCCGCCAGTTGCCGCCCTCGATGTGGTTGTGCAGCACCACCGCGCGGCCCTCGCGGGGCACCCACACGAAAAACCGCCGCGTCAGGAAGACGCTGGCGGGAATGTCCAGCACGCGCCGGGCATGGGGGTTCAGGCCCTGGAAGTCGTACATCAGCCAGCCGTCCAGGGCGGTGGACTGCAGGGCGGCCTGCATGCGCTGGACGGGCGTTGCGGCGGGAGTGGTCATGCCCGGCAGCCTACTGTGCTGCACAGATCCAACCTAGGAAAAACAGCTGACCCGGTGGGTCATTCCGCATAGGCTCGACGACATGCTGGGCCAGTTCCTCACCTTCTGAACCGGTCACCACACCACGCCCCAGCTGGTGTGGCGGGTCTCCAGTGAAGGGACACTGAAGAGCACCCGCATGATCAGTGACGCGCGGCAGGGGATCAGCCCGTACGGTAAGGCATGCGATCTCTCTCCCTCCTCACAGCGTTGCTCCTGTCGGTCGCACCTGCCCAGCCCGCCCCCAAAGCGCCCATTTCCATTCCGAGACCGAGTGCCGAGCGCCTCTTGCTCGAACGGATTCTCACCTCGAATGGGAACGGGGCCTCCGTGGACATCTTCCTCGGTGAACTGCCGGCGCGCTTTCCCATCACGCTGCCGGAGGGCAGCCGGGTCATCGGAAGCGTCGTGACCGTCCGGCCGGGCACGACGGCCTCTCCAACCACCGCGGTGTATTGGAACAGTCCAGTGAACCCGCTCTCCACACAGCAGACCCTGGTGCGCACCCTCGAGCAAGGTGGATGGCGCCGCCTGACAGTGCCGTTCGGACCGGACCTCACCATGGGCGGGTTCCAGCCGGCGAACCAGGTGACGGGCGGAACGTGGTACCGGCGTTCCCCAGACCAGATCCTGATCTTCCGCGTCCAGCAGGCAGGCGAGGGCTCCCAGGCGACCCTGACCCTGAGCGGCGCAGAGTCCCTTGACCAGCAACTCCGGGCTGCAGGTGCGGTCACCCCCGGAACGGGGACAGGACTGCCCGTCCTGCGGCCCCCGCTCGGCGCGGAAGTGCATGTCGAATCGCAGGGATCGGTAGGGGACGATCTCAATCAGGCCGCGCGGATCGTCACGAACTTAAGCCCGGCGGCCCTGACCAGCCACTACGCGGGGCAGCTCAAGCAAGCGGGATGGCGCCTTCTGAACGAAGCGGAGGTCGACGGCTTGAGGACCAGCATCTGGTCGTTTGCGCAGGGCACAAGGCGAAATCTGGGCATTTTCACGGTGCAGACGGTGGGCAAGGGGGAGTACCGGGCGCAGGTGAGCACCGTCACCGGCCGGTGACGGGCAAGCCTTGCGACGTGGTGCCGAGTGGACGGGGCCCACCAACTCAGAGCACGCGAGGCAGACGCCGCATCCCGCCACTCAGCCTTGACAGAGCCTCAGACCACTGGGGGCTCCCGGGAAGACCATGACCTCAACCCCAGTTGACGCCACCGCTCCCCTCTCGGTGACCGTGCCCCTTGCGCCACTCCATGCGTCCGTAATGGCGGACCTCGCACAGGACGCTGGCATTTCCCTGCCCGCCTTCTGCGCCTTCGTGCTCGAACGGCACGCCCTGCATGACCGCCCGCCCGAGATACGCCCCACCCGGACCTGGAGCGCCTCATTGCCACGCAACTCACGCATGTCACCGAGCACCTGGGGAAGCTTTTGAATCGGATCAGTCGGGAGATCGATGGGCTCCGCGCTCAAATGGATCCTCTCACCTGTCAGGCACGCGGCCCGGATCTCCGAGCAGAAAGTGGCCGGAAGGCACGGTCCCTGGGGTCCTGAGCCCGCACACTCCGTGACTCGTTGCCTGACGTCCGGCTATGGTACCGGGCGTGAAGAAATCACGTCACACACACCAACGACCATTCGCGATCAGCCGGCGACCGCATCACAGTTTTGACACTGAGTTGTGCGGAGGCGCACCGAACACCCGGACGCGCCATTCACCACAGGACCAGCGCCCGTGCAGCCTGACAAAGCTCCGGCTGCCCCTGCACAGCCGGGGCGTGCCTCCACCCTCTCGTGAACAGGCCCGACGTGCCCACCCTTGCCCGCCGCCCGACCACCTGGCCCAGCCACAACCCCCGCACCGCCCCGCAGGACCGGTCCGCCGGTCCTGCCGCCATTCCCTGCCTCTGGTCTCCAGGTCACTCCCACTGAAGGGAGGCCCGGCATGAGCGTGCAGCTCCTGATCGCCCAGCTGCTCCTCCTGATCCTGGGCCTCATCGGCGTCGCCACCGCCGCCCCCGAGAAGATCCTCGACCACGGCGGCAAGGCCCTCCTCGCCCTGTGCGTCACGTTCCTCGCCGCCCAGGTCCGCCCCCGCACCTACCTGAAACTCGCCCCGTACGCCTGGGGCGTCACCCTGCTGCTCCTCGTCCTGACCCTGTTCGCGGGCAAGGGCGCCGCGGAAAGCGGCGGGGTCAAACGCTGGCTGGAATTCGGCCCGGTCCGCTTCCAGCCCAGCGAACTCGCCAAGCTCGGCCTGGTCCTGCAACTCGCGTCGTTCTTCTCCCGGCGGGGCGTGCAGAACAAACTGATCAGCGTCACCGCCATGATCCTCCTCACCACCGGCCTGGTCCTTCTGGAACCCGACCTGGGCACCAGCGTGCTCACCTTCGGGCTGGGCGTCGTGGTGATGTTCGCCGCGGGCGTCCGGTTCTCGAACATCGGCGGGTTCCTCCTCGCCCTGACCCTCCTGGCCCTGCCGCTCGCCGACCGGTACCTCAGTGCCCATCCGTACATCCTCGCGCGCGTGTTCGGACATCTCGGCCGGGACGAGCAGGTCGCCGTGGGCCTCGACCAGATCGGCATGGCCCACCGCGACCTGCAACTCGGCGGCCTGTGGGGTCAGGGGCCCGACGCGCCCCGCTGGACGTACTTCGCGGCGCACACGGACCTGATCGTGGCATCCGTGGGCTTCGCCACGGGCCTGCTGGGCGTGACCATGCTGCTGTTCGCGTACTGGCTGATCGTCTCCACAGCTTTGCAGGTCGCCCAGCTGGCCACCCGCGTGCGCCCGATGCGGCCGGAAATTCACGGGGCGTCCATCCTGGCCAGCGGCGCGATGTTCATGATTGTCGGGCAGGCCCTGGTGAACCTGGCCGTGGCCGCCGGGCTGTTCCCCGTGACGGGCGTGCCGCTGCCCATGGTCAGTTACGGCTTCTCGTCCATGCTCACGATGGGCCTGGCCATGGGCATCATTCACAGCGCCATGCGCGAGGTGTACCGAGCCCAACCTGCACTCGCGGATGGTCTATGAGGCGCATGCTGATGCGCCAGGACCGGCCCAACCCCTGCTGGTATCGTCCTGACATGGCCCGAGCACTCTCCAGTGGCCTGACCACGGGTCCAGGTGCCTCCGGATAAGCGTCCCGGGCGATCCGGGCTTCCAGCCGCTGGACTGGTCGCGGCTGCTGTTCGGTGAGGACTTCTCAGTTCCCCTCCTGCTGGAGATACTGCTGCGGACCGGGGTGGTGTTTCTGTGGCTGGTGTTCCTGCTGCGCATGACCGGCAAGCGCGGCCTGTCCCAGCTCAGCCCCCTGGAACTTGCCATCGTGATCGCCCTGGGCTCCGCGGCGGGCGATCCCATGCTGTACACGGAAGTCCCGGTCCTGCTGGCGGTGCTCGTCCTCACCGCCGTGGTCGCCCTGCAGCGCGGCGTGTCGTGGTGGATGATCCGCTCCCGGCGGCTGGAAACCTTCGTGGACGGCGTCCCGGTGGAACTGGTGCGCGACGGGGTGATCGTGGACGGCAGTCTGCGGCGTGCCCGGCTGAGTCGGTAGGACCTGTTCGAGCGCCTGCGCCCCGAAGGCGTGGCACAACTCGGGCAGGTCCGGCGGGTGTACCTGGAGCAGTCCGGGGAACTGTCGGTGTTCCTGCTGCCGCCCGCTCTGGTGCGCCCGGGGTTGCCGATCGCACCGCCGTGGGACGTGGAGCCGCCCCAGATAACGGAGCCTTCCGGATTGGTGGCCTGCCAGGCCTGCGGACGGGTGCGGGCAGGGACGACAGCGCCCTGCGCCTGTGGTGAGCGTGAGGTTCACCCGGCCACCACCGACCCCTGGCCACCAAGCGCGAACGGGAGGCCTGTAATCTCTGCCACCTCGCCATGAATGCACAGTGGAGGTCCCCCTGCGATCCAGGCTCTTCCACGCACCGGCTACCTCTTGACGCGTGGCACTGTGGCGCCCGCTCACTGCCCTCGTGTGCGCTGAAGCAGAAAGGCGTCGGATTTCCTATTCAGGCCGAAGTAGGCTCAGGCATGCCCACCCGCCCCTGGGAGCGCCCCAACGTTCGAGGAGCCGCCCTGCTCGCACTCTGCGCCCTGAACTCCGGCCCGGCTCTTTCCAGGCAGTCGGTTCCGCTGCCCAGACCGGCCCCCTTGACCCTCCGGTTCCTGACGGCCGACTCGGGGGACGCGGTGGTCGTGACCGCCCCCACAGGCGAGGTCCTCCTGTACCTCGCCTCCCCGCAGAGACGCCGTGTCGACGAGCTGAAGCGCCTCTACACCCTCGACCGGATCGATGCGGTGGTTCCCGGCAACTCTGGCTCCCTGACGACGACCTGGTTCAGGGCTCACGGCGCGGCTTTCCCACCCCCACCAGGTTCAGGCTGGCTGAAAGGCGCGGAGGCCCGTCGGCCCCTGTCAGCTCAAGGCGAGGTCACCGATTTCAACGTCGGTGAGGTTCGCCTCATGATCCTCCCGTCGCCTGACGGCGGGGTCTCGGTGAACGTTCCCCCTGCCCTGCGGATCGACTACGGGGGGTTCAGTGCGCTGTTGACCGGCCATACGCTCGTTGCCCAGACGGCCGGCTGGCTCCGCACATTCCCTGGACAACCCCTCGGTCCGGTGGACGTGTACGGGACCGTGATCCGGGCAGGGGGAACGGGGGACACGGCGGACTGGCTGCGCTCCGTCCGGCCCCGCCAGGTGATCGCCCGGGTGTCGCCGGATGGGGGGCTGCCGGCAGCCGTGCTGGGGGCGTACCAGCAGGCGGGCGCAGCCGTGTGGCGCACGGACCGGCAGGGCACCATCACGGTGAGCGTGTGGCAGAACGGCTGGTACCAGGTCAAGGCTGAGCGCGGGCTGACCTCGGGGGTTCTGCCTCCAGCCGGTCAGGTTGTGCCAGCGGTGCCACCCAGCCTGGACCGTCTGCCTCCCACATCCATTCCGGATGGGTACTGACCGAGCACTCAACCTCCCACAGGGACCGATCACCTGCGACCGGGAACCCAAAAGGAAAAAGCCGCACTCGGCGGCTTGATGGTGAACAAAATAGCGCCCTATACACCAGGTGCCCAGGACATGCACCACAGTTCAGGGCGGCACGTGATGCGGGTCCTGAGTGGCGGTCACGGTCACGCTGGCCTTCGCCCCGTTCACATTCGCGTGCGCATGGGCCCGAATTCTGCAGCCACGAGGGGCTCGTCCACAGGGTCATAGACACGCGATGAGCGGATGCAGGCGCCGGGACTGGGTTTTCCCCTGTCAAGGCCGTGACGCGGTGCCAATAGTGCAGCTCTGAACTACCTGCTGTGGCTCAGTCTGGAGTTGCTGCGCCAGGCGCTCCACCTCCTCGAGGAGTCCGGACACCCCTGAGCGCACATGGGGACGCCCCCATTCAAGAAACCGGAGGGCCTGTTCGGGTTGCCCGTACGCCGCGCAGATCCGCGCGAACAGCAGGAAGTGGTGCCTGGAACGGGAGCACGCCTCAGACGCTGACGCCAGCTCATCTGAAAGGCGGACGAGGTTTCCTCCGGCCATGCCTACGCTCTGCGCCATGGGGCTCACACGTCTTCCCTCGGTTCACAAACCGCTCGTCTTCCTCTCGTTGACCTTCACCCTCAGTGGGCTCTGCTACTTCATGCTTCAACAAGACGCCGACGAGCTGTACGGTCTCGGCCTCATCGCGAGCCCTGCGCTGTCGGCACTGTTCACCCAGCTGCTCTTTGAGCGCACCCTCCGGGGGCTGGGCTGGACGCTGCGGGCCCCACGGTGGACGGTGCTCGGCTACGTCCTTCCCCTGCTCTATGGACTCGTGGTCTACCTCACCGTCTGGCTGACGGGCCTGGGCGACGTGTCTGTCGCCGCCCTGGCCGCCCAGGTGGCCGACCCGGGCGCCGGCTCAGCAGGGTTTCTGGGCAGCTACGCCTTCAAGACCGCCACGCTGGGGGTGCTGTTCGCCGGCATCACCGCCTTCGGGGAGGAACTCGGCTGGCGCGGCCTGCTGGTGCCTGAGCTGGCCAGGCGGCTGTCCTTCACCAGCACGGCCCTGGTCAGCGGCGCCCTCTGGACGCTGTGGCACACCCCGGCCATCGTGCTGTTCGAATACAACAACGCAGGCGCGCCTCTGCTCTACGGACTGGCGTGTTTCAGTGTGATGGCGGTCAGTCTGAGTGTCGTCCTCGCCTGGCTCCGCCTCCGGTCAGGAAGTGTCTGGCCGGCCGTGGTCCTACACGCCAGCCACAACGCCTTCATCCAAACCCTCCTGAATCCCCTGACCGTCCCGAACGCGGTGACGCCGTACGTGACCGGGGAGTTCGGTCTGGGCCTGGCCGTCGTCACCGCCCTCCTGGCCTGGCTGGCCTGGTCCGATCGTAAAAATCTGCCACCCCTGCGGGAGACCAGCAGCGCTCCTGGCGAGGTGGGCTTGCCCCGATAGTGCGGAGCGGAAGGGAAGCGGAGGTCGCTTGCCGTTCGCGCTCGGGGGCCATCAAGTCTCCCAGGGGGAATGGCGACACAGCATTCAGAACGCGGGTGGCCTCCTGGACGCCGAGTACGCCGGGAACGTCACGCTCAGATGAGCACGTGCGCACTGCCACCTGGCGCCCTGCCGGTACGCTGGATCAGCCATGTCCAACCGTCCCCACGTCGCCCTGAAGTGCAGAGGTTCACGCCACAACCCGCGCCTCGTCGTGCACTTCATCCGGGGTCGAGATCAACTCTGCTGCTGGACCGGAGCCACCTTCCGTTAGGCTCTTCACGATGGCCAATGACCCACCAGTTCTGATGTTCCTGATGATCCTGATCTTCATTGGGTTCGGGGCGCTCCTTTACCTCTTATTCAGAGCATTGTTTGGATCAAAAAACTGGCGCGTGGCAGATGGCGTGGTCTTGAGAACAAAGACTTCTTCCAGCGACTCGGTGGGGAGTCTGCCTGCCTACAACGCGCATATCGTCTGGAGTTATGTGGCTGGGCAGCAAACATATCCTGGGGAGATGGCCATCGCCTACTTTTCCGCGCGAACGGCCCAGCAGGTGATTGAGACGTATCAAGCCGGCACGGCCGTGAAGGTGTATTTCAACCCCAGGAAGCCCTCTCAAAGCACGCTTCGTATCAAGAGTCCTGGCACCTGGATCCTCTGGATCGTGACTGTGCTGAGTACGTTTGGTTTCTTTTGCATCGTCATGGCTGCTGGCTACCTGGTGTTCGATTGAATCGCGGACATCGGCCCACTGCGAAACAGCGGCCGTCTTGCGAGACACGCATTCTGTCGGCTAGTCATCGGTGTAGATGGGTTCGTGCCAGCCGTCCACCGGAGGGAAGTCACTCCTTGGTCTGGTGGAATTTATCGACGATGGCGTTCATTTCGACGCGTGCCTCGGACTCGCTCCCAAATTCCTTGGAGATGTCGTAGGTTTCACCCGAGCTCATGCGGCAGACGACCTTCCAGGCATTGTCGACAGCCGTCACGACCTTGATGTGCTCGATCTCTGCGGAGTTGACCCAACTTCCTTTCTGAGCAGCCACGTACATGAAACGCATACCGCATCCTATGCGCCAACGGATAGGTCTGTTCCGGCGCGCCCCGCCGCCCGTTGTAAACGGTCAGTACCGCGTCCAGAAGCGGCTCAAACAGTGCCGTTGGTCGGCGGGAGCAACATCGCCAGCGGCACCCCGCAGCCATCGACGATCATAAGCGGCCGGGGATGTTTCTTCCTTGGTGACGACCAGAGACGCGGAAGGCCACGTACGCTGAACCTCAACCCGGCCTGCCAGGGTGCCGACCGTGACGGGTGAGCCGGTCGTTCACTCCCCCTTTCCGGAGCCTCCATGACGCAAGCCCTGCCCACGGCCACCGACTTCCACACCCTTTCTCCCTGCGCTCTGGCGGACGTCCTTACCCAGGAGCACGTCATGGACTATGGTCTGCGCCCCCTTTGGACGTCCCCGCCCCGTGTGGCCGGACCTGCTTACCCCGTGCAGTGCGCTCCAGGCGACAACCTGATGCTGCACGCCGCCATCCACCGCGCCCCGCCCGGCGCCGTGATCGTCGTCGAGGCTGGAGACACCACCTTTGCGGTCGCGGGCGGGAACGTCTGCGCGGTCGCGCAACGGCGCGGCATCGCGGCCTTCATCGTGGACGGCGTGATCCGCGACCTCGCGGAGATGCGGGCAATCGGCTTCCCGGTCTTCGCGCGGGGGCTGAGCCCGATTCCCGGCCGGAAGTCCGGCCCTGGCCGGCTGAATGCCCCCGTGAGGTGCGGCGGAATTCAGGTCAGCCCAGGGGACATGATCGTCGCCGACGAAGAAGGGATCGTCGCCGTGCCGGGTGAGCGCTTGAGCGAGGTGTGGGCGGCCGCGCGGAAGAAAGCGGACCGGGACGCGGCCACCCCCCTGGACGTCTGGGAGGCCGAGCACCGGGCACGGATCGAGCAGCTCCTGCAGCCAGGGTTCTCTTCAGGTGAGGCGTGAGCGATGACCTGTTCGATCAGCTGAAGACCCAGTGGCGGGCGTGGAACCGCGAGACGTACGGCACGCCCATCGGACGCCTGTGGGGACGAATGAAGTCCTACGGCGCTCAGGCGGGCTGGTCGGATCCCGTGCCCGTCCCAGAGGATTTCGACGCGCTGGGGCAGCCACAGCGGACGGACCTGTGCGAGTTCCGGGTGGTGCTGGGCCGGGAGGAGCTGGCCTCGGGCGTCCTGGGCACGCGTGATTCACTCCAGGTGATCAGCGCGTGCCTGATCGAGGCGGGGCGGAAGATGAAAGCGCAGGACTACTGGATCGAGGTCGAGGGCCTCGGACCGGACTTCGCGCCAGACCCGGACGCCGATCCGGAGGTCACCCGCCGGACGCTGCGCGAGCGGCGCCGGGCGGCGCTGGCCCGGCAGCGGGCTGGAGAAGCGTGACGGTGGGGCCTCAGATGTGCAGGCCTTCTACCGCGCAGGTGAGGTCGGCCAGGTCCTGACCGGAGAAGTCGATCCCGAGGGCGTGCAGGACGCTGCTGAAGTCGTCCGGTCAGCAGCGCAGACATGCCGTGATTGTCCCAACGTGCTGGGGGGAGATCAACCGAATTCATCGCCGGGATGTTTGGCGCGGCGTGAACAAGAACGTACGCTGAAGCTTGACCCGGACTACCCGTGATTGCATGCCGGCCGCTTCTTCCACTTCCCAGGGCCTCCATGAGGCCTCCCTGCCCACGGCCGCCGACTTCCACGCCCTTTCGCCCTGCGCCCTGGCGGACGTGTTCACCCTGGAGCACGTCATGGACGCTCGCCTGTATGCCCTCTGGACGCCCGGGCCCCGCGTGGCTGGGCCCGCCTTCGACGCAGGACCACGGCGCCGGAAGTTCAGGCGCCCAATCCCTGAGGATCCCCCCGTGACCCCCATGCGATCCGCCTTCCGCTCTGTCCAGCCCCTGGCTGCCGTGTCCCTGATCACCCTGCTGCTGCTGAGCGGCTGCCGGGAGGGCGCAGCATCTACCCAGGCAGACCCCCGCGCCGCCTCCACCGCCACCCCCAGCTGGCCGGCCCTGAAGGGCACCGTGCGCCTGGCACAGGACCCCCAGAGCGAGGCGCCAGGGCAGCACCAAGACACCGACGCGGCCGGACTCACGCTCGCGGTGGTGGTCGACATCACCAGCGAGTCCACCCCCATCCCCGAGCCCCCGACCCTCCCCGAGGGGATCCTGGCACAGACCAAGGTGGCACAGGACCTGAGCTGGCGCCTGGCATTGCCGCCGGTGCCTGAGGGCTACCTCACGCCCCTGATCGCCATGGACAACATGGGCGAAGCCTGCACGGTCAAGGAGAACCGCGTCTCCCCGGCCGGGGTGGGCATCGCCCCGGCCTACCTCGCGCTCCAGACCGCCCATACTGAACCTGACCCCTATCTGGATGAGGCGCCCACCGGCTTCGAGCGCTTGTACGCGCCGGGACGGCCCCTGAATGAAGAGGAGCTGGCGGTGGCCATGCTGATGCACGGCCTGAATGGCAACCGCCGCACCTTCGAGCTGCGCTACGTCGAGCGCGACGTCGAGGCTCGTCTCCTGGCCGACTGCCGCCTGGGCGGAGCGCGGCTGAGCCGCATCGACCAAAAGCTCCGTCTCAAACAGGGGTGGAACCTGATCGAATACGAGGTGCTGGAATTCTTCGAGAACCAGACCCTGGTGGAACGGCAGGCCGCGCGGATCGCGCCTCCCGGCACGCCGCTGCCCCTGCGTTCCAGGCATTGAGGTTCGTCGACACGGCCCCGCCCCAGACGTCCTCAACTTCAGTCCCGGCCATGGCCGGGCCGCCCTACCATGGCAATGACGATGACCACTTCTTCTCGACCCCGCCTGGCGCTGAACCTGCTCTGCTGCTGGCCACCCTGCTGGTCGGCTGCGTGCGCTCGCCCCAGGCCCAGACCAGCCCGTCGCCGGCGACCGGACGAGACGGTGCCTGGACGGGGCCGATCCCCGACGCCCCCCGGCCGCTGCCTGAAGGGATGCAGGGCGGCCTGGTCGGTGGAAGCGTGCGGCTGCTGCGCGATCTCAGCGACGTCGGGGGTGATCTGTTCTTCCCTGGAGTCCACACCAACGAGGAAGCCGCCGGGCGCGACGTGGCGCTGCTGCTCGAGCCCGAGATTCCGGAATTTGACCGGCCCATCGACCCCGACGACGCCCCCGAAGCTAAGATCCTGGCACTGGGCAGCGTCACCGACCAGCTCGCCTGGATGCTGACCCTGCCCGGGGTGGAGCGCACCGATCTGCGGCCCATGAGGCACTCCCAGACGGTGCCGGGCTGCGCGATGAAGGTCAACGAGTACGACCCCGAGGCCCGCTACGCCTTCGCCCGCCTGGCGATCCGGATCTCGCACACACATGCCGATGATGAGCCCGAAGCCAACCTGCCTAATCCGCCGGATGGCTTCGAACTGCTTGACCCCAGCTGGCCGCTGCCGGACCAGACCTCCGGCTGGAAGGGACGCGGCCTGATGTACGTCGACCGCGACGTCAAGGCGCGCACCGTGATCACCTGCCCGGACAGCGGATCGGTGCATGACACCCAGCTCGACCTCAAGGCCGGCTGGAACCAACTGGAGGTGCGCGAGAGCGTCAGCGAGACCGGCGCCATCCACAGCGTGCAGCGGGTGATTCCCCTGCAGACCCTGATGCCCCTCCGAGGCGTGCACTGACGCCGTCGCAGGCGTGGCCTTCGGGGCGGGAGCTAGAGGTGCTATGGGCGGTGGCGAATGTGGTCATCGGTGGGTCTCCGCGGTGGCCGGAATCCGCCCGGGGGAGGATGAGGGGCGCCTCTCCTTGGTGCCTCTCCTGCATCGCCACTGCACTTGACCACCCGCCCAAGGGCATCTTGCGTTTCACGTCATGCACGCGCAATCCTGACGCAGGAGACGGCCATGACCCATCTGCTCCGCGACCTGCTCACCGACCTTGAACTCCTCTAGCACACCCTGGAACCCCGCCCCACCATCGAACGTGAAACGCAGGAATGGTGCCCGGAGTGCGAGCAGTACGTCCCGGAGCTGATGTACGGCTACTGCCTGCCCTGTCTCGAAGGCCAGGACCCCGACGACCCCGACTCGCCTTGACCGCTCCGCGCCGCACATGCGGTGCGCACGCCCCACCATCCGCGCCATGATCGGAGGCGATGCACGAGGCTGAACACCGCGGCTCACCTGCCGCCGACCCGGCCCCCCATCTGGGCGGGGCAGGCACGCTGGAGGAAGGGCACCTGCGCGCCGCTCTGTCCCTGTTCGACAGCGCCGGGCGCCAGGAAGGACACCGGGGACACCGGGGGGCCGCGTCATGAACCTCCACCCGTTTCATTACCGTTAGGTGGCCCGCAAGGACTTCAGCCGGGACGCCTACGGCCGGCTGATCTCTTTCGAGCGCACCTTCCACGATCTCGGCGTCCGGCCCGGCACTACGTTCCCACTGGTCTGGCACGCCGGTCGCCCATCAAACTGACCGGCGGCGCACATCTTCGCGACCGACAGGGCCGGGCCCCGTATGCTGCCCTGCGTCATGGCCCGTCTTTCTTCCATCCAGCGCAAAGGCCTGCTCTTCATCGCCGGAGCCTTCGTCATCAACCTCGTCTTCGCCGCCCTCACCGGCCACCCACTCGGCGTGGAACGACCCCGGGACACCAAGGACGCCGCCTGACCTGACGCTGGAACACGAATTCACCGCACTCTCCGCGCTGTTCACGAGTCATGCCGTCATCCCGGTCAGGTCTGGCAGGGCATCAGACGCGCAGGCGAGACACTGAGGCATGCCCACAGATGACCGCCTGCGCCCCACCCCAGGATTCACGCCTGAGATCGGCACACTCGTGAGCATGCTCGCCTACACCCGTCACACCACCCTCACCGCCGTCCAGGGGCTGACCCCCGACCAGCTGGACTGGTCCGCGGGCCCGCGGGGCAACAGCATCGGCGCCCTCCTGGCCCACATGGCCGCTGTGGAGTGGGCGTACGGCGTGGCCACCTTTGAAGACCGGGAGCCCACCGCGCAGGAGAAGACCGAGTGGGGCCCGGCCCTCCGGTTGGGGGCCGCCGCCCGGGACCGGTACACGGGCTGGACTCTGGAGCAGTACGAAGCCCTGCTCGCACAGGTGCGCCAGATGAGCCTGCGCCGCCTCGAACCGTGTCAGGACAGCTGGCTCGACCGGGAATTCACCCTGATTGACGGCACGAGGGTGAACTTCCGCTGGGCGTGGTTCCACGTCTTTGAGGACGAACTGAGCCACCGGGGACAGATCCTGCTGATCCGCAACCACCTGCTCCCAGTGCCCATGGCCGCGGCACCCCACTGAAGACCAGGGGGCGGAAGGGCGGCCCTGATCCCCCGTCGCCCACCCGGACTTCCTTTTCGCCCAGGTCCGCGGACGACTGAGCTGTTGACACAGGGAAGTCCCGTTGCCATGGTGCGGCATGTCCCGCATCTGGGTCGACTTCAATCCCAGTCCCAGCGCGCTCTATGCCCGGTTGCGCCTGGACACGCCCAGGTCCACCGAGGACCTTCACCGCCTCCCCAGCCTGCACGAGGGCATGAGTCTCAAGATTTACGACGACGAGAACGAAGCCGACGCCGTCCTCCGCCTCCGGGACGGCGTCTGGGTGGCCGAGAATCTGACGAACCACCGGACAGTGTGGCGAACGACCGCCACCGACGTGGTCGGCGTGTTCCGGGACGCCCTGATCGCCCTGCTTCCCAGTCTGGAGCGCGCCCGCATCCCCTGGCGGGACGGCGAGGCGTCCGACGACTTCGACCGCCTCGCCCAGGCCGCCTACGACACCTACGTCCTGAGCGCCTTCCGCTTTGGCCTGACGACCGACGAGGAGGCCATTCACGTGCCGCCGTGGGACCTGCACGTCACGACGTACGCGGAGTCGGACTGGATCGAGGTGGTCTCCAATGACGTGGCGGAGCGTCCGCTGGCCCTGGTGGGCTTCAAGACGCGCGACACCCCCTTCGACACGGTCACGGCGCAGCCCGTGACCGCCGCTGGGGCGTGCCAGGGAGCGCCGGTGCACCACTCCTTCGAATACGCCCGCTTCCGGTTCCAGTGGCGCCAGGACCCCTTCACGTGGACGCCCGTCGAGCACCTGAACGTCCACATCTGAACCCACCCTGAACCGTTCCCGGAGGGACCCATGGACCGCGCCAGCCTGACCGCTGCACAGCTGGAGCAGCGACAATTCCTCCTCGATCTCCTCCAGGCGGACGGCTGGACCCTCAGGCACCTGGACGCCTTCGACCAGGACCTCTGGCTGCCCGCCGAGGTCACCGCCCGCAAACGCACCCCGGCCAGTCTGATGGAACTCACTTACAGTTTCGAGGACGGGTACGTCGGATTCAACGTCGCTCAAAGGCCCCTGCGCCGTGCCGAGTACGTCTCCTACTTCCCGGACTGGCCCACCTCGCTCGACATCGTTCAGCAGATCCTGGCCCGGTCCGGGCACCTGACCGTCGACGATGCCGCGCAGCTCGCTGCTGACTTGGCCGGCCAGTTCCCCGGCGACATCTTTCTCTTCACGGGCACCGAAAAGATTGAACTCACCGCCGAGCCTGCCCCGGGCGAACTTGGGGGGTGACCTCCACGCCGATCGCTTGCGGTGGTCAATTCCCTGTCCACGCCCGGATCAGGGCTTCGGCCTTCTCCACCGTGGGCACTTCACCGCTCGCCTGGAACTGCCGACTCACCTCGAAGCCATAGTCCACGGTGGTGCCCGTCATCACGTACGCCCCCAGGGCCGCGGCCCGGGCAAACGGGAGCTCGGCATCCATCTCAGGGTTCCCGGTCTCCTGCAACGTGATGGTCCGGCGCAGCACCTCGTTGGGATACGGGGCCAGCATCCCCAAAGTGCTGGCGGCCGACCCGAACACCCCACCCAGGACCCCATACCGCTCCGGGTGGGTCAGGATCTGTTCGAGCCAGGCAATGGCCATGTTCCGGTCACAGGCTGACTGCGCATACTTGATGCTGTAATTGACCCAGAAGGCATCGGACTCGTCGTCGAAGTCATCCACAATCTGGCGAAAGAACGTATCCCACTCCAGGGTGGGGCGAGCGATCGCGTCCCTCAGGGTGGCTTTCAGCTCTGCCGTTGGGCACGACTCAAACGGCATCCACGTCTCGTAAATGGTCTTGATGGCCCTCATGGCGTCAGGGGAGCTGCGGGTAGTCACGGAGATCCGGCACAGCTCCTCCGAACCGGGCGTACCCGCGCAGGATGTACTGCCGTCCCACGACCACCTCGAAGCCCAGGTTCAGATGCTCTGGCTCCACCGGTTTCCAGGACGGGTATTGAAAGTCCATGACGTTCAACACGGCGACGAACGCCTGCTCCACATGACCTTCCACCTGTCCAGGGGCACGGCGGGACGCGTCCATGCGGGCCGGGTCGGCCAGCCCGAGGAAGATCTCACTCGAGGACCGCAGGAGGGTCCGGGCCGACTCCCGCAACTTGGCATCGCCAGGAAAAGCTTCAAAAGACTCTTCTTCCGGTTCACCAGGGACGGTACTGAGCGCGTCAGCGGCCTGCAGGAGGGCCGCCACGTCGGCCAGCGCGGCCTCGGTCAGAGTGGGGAGGCGCGCCTGCAGGCGCTGAAGGGTCTGGTGCACCGAATCGAATGGTGGCATGGTGGTCACGAGTGATCCTCCTGAAGTTGAGCACGGGTGTCCATGGCCGTCTGCGGCGACGTCAGGGTTCCGAGAAGCGGCCTACTCGCAGGCGCGGCCATCGCCATCCCGGTCCAGCCCCGCCCGGTAGCCCGGCTGGCCCCGCAGGAGAGGTGACTTCCCGGCGGCCCGGACCGCATCGCAGTTCGCGTAGTACACGTCCAGGGAGGGGGTCGGGGTGACGGTTGGGGGATTGGGCGTGATCGGCGTGGTGATCGGCGCCTTGCCTGGCCTTGAGAGGGGTGGGCGCTGGGGACCGACCGTGCCGAACTCCGTGCTCACCTGATAGCGTCCGTCACTCTGTACCGTCACGGTGACCGTGCCCTGCAGGTCCGTGCGCCAGGTGGTTGCGCCCGTGCTTCGGTAGAGATCCAGCGCACTCTGCGTCGGGTGCCCGTAGTTGTTCGGTCCAACACTGATCACCACGTTCTGTGGGCGCACCGCCGCCAGCCAGCTCCGCGTGTCCCCGTTCGCGGCCCCGTGGTGGATGCTCTTGTACACGTCCACCGGCCCGAACGCCTGCCCCCCGAATTGCTTGAGCCAGGCGTTCGTCTGGGGTGCCTCACTGTCCCCGGTCATCAGCGCCTTGAAGCCGCCGTACTCGACCATCAGGCCGATGCTGTTGACGTTCTGCTCGTTGACCGGCATGCCCGCGGGCGGGGCCAGGACCCGCACTTTCACCGTGCCGAGATTGAGGGTTTGCCCGGTGGCCTTCATGCCCTGGGTCTTGGCCAGGGCGGTCACGTTCAGCAGCTTCTGGAAGATCTGCGTGGTCGCGGCAATGCCGTTGTTCAGGAAGTACTTCGGCTTGAACAAGGCCACCGCTGGGACCAGACCCGTGATGTGGTCGGCATCCATGTGACTGGCGGCAACCAGGTCCACGCGGGTGATGTTGAACTGCCGGACCAGTTCCCGCATTTTGGCCTCACTGCGCCCACCGTCGTAGAGGATCGTCTCGCCGGTGGGGGCGGTGATTAGCACGGCGTCCCCCTGGCCGACATCCAGGAAGCGGATCACCAGTGGGGGAGAGGACGGTTTGGGCGCAGTCTGCGCAACGGCAGAGCCCAGCAGGGCCGTGGCGAGCATGATTCCCTTCACAGCGTGATCTCCCCGTCGGGTGCCGCCTGGTTCAGCGTATCGAGCCGCGCCTGAGCGCCCTGACGACGTCTGCGTGTTTCCTCGTGGTCGATCTCCAGGTCCAGATCCCCGTCCGTGACCTCCAGCCGGATGACGTCGCCTTCCTTGACACCCTTCGGCAAACTGGACAGTGCCCAGTCCTCGGTCGTGCCGTCCGGCAGTTCCACCCTCGCCCACTGGCCCTCGATGCCATCGACGACTACCGTGCCGCCGAGTGCCTGCGTGTCGTCCGTCATGCGGTCAACCTAGCGCGCAAGGCTGACTGGGGCCTGCGAGGATGGGGCATGAAACGCTTCCTGATGCTCGCCGTGCTCCTGTCCACCGCCGCTCAGGCTGCCACCGGCGTGATGACGAGCAACGTCAACCTCCGCCGCACCGCCAGCGCCTCTGGCATAGTCCTGACTGTGATCCCCAAGGGCACGAGCCTCACTGTGGCGTGCACGGGGAGCTGGTGCCGGACGACGTACAAGGGCCAGAGCGGGTACGTCGCCAAGAGCCTGGTCCGGATGCAGACGGCCACCACCAGCCTGAGTACGCCCCCCCAGCCGGCCCAGCGGGCGGAAGTGGTGTACGCCAACTGCACGGCGGCCAAAGCTGCGGGCGCGGCGCCAATCATGCGCGGCCAACCGGGCTACCGCCCCAAACTCGACCGGGACAACGACGGCGTGGCCTGTGAATGACCGGGATGCGGTCCTCGCCGCCCTCCATGCCCAGCTGCCGGTGATCTGGCGTCTCCTTCCGGAAGGCCTGACGCTTACCCCAACGGACGATTCGGTGACGCTTCGCGGGAACGACTCCGGGCTCCTGGTGCAGAAAACCATCGTCACCGGCCTGGGACCCAGGCACTTCCTGACCAGCCTCCTCGACGAAATCCAGGTGGTCGCCGCGGATCTGCTCTCCGAGTACTGGCCGCGGATCGGCACCTGCCACCTCGACTACGACGTTCAGGAGGTCGATGGGCAGTTCACGCTGGTGTTCTGGCCCGCGTCCCTGGAAGCGCAGGAAGGCCTGTGGCGAAGGGTGCCCACAGCGGGGCAATAAAAAGAGCCGCACTGGGCGGCTTTGATGGAGACCAAGGTAGCGCCCTATGCAGGATCCGCCCAGGACATGCACCACAGTTCACCGTGTTGACCTGGAATCACGGGTGGCACGGCGTCCACAATCTGGGCAGCGGACCGCGCACCGCCCACCGTCCCCTCAGGCATGACCGAGCTCTGCCATTCCGTGGCGCCCCCGGCAGCCCACCGCGCCTGGGTGTGGCTCCTTCCCCTGACCCTGGTCACCACCCTCGTGCTGGCCCTCGCGGTGTTGTCCGTGCTGTTCGGGAACGCCGTGACCCTGATGGCAGGTGGCGGATTCCTCAGCCGGCAGGACACCATTGCGGTCCTCCTGCCCCTCCCCGGGACCGTCCTCACCTGGATCGGCCTGCCGCTCGCCCTGCTGCGCCCCCAGGCCAGGACCGGGGCCGTGGTAACGCTCACAGGAGGGCTCGCCGTGGCACTCGCCGCCGTGTTCATGGGCGCTGGCGTGCTCACTCTTCCCTTGTGGGCTACGGTCCTGCTGGGGCTTCTTGCACTGCGGACCCCTCCGCAAATGCCGCCAGAGGCAGGTACCGCCTGATTTCCGTGCCTCTTGAGGCACACTGGCCCGGATGCCCACCCTCACCCTGCGCCCCCGCCTTCCTGACGACCTCCCGGTCCTCTGGCAGTGGACCCGCGCCACCCCCAGCCCGGAATGGCAACAGTGGGACGGCCCGTACTTCACGAACAAACCCGGTCCCGTCCCCTTCGACGACTACGTGCAGGACATGCAGGCCCGTCCCCCGCAACCTCACAGCCGCATCATTGCCCTGGACGACGTGTGCATCGGGCAGGTCACGCGCTTCGAGGAAGCCCCCGCCGGGGGCGGGTGGTGGGAGCTCGGCATCGTCATCTACAACCCGGCGCACTGGGGCGGCGGCCTCGGCCGTGAAGCCCTCCGACAGTGGACCGACGTGACCTTTGTGGAAACGGACGCCCACGTGGTTACGCTCACCACCTGGAGTGGCAATGAGCGCATGGTCCGCGCTGCGGCGCGGGTGGGATACCGGGAGTGCGGCCGCGTCCCCGAAGCCCGCAATTGGCAGGGCCAGCGCCATGACAGCGTCCGCCTCGCCCGGCTCCGTCACGGGAAGCCGTGAGCGGATTGGTGGCCGGCCAGTCCCCACACGCCCCTCTGAGTGTCCGGCCGGCCACGTCAGCGGACGCTGCGATGATCGCACTGCATCGGTATCCCGATCTCCACGCCCACCATGAGGCCGTCACCTCGTACGCCGCCTGGGTGACGCGGGCGATGGAGCGGGACCTGTACCTGGGGTGGGTGGCGGAGTCGGCAGGCGAAGTGGTCGGTGGGTGCGGGTTGGTGATGCTCGAATGGGGCCCGACCCGTGAGGATCCGAGCCCCTGGCGGGGACGGATCGTCAACGTCTACACGGCCTCGGCCGTCCGGCAGCAGGGTGTCGCCCGCCTGTTACTGGGACACGCGCTGCAGGAGGCCCGGCAGCGCGGGCTGCACACCCTGAGCCTGGGGACGACCGAGATGGCCCGCGGCCTGTACGAGCAGGCGGGCTTCCGGCCATCTGGAAGTGAACTGGTGCGGCGTTCTGTGCCCCCTCCGCAGGATTGATGGAAGCGGCACTCGGCGGTCTGGGATGGTCAGGACGGGCCGGGACGGTGCGGACCGACGTACCCTGTCTCGGGGGAGGGCTGCTCCATCTCCGCCATGGCCCGGGTGATGCGGTCCTGCCTCCGAGCAAAGGCGAAGCCGATCAGCAGAACCGCGCCGAACACGCCGAGCAACATCCAGAACATGGGTGGCCTCCTGAAGGCAGGGGACGCCAGGATGGTCACGCGCAGGTCAGCACGTGCGGCGGGACACTCTGAGGCCTGCGACTACCCTGGAGGGGCCATGTCCCACCGCCTCCACGTCGCCCTGATCTCCTTCCGGCAGGTGCACTTCACCTCCGACAAGTGGGGCGCCCTCGACCTGGTCCGCCTGCTGGCCTCCGGCCCCATCACCTTCCGTGCCTGGTTTGACCGGGAGTTGGGCACCGCTCTCGGCGTGCGGGTGCCGCCAAGCGTCAAGGTCGGCAAACTGACCATCCAGGACTTCGTCCTGCCGGATGAGATGAAGCACCGGCAATTCCACCGCCTGCAGAGCATCTGGAGTGGCCTGAGATGAAACGCACCCCCCTGATCCCCCTGGCCCTCCTGGCCGTTCTTTCCGCATGTCGACAGGAGCCGAAAGTGAACACCGTGCAGGACTTCTATCAGCAGGTCGTTACGGATCTGCAGGGCGTGGAGGACGTGCAGTTTGACCGGAACCTCTGCGCGGATTCCTACGAGGCGGACGGCGGATGCTTCGTGTCCAAAGTGAACGCGGCCGACCTCGCCGTGCGCCTGGCGCAGCGCCTCCAGGAACGCGGTTATGACACGCGTGTCCGGTTGCAGCAGAACCACCTGATCTGGTCGACCACCGTCGTCCGTGACGGGTACGGGGTGGTCGTGCACGTGGACCCCCTCGACCGCCCGAATGATGACCCCCGCCGAGTGCAGTACGTCAAGGACGGCTTCCGCAGCCACGTTGCCCTGGCAGCTGCTCCCGACGACCAGGCTCCGTGAGCGGTGCAGACCGACCTCACCTGCGGACCAGGGCTCTCAGTCGAGATCCTGCCTGACACCGCCGAAGGTCAATGCGAGACGAACCGATCCGCGCTGGAAGTCGGCATGCGGCGCAGCCAGGAAATGCGTGTTATCGGCCGTCTCGGTCCTGGCCGGTGCGGGTTTACGTTGGGGCCAGGTGAAGACGGTGCTGAGCATGCGGTTGAAGGTGGCAGTGATTGCCTTGGCAAACAATTTGAAGTTCATTGACCTCAGCCGGTAATGCCGCTCTGGCTCTTCGCAGTGAAGGCCTGTTCAGCATTCAAGCCGGCCTCTAGGACCGTTGTGGCCATCCTGGTCTGGCCCCATGCCAGCACCTGCGAGAACTCCACTGTGGTGACACACCGTCGGAACCGGGTCTCGAACCGCAGTTCAAACGTCAGGAGGTCAACGCGAGCCCAATACCGTAACTGGGAGGTCGCCCCGGCTGTGAGTGGCACCGCCGCTTGGTTCTCGCCTCGAACGATGCCCTGCTCTCTTGTTCCCCAGCCGGACCTGAACCCGACCCGTCCAGTCCACCGCCCACGTCGGCCCCAAAGGAGGCGAGTCCCGTCAGAAGCTTGGGGTACGCTGGCGCGCGTGCCGATGATCGTCAACACGTTCGAACAGCTCAGCGAGAAGGTCAACCTCCGGGATGTCTTCTACGTACCGTCCTACCTCGACGATTACTTCTTCCGCCCCACGAGCCAGCTCCTGATCTGCGAGGGCGACCTGGTCCTCGACGGTGACCTGCGGCTCGACTGGGGCGAACTGAACGCACTGGCACCGGAAGGGACCTGGGACCTGAACGTCCTGGTCGTCTTCGGCGACCTGATCCTGGACGGCGGCCTGCTGAACACCGACATGGACGGGGGCCCGGTGCTCCTCGTGCAGGGCAACGTGAAGGCCCGCAACCTCATCTCGGGCGGCTCGGACATCATCGTGATGGGCAACGCCGACATCAGCGACGTCGTGTTCGCGAACTACAACCACGGGTACCTGGAGGTTAAAGGGCAGCTCAGTGCCGGACTGCTCGTCATGGTCGACCACAGTTACGACCTTGAAGACCTGAACGTCCCCGTGCAGATCTTCGAGGAAGATGACGGGGATGAGGACGGCGGCCTACCCGCCCACCTCGTGCAGATCAACGGCCTCCTCAAACGGCCGGTCTCCGATCTGGACGACCTCAAAACCCAGATCATCGAGGACGGTGATGTGCTGAACGACGACGCAAAGTACCCCGCGTGGAGCACATCACGCTCCGACGATTAACGCGGCTCACCCAACGCGTGCCCCAGATGAACAGAAAAAGCCGCACTCGGCGGCTTTGATAGGGAGAACGATAGCGTCTTATTCACGAGTGGCCCAGGACATGCATCACGTTCTGGACTGGTTGACCCACGGCGCGCCGGTTTACACGACCTGCCCGGCGACTGATCGTCAGGACCGCCCCGTGAAATAGCAGCCGTGGCTCCTCCATGGCGTGACGGCGTGGGGGCCGGAACCGCCACTATTGGACGACGCGTCCTTCGCAGGCGTCCCCTAGGGTGACCACATGTCCCCCTCCACTCTGCCTGCTGGGCACCCTGCCTTGACCCTGCCTCTCGCGGCCCTGGTCGGGGCGGGCGTGGGCCTGTTGACTGGCCTCGCCACCGACCATCAATGGATGATCACGGCGCCAGCCGTGACCGGCGGCGGCCTGGTGGCGGCCTGGACCGCCGGTCTGGGCGTGGTGTTCCTCGAGTCCGCCCGGCAACGGTGGGGGGCGGCTGGTCTCGCTTTGCTGCTGGGCATTCTCGGTGCGGGCCAGGGTGACCTGCAGTCGGGAATCGGCGACCCCTTGAATCCGAGTGGCTGGTTCCTGCTGGCCGTTTTTGGGGGCTCAGGCCTGCTGCTGCTCTCCGGGTGGACCGACCATCGCCGGTGGACGCCGCGGCCCGTGCCGCCGTTCGCTGTTCATTCCCTCCTCAGTGGCGTGATCGCCGGGATCCTCGGGACGCTGTTCTACGCCCTGCTGCTGCTTGCCGGGCAGCTGCTCGAGGCGGTGGGCTGGCGAGGCCTGCAACAACTGCTTGGTGAGGCGGAGGTCGCCGCTCCACTCGTGCTGGGCGCCTCAGCGTTCTTCGTGGCGGCCATTCGCGCGCAGCCGTGGGGGCTGGCCCTGACCCGCACCCTGGCGAACGTCCTCGGGTTCCTGCTTCCGGTTGCCGCGGTGATCCTGCTGCTCTTCGCGGCCGTCCTGCCGGTCGCGGCGCTACAGGACCCCAGAGCGCTGTACCGCGGGCTGCTCAGTTCGCCGCTGTACCTCACGCTCAGTGGCGTGTTCGTCCTGCTGACCCTGGCGGCCTTCTCCGCGCGTCCACCGGCCCTGCCTGTGGCTGTTCAGGCCCTGACTCGGGTGGGTGCCTTCCTGCTTCCCCTATTCCCGGCGCTGGCGCTGTACGGGCTGGGCGTCCGCATCGGGCAGTACGGGCTGACCGAGGAGCGGCTGATCGGGCTGGTCGGGGCGGTCTGGCTGCTGGTCACCAGCCTGGCCCTCGCGTTCACGCGGCGCTCTCCGGCGTTCGCGGGCCTCTCCCGCGCCACGGGCCTGAGTCTGGGCATCCTGGGGGCCCTCACCCTGCTGCTCAGCGTGCCGGCCCTGCGGCCCATGGATTGGTCCGCCCGGTCCCAGGCGGCGCGACTGACCCGCCCGGACCTCACCCGGAGACAGGCCGCAGAGATCGTCGACCAACTCGCGTACTCCAGTGGCCCGCTCGGAAAGCGTCTCCTCAGCGCCATCCCAGCAGCAGAGCTTTCACCGGCCGGCCGGAACCTCCGGCGCCGCAGTCAGGCGCTCAGTGCGCAGTCCTTCCGCGAGCAGGAGGTCTGGCGATCCCAGCGGCCCGGCACCGCCGAGATCGTCCTCTCCCCGGGCAGTCTGCCCGTTTCGGATGTCCAGCAGGCCGCGCTGCGCCGTCTTGTTGACGAGCGCCGGAACGTTCTGCGCCTGTCATTGCCTTACTTCGTGCATGCCTTCCCGTCCGGGAGTGGAACCAGGGTGATGGTCAACAGCCGCAACAACTGGTTCAACGGACTCTGGGTGGACTTTGACGCGGCCGCCCGGGTCGTGCGCAGCGGAACCTTCTCGCCCCTCCACCCCGAAAAGGGTGAAGGGGTGGATTGGAACGCCAACCCGTTCGACCGGTCGGCGCAGACCGGGACGATCACACTGCCCGTCGTGAAGGCCGGCGGTGCCGTGCTCATCCTCGACGAGGACGAATGACCACCCCGTCACGGGAACGGATGACTGCGCGGGCCGGATTGACCAGAGGACAGGGGATGAGTCCGGACTTGGTCGGTAGGATGCCCATGCCGTGGCGGTCACGTCGTTCACGTGCAGGAGGTGATAAGCAATCATGACCCGAACCCCATCCATTCTGATTGTCGAGGACGACCCCACCATCGCCAAGCTGCTCGCGGATGAACTCAGCCGCTCAGGCTGCCGGGCGATGACTGCGGCCGACCTGCAGGACGTCCTGGGTGAGTTCCGCCGTTACCGCCCGGACCTCGTCGTCATGGACGTGGGCCTGCCGGGTCGGAGCGGGTACGAATGGTGTGAACGGATCCGGGCCGAGTCGGCCGTGCCTGTGGTCTTTCTGTCCTCAAGGGCGGAGAGTGCCGACATCCTCTCGGCCCTGACGCGCGGCGCGGACGATTACATCACCAAGCCGTTCACGATGGCGGTCGCGGTGGCCAAAATCCACGCGCTGCTGCGCCGGACGTATGGATTCGGTGCGGGCGAGACCCAGAACCTGCAGGCCGGTCCGGCCGTCCTCGACCCGGAGCGGATGACCGTGTCCGGCCCGGACGGGCAGGCCTCCCTCACCCACACGGAGCTCCGCATCCTCCGCATCCTGTTTCGGAGTGCCGGCCGGTACGTCCGGCGGGACACGCTGTGCGAACTCTTGTGGAACGAGGACGCCTACATCGACGACAACACCCTGTCGGTGAACGTCACGCGCCTGCGGCGGAAACTCGATCAGGTGGGCGCAGGCGGGCTGATCTCCACGAAAAAAGGGTACGGGTACGGGGCGGCCATCACCTCCGAGGGATCCGGGGGGCAACGTGCCTGAACTGAGGACGTTCCTGCGCGCCCAGTGGCCTCAGTGGCTCTTCTGGGGGCTGGTGAGCGGGTTGTTCCTCGGCGTGGGGGGCCTGGCGGGATTGCCGGCCGGGTTCATGCTGTACGCGGCGCTGCTGAGCCTGGCCATGCTGGTGGTCTTCCAGGGCGTCCTGTTCCTGCGCTGGCGCAGGCAGGCGGCCTGGCTCGCGGCGCTCTCCATGGACGATCCTGCTCACCTGGCGGCGTACCGGGCGCAGTACCCGCTCGACCTGGCGGGCGTGACCCTGGCCCGCTTCGCGGCAACGTACCGGGACGCGGCCGGGGCTCAGGTCGCCAGGGAGAAGGAACGTGAGGCGTACTTCTCCCTGTGGCTGCACCAGATCAAAACGCCCTTGTCGGCGATGGCGCTGCTGCTTGATCCCGCGCCTGAAGAGGAGCTGGCCCTCACGGACCTGCGGCGTGAACGCCTGCGCATCGAGCAGTACGTGCACCTGGCGCTGGCGTTCCTGAAATTCGAGCGGCCCGGCGCGGACCTCGACATCCGCCCGGTGGACGTGGATGACGTGATCCGCAGGGCACTGCGCCGGCAGAGGACGCTGTTTATCGGAAGCCGCACCACGCTCAAGTACACCCCGACCGGGCTGAGCGTGATCAGTGACGCTGCCTGGCTGGATATCGTGATTGAGCAGGTGCTGTCCAACGCCCTGAAGTACGCGGCGGGCGGCACCATCTGGATTCATGTCCATCCGGACCAACCGACCACCCTGGTGATCGCCGACAACGGCCCCGGGATTCGTGCCGAGGATCTGCCGCGGCTGTTCGAGCGGGGCTACGCGGGCCTCGCGGGTCAAGGTCGGGGCGGGTCCAGCGGCCTGGGCCTGCCGCTGTCCCGCCAGATCTGCGAGCGGCTTGGCCATCACCTGCGCCTCGAGTCGGTGCCCGGCCAGGGCACCCAGGCGTTGCTGGACCTCGGCGAGAGAGGAGCGCAGGTTCAGGCGCCCTGTCTTACACGTTCGTAAGACTGGGCGCGGCCTGTAAGGTGCCGCAAATGCAGGAGAACGTGCGACCCGCTTAGCCTGACGCCACCCGGCCCAGTGGGCCCTCAGGAGGTCGCGAACATGTCCATGCTCACCGTCAGGAACTTACGCAAGGTCTACACCACCCGGTTCTCCGGCCACCAGACGGTGGCGCTCGAGGACGTCACGTTCACCGTGCAACAGGGTGAATACGTCGCCATCATGGGCGAGTCCGGGTCCGGCAAGACCACGCTTCTGAACATCCTGGCCACCCTTGACCGGCCCAGTACCGGTGAAGTGTGGCTGGATGAACGGGCCCTCACCTCAATTCCTGAACGGGACCTGGCCCGCTTTCGGCATGAACACCTGGGCTTCGTCTTTCAGGACTTCAACCTCCTGGACAACTTCTCGGTCCGGGACAACATTTTGCTTCCCCTCGTGCTGGCGATGACGCCGGAGGGCGAGCTGGAGCAGCGCCTGCTGCCAGTGGCCGAGGAACTCGGCATCGCCGCGCAGCTCGGCAAGTTCCCGTACGAGCTGTCCGGCGGGCAGCGGCAGCGGGTCGCGGTCGCCCGCGCCCTGATTACCCGCCCCCGCCTGATCCTGGCGGACGAACCGACCGGGGCGCTGGACTCCAAGGCCACCGGGCAACTGCTCGACGCCTTCGGCCGCATTCACTCGGGCGGGCAGACCATCCTGATGGTGACGCACAGCGTGACGGCGGCCAGCGCCGCCGGGCGCGTGCTGTTCATCCGTGATGGCCGGGTGTTCCACGAGCTGTACCGGGGTGGGCAGCCCCGAATGCTGTTCCAGGAAGCGGTCCTGAACGCCCTGACGCTGCTGGGACGGGAGCCGGTCCATGCGGACTGACCGCCTGTTTCGTCAGCTGGCTTGGCGAGGCCTGCGGGCCAACCGTGACGTGATCGTCCCGTACGTCCTGGCGAGTATCCTCACGATCGCCCTGTTCAACGTGTTCGCGTCACTGGTCAACAACGGGTTCGTCCGCTCCCGTTCCCCGGCGCTGGGTACCCTGATCTCCCTCGGTGCGGGCGTGACGGCCGTGTTCTCGGCCGTCTTCCTGGTGTATGCCCGCGGCTTCCTCGACAAACGGCGCCGCAGGGAAATGGCGCTGTACCGCGTCCTGGGCCTGGAACAGCGGCAGGTGGCCCGGGTTTTGTTGTGGGAGACTGTGCTGATCGCGTTCGCCGCACTGGCCGGCGGCCTGCTGACCGCGGCGCTCTTCGGGAACCTGGCCTTCATGGGTCTCAATGCCCTGATGCGCCTGCCGGCGCAGATGGGGTACACCCTGTCCTGGCCCGTGACCCTGCTGACCACTGCCCTGTTCGGAACGCTGTTCCTCGTGTCGTTGGGGTGGCAGGTCGCGGGCCTGGCCCGCTGCACGCCCGCCCAGCAGCTCGCCACCCAGGATGCCGGCGAACGGGAACCGAAGGTGAACGTGCTGGTCCTGCTGGCCGCCTTGGCCGCCCTGGCTGCCGGGTATGGCCTGTCCCTGACCACCAAGCAGCCCCTCGCCGCCCTTCAAAACATCTTCGTGGCCATCCTGCTGGTGATCGCAGGCACCTACGGACTGTTCACCAGCGGCTCGATTTTCGTGCTCAAGGCGCTGCGCGCGAACCGGCGCTTCTACTACCGCCCTCAGGCGTTCATCGCGACGTCCGGGATGCTCTACCGCATGCGGCAGAACGCCACTGGCCTGGCGAACATCGCCGTGCTGCTCACCATGACCGTGGTGACGCTGGCCACCACACTCACCATCTTCACAGGCTCCGAAGCGGCCCTCCAGGAGCGGTACCCGCATCAGAACGAGTTGACACTGACCGCTGCCCCAGGCTCTGCCAGGCCGGTGGCTGGCCTCGCCCAGCGTCAGATGGTCATTCAGTCGGCCGAAGGGCGGATTCGGCGCCACACAGCGCAGGCCGGCCGGCGCATGACCTGGACGGCCATGACCCGCAAGGTGTCCGTGATGGGTACTTTTGCTGCGAACGGGCGGTTCGAGCCGGCCCGGGCAGTGCGCATGCAGGGAAAGCTGCCCGACCACCTGATGCTGCTGACCGCCGATTCCTTCAAGGCCCTGACCGGCATGACCGTGCGGGTGCCCGCCGGGCGCGCCCTGGCCGCCGGGCACCCGCAGCCTGTCTCCCTGTCGGCGCTCAGAATCGGGGCCGTCCAGGTCCCCCTGCGTCCCCTTCAGGGGCCCAGCGCGGACGGGTGGCGGGGGTTGACCGATCCACTGGTCTCGAATGTCGTGGTCGTGGTGGACAGCGACGCGGCACTGGACCGCCTCCTAAGGGCCACCGTGGCGGCCGGCGCCGGGCCCCGCGCGGCCACGGACCTGCTCTCCTTCAGCTGGGAGACGGACGCCTCTGGGCCCAGCGACCTGCTCACCTACGCCAGAGCGGTCCGCACCGCAGCCGTCCCCGATCCGGTGAACGTACCAGCCGGAATGGACTTGTCATATCAATCCCGGGCCCTCAGCGCTCAGGAGTTCTACACCCTGAACGGCGGCTTCCTGTTCGTGGGCGCCTTCCTTGGGCTCGTGTTCTCCACCGGGACGGTGTTGATCACGTACTTCAAGCAGGTGTCCGAAGGACACAGCGACCGTCGCCGCTTCCGGATCATGGCGCAGGTTGGGTTGGACCAGGACACCATCCGCCGGGCCACGCACGTGCAGCTGGTCTGGATGTTCTTCCTGCCCCTCGGGGTGGCGGTCGTCCACACTCTGCTCGCGTATCCGATCATCAGCCGACTGTTGGTCCTGTTCGGCATCGTCGACTCCAGACCCTTCTTCTCGTCCATGCTCGGGGTTGTGCTGGCAGTGGCCCTGCTGTACTACGGGGTGTATCGCCTGACATCGGGTCTCTATCTCGGCATTCTTCAGGGGGCCGCTGGAGAGCACCCTGACTCCGGGTTGTTGGGGGGTGAAGCCAGCTAAGCGCGCCCCCTGCTGAGGGTATTGGCATGTCTTCTGGGCATTGACGACCCTGTCGTCGAGTGCACCGATGGATGTGCTGTGCGCCAACGCTCACAAGCTACGCGTTTTCCACAAGACGTCCTCGTCTGTGTTCGGTAGCGTTCGTTCATCACCTTCAACAAGGCTGAACGACTCCTCCGTGCCCTATGCGCTCTCCGTTCAGTCTCAAAACCTGACCTCCGGTTTGCATGCTCCGCCCATCGTCCTCCACACGCCCTGAGATCCATCCGACTCGGCTGCGCTGTTCTCTTCCAGGAGTTCCTGTGCCCAATCCCAAGGTGGCTGGCCGGCAGTTCCTTCAGATGCTCCTGAATGCGAACCGAGCGCTGTACGATGACGGATCGATCTGGGATGAGGGTCACTTCCTCACTCACTTTCCCGGAGCGGTGCCCTTCCCGCACTCACCCGTGCGTGAAGCAGTTTCATGCGCTCCCCCAAGCCCTGACGCCCGCAAGGTCACCAAGTAGGGCGACGCGGCAGCTGACCGGCATGCGAACGAAAGAGGTGGGAGCACTGTGCTCCCCCCTCTTTCGCCCTTGGTGTCCTTCAGGGTCCGGGCGTAAGCCCCTTGTTCGTCCACTCGCCGTCCACCTGACGCCACAGGTGCAGCGGGTTGGCGTCCTGCAGTGCCGCAGGCAGCGCCGCGTCTGGAAGATTCTGGTAGGCCATGAGGCGCGTGAAGCGGTGCATGGCGTGACTGCCGACGCTGGTGGTCACGCCATCGGTGGTGGCCGGGTAGGGGCCGCCATGCACCATCGCCGCGCCCACTTCGACGCCGGTCGGGTAGCCGTTGAACACGAACCGCCCGGCCCGGTCGATGAGGGCCTGGCACAGGGCGGTCAGGTCCGGCAGTTCGTCAGGGTCCGCGTGAAGGGTGGCGGTCAGCTGACCTTCCAGCCTGGTGATGACCTCCGGCAGGTCATCCACGTGGCGGTACCGGACCGCCACGCTGCTCGGTCCGAAGTTCTCCTGGCTCAGGGCTGGATGCCGCTGGAAGTCCTCAAGGGTCACTTCGATCACGGCGGGCGTGGCCTGTGCCGGCCCTCCCGCCGCGGCATGCACATGCACGCCCGGCAGCGTGGTCACCCTTTGGATGCCCTGCAGGTACGCGTCCTGAATGGCCGGGGTCAGCAGGGCGCAGGGCTCGGCGTGCCGGACCTGTTCTGCCACTGCGCCCAGGAGCGCGTCACCGTCAGCACCGGCTGGGATGAACACCAGGCCAGGTTGGGTGCACAGCTGCCCGCCGGACCCGGTGATGCTGGCGGCCAGCCCACGCGGGAGACCCTCTCGCCGGGCGGCGCGGGAGGTGATGACGACCGGGTTGACGCTGCTCATCTCCGCGTACACCGGGATGGGCACGGGCCGGGCCCGCGCGACCTGTTCGAGCGCGAGCCCACCGGCCCGGGAGCCGGTGAAGCCCACAGCGCGCACGGCCGGGTGCTTCACGAGCTCCTGGCCGAGGTGGGGGCCTTCTCCGAACACGATGCCGAACGTGCCTTCAGGCATGCCCGTCTCGTGCGCGGCGTGCTCCAGGGCTTCAGCGGCGAGCAGGGCCGTCTCCGGGTGGGCCGGGTGCGCCTTGACGACCACCGGGCAGCCGGCAGCCAGGGCGGAGGCGGTATCCCCGCCGGCGGTGCTGAACGCCAGCGGGAAGTTGCTCGCGCCGAACACCGCCACCACACCCAGCGGCACCCGCATGCTCCGCACGTCGGGTTTCGGGACGGGCGTCCGGTCCGGCCGGGCCCGGTCGATGCGGGCGTCCACCCAGGAGCCCTCCAGCACCGTCCGCGCGAAGAACTCGAGCTGACTGGCCGTCCGCTCCACCTCGCCGGTCAGGCGCGCTTCGTTGAGCCCGGTTTCCCGCATGGCAGCGCTGACCAGAGCACTCCCGGCCTGCCGCACCGCGCGGGCCGCCGCCTGCAGGAATTCACTCCGCCGCTGCGAACTGACGGCGGCGTAGGGGCGCGCGGCCTGGTCTGCCCGGTCCAGGGTCTGCCGGAACTCCTCCGGGGTGGTCACCAGGAAGGCGCGGGGGAGGGCCGTCCCCATGCCGCCGTTCCCGGAGTGCGGTGCCCGGGTCACAGGGCCGCGGTCCTCAGCGTCGGGGCCGGACCAGCCACCTGGAGCACGCGGCGCACCTCCGCCTGCTCCGCACCCGTCAGCGCCAGGCGCGGCGCGCGAACCCGGGCGGACCCGTGCCCGGTTTCCTCCTGCACGAACTTGATCAGCTGCACGAACTTCACCACGGTGTCCAGGCGCAGCAGCGGCAGGAACCAGCGGTAGAGGGTCATCGCGTCCTCCCAGCGGCCGGCGCGGCACAGGTCGAACAGCTCCACGGACTCCGCAGGGTGCGAGTTCACCAGTCCGGCAATCCACCCGGTGGCGCCCGCGGCCATGCCTTCGAGGAGGGCGTCGTCCACCCCGACGAGCAGTTCGACGTGCGGCGGAAGAATGGCTGCGAGCGCCGTGACGCGGCGGACGTCCGTGCTGGATTCCTTCACGCCGCGCACGTTGCTGTACTTCAGGGCCAGTTCCAGGATCTGCTCCGGCAGGAAATCGGTGCGGTACGCGACGGGGTTGTTGTAGAGGATCACCGGCAGCGGCGTCGCTTCGATCAAGGCGCTGAGGTGCGCTTTCATCTCCTCCCAGTCACTGGTGTACACGTAAGGGGGCAGCACCATCAGGCCCTGGCAGCCCGCCTTGTGCGCGGCCTGGGCGAGGCGCACCGCTTCCTGCGTGCTGAGGCTGCCGATGCCGGGAATGACCGGCGCGCCGTCCAGGGCGTCCACGAGAGTCCGGAGGACGGCAACTTTCTCGTCGAAGCTGAGCGTGTTGCCCTCCCCGAGGGAACCGAGCGGCACGATGCCGCGGCACCCGGCCTGCATCATCCACCGGGCGTGGTCGCGCAGGAACGCGTGGTTTACCTGCCCGTCTTCCTGAAAGGGGGTGGTGATGGCGGGAAAGACTCCTTCGAACATTTTCTGGGTCATGGAAAGCCTCCTGGGGCGGAACGTGGCGGAAGTACAGGGACGGTCGGAGGGACTGGACTACGACATCAGGTCCTCCAGAGGGGTGGGCAGGAGCGGGGGTCGGGGGGCCGGAGGGGACCATCCGTACAGGGCGGCGGTGATCGGGGCGCAGGTGCGGCCCTGGCACGCCCCCATCCCGCACCGGGTGTGGAGTTTGGCTTCCTCCCAGTGCGCTTTGCGGCGGAGCTCACCGTGCGTGACGTCCTCGCACCGGCAGACCACAGTGTCGGCAGCCGGCAGGGCCCGCACCTCGTCCCGGAGGGCAAACGCGGAGTCCAGCAGCGCCGCGAACGCGGCGTGGCGGGCCGCCTCGGCCGCATGTCCGTGCGGTGGGGACTGGCCCACCGCACTCAGGCCGGCGATCAGGCCTTCGAAGCGGGCCTGGTCGGCACCGCCGATGCCCGTGACCTCCCCGGCGGCGTACACGCCCGTCACGCTCGTCCGCTGGGACGCGTCCACCTGAACGGCGCCGCCCGCCACGGCGCAGCCCAGCATCCGGGCCACGCGGACTTCTGGCACGAGGCCGAACCCGACGGCCAGCCAGTCGCACGGCAGGGTGGTGTCGCGCCCGCCACGGCGCAGCGTGACCGCCTCCACGCGTTCCGTTCCGGTCGCGTGGATGGGGTAGGTGTCCGGCCAGACCGGCACGCCCAGCAGCCCGAGCATCATCCGGGCGGCCTGAACACCTTTGCCGGGCTGGGTGGCCGCGTGCGCCCCCATTCGAACCAGAGAACGCCAGGGGGCCTGCTCGGCGACGCCGAGTACGCGGGCGCCTTTCTGCCTCAAACTTTGGGCGACGGCGAGCAGGAGGGGCCCGGTGCCGGCCACCACCACGCGCTGCCCGGTCACGTCCAGACCGCTTTTGGTCAGGGCCTGCAGGCCGCCGGCGCCCACCACCCCCGGCAGCGTCCAGCCGGGAAACGGCATGTACCGCTCCGTGGCCCCCGTGGCGAGAATGATCGCTCCGGCCTTAACGCGCCTGAGGCCCTGGGAGGTGCTCAGCACCACGGTCCGGTCCGGTTCCGTCCAGCGCACCGAGGCGCCAGCGAGAACCTCCACGCGGGGCTCGGTGGCCAGCGCCTTCAGGACAGCTCCAGCTTCCCCGGGGGACTGCGCGGTGGCGCCCCTCCAGATCTGCCCGCCGGCGGACGGCAGCGCGTCCGCGACAAGGACCGCAGCCCCAGCCCGCGCAGCGGTCAGGGCTGCCGAAAGCCCGGCCGGGCCGGCCCCGATCACCAGGACGTCGGTCCGCAACACCTCACTCACTGGACACCTCCACGCGCTGGCCGTCCCGGGCGGGCGTCAGGCACGTCCGGACGAGGTGCCCGTCCACCCGGGCCCGGCATTCGAAGCAGCTGCCCATGCCGCACAGGGCGCTGCGGGGTTCACCGGTGAGGCTGCGCCGCAGCGCCCCATGGTGGACGAGCAGGGCGGCGAGCACGCTTGCGCCCTCCGGCACGTTGACGCGTTGGTGTCCGATCCAGAGTTCAGGCATGCGCGTGCTCCCGGGGCCCGGTCAGGCGGGCTGTGGTGAAGTCGTGCGCGGCCAGGGGCGTCACCCGGCCGGTCAGGTGGTGCAGCAGGAGTTCTGCCGTGCCCAGGGCCGTGGTGATCCCCAGGCCTTCATGGCCCACGGCCAGCAGCAGGTCCGGGCGGTCCGGGAGGGGACCGATCAAGGGCAGGTGATCGGGCGTGGCGCAGCGCTGACCGGTCCACACGCGCAGCGCGCTGGCTTTGGTCAGGGCGGGCAGGAACGCCGCGGCCCGCCTCAACATCCGCTGAAGCAGCGGCCACTCCACGTCCGGTCCCGTCTGCCCGAACTGCCGGCTGGACCCGATCAGCAGCTGCCCAGTCGGGCGGGGCTGCACGTTGAACGCCACGCTGTCTTCCTCACTGCCGTGGGCACTGCGGAGGTACCCCAGTTCGACGAGTTGATGGCGCACCTGCGGCGCACCCCGTTCCGTGATCAGCAGGTGCCCTTTACGGGCCCGCAGGGGCAGATCGGGCAGGAGCGCCAGGGCGCCCATGCCGGCGGCCAGGACCGTGAAGTCCGCCGGGAGAGTCCCACCGGACGCGAGCCTGACCTTTCCCGGATCCACGGCCACCACGGCGTCGCGGACGACGGTGACGCCGGCCCGCTCGAGCAGGAACTGCGCGGCGACCGGGGCGTACACCACTGCGTCATCCGGCACGAGGAGCCCACCAGCCAGGCCAGGCCGCAGGGCGGGCTCGGTGCGCCCCAGTTCCGGCCCGTCCACGGCCGTCGCGCGGCGGCCCACGGCCTGGTACGCGGCCTGCTTGGCCGTCACGGCCGCCGCGTCCGCGTCGTCGCTGGCGACCCAGGCGGTGCCGCAGCGGCGGTACTCGGCCCGGACCGGCAGCTCACTGGCAAGCTCCGCCCAGAGCTCCAGGCTGCGGCTGGTCAGCGCCAATTGCGCCGGGCTGTCATCCATCACCACCAGGTGACCCATGCCGGCGGCCGTGGCGCCGGCGCCGACGCACCGCTCCTCCACGACGGTCACCCGCGCACCGGCGCGCGCCAGAGCGTCCGCGCAGGCCGCGCCGACCATGCCGCCGCCCACCACGACGGCCACTGCCCCGCGCGTCACGCGCCCGACCCGGCCCCCGCAGCCGGAATGCCCCACGGGAACGGATCTTCAGGGTCGGCGATCAACTCCCCTTCCACGGTCACGAAGGCCTGGCCGGTGATCGTCGGGAGAATGCCCGTGCGGTCGCGTGCGGGGACGTACGCGCCCTGGAACTCACTGCCGATGACGCTCTGCTGCCGCCACACCACACCGGGCGCGAGGTGACCGTCCGCGGCGAGGCATGCCAGTTTTGCGCTCGTGCCGGTCCCGCAGGGGCTGCGGTCATACGCCTTGCCGGGACAGAGGACGAAATTCCGGGCCACGTCCCCCATCTCCATCAACTCGATGTGATCGATGACCTCACCGCCCTGGCCGGTGACGCCCTGCGCGTGCAGCGCCTCGCGAATCCGCCAGGCGTGGTCGGTGAGGCGCTCGACGTTGCCGAGGCAGATAGACGCGGGAACGGACGACGTGAGGAAAAACCAGTTCCCGCCGTACGCCACGTCCCCCTCCACGACTCCGGCGCCTGGGACGTTCACCGTGACCCGGGCCCGGTGGCGGTAGGAGCGGACGTTCGCGACACTGACCCGCCCGTCCCCGTGCAGGGTGGCGGTGACCACGCCCGCTGGCGTGTCGATGCGGTGCTGACCTGGCTGCAGCTGGCCGAGGTAGGCGAGCGTGGCGACCACGCCCATCGTCCCGTGACCGCACATGCCCAGCACGCCGACGTTGTTGAAGAAGATGACGCCTGCGGCACAGTCAGGCGCTTTCGGCGGGACCAGCAGGGCACTGACGAGCACGTCACTCCCGCGCGGCTCGTTGTTCACCAGGGTGCGCCAGTCCCCGAACGCCCCGGCCAGGGCGAGACGCTGCTCCGCCAGCGTCTCCCCAGGAAGCGCGGGAAAGCCCGACAGGACCGTCCGGGTCGGCTCGCCGGCCGTGTGGGAGTCGATGAAGCGAATGCGGCCAGGCGTGGCCAGGCTCGGTTGTGTCATGCCTGAAACGCTAGAGGTTCGCCCCGGGCCCTGTCTTGAGGCCCGGGGACCCCTCAGCTGCCGATTCCTGCATACTTTTCCCGTGCGTCTCCCGCCTGTGACTGACCTTCCCCTCGCCGGGTACGCCACACTGCTCGAACTCGCCGACTACCTCCCCGACTGCGTCGTCTTCCTCAAAGACGCGCAGGCGCGGTACATCTACGCCAACCAGACGCTGCTGCAGCGCCTGCACGTCCGGGACGCGGCCGACCTGGTCGGCCGGACCTCCAGCGACCTGTTCCCAGGCAACCTCGGGGAAAGCTTCACGCACCAGGACCGCCGGGTCCTGGCCGGGCAGCCCCTGACGGAACACCTCGAACTGCACCTTTACCCGAACGGCCGCACCGGGTGGTGCCTCACCACCAAGCGAGCCCTGCACGACGGGAAGGCCGTTGTCGGACTGCTCGGGCTGTCCCGCGACCTCGGCGCCGGGCGCAGTGACCTGCCGCAACTCAACCGCGCGGTCCAGCACCTGCACGACCACCATGACCGTCCCCTGGACGTCGGCACCCTCGCCGCGATCGCCGGGATGAGCGTCTCCAGTTTCGAACGCCAGGTCAAACGCGTGTACGGCCTGACCCCGACTCAGCTGCTGATCCGTTCGCGCCTCGAAGCGGCCACCCGGCAGCTGACCACCACCGACGACTCCATCGCCCAGGTCGCCTTCGAGTGCGGGTATGCCGATCACAGCGCGTTCACCCGCGCCTTCCGGCAGACCACGGGCCTGACCCCCCGCCAGTTCCGGCAGATCACCCGCCCCGGGCACTGAACCCGCAGCCGCCCACTTCCCCTGCCCGGTATGCCGCATGGGTCACGCCGGGCAGGCGTTCGTACAAGACGGCAGGTGGAGGCCTCCCCTACGGTAGAGGTGCTCACGCACAACCTGCCTCTCAGCCGGCGCGCTGCCCAAGGCCACCGGCCACACCCCATCCCCTCACTCCTGGAGGTCTCACATGCACCACGCCTTCGCCCCGGCCCTGCTGGCCGGCCTGCTCCTGGGTTCACCTGCACTGGCGGCTTCATCCAAGGACACCCTCGTGATCCAGGCGTCCGCGGACGTGCCGACCCTCGACCCGGCCATCGCGTACGACACCACTTCCCTGGGGCTGATCGCCCAGATGTACGACACGCTCCTGACCTACCAAGGCACCAGTCTCAGCCGCCTCAAACCCATGCTCGCGACCCGCTGGGCAGCGACGGACGGCGGCCGGCGCTTCACGTTCACGCTCCGCCCGAACGTCAAATTCCATAGTGGCGCTCCATTCACCTGCGCGGACGCCGAGTACACCTTCCGCCGCAACCTCGTCACCAACTCCAGCGAAAGCAGCAACTGGTTCCTCGCCGAGAGCCTCCTCGGCACCAGCCGCAACGCCAACGACGACAAGACCATCACCTGGGCCCGCATTCAAAAGGCCGTCCAGTGCACCAACGGCCAGCTCGTGTTCACCCTGCCGAAAGCCGACCCGGCCTTCCTGTCCAAACTCGTGTACACCGGCCAGGTCATCGTGAACCGGGCGTACAGCGCGTCCATCGGCGAATGGGACGGCACCGAGAAGACGTGGAAAGCCTGGGTGGGCAAACTCACCCCAGGCAGCGCCCTGTCCAGGAAACCCAACGGCACCGGGCCCTACCAGCTCGTCCGTGCCGACGCCACCACGCACCTGTTCACCGCCTTCAGCGGGTACTGGGGCAACCCGCCCGCGATCAAGCAGGTGCTGCGCCAGCGCGTGGCTGAACCCGCCACACGCCAGCAGGCCTTCCTGCGCGGCGACGCCGACCTGATCGAAGGCAGCGGCCGCGCCGCGGATGAAGCGCAGATGCGCGGCCGGCCCGGAGTCGGCTGGACGGACGGCCTGCCGAGCACGCAGGCCTGGGCGATCCTGATGAACCAGCAGATCAAACCCGGCGCGCTCGGCAGCGGGAAACTGGACGGCAAGGGCGTTCCCCCTGACTTCTTCAAAGACGCCGCCCTCCGCCAGGCGTTCACCGCTGCCTTCAACTACGGGCAGTACATCCGAGATCAGCTCAAAGGCCAGGGATTCCAGCGCACCATGCTGCTGCCCGAGACGTTCCCCGGGTACGACCCCAGCGCCCCGAAAGCCACCTACGACCCGAAACGGGCCACGGAGTTGTTCCGCAAGGCCTGGGGCGGCAAAGTCTGGACGTCCGGGTTCACGCTCACCGCGCACTACCGCGCCGGCAGCGCCGCTCAGCAGACCGCACTTGAGGTGCTCAAAAGCAGCATCGAGTCCATCAACCCGAAGTTCCGCATCAACGTCCAGCCCAAACCCTGGAGTGACCTGCTCTCCAGTGACAACCGCGGCCGTGAACCCCTCGTGATGATGGGCTGGTCCCCGGACTACGCCGACGCCGACAATTTCGTGTACACCTTCTACCACAGCAAGGGGTACTACGGAGACTGGCTCAACTGGAACGACGCGACCGCCGACCGCCTCATCGACCAGGCACGAAGCACCGTCACGCCAGCTCAGCGCAACGGGCTCTACCGGCAGCTGGCCAGGCGGGCGTACACCCAGGCCCCGTTCATCCTGATCCCCGCCGAGCGGGAGTACCGCTTCTACCGCAGTGAGGTGACCGGCTGGGTCTTCAACCCCGTCCTGCCCGTCGCCTGGAAAGACCTGGTGAAGCGGTAATCCCGGCACGCCCCGACAACGCCGGGCCTGCCGTGAACATGGACGCCCTGATCAAGCTGGCGGTGAGCTGTGAACGGGGCTGTGTTCGGGTGCGAGGATGCCTGCTGGCCGGCTCTGGCTCTCCTGAATCCCGGATTGAGGAGGCGAGCCGGAGCGGCCGGCACGATGGGGGTCGGGGCCTCGGCGAACCAGGCTGCGGGCCTGTGCGCCTCCCCTGTGGAGTCAGGTAGGACTCGATTCTCTCCTGCCCTTCATCGGATTGAGACGTGCGTGATTGTGCAGGAATCGGCAATTTTCGGTGCGTTACCAGTCAAGACATTGGCGATGCACAATACTACGCTGATACCATGGCGTCCTTCACTCCAGTTGTGCTGGACACGGCGTGTCATGCCTTCCTCGTCAGGCTTTCACGGCCCACTCGGGAGCGGCGGCTGGTCCGCTCCCGGTTCGATCAAGTCACCGAATGCCGTGCTGTTCATCGCCCGGACGCTCCAGCCACGGAGCAGCTCCTTGATGTCGCGCGCCCTGAACAGAAACACGCCCGGCTGAGGGGGCTTTCCGCGTGGTTTCGGTGTGATGTCCCTGCTGGGGACCAGTGGCGGCAGAACCGGGGCAGCCAATGCCCGCAGATCATGCCTGCTGGGGCCCCTGTGAAGGGGGAGAGTCAGGGTTTCAAGCGTGGCAGTGCTGTCCTCGAGAGGCGCTCCCTTGCCCTGCGGCTCCCCCCCCGACGTCAAGGCGGCCACCAGTAATGCACTTTCCTCTTCCCTCCACGCCCACCGAGTGGCACCAGTTCGCCGGTACCCTGTTCGGCGTTTTCGATTACGTTCCCGATACCGTCTTTTTCATCAAGGATGCGGATCGGAGGTACCTGCATGCCAACACCACCCTGTTGGAGCGGCTGCACTGCCCGGATCTGGCCGCCCTGGTCGGCAAGCGTGTCGAGGAAGTGTTCCCGGGCGCCTTGAGCCTTTCCTACGCCGTTCAGGACAGCACCGTGCTGCAGGGAGGGCGCCTCGTCGAGCACCTGGAGCTTCACCTCTACCCCTCTGGAGCCCAGGGCTGGTGTCTCACGACGAAGCAGCCCCTCCGGGACGAGGGCGGTCGTATTCGCGCGTTGCTCGGGATTTCGCGGGATGTGTCCCTGCCTGCTGGTGAGGCAGGGTACGCGCGTGCCCTGCGTCTGATTCAGGAGGAGTACGCCCGGCCTCTGTCCGTGCTCGAGATCGCGCGGGCCGCGGGCGTCAGTCGCGCCACCCTGCAGCGCCAGGTCAAGAGGGCGTGTCAGCTTTCCCCGAAACAACTCCTGACCCGCGTGCGGCTCGACGCGGGCCTGCGCCTGCTTCAGACCACCGATCACACGGTCGGGCAGATTGCCCTGGAGTGCGGCTACTACGATCACAGCGCGTTCACGCGCGCTTTTCATGCCGCGCTGGGGCTCACACCCGCGGAGTACCGCGCGCTCCTGCAGGGCCGCGAGAGTGGACCGGACGCGCACCCGGAAGACGCCCCTGCCCGTCCCTGAGAGGAAGGTTTGGCATTCACGGATAGCGCATTGACCCTCTCCAGCGACCGGTCTGAGCTGATACTCCCGTGGCTTTTCGAAGGTCGGTTTGGGCAGCGGTCTCGTGTGCTGGTCTGATCGCCTGAGGTGAGCTTCGATCGTTATGCACCTGGAAATGGCATTGACAGGTCTGCCCTGGCCCCCTAGGCTTCATCTACCGACCGACCGGTAGATGAAGCTGACTGGAGGCTCCGATGAAAGGCAACCCCGATACGCTGCGAAAAATCCTCACCCACACCTACGACCTGATCGCCGAGGAAGGCATCGACCGGACCGCCCTCTCCGCCCTCGCCCAGCGCGTCGGTATCGCCAAACCCACCCTCTACTACTACTTCCCCACCAAAGACGACCTGATCGCCGCCCTGTTCGAAGAAGTCAGAGTCATCGCCTCCTACGACTCCAGCTTCAAACGTCGTCCCGCCCCGGACGAACCCTTCGAAGCGCAACTGATCCGGGACGGCGTTCAGTCACTCGAAGCGCTCGCCCAGAACCCCAGCTTCTCCCGCGTGCTCCACGAGTACTTCGCCCTCGGGCTGCGGGAAGGCCGCTACCATGACGGGCTCCAGCAGATCACCCTCAGTTACCCGCAGGGCTTCGAAACGCTTCTCTCGCAGGCCGTCGAGAGCGGGCACCTCCGGGCCCCCCGAACCTCCATTCCGCTCACCGCTACCCTGCTCGCCCTGACCTTCGACGGCCTCAGCAACCAACTGATCCTCGGGCTCGATGTCCCATTCGCGGACCTCTGGGCCACTCAAGTACACCTGCTGCTGGGTGACCCCGCATGACTGGCGCCGACCGGCTCCACGTGATCGACGCCCTGCGCGGGCTTGCCCTCCTGGGCATCCTGCTGGTCAACATTCTGGTGTTCGCCACCCCCTACTACGCCACCGGCCTGCCCGACCCGGCCGTGCGCGGCCCCCTCGACCAGGCGCTCTATGCCCTCATCACCCTGCTGTTCGAAACGAAGTTCTACCTGCTGTTCTCCTTTCTCTTCGGTTACAGCTTCACCCTGCAGATGACGGCCGCCACTCGCGCCGGCGCCTCCTTTCGGCCCCGCATGCTGCGCCGGCTGCTGGGCCTGGCGGTCATCGGCGTCCTGCACGCCCTGCTGCTGTACCACGGAGACATCCTGACCATCTACGCCCTGCTTGGTGTGATTCTCGTCCTGGCCGAGCACTGGGACGCCCGCCGGGCCACCCGCGTGGCCCTGATCCTCCTGGGCGTCAATGCCCTGGTGTGGTTCGTGCTCTCCGGTCTGGCGTTCGCTGAGCCCACGGCCTTCGCCACGGACGCCGCGGCCGAGCTCAGACATGTGCGGCAAGCCCTCACGGGGTTCACCGGGTTACCCGGTGAGGTCGTTGCCGAGCATGCGCGACAGTACCGGTCCACCTGGCCGGTCCTCATGGCGCTGCAGGGGGTCAGTGCCCTGGCTGCCTTCCTGCTGGGCTTCGCCGCCGGCAAGCTGGACGTCTTCCAATCGCTTGAGCGTGCCCAGCCCGTCCTCGGGAAGATGCTCCGCCTCGGGCTGCCGGTCGGCGTCCTGGGGGCCATGGTGTACACCGGGACGGTGCACCTGAACGTCTCCGAACCTGTCAAGGTCCTGGGCTTCGCGCTGGACACCTTCACCGCCCCGTTTCTCACGGCGGCCTACGTGGCCCTGTTCACCCTGACCTGGCCGCGCCATGCAGGGAAACTCTACTGGTTGGTGCCCGCGGGGCGGCTGGCCCTCAGCAACTACCTCGGGCAGTCCCTGATGTGCAGCCTGATCTTTCACGGCTACGGGCTGAAGCTGATGGGCCAGGTGAGCCTCTTGGAAATCGCCGGGATCGCTCTGGCCCTGTTCGCCGTTCAGGTCTGGTTCAGCCACAGGTGGTTGTCCCGCTTTCAGTACGGCCCAGCGGAATGGGTGCTCAGGGGAGTTACCACCCTGAGCGTCCCAAGACTCAAGTGCACCGAAGTCCTGAGCCCCAGGAAGCCAGGTCGCGCGGCATAGGACCACTGAAGGCCGCCGTGGCCCTTCCAGGTGTTGCGAACCTGACTACCCTTCAAAACGCACAGTAGGCAGCAGAAAGTCAGCTCCTATACGGTGTTCCTGCGATGAGAACCCCTAGGACCCGACCACCTCACGACACCCTGCAGACCGCCTTGCGGTCTGCTTTCCCTCTGGACGCTCGCCGCCTCGTCGTCTTCACGGCACTGATCCTGGCGGTCATTCAGGCGCGTACCGTCGTCCTGTACAGCTTAAAGACGCACGTCGCCCTCCCAGGCTCGTTAACGACTCGGTATCAGCGGCTCTGCCGGTTCGTCCAGTTTCCGTTTCCTGAGGCACTGTTCCCCCGATTCGCCTTGTCCTTTCTCCCGCCCGGCCCAATCGACCTCATTCTTGACCGCACCAACTGGAAACTTGGACAGCAGGACGTCAATATTCTCCTGCTCTCTGCTGTGTGGAACGGGTTCAGTTTACCGCTGATGTGGACACTGCTCCCGCACGGTGGGGCCAGTCGTTCCTGTGTCCGGGAAGCGCTCGTGGAGCGCTTCCTGAAGCTCTGCCCAGATCGGGAGATCCGGTGCCTGCTCGCGGATCGTGAATTCATTGGGCAGCACTGGTTTCGATTCCTCGACCAGCACGGGGTTGCACCCTGCATTCGTCTCCCAGCTCGCGCCACGATCGGCGCGCACAGCATGCCGGTCTGGGCAGTCTTCAAGAACCTTGAGGTGGGTGAAGTCAGGGTCTGGCATCGCCGGACCCGCATCTACGGCATGAATCTGCGGGTGGCGGCCACAAAAAACGCAGCCGGTGACATGTTGTACCTGGCGTATCGGGGGCACGCCCTGCCGAACATGCGCCGGTATGCCCTGCGCTGGCAAGCAGAAAATCTGCACGCCGCATTGAAAACCAGAGGGGTCAACCTGGAAGATACGGGTCTGACGCGCGCCGAACGAGTGTCTTCTCTCCTGACGGTCGTCAGTGTTGCCTTCATCTGGGCATGTGTGACGGGCGAGATCGCGGCACGTCGAACGGTCACCACAGTGAAGAAACACGGACCTCCAGGATCTTCTACTACATCCATCTCGTAGGTCCTGGCATAGCTTGGCCGCCCTGATGACCGCGCTGAGCTCAGATTGTCCTTCAACTCGTCAGCGTCACGCGTCCGTTGACGGTACTGACCAATTGGTAGCCTCAGCCCAAATGAACGCACCGGCCATCAGGGTATCGAAGACCGGATCCTTGATGGCATAGTACGCCGCCTGATCTGCCGGGAAGTATCCGGCGAGTTGACGCTTGATCTCCGCGTACGCGTCCCGTGCCATGGGGTTTGCTCGGAGATAGTCTCGGCATAGCAAGGCGTACCGCTGGTTGTAACGTCCGTCCTGTCTCACGTGAAGATGTACGCGTGGCTCTGGCCGAAAGTAATAACGTTTCTCCAAGTCGTCTGGGCGGATGGTCTGACCAGGAGGGCAGTGATCTCGAACCACCGTTTCCCTGTAAATGAAGCCCAGGTTCTCCAGGGGGACACGAATTGGGACATCAAGCCGCGTAACGGTGAGCTGTACATCAAGGACATCCTTGGCATCAAGCCCAGGGACACTCGTGGAGCCAATGTGGTGGATCGCCAGTGCGTGCGGCCCAAGTGTGGCTCGCAGGGCGCTTCCCAGACTGGCAAATTGGGCAGGCCAGAGTGGGTTATACGGATGAATGACGATTTCCTTCACCAGTGCAGTGTAGAGGAGACCTGTACTCATAGCCTCATCTAGATTGCTGATATTGAGCAAGAAAAAGCGAATCTCCATCCGTATGCTTCTTGTCGATAGTGGTGGGCCTACACTCTGTTTTGAAGGGTAGTCAAGACGTTGATTTCTCGCACACTGATCATTAAGGCCTCCATGTATCCGTGTTGGTTTTGGATAGGGTGTTTCGAACCCTCTTCTGTGCCAATTGTTTTCAATTGGCAGTCTTTGTTACACTCATATCCGAAAGATATTGAGCCCCTTCCCTGTTGTTGACGACTGTCGGCGAGGGTAGAGATGGACAGGCACTTGGGCCTGACCTCAACCATGACCCATTGTTCCATTCCTCCTCATCCCCGCCCGGCAAAGTTTGCCAAGCCTCACGCCCAGTTTTGAGGAGTAGTCAGGTTGCGAACACGATTTACGCGCGAGTTCTGACCAGCAACAGAAACAGGAAAGGAGGCTCTGGGGCCTCCTTTCCTGTGGTGTCTGCATGTCCCGCGTCAGCTGGCCTACCAGTTCGTCTGGATGGTGACGTTGCTGTAGGGCGCGGTGGCCCCGATCGTGAAGTAGTGCAGGCCAGCGGCCGGCTGATTGATGGTGATGGTCTCGGTGTTCGCCGCCCCCGTGGACTTCTGCGTGTAGGTGGAGCTGGTGGCCCAGCTGGAGCGGTTGTAGTACAGGTCAGCGTTCCCGGTGCCGCCGGAGAGCGTCACCTTCACCGACGGCGTACCGGCGGGAATGTCCACGTAGAAGTACTTGAAGTCGTACGTGGAGCTCAGGCCGCTGCGCTTGCAGTTCTTCCCGAGGAGGTTCGCGTCCGTGGTGGGGCACTCCGTCACGCCTGGTGTGGGTTCCGTGGGCGTGGTCGCACCGCTTGTCGTGGACGACACGGACACGCCGGAGAACGCACTCTGGCCGTACAGCGAGAAGTAGTGGTACCCGGGCGCCGGGTTCTGAATCACGAGACGCTCCTCATTTCCTGCGGTGGTGGAACGCTGTGTGCTGTTGCCCTGCGTCGCCCAGCTGGACGGCGAGTAGTACAGGTGCGCGTCGCCCGTACCACCACTGACCCGGATGTCCAGTGTCTTCGCGCCAGACGGCACCAGGGCGTAGAAGTAACGGTAGTCGCCGGCCGGCCCGGACACGTTCGCCCGCTGGCATTCGGTGATGTTCTCCGTGCTCGTGCACGGCCCGAGGCCCGGGGTGGGTGTGGGATCGGGATCGGGGTTGGGGTTGTTCTTCAGGTTCAGCGCCCAATCACGGAATTCTCCGTCGTACGCCGATCCGATGGAGGTGCGCATGAAGCTCGCGTACCCGGTGTAATCCTTGCTCCGCATGCGCGAGAGGATGGTCTTCACTTCATTGGGGTGACGCTCGAACATGAACCGCGCGGCCAGGTAACCCCAGTTGTACACGCGGGTCTGACCGCTGTTGTAGTCGTTCTGGAAGATGGTGCTCAGGGCGTACGTCGCCTTCGCCGCTTCGTTCAGGGCGGCGGTGTAGGGGAGGCCGCGGTAGGAGTAAGCGATGTACTCCGCCGTGCCTTCGATCCACCACACGGTCTTCTCGCTGATGGAGTCCGTGAAGTCACCCGCCATGTTGAAGCGGCCGTCGAGGTAGTGGGCGTACTCGTGGTTCAGGTTCCAGATTTCGAAGGTGGGCTGCCAGTCGGCCCGGTAGGCGATGAACCGCGCCTGGTTGCCCTGAACGCTCGGGTCACCTTCGAGGTACATCCCGCCGTTGTTCGTGTCGATGCCGTACAGCACGCCAGCGTACGTCTCGTAATCGCTGCTGCTGTTGAACACGACCAGTTCAAGCTTGTCGTTGAAGTCGTTGGCGACCGGTTGACGGTTCGTGGCGAGTTTCGTGTGGAAGTACGTTTCCTCGTTGATCACGGACGTGCAGGTCGCCTGGATCTGTGCGCTGGTCATCGACTGGGCTTTGAGCGTCAGCGTGGGGCTGCAGTTGTACGTCGTGCCGAGCACGGTCTGCGCCAGCCTGGTCTTGAAGCCGCACAGACCGTACGGGGTGCAGTCGTCGTAGTAGTCGACCATCTCGGCGATGCCCACCCAGAGTTTGGCCGTGGGGCCGGTCATGCTGCTGCGGTTCAGGAGGGCCGTGAGTTCCGGGCGGAGAACCGGCCGGAGTTCGGTGTACTGCAGGAACCGCGCCGCTTCACGCCCGGCGTTGGCGACCAGGTAGTCGTCACTGCCACCCAGCAGGCTGAAGTGCTTGTTCGCAAAGGCGGTCAGTTCCTTCGTGATGCTCGGGTCCTGCTTCACGGCCGTCTGGAATTCCGGCACGTAGTGGCCGCGGAACAGGACGGTGAACGCGGCGTTCGTGCCGGCTTTCATCCCGCGGGAGGTGTGAATGGCCGGATCGAACTGACGCAGCACGCGCTTGACGATCGGAAGGCCGTACGCGTTCTCGGACGAGCTGTCGATGAGCGTCATGTACTCGGAGAGGATCTGCCCGTGCGCGTCAGAGTTCGCGGTGAACGACGCGTTGTTCGCGAACGCATCCAGGGCGGAACGGATCGCGGTTTTCAGCGGGGCGCCGTACGAGCCGATGACGGTCGGATTGTAGTACTGCACGTAGTAGCCGGCACGGAGGAACAGCAGCAGCTGCTCGATGCCGTTGTTGCTGCCGGCGTAACTCAGGGCGCGGGTTTTCATGCCGTTCGCCGCGGAGACCATCTGGCCTTCGCTGAACGTGCGAGCGCCTTGGGAGGCACTGAGGCTGAAGAGCTCGTTGATGCACTCGGGGGTCGAGTTGACGATCTGCTGCACGAGGCTGTCCCCCGTGCTGGTGAACGCGGACGTGTTGCATCCGGCGAGCGCCTGGCTGCTGAGCTCCGTGCCGTGGTTGTAGTCCCTTCTGAAGATGCTGCGGTCGGAGGTGTGCGGGGTGCGGATGGAAGGCTCGACTGCCTGCCGCTGAGTGTGAACGGGCTCGCTCTGAATGCGCAGGCTTCCTCCGACGGGCGGGGGCCGGGTGTCGGATCCGCCCGTGACCGGGGTCTGGGGGAACGGGGTGGGCGTTGCCGTTCCAGTGTCGGGGGTTGCCGGTCCGTTGGAACAGGAGGCGAGAAGCAGCAAACTACATAAGACGAGCCATCTGGGTGTGGACATGGGAACTCCAAGGGCAAAGGCGGCGTGCTCCCGCAGCGGAGCCGCGGAACGGGAAAGAAGACGACCCAGGGGGTCAAACGCAGGAACAAGAGCCGGCCTGAAGGCCCGGCGCCTGGTAAAGCACCTCCTAGGTGATTTTCCGGCTGTCCCCAGGTCAGGCCAGCACACGGGCAGTGCCGTGCAGCATGGCCTGAACGCATTGAGGAGTCGGTAAGGCTAAGGGTAGGCCGTCAGGATTCCGCCGTCTTGGTGAACTCATCCATCCCATGAATCAAACTGCACACCTGGTCTGCTCCCCGAAAACTGGACGGTCAGGGCTAGACACTGAGGCTCGCCCCCAGCCCTAGGCTGGAAAGCGAGGCCACATCCATGAAAACCCGCCAATTCAGCGAAGACCAGATCATCAAGCTGCTCCAGGACGCCAAAAAGGGTGAGAAGCCCGTCGAAGAGCTCTGCCGCGACCTGGGATGCAGCACCGCGTCCTTCTACGCCTGGAAGAAGAAATACGGCGACACCAGCCCTGACGAAGCCAAACGGCTTCGTCAGCTCGAGAAGGACAATGCCCGTCTCCTGCGGATCGTCGGCCAGCAGCGCCTCGAGATCGACGCGATGAGGGACGTGATTCAGAAAAAGCGGTGACGCCCACCGAGAAGCGTGCCGTGGCGAGGGAACTCGTCACGGCACGGGTCAAGCCCGAACGGGCTTGTTTCCTGGTGGGCCTGCCCAAATCCACCTGGTATTACCAGAACAAACCGCGCCAGGACGATGAACTTCGGCAGCGCATCTGTGAGCTGGCCCTGCTCCATCCACGGCGGGGCTACCGGTTCATTCATGCCCTGCTCCTGCAGGAAGGGCATCACCTCAACCGGAAGAAAGTCCGGCGCCTCTGGCGTGAGGAGGCGCTGACGGTCAAGGCCAAGGTTCGCAGAAAAATCCGAACAGGCACGTCCATTCCTATGCAGGCCGAATTCCCCGCCCACGTGTGGACCTACGACTTCATCTTTGATCAAACCCTGGAGGGAAGCACGCTGAAAATCCTGACCCTCACCGATGAATTCACCCGTCAGTCCCTGGCCCTGCGGGTGGCCGAGTCCTTCACATCCATGGATGTGAAGGACGTCCTGCACGAGGTCATCGCCCCGCGCGGTGCGCCTGGATTCATCCGCAGCGACAACGGCCCGGAGTTCATTGCCCGTGATCTGGGGATCTGGTTGGCGGTCCAAGAGATCGGCACCCGGTTCATTCAGCCCGGAAAACCGTGGCAGAACGGCTTTGCCGAGAGTTTTCACTCTCGGCTGCGGGAGGAGTTTCTGAACCAGGAGGTGTTCTACTCGGCCCGTCACGCTCAGGTGGTCCTGGATGGCTACCGCGAGTTTTTCAACGCCAGGAGGCCACATTCTTCACTGGGTTACCGGACGCCCGACCAGTTTGCTGAGCAGGCCAGGGGGCGGCCTGACGCCCCCCTTTGCGGACAGGACACCGCAAATGTGGTCGTGAGGCCGTCCCCTGGTCGAGAAAGAAGCGTCCGTGCGGTACCCTGCTCCTGAGCCGAGTCTCTACTCGAAACCGTCCAAACTTTGGGGCCAGCCCATGTTCAGGGCCGGTCGAACACCTGGTGGAAGCGCTGGCGGGGATACTCGCCCACGCCGTGCACGAACACGCTCTGACTGGTCACCTCGCTGATCTGCACCAGCCGCCCGCTTTGGCGTCCCTTCCAGGTCTCCCCGGCCTGCACGGCGGGAAAGGCCGCCTGGGCGCGGCGGTCGGCGGCCGTGAGGTACGCCCCGCCGTGCGCCACGGGAGAGGCGGCCTGGGTGGGGGCCGGGCCGTGCGGGTCGGGGGCGCTGATCAGGCGGTCCAGGGCCTGAATCGCCAGGGTGCGCCAGGGCCGGCCGGTGGTTTCGGCGGCGTCCTGCGCGGCGTGCCGGGCGCTGAGGACCTCGGCTTCGGTGAGTTTCAGCCAGTCTGCGCGGGGGCGTCCGGTACCGGGCGTGCATTCGTTGAGGATCCCGGCGTTCACGGCGCGCAGGCCGCCGACCAGGGCGATCAGGAGGCGCGCGCCGGGATCGCCGGGCCGCTGGCGCACGCGGCGGCGCAGGTCGTCGGCGGGAATGGGGGTCAGGGCGGCGGTGGCGGGGGGGTCTTCGATCACGGGAGGCCTCAGGGTACGGCCTGGAGCGTAGCGCAGCCGGCCCGGCAGAGGCGGTGCCGGTGTCAGGCACCGGCGCTCCACACAGAAGAGGCGCCCGCAAGGGCGCCACTGACAGGTTGCAGGGTCAGGCGTGGGTGAGCTTGCGGACGAGCATGAAGTTGGCCTTGCCGGCGACGCTCTTCTGGTTGAGCACCCGGTTGTACAACGTCTTCCATTGCCCCTGTGTCCCCGGGCCGAGCGTCAGGGTGGATTTGGCATACGTGGTTCCGTTCTGTCCAGGCGTGCATTCCAGCTGAAGGGTGTTCTTGCCCTTCTTGACGAAGGGAGTGACATCCAGTGAGCCGTCGGCGTTGTGGTGAAGTGCAATGGCCTTCCCGTTCAGAGTGGCCTTCAGCGTGGCGGGTTGATACGTGTCGAATTTTGTGGTGATCACGTACTGCTCAGCCTGCACGGACGCACCCGCCAGAACCAGGAGGCCTGGAAAGGGCACTTTTCGCTTGATTGTATCCTGCCGGCGTTCCGGGCAACCTGGGTGAAGGGCGGAGGGTGGAACTTACGGGTTCCTTCGGGAACAGGCCCAGGGCCGAGGCCGTAGTCCCCCAGGTAGAGTGAGGGTCAGCATCCCCCGCCCTGGAGGTGAACCGTGTTCCGACGAATTCTGGTGCCCCTCAACCGGCCCGCTCCGGATCACCCGCTGCTCCTCGCCACCCGGGCGTGGTTCCCGGGAGCGCAACTGCACCTGTTGCACGTGCTCGTGCCGTTCGACGGGACGGTCACCGAGGCCCTGCGGTACGCGGCCATGCCGGAAACCGATCACGCGCAGGCGCAGTTGCGCCAGGTCCAGCGTGAACTGGAGGCGACCGGGCCGGGAGACGTGGTCGTGTCCGCGCAGCCGGCGGTGGAACTCCTGCGACGCGCGCGCCGTGACCGGTTCGATCTGGTCGTGCTGGGCACCTCCACGTAATCGTTCATGGAAAAACGGGTGCTGGGCTCCGTGGCCGCCGCGGCGGTCCGCCATTCAGCGGTGCCGGTGCTCACCCTGGGTCACGGCGCGCCCGTTCCGGCCCCGCCCAGGAGGATTCTGGCGCTGCAGGACTTTTCCGACGAGGCGCAGCGCGCCGTGCATCTGGCCCGCACCCAGTTTCCGGAGGCAGAAGTGGAACAGCTGCACGTCCTGCCTCACGGCACGGCCACCGGGTTCAGGTCGCCCCGGTCCGCGCCGTACAGCCTGCTGCCCCTGCGGCGTCAGCGCCGCCTGATGGAAAGCCGGCGGCGGCTCGAGGCCCTGGGCGGCGGCGTGCTGCTCGAAGGGGATCCGGCCGGGGTGGCCTTGGCACGCGCTGCGGCGATGCGGGCCGACCTGATCGTGATGGGCCGCTCCGCCAAGGGGATCTGGGAGGGCCTGTTCTTCGGGTCGGTTGCAGGTCGGATGGTCACCTTGTCGCCGATTCCGGTCCTGTCCACCCGACGCCGCTGAGTGTTTCGCCTTACGTCCAGCCACGCCTGACCAGGGTGCCCCTCAACGGGGGAGGGCGGTGCCGGGTTTGTGGACCTCGATGCTGCCGGAGCCCTGCGTGACGGTCACGTTCACCTTTCTCGCGGCGGAAGCGTAGTTGCTGGTCTGGTAGGTGCCCGCCTGGTCGGTGCCGGAGGCGACGTCGACGCCTTCCATGGTGACGCTGCCGACGCCGAGCCGGGTGACGGTGAGTTTCAGGCCGGTGCCGGCCGGCACGTACAGGCTGAGCGCGCCGACGTCCTTGCGGATGGTGGCGGTGGTGCTGCTGCCGAACGCGACGTTCGTCTCGCCGTTCTGATGGTTGACGTTCAGGCGGGGGACGGTGAGGCCCGCGAGCAGCAGGTTCACGGCGCCCGTGTCGTGTTTGACGTTCAGGGTGACGGGCAGCTTGGGACTCAGCCCGACCGCCCAGGCGCCCACGTCATGGCGAGCGGAGACGTAAGCCACGCCGTTGCGGACAGCGGGCTGGTTCACACCGAGGGTGGGGGAGACCCGGGTGTTGAGGCTGACGGTGAGTTCGCCCGCGTTCTGGGTGAGGCTGACATCCACGCTGGAGTACGCGGCGGCGAGGGCCGTGACGCTCAGGCCGAGAACGAGAGGAAGGAAGGAAAGGGTCCGCATGCGTGCTACCTCCTGCAGGTCGGGCCGGGACGCTCCCGCCGCACGGGGAAGGTGCACGTCCGCGCCGGCGGTTGACTCCTGCCGGGCCCGCTGTTCTGAGACAAGCGCGAAGTGCGGTGAAAAAGGTGAGCCCTGACACGCTGATGCCCACATGCAAACGCGGGCAGGGTTACCCTCCGCCTGCCCGCTTCTGGAGAAGCTTATTGCACCTTGAGTTCCAGGGCGTACAGGTTGCCCTTGCTGTTCGTGAAGGACCCGGTGTACGGCTGCTCGCCGCTCGTGGCGTTGAGGTGGCTGTACGTGCCGGCCTGCAGGTAGAACGTTCCGTCGCTGGGCAACGTGACGCTCAGGACGTTCGTGGTGATGTTGGGTTTGAGGGCCTTGCCGAGGCCGTCCTTGAGGGTCACGCCGTTCGCGTCACGGATGTACACGACGGCCCAGACGTTCCCGATGGGCTGGGTGGGGTGGTACTTGTCGAACAGCGTGACGTTCAGTTTCTGCCCGGCTTTGCCTTCGAAGCGGTAGAAGTCCACGTCGCCGGCCGCGGGCGTGCAGGTGCTCGCGCAGGTGTCCTTGTAGATCAGGGCCGTCTTCGTGCGCTCCCCGAGCGCGATGGGCGCGGCCGTCGCGAGCGTGTCGTTGGGCTCGTAGGTGTCCACCACCGGCTCGACGTAGCCCTTGTCCAGCGTGATGGTGACGGGCTGGGCGGTGGTGGGCGTGGTGCCGGACGTCACCGTGACCTTCCCGGTGTACGTGCCGCGGACGGTGGCGGACGGGTCGGCCGCGAGGTCCGGGCCGCCCACGCGCACGGTGTACGTGCCGGGCGCCATCGCCAGGAACTGCGCGGCGCCGCGGCTGTCGGTCTGCGCGCCGTAGATGGCGCCGTGCTCGCCGTCTTTCTCGATGATCACGTCCGAAGGCTGGGTCAGGACGGTGGTCGTGCCGTCCGGTTTGAGGTACTGCACCACGACCTTCAGCGTGCCGCCCTGCTCGGGCATGACGCCCGACTGGAGGCGCCGGGTCAGGGCGCCGAGGTCGATGCGGCCGTACCCGGTGCCCTTGTCGAAGCCGTCCGGGTTCTCCCCGACGCGGCCGTCCGCGGTGTCCTCCATCAGGCGGCGCACCTGGTACGGATCGAGGTCGGGACGCGCGCCGAGGATCAGCGCGGCCGTGCCGGAGGTGTACGGCCCGGAGAAGGACGTGCCGCTCATCAGGACGTACCCGCTGCCCCCTTCGGGGGTCGCGCCGCTCTTGCGGCTGCCGTCGCTGTTGATCCACAGGGGCGCGGTCATCAGGACGTCGCTGCCGGGCGCGGCGACGCTGATGTGCCGGCCGAACGACGAGAACGTCGCCCGGGTGTTGTTGATGGCCAGGGCCGCGGAGGGAATCACGCCGGCGAACAGCGCTGGCCGCTGGTAGTACTCGCGCGAATCATTGCCGGCGGAGACGACCACGGTGACGTTGCGGGCCAGGGCGTAGTCCAGGGCCAGCTTGATCAGTGGGTCGTACCCGGCGCCGCCCCAGGAGTTGTTGATGACCCGGGCGCCGTTGTCGGTCATCCAGATGATCGCCTTGGCGACGCCGGCCGAACCGACGCTGCCCGGCTGGAACATCGCGGCCGTGAAGTACCGGGCGTCAGGGGCCACCCCGACGAGGCCCGTGCCGTTGCGGGCCGCGGCGATGGTGGACACGACGGCGGTGCCGTGTTCGAGGCTGGTGTCCACGCGCTGGTCCACCGGCTGGGGCGCGGCGCCGAAGGTGTCCACGGCGTCCAGCCAGGCCTGCGCGGTGGTGTAGGTCCGGTCGGTTTTGGGATCGTAGGCCTTTCCGCCCCAGTTGGCGCTCAGGTCCGGGTGCGAGACGTCCACGGGATCGTCGATCACGCCGACGGTGACGCCCTGGCCGGTGAACCCGGCGTCCCAGGCGGCCTGGGCGTTCAGGTGCTCGCTGTCCAGCGCGTACTGCGGCAGCCCGTCGAACACCTGATTCACGGCCAGGGCGCCCAGGTCAGGACGGGCGCTCTGCCGGGTGTAGGGCTCGGGCTGCCACACCTGCTGCGGCGAGGCGAACTGCACCAGGCCCTGCTCGCCCAGCTCCCGGGCGGCTTCCAGCGAGTCGCGCTCCAGGAGGCGCAGCACCACGACGTCCAGTTGCGGCAGGCGGTCGATGATCACGCCGCCGACCTGCCGGGCCACGGCCTCGGCTGCTGCGCCGCCCAGGCCGACGACCAGATGGTCGGTGACGTACCGCTGACCGGTGCGGGCGTCCTCGGCGACGCGGTCCGGGGCGATGTCCGGCGTGGGCTGCGCACCCACCACGGCGGGCGGGGCGGGCGGCGAAGTCACGGCGGGCTGCTGGCAGGCGGAAAGCAGCGCGGTCAGGCTCAGCGCCGCGAGGGTCACTCGGGTCATGGGAACTCCTTCAGGGGCGGGTGATGAAGTGATGGACGGCGCTGACGCTCTGCGTGACGCCGCCAGGCACGACCTTGGTGGTGTCCGGATCGCTGTACACCGCGTACGCCACGACGGGGTTCGTGGCCGATTCCGGCTGGGTGGGATCTTGCAGGCGGTAGGCGTAGGCGCGGTGCAGCAGCCAGCTGTACCGGCGGTTGGCCTGCAGGGCGACGGGTGTCAGCCCGGAGCGCACCCGCGTGAGGTCATGCGGGACTTTCAGGGTGTCGGTGGCCGCGTCGTACGTCACCCACCGGCTGTAGTCGCGGGTGTCCGTGCCGACCCCGGTGACGCTGAACGTGCCGTTCTGCCGGAGCACGCGCAGGGGGGGCGCGTCACTGTTCACGGCGGCCGTGAAGGTGTCACTCACGCGCAGGTCCACGCGCAGGCCGGTGGCGCCGCCCGCGAAGGCGTTCGTCTTGAAGGCGTAGGTGGGCAGCAGGTCCACGTCCGTCTGGTCCGGTCCAGGCGTGAGCAGCTGCGGCGCGAAGGGCGGCAGCAGGTGCGTGCTCGGACGGTCCGGCGCGGCACTTACGGCCTCGTCCGTGCCGAGGGCCTTCACCCGGTAGTAGTAGTCCTGGCCGACTTCCAGCGTGGCGGTGTTGTCGCTGGCGGTGCAGCGCCGCGTGGCCGCGCTGCACTGCGCTGTCCCCGCGAATGCCACCTCCACGTAGGGGCCTTCTTTGGCCGTGGCGCGCAGAACGCGGAACCCGGTCAGCCCGTCCGTGCTGGCCGGCTGGTCCCAGGACACGCTGACCCAGCTGTTCGAGTCCGGCCGGGCGCCCTGCGGCGTCAGGTCTGTGCCCGGCGCGCGGTAGATGTAGTTCAGGCGCTCACTGAGCGTGTACCCGACGGCACTCACGCCGGTGGGGGCGCTGACCGTCCCCGGCGTCCCGGCCCGCTCGAGGCGGACGGGCACCAGGTACGCCGAGCGGTTGTTGTTGAAGTCCAGCGCGGAGACCTGCACGAACACGTCGCCACTCAGCCCGGCCGGGTCGAGGGTCACCTGCCCGCTGTCCTGGCTGTCCGGGCCGGGCGTGACGTGCCCGGGGTCGATGGACGTCAGCGCCCCGCGCAGTTCTGCCATCTGCCCGGAGGCGTCGAAGGACACCAGGGAGAACATCAGGTACTTGAGCAGCAGGGGCGCGGTGTTCGCGGCCGTGGTGTAGGCGCGCAGCTGCGCGGCGCCGTTCATCACGGTGCCGGGCGTGAGCGCCTTCCAGTCCGCGGCGCGGCCCTGGCTGTCGAGCGCGGTGGGCGTCAGGAGGGCCAGCTGGGGAACGGCCGTGTCCGCCGTGGGGTTCTGCGCGTCGAACTGCGCGACCTTCAGGCGGCGGGGCTGGCCGGCCGTGGCGACCGCGCCGAGCACTTCCGATCCGGCCGCGCCGGCCTTGCTGAACACCAGGTCGTAGGTTCCTTCGGGAATTGCGCTGAACTGCACGGCGCCGGACATGTCGGTCTGCGCTTCGGCCAGCACGCGGCTGCGGTCCCCGCTGCGGTACAGCCGGACGCTGGAGCCGGTCACCGCCTCCCCGCGGTTCGAGCGCACGAGGTCCGCCGTGAGCGTGGCCGGGCCGCTGCCCAGGAACGGTGGGGCGATGGCGACGGTCAAGGTCGTCCGGCCCTCGCCGGCGTTTCCGCTGGGGTCGGTGGCGACCGCGCGGATCCGGCGCTCGCCGTTGTCGGCGGCTGTGTAGGCGGCTGTCCACTCGAAGGGCGCTTCCCGGTCGGTGCCGAGCAGGACCTCGCCGTCGTAGAAGTCGACCTTCGTCACGCCCTGGTCGTCGCTGGCGTCGGCCTGCAGCGTCACAGTCCCGGCGGCCGTCAGCGTGGCCGGCGTCGCCTGAACCTGCACGGTGGGGGCCGCTGAGTCCCCGCCCTGCAGCGCGGGGTCGTCGATCACCGCGAACACCAGCCGGAACCGGAACGGATCCTGACTGGCGGCGGCCGCCATGGGAATCCGGGTGGCGAACGTGACGATCTGCTCCCCGCCGGCCGCCACGGACCGGCCCTGCCAGCCTTCTTCGAAGACGCGGGTCACGGTCGTGCCCGCAGGCGCCGTGACGACGAGGCCGCGGGTGTCCAGGCCGCGCACCAGGGGCGTGGCGTCCGGGTCGACTTCGGGCGTGCCGGTCAGGCTGTTGAGGCGGTGGGGCGTGTCGAGTGTGAGGCGCGCGGCGTGCCCGCTGGCGTCACTGCCGTCGAAGTACTGGACGCCCTTGAAGGGCGTGGTCCCGGTCGTGGCGTCCTGACCGTCGGTGTCCACCGGCACGAACACGGGGCGGGTCAGGGCCTGGCCGCTGCCGTTCGTGACCCGGAACGACGCGCGAAGGTACCGGACGCGGGCCGTTTCGTCGGTGTAGGTCCCGAAGGACATGGGCGTGAACTGCAGGCCCTGCACTTCCGCCGCCTGGCCCCGCAGTCCGGCGCGGACGATCACGCCGGCCGGTGAGGGGCCGTTCAGGCCGGTGAGGCTCAGTTCGTACAGGCCCAGCGGGCGCGGTTCCGTGACGGGCGCCGTCACGGGAGGTTGGGGCGGAGTGACCGGGCCGGGACCGCAGGCGGCGAGCGCCAGCAGGCCCAGCAGGACCAGAACTCGGGGGGATGTCATGGGCGGCTCCTGGGACAGGCAAAGGGAGAGGACCGGGCCGCGTGACGGGCCCGGGAAGCGGCGCGCTTCAAAGGGGACGGGTGACGGGAGGGCCGCCCGGGCCGATCGGCACGGAGTAGGCGAGCGTTACCGCCTGCCAGGGCCCGAGGGACCGGACCGTGGGCGGCTGGTAGCTGGGGCGGGCAGGAGCGGGGGCAGCAGACGGAGGAGAGAAGAAGGACAAGACGGAGCTCCCTGCCTGACGGAACAGGCACGTTGAAGGCCGGGCGGCCCAGGAGCGCACCCCGGCAAAGTGATCCCTCACGCGAAAACGTGAGGATTGTGGCAAATTGATCTGGCCTTAAGCATCATAAAGACGCCCCCGGAACGGCGCAAGCCGGGGTGTCCAGCGATTCGGACGCGGTATTCCACAAGCCGGGCCCGGGAAGGCGTACAGGTTCCACGTACGGCGCGGCGCAACGCCATGCACGCCCGGACCAGACGCGCTTTACACTGAACGGGTGAAACGACTCCTGTGCCTGACCGCGCTGTGCTGCGGCGTCCCGGCCTCCGCGCAGTCCTGGCTGAGCGCCGCCGTGCCCGGCACCGGCTGGCTGCTGCAGCAGCCGGGCACGCCGGGCACGGCGTACCAGGTGCGGGCCACTGACTGGACCGCGGACCGCAGCCGGCTGATCGTCCGCCTCACCCCCGTGCGGCTGACCGGTGAGCCCGCCCTCACCGGGGCCGCCCTGAACGGGTACCTGTACGCCCAGGGTGACGTCGCCTGGATCGTGTTCGAGGACGGCCCGGCCCGGTACGCGTGCGGGGTGCCCCTCGCCAAGACGCCACCCCCGGTGTACCCGCAGGCCAGCGCGGGGCGCAGCGTGCGGCAGGCCGCGCAGGGCAGCGAGCCGCTGCCTCAGGGCTGCCTGGTGAGCCGGACGCACCGGAACCTGTTCGTCAAGCTCACGGCCCTGCCGCAACCGCAACTGCGGCAGGTGTGGCAGCTCGGCTTCAACGGCCTGATCCAGACGCGGTACAACGTCGTGTGGGGCGCGCCCGCGCCAGCCGGGCAGGCCACTGCGGGCGCGGCCTACGACGTGGAAACCGGACGGGCCTACCGGGCGCAGCACCAGACCCTCCCCGGAAACCAGGGCAGCGTGATCACCGTTCAGATCGGCGAGGAACGGCTGTCCTGCGTGACTACGCCCGCCGACCAGGCCGGCAGCGGGTACGCCGGCATGATCTACCTGCAGGAACCCGGCAAGGCAGACCCCACGCCCACCCTGCAGGACTGCGACCTCGAGGTCATGAGTCCCTGACGGGCACGCGCCTCAAGAGGCCCGCCCCCCGCCTGCCGGGAGGCGGAACGGGGCGTCCAGCAGCGCCAGTTCCAGGAGCAGCGGCTCCTGGGCCGGGTCCTGCCAGGCGTCCGCGCTGTCCTGCAGCTGCCACAGGGACTCATCCATCCAGGCGCACAGCAGGACGTCCGCCCAGCAGGCCCGTTCCGCCGGCGTGAAGGTCACGAACTCCAGGTAGCCCGCCAGGAACCGCTGCCACTCCTCGGGCGTCCACAGGCGCTGCGGGCCGCGGTGCAGTGTGCCGTCCAGCGGGAACGACAGCGCGGTGATGGCGAGGTCGTACACCCTCGGCAGCCTCGCCGCGTTGTCCGGATCGATCAGCACGGGCGCGTCCGGCGTGACGTAGACGAGGTTCGCGGCCTTGTGGTCCCAGCTGCAGTTGACCAGCGGCAGCGCCTCCCCCTGCACCCGTGGCAGGGCCGCCTGAAGGTACCGCTCGGTGCGCTCCAGGAGCAGTCCTTCCAAGCGCCCGGCCTGCTCCGGGAACGCCTGCCGGACGTGCTCCACGATCACCTCGGCGTCCATAGCCAGACTCTCCCGGGGGAAGGCGCGGGCCGAGGCGTGCACATTCAGGCCGAAGTCACGCTCCGCTTCAAAGGCGTGGATCTGCCCCAGCAGCCGGCCGGCCGACCGGATCTCCCGGGGCGCTCCCGTGTACGGGCGCCCCTCCACGAAGGGATAGATCACCCACCGCTCCTCCCCGTCCGACGTCACCCGCGTCCGGGGGTTCGGACTGAACGCGCGTTCCGGCGCCACCACGCCCACCCCGGCGTCCCGCAGCGCCCCACTCCAGACCGCCACCGCCTCCCCGGACGTGCGGGCCGTGCGTTTGAGCACTCCAGTCCCGGACCGCCCCGGCAACTGCAGCTGCCAGACGGGCGCGTGGGCGTGCAGGGGCCGCAACGCCGCCTCCGGGGGAAGATTGAACAGGTCAAGGGGGGGCAGGTCCTGGGGCATGAGGGTCCTTTCAGGGCGAGTATAGAAAGGCGGCCGTCCCCGGACGTCCGCAAAATGACGCACGCCCCCAGGCCCGTGACGCTCAGCCGGGCACGCGGAGGTCCTCGGCCAGCGCAACGATGATCCCGGCCGGTCCGCGCACGTAACAGAGCCGGTAACGGCCTGCGTATTCGGCAACCCCTCCGATCAGGACCGCCCCGTGAGCCTGCAGGCGCTCGAGCGTCTCGTCCACGCTCTCCACGGCGAACATCACACTGCGCAGCCCGGGCATGTTGGGCGGCGCCGGGTCAGCCGGCTGCAGGGGTGGGTGACGGAAGCGGGTGAGTTCCAGCCGCCCATGCCCGTCCGGGGTGTGCATCATCACGATGTCCACCTGCACCCCATCCATGCCGTTGATGCGGTCCACCCAGGCGCCCTCCACGGGCGCGCGGCCGGCGACACTCAACCCCAGCGCAGTGAAAAACCCGGTTGCCGCCGCGAGGTCCTCAACGACGACACTGACGTGGTCCAGTCGCTTGACGGTCATGGTGCCGGCATCGTACTGCCGCGCAGGGCGCCGTCAGCCCCACGCCACGCCCCCGCTCTGCCCGGATGGCCGTTCTGCCATCCGGGAGCCATGCACCCCGGCCTACGGTGAGTCCCGAACCGAGGAGGACACCCATGATGACCGCCACCCTGTCCCTGACCCTGCTGACCACCGCGCTCACGACCCTTGGCGCGGGCAGTCCCACTCCACCCACGCCGCCTGGGAATCCCGTCGGCCTGGAACGCACCGTCACGACCCCCACGCCCGGCGACTCCCGCTTCACGCTCGCCGCGCAACCCGCTGTCATCCGCATCGATCCCGGCCGGAGCGGCACTGTTCAGGTGATGACCGAGCAACCTGGTGGTACCCCTGCCGCCGTGACCCTGACGGCCGAAGGACCTTCCGTCGGCAGCGGCCCGGAGAAGATCACGGCTGTGTTCGGCGGCCCGTCCGGCGCGGCACTCACGCTCACCGCCGGCACGGACGTCCCGGTGGGCCAGCACACCATCACCATCCGCGGGCGGAACGCGGACGCCGAGCACACCACGCAGGTCACGGTGATCGTCGAGCGCTGGCTGCTCGTGGATGACGACCGCTCAGGCAACAACTGGCCCGCGAACAACCCGGACGCCCCGGATTCCCACGCGGACCAGTTCGCCCGCGCGGCGCTCACCGCCTCCGGCCGGACCTTCGAGGTCACCGTGGTGCCCTACAGCGGCTCCGGGCAGGACAAAGACGAACCGGACGGTCCGGACGCGCAGGCGCTGTCCCGGTACAGTGGCGTGCTCTGGTACACCGGGAACACCACCGTCCACCCCCTCACCGATACCGACCGCGAGCAGCTCAGCGCGTACCTGAACATGGACGCCCGCCGGGTCCTGTTGTTCTCCCCGGGGTTCGTCCGGGACGGGACGACGAACGGCGCCACACCCGCCGCGCCCAGGGCGGCGTACGCTCCCCTGATCACCGGACATCTGGGCCTCGATCAGGTCGCCTTCCCCGGCGCGGCGGCCTTCGCCCTGACCGGCGAAGCGAACACGGTAACCAGCGGCCTGACCCTGAATGTCGCCAGTTCCGTGCGCGGTGTCCTGCGTCCCGCCGCGGGCACCTCGGCCCTGCTGAAAGAGGGCGCCAGTGTCATCGTGAGCGGGAAAGCCAACGTGGGCGCGCGCGGATCGTCGAAAGCGGTCCTCGCCGCGCTGAGCCTGTCGCACCTCAGCCGGGCGGACGCGGTGACCCTGCTCGGCAAACTCATGACCTTCTGAAACACTCCTGCGAGCGGGACAGAGTCCCCAGTTCCGCAGCACCCCAGGGACGTGTTCTGAAGCGGGCACCTCCTTTCCGCCAGCAGGCCCGGGCGTGCTGGCGCTGCGGTAGGCAAGAGCGCCCATCCCCAGGCAGTGACGGGTCGCCTATGCTGCGCTCCCATGACCGCACCTTTTGAACGGCGACTGGAGCGCTATGCCGAACTGCTGGTCCGTGTGGGCGTCAACCTGCAGCCCGGGCAGCGGCTCCTGCTCAGCGCGGACCTCGACGCCGCCCCGCTCGCCCGGCAGGTCGTCAGGCACGCCTACCTGGCAGGAGCGCCGCTGGTGAACGTGATCTGGAACGACGCGGAAAGCACCCGGCTGCGCCTGCTGCACGCCGCACCGGACACGCTCGCCGACTTTCCCGGCTGGCGCGCGCAACTGTGGCAGGACACCGCCGAACGGGGGGACGCGTTCCTGCACGTCACGTCCGAGGACCCAGCCCTGCTCGCCGGGCTGGCCCCCGACCTGGTCGACCGGGAGCGCCGGGGCCGGCAGCGGAGCCTCCAGGGCTTCGCGGACCTGATGCGCCGCAACGCCTTCCCGTGGTGCCGCGCCGCGGCGCCTGCGCCCGCCTGGGCGGCGCGGGTCTACCCGGACCTGCCCGCTGCGCAGGCGGTGTCCCGGCTCTGGGACGCCGTGTTTCACGCCAACCGGGTGGACCTGCCGGACCCCGTGCAGGCGTGGCGCGATCACCTCGCGGCCCTGGAGGCGCGCGCGGCCCTCCTGACGGCCCGGCAGTACCGCGCCGTGCACCTGCGGGGCCCGGGCACGGACCTTGAGGTGGGCCTGGCCGACGGGCACGTCTGGGTGGGGGGCGCCTCGCCCACCCCCGCGGGCGTGCCGTTCGCGGCCAACATGCCCACCGAGGAGATCTTCACCGCCCCGCACCGGACGCGGGTGACCGGCACCGTGCGCGCCACCAAGCCCCTGAGCCTGTCCGGCACCCTCGTCGAGGGCATTGAGATGCGCCTCGAGGCGGGCCGCATCGTGCACGCCCGGGCCGACCGCGGTGAGGAGGTGCTGCGCCGCGCCCTGGACACCGACGAGGGGGCACGCTTCCTGGGTGAGGTGGCCCTGGTGCCGGGCGCGTCGCCTGTCGCGGAGACCGGCACGCTGTTCCTGGACAGCCTGTACGACGAGAACGTCGCCTGCCACCTGGCGTTCGGGTACGCCTTCCAGGAAAACTTCGCGGGTGGGGACCAGCTGACCGGGGACGAGGTCGCCGCGCGGGGCGGCAACGACAGCCTCACCCACGTGGATTTCATGGTGGGCAGCGCAGACGTGACCGTCGACGGGCTGCGCGTGGACGGGTCGCGTGAACCGCTGCTGCGGGACGGGCAGTGGGCCTTCTGAGAGGTATCAGCGCGGCCGGTGGCCGACCTTGGCGCCCTTCCAGAAGCCCAGGAACGACTCGATCTGCGACAGGAACCCGGGGAAATCCGGCGCCTTGACCATGTAGGAGCTGGCGTGCAGTTCGTACGCGTCCCGGATGTCCTCCGGGCGGGTGGAGGTGCTCAGGACCACCACCGGAATCATCTGCAGGCGCGGGTCGGCCTTCATGATGCGGATCACGTCCAGGCCGGTCATGCCGGGCATGTTCAGGTCGGTGACCACCACGTCCGGCACCGGTTTTTCCTTCTGCTGCAGGTGCTCGATGGCTTCCCGGCCGCTGGTCATGGTGACCACCTGATTCACCCACTCGGGGTGTTCCGCGCAGGCTTCGCGGGCAAGTTCGAGGTCCGCGACGTTGTCGTCGATGACCATGATGTTCAGGCGGTGCGGCATGCTGCCCAGTGTAAGCCAGCCGCACCCGCGCCGGCCCGCGATCCAGACAACGTTTTCCCGCCTCACGGTCCGGGCGTTCGCCGCGCCTGACCGGTGGCGCGCGTGATTGTCACGCCCGGCCGGGTCTGACATACTGCCCGGGCCGCAGGCGCGGGTCCCCTGACCAAGGTCAGCCGAGTGATCCCCTGACGATAACTCCACCGGGCCGCACGTCCCTCACGGGACGACCGCGGATGGCCCGCCCACCTGCGCGCCCGCCAGGCGGAGTTCATCACGGCACCTCCGAGGTGTGCATGACCCCAAGATCCGTCCCCGCCCGCCCTTCCGGCGTGAGCGCCTACCTGAACGAGTGGGTGCGCAGTCCGCGCGCGGACCTGCTGTCCGGCGTGCTCGTCGCCCTGGCCCTGATCCCCGAGGCCATCGCCTTTTCGATCATCGCGGGCGTCCCCCCACAGGTGGGCCTGTACGCGAGCTTCATCATCGCGATGGTGATCGCGTTCGTGGGAGGCCGGCCCGCCATGATCAGCGCCGCCACCGGCGCGATGGCGCTCCTGATGACCGGACTCGTGGAAGACCACGGCCTGGAGTACCTGTTCGCCGCGACCGTGCTGACCGGCGTGCTGCAGGTGTTCTTCGGCTGGGCGAAACTCGCCCGGTACCTGAAGTTCGTGCCGCGGCCGGTGATGACGGGCTTCGTGAACGCCCTGGCCATCGTGATCTTCCTGGCGCAGCTCCCGCAGGTCGTCGGGGCCGGCTGGCCGACGTACGCCATGGTCGCCGCGGGCCTCGCGATCATCTACCTGCTGCCCAGGGTCACCAGGGCTGTGCCGAGCGCCCTGGTCGCGATCCTGGTCCTGAGCGCCGTGTCCATCCTCACCGGCGTGGACGTGCGGACAGTGGGGGACATGGGGGTGCTCCCGACGGCCCTGCCGCCCTTCCACCTGCCGGCCGTGCCCCTGACCCTCGAGACGCTGGACATCGTCTTCCCCGTGGCCCTCACGCTCACCCTGGTGGGTCTGCTCGAAAGCCTGCTCACCGCGCAGCTGATCGACGAGAAGACCGACACGACCAGCGACAAGAACGCCGAATCCCGCGGGCAGGGGATCGCCAACATCGTGACCGGGCTGTTCGGCGGCATGGCCGGGTGCGCCATGATCGGGCAGAGCATGATCAACGTCACCGGCGGGGGACGGGGTCGGCTGTCCACCTTCGTGGCCGGGGCGGTGCTGCTGCTGATCCTGGTGCTGCAGGACCTGCTGGTGCAGATTCCCATGGCGGCGCTCGTCGCGGTGATGATCATGGTCAGCCTCAGCACCTTCGACTGGAAGAGCCTGCGCGCCATGGCCACCCACCCGAGAGGGGAGAGCGTCGTCATGGTCGCCACGGTGGCGGCCACGGTCCTGACACACGACCTGTCCAAGGGCGTGCTGACCGGCGTGGTCCTCTCGGCGCTGTTCTTCGCACGCAAGGTCTCGCAGCTCTCCGGCGTCACCGCCGTGGACGCCCCGGACGTCACGCGCACCTGCCGCGTGACCGGCCAACTGTTTTTCGTCAGCACGCACGATGTCCTGCACCGCTTCGACTTCACGCCCCCACCCACCCGCGTGGTGATCGACGTGCACGGCGCGCACTTCTGGGACAGCAGCGCCGTGACGGCCCTCGACCAGGTGCTGCGCCGGTACCGCGCACAGGGCACGCCGGTGGAGTTGATCGGCCTGAATGGGGCCAGCGGGGCGCTGTTCGACCAGGTGATCCGGTGACCGGGTAACGGCGTTCTCCCGCGCTCCGGCTGAACCGTGAGTTAATGCGGGCCTGCGGTGAGGTTTGTGCGAGCCCGGGCCCCTATGCTCGTCAGCATGACCTGCCTCGTGGACAGCCTGGAGACGCCGGCTGCCGAACCGCTCCCGGCCGACCTCGCCGCGCAGATCGCGCTGGCGGACGATCTGCTGGTGATGCACCCCACCCGCGCCGAGCAGGTGGCCCGCAGCGCCATCGCGCTCGCCGAGACGCAGGAGGAGGGCGTTCAGGCTGGGCGGGCGGCCGTGCTGCTGGGCGGGGCGCTGTTCTTCCAGGCCCGCTACGACGAGGCCCGGGACGCGTTCGGGCAGGCGCTCGGCACTGCCCGCGCCCATCACGACCGGGTGCTGGAAGCGCGGGCGCTTAACGGCCTCGGGAACGTCGTCAGCTACCAGGGTGACTACGCCGGGGCGCTCGAGCACTTCATGGCCAGTTCCCGCGTGGCGCTCGACGCCGGGGACGAACTCGGCCGGGTGCGGGTGCTGAACAACATCGCGGCCGTCTGGTCGGAGCTCGGGGAGCACGGCAGCGCCCTGCAGCACCACCAGGAGGTCGTCACGGTGGCCGGCCGGGTCGGGGACGCCTCCCTGGTGAGCAGCGCGCGCGTGAACGTGATGGTCGACCATCACGCCCTCGGGGAGTACGGCCGGGCGCTGGACCTCGCCGAGACCCTGGTCCCGGCCCTGGAGGCGGCGGGCCTGCGCCAGCACCTGGTGGTCGCGCAGGCGTACCGGGCCGACAGCCTCCTGCGGCTGGGCCGCGCGCAGGACGCGCAGCAGGTCATCCTGGCTGCCCTGCCGCTCGCCGAGGCGATCGGGGAGCAGGCGCACACCTGCTTCCTGCTGGGCACCCTGGCGATGACGCACCAGCATCAGGGCCAGCCGGCGGTGGCGCTGCCGGTGCTCGAACGCGCCCTGGCGCTGGCCGGCGAGCACCGCCTGGCCGGTCAGGAACGCGACCTGCTGGGCCGGCTCAGCGAGGTGCGCGAAGCGCTCGGGGACTTCCAGGGCGCCCTGCGGGACCTGCGGGCGCATCACGCCCTGGAACGGCAGATTCACGCGGAGGACGTGGACCGCAAGACGCGCTTTCTCACCGCGCAGTTCCAGCTCGACTCGCTGAAACGCGAGGCGGAACTCGAGCGCCAGCGGGCCCGGCAGCTCGAGGAGGACCACTCGGCCCTGCAGGAGGACCACGCCCTGCTCGCGCACGTCGCCGCGCACGACGCCCTGACCGGACTGGCCAACCGCGCGCATTTCCAGGCCGTGGCCGAGCAGACCCTGGCCCGCGCCGGAGAGGCGGGCGTGGGCCTGCTGTTCCTGGATCTGGACGGCTTCAAGGCGGTGAACGACACCCTGGGTCACGACGCCGGCGACGACCTGCTGCGGCAGGTCGCCGGGCGGCTGCGGTCCCAGGTGAGGCGGGGGGACCTCGTCGCCCGCCCCGGCGGAGACGAGTTCACGGTTCTGCTTCCGCACCTGCGCACGCCGGGCGACGCGCGTCAGGTTGCCCAGAAGCTGCTGGGCGTCCTGACGGAGCCCTTCGTGGTGTCTGGGAACACCGTGACCATCAGCGCGTCCGTGGGCGTCGCCGTGTCCCCTCAGGACGGGACGGAACTCGCGGTCCTGCAGCGCCGCGCCGACGAGGCCATGTACCGCGTGAAACGCAGCGGCCGCGCCGGCGTGCAGACCAGTTCCGCCTGAGAGCCCACCCCACGCGGGCCAGGGTCACTTCCGGCAGGTCAGGTTCACGCGGAAGCTGGGGTCCGGCACGCTGAAGCGCGTCTTCAGGGCGGGGCTGACCTCGGGTTTGACTTCCAGCAGGAACTTCACCGGGGCCGGCAGCGGCTGGCCGCTGGGCACCTGCTGTTCGGAGTACAGGCGGAAGGTGTACACCGTCCCGCCGCCCTGCTGAATTTTGGCCATGGTCTTGTCCTGCCAGCCGCCGCCGCGCCCGTCACTCCAGCTGTCACCGCTCGCGAAGCTCACCGCGGCGGCATTGTCGTACGACAACCCGGCCTGGTTGAGCTGGATGGTCTGGTTGATGCCGTTCTTGAATTCGGCCGTGACCGCGTACCCGGGGTAGGCGCTGCCCTTGTCCTGGTACGTGAGTTCCACCTTGGTCACGCGCATGCGCACGATGCCGTTGAACAGCCACTCGTTGACGCAGCCTTCGACGCTGGCCTTCTGGTTCGCGCCGCCCGCGCCGGTCAGGGCGCGTTTGAGGTCGTCGAGCAGCACGTAGGTCTTCCCGCCGATGACGGTGGTGGTGAGGGTGGCCGGCTGACCGTTGAGGGTCAGGGTGACCTGAGCGGCCAGGGCCTGGCCGAGCGTCAGGGCCGTGAGAAGCGCCGTCGTCCGTTTCATAGGTGACCTCCGGGGGGCGGCGCGGAGCGCGCCGCTCAGGGACCCCTGGAGGGTAGGCCGCCCGGCGTTGCGGGGGCGTTGCAGTCTCAGGCCAGGGCCGGGGTGATCCGGCCCAGGAGCCGCTCGAGGGCGCCGCCGTGCGCCGGCCAGGACGCGGTGAGACGGGCGAGCCGCGCGTCCCGGTCCCGAGCCGCGGCCTCGTCACCCTGAGCGGCGCGGACGTGGGCGAGCAGCAGGGCGTCGAGGGCCGGGACCTCCTGTTCACCGGTCACGCGCGGTCCCGGCGTGATCCCGGGCGTGGCAGCCGTGAGCAGCGCGGCCAGGCGCGTGCTCGGCAGGGGTTCGCACAGCAGCGCCCGCACGCCGGCGTGATCCCCGGCGAGCAGCCGGCCCAGGCCCACCACCCAGGCGTGCCGCTCGCGTTCGTCCTCGTTGGGCGTGAGCGCGTCCAGCAGCGGCTCCGGCGGTGCACCGCAGCGCAGCAGCCCGGCCTCCACCTGCACGCAGGCGAGCTGGTGACGCAGATCGTCCAGGCCGAGCGCGGTGATCTCCTCCCGCAGCTGCCCGAGTTCCTCCGTGGTGGGCACAGCCCCGCAGCGCAGGCGGGCCTCGGTGAGGCGCAGCTGCCGCCGGGCGGCGACGGCCACCTCGCCCCGGTCCCGGGCTGTCGCGGCGGCCTCCGCCAGGCGCTGCAGGCCGCCCCCCAGGTCGCCGGCGAGGATCAGGGCCGTGCCGATGTTCGCCTGCGCGGCCGGCTGCGCCTGCGGCGGCAGGTGTGGCAGGGCCGCCCCGTACAGCGCGAGCGCGCGGGTGTACCCGCTCGCGGCGAGCATCAGGCCCGCCAGGTTCGCGCGGGCCGGGGCGCCCAGCGCGTCCAGGCCGTGCTGCTCGGCGAGCTGCGCGGCCGCCTCCAGGTGCGTGCGCGCGCGGGTCTCGTCCCCCATCACCGCCGCCAGCGTGCCGCAGGCGTGCTCGGTCTGCAGCAGCCGCTCCGGGTCGCCGAGCACGGTCGCCACGCGGCGCAGGTACGACGTTTCCTCCAGGCCCTCAGCGTGCGCGCCGCGGGCGATGGCGAGACTCACCAGCGTCAGGGACGCCTCGAACGCCCGGCGGGTGTGATCGAAGGGATCCACGTCCCGGGCGGCGAGCAGGTCGGCGCGCGCCGCGTCAAACTGCCCAACCTTCACGCGCGCCATGCCGCGCAGGTGCAGCGCCCGGGCCCGCACCGCCGGCAGGAGGTCCTCCACGGCCAGCACGCCTTCGGTCAGGGCGAGGGTGTCCGCGTACGCGGCGTCCATCAGGTGCAGCTGCGCTTCACGCAGGTTCAGTTCCGCCTGCCGCTGCCGGTCGGCGCCCACCCGGGCGCGCAGGCGAGGCAGGACCGCGCGGGCCTCCTCGGCCGCGCCGCTCAGCATCTGCAGGTCGAACAGCGCCGTCAGCACCGTCCAGGCCTGCGCGTCATCCAGGCCGAGGTTCAGGGCGCGCTCGAAGGCGCTCCTCGCCTCGGCCGGCGCCAGGGCGCTGCGGGCCGCCTCCCCGACCTTCACCCACGCCAGCGCGGCCTGCCGCGCGCACCCGCCGGCCTCGTAACACAGGGCGACGTCCTGCAGCGGCGCGCCGGTCGCGTGCAAGGCCCCGGCAAGTTCGGCGTGCAGCACCTGCGCTTCCTGCCCGGACAGCGCGCCGCGCAGCGCCTGACGCTGCAGGTCGTGGCGCAGCACGAACCCCCCGGCGACCTCGTGCGCGAACCCGCTGGTTTTCAGGAGTGCCGCCTGCTGCAGCACCTCCCACTCGCTGAGGTGACTCGCGCCGGCCAGCGCGGCCGCGCCGAGGGGCCGGGTCTGCAGGCACAGGACGTTCAGACACAGCCGCGCCGGGCCCGGCAGCAGGGCCGCGCGGGCCAGCACCGCCTCGGACACGCTGCGGGGAATCGCGAGGTGCCGGTACCCGCCGTCCTCGTCGAGCCGCGCCAGCCACGTCTGCCCGTCCGTGGGGTACACCTCCCCGCTCGCGAGCAGAGCCCGCAGGATCTCCTGAAAGAACAGCGGGTTCCCGCCCGAGCACTCGTGCAGCCGCGCGGCGAACTGCGCGCCCCCCTGCGCCTGTCGGCTCAGGAAGTGCACCAGGCTGAGCATGTCAATCTCCCCCAGGGGCGGCACCTCCGCCCGGCGCAGCGCCCCGCGCGCCTCCTGCTCCGCCACCCACGCCCCGGGACGGCCGCGCTGCAGTTCCAGCGCGCGGGCCGTGGCGACCACCTTGACCTGCTGCGCCGGCGAGCGCTGCGCGTTGAGATGCAAGACCCGGCCCAGCACCTCCAGGGTCGCGGCGTCCAGGTCGTGCAGGTCATCCACGATCAGGACGCGCCGCTCCGCGAGGGCCTCCATCAACGCCTGCGCGAGCCCGGCGTGCAGCGCCTCCTGGCGGGACGGCGTGAACTCCGGCGCCTCCCACTCCCGGCGCACCTGCGCCAGCGCGCGCCGGGCCGCCGCGCCGTATGGCACCTCGCCCACCTCCTCCAGCGTGAACAGCAGCGCCGAGAGCGGCGCGCCCGCCACCGCGCCGGACAGCATCAGCGAAGGCCCCAGCTGCCGGGCGACCTCCACCGCCAGGCGCGTCTTGCCCACCCCCGGTTCCCCCAGCAGCAGCCACGCGCCCGGCTGCAGGACGTCACGGAAAAGCTTCTCCCGCCCGACCAGCGGCAGGCGCGGCAGGGACGCCGCGGCCGGCAGGCTGCTGCCCTCCGCCAGTTGCGACAGCCACGCGCGGGTGGCCGGCAACGGCTCCCGCCCGAACTCCGCGCGCGTCATGCGCTCACACTCGCCGTACACGCGCCGCGCCGCGCCGGCGTCCCCCTGCAGGACGCACGCCCGCAGCGCCCGGGCGTACGCCGTCTCCGACAGGGGATCGACGCCCAACCAGGCCTCCGCGAGCGCCCGCACCTGAGCGTGCTCCCCCTGCCGCTCCGCGTCCCGGAGCGCCGCGTCCAGCCAGCGCAGGTACTCCGCCTCCCAGCGGGCCCGCTCCCGCCCCAGCCACTCCTCGGAAGGCGCACTCGCCGTCACCCACGGCAGCAGCAGCGGCCCCACCAGGTCCACCGCGGCCGCGAACGCCCCCGCGAGCGCCCGCTCCCGGGCCTCCTGCACGTCCACCTGTACGGCACTCCCCAGCGCCAGGCGCTCCGCGTCCGCGTCCACGAACCCCGCGAACGGCCCGCGCTTGAGGCGGTGCAGTTCCACCCGCAGGTTCGACCGGGCGTGCGGCGAGTCCGGCCACAGCAGGTCCGCCAGGGCCGCCCGGGCGACCGGGCCCTGCAGGGCGATGACCCCCAGCAGCAGGGGAGCGGTCGGCTCCCCCGGGCGGGGCGCGCGGGTCAGGCACAGCTGCATAGCCCACTTTAATGACATTTGCCGCCGCGTGTAACGGCCGGGCAACGCCGCGCGGCCTACCCTTCAGGCATGAGTGACCCGGTGACCCCCCCCGACAGCACCCTCGGCCGGTTTACCGTCACGGTGCGGCGCGAGCACGTCCTCGTGCAGGACCACGCCGACCTCAGCACTCACGACTTCGCCTCCCTGCTCGGCGCCTTCGGGTACCTCGAACAGGTCGTCCGGGACCGCCGCCAGGCCCGGCAGGACGGCGAGCTCCTCTGACGCCCCGCGGCCCCGCGCACGTCCTCTCGCCTTCAGGAGGTTCCGTCATGAACGCACGCCGCGCCCTGAGTGCCGCCCTGCTGTCCACCACCGCCCTCGCCCAGGGGCCCGTGATCCTGCCCGTCAACCCGGTCCGGCCCGGCCCCGTCATCCCGGTCATTCCCACCAACCCGGGCGTCACGCCGCCCGTGCGCACCGACCTGCTCATCCCCGTGGACCTCGTCGCGTACTTCCGCAACCTGCAGCGCAGCAGCCCCCTCACCAAGCCCACCGGCCTGAACACCAGTGCCCCCGGTCCCGCCGCCACCACGGCCGTGCCCGGATCCGGTGGCGCCCCGCTCGCCTGCACCACCCGGAAGGTCAACATGCAGTCCGCCCCGGAACGTTTCGCCGCCTCGGGATACGACCAGGACAAGCTCTGGCTCGGATCCCTGCTGCAGGCGCAGTCCCTCAAGGACGGCATCGGGGGCCTGCGCGCCGCGTACGTCCCCGAGGACAAACGCCTGCCACTCAAGATCACGTCCGCCGCGCCGGTCGCCATCGCCTCACAGACCATCCAGCCCAATCAGTCGGCGTACAACGTCGCCCTCGCGAAAATCCGCCAGGGCATGCAGGGCACCGCCCTGGGCTCCACCGTGTCGTACAGGATCACCGAGGAGAAATCCTTCGAGAGCAGCGCCCTGAAACTCGGCCTGAACGCCCACTACCTCACCGCCCGGGTGTCCGGCGAGTTCCAGTCGAGCACCACAACCTCCAGGAACCGCGTGACGGCCGTGTTCATGCAGGAAGCCTTCACGGAGAACGTCGCGCTCAATAGCGTCCCTGCCGCCGGCCTCTTCCACGACCTGAGCGTCGAAGGGGCCGCGGAGTTTGAGAAGACCCGGCAGTGGGGCCCGGGGAACCCGCCCGTGCTGGTCAACTCCATCACGTACGGCCGCCTGCTGTTCGTAAGCATGGAAAGCAACTACTCCGCCGCCGAGATGCAGATCGCCCTGAAAGCCGCCTACGAGGGCGCAGTGGCCGGTGGCGACGCCAGCCTGAACGTGCAGACCAGCAAGGTCCTCGCCGACTCGACCTTCGATGTGTACGCCGTCGGCGGGGACGAGGAGGCCGTGACCTCCCTGATCCGCACGCAGCAGCTCGCCAGCTACTTCGAGAAGACCACCAACCCCACCACCTTCCAGCCGATCAGCTTCACCGTGATCAACCTCGCCGACGGCACCAAGGCCGCCGATCTGCGGGCCGGCGAGTACGCCGAAACCACCTGCAACCTCGCGAGCATGAAGCTCTACCTGAAGGTGCAGGTCTACGCGCAGGACACGGACGACAACAGTTACGACGACGTGTACGGCACCATGCACGTCAACGGCACGCAGCTCTGGCGGCGCGGCACCGAGGACCCCTACGAGTTGTACCGCGGCACCACCGTGTACCTGTACCCGGAAGACACCCGGTACATCTACAACCGCGGCACCACCCCCTTCACGCTGGACGCCGACATGACCACCGACCAGTACGCGAAGTTCGAGGCGTCCTTCACGGACTTCGACAAGTGGCCTAACGGCGACGACTTCCTCGGCAGCGTGAACGAGAACATCAACGTCTCCGCTGTCGCAAGGTACTTCCGGGACAACCCAGGTGCGGGCTCGTACGCCTACCGGGACCTGCCCCTGCGCGCGAAAGACAACACCTACCAGATCAAGATCACCTTCTACCGCAACTGGTGAACGGCACCGGGACGATGGCCGGGTAGCGTTGAGCAGAACTTGCTGTCTGGCTACTGGCCACGTCTGTCAGGCGGCGACAACGAGAAACAGAGGGGGCCAATCCGGCAGGCCGAGGATCGGAGCGGCGCGGTCCACCCCGGATTCCCCCAGATGGTCCTGCCCTGGTCGTCTGGCGACGGAGGCTGATCTTCGGTCGGGCGTGCGGCTGTGGTTGAGCAGGTCAGCGGTATTCGGGATCGCACAGCTGGGCGAGGGTGATGCCCCCGAGGATCTCGCGGATGCCCAACGAGGCGCTGAGCCAGGCCCGTTTGAGGTTGCATTTTCCGGTGCGCTGCTGGGTGGCGCAGCGAGGCTTGGTTTGGCAGGGATCGAGGATGACCGGTCCGCTGATGGCCTCGATGATGTCCAGGAGTGAGATCTGCGCCGGGTCCACCTTGAGGGTGACGCCGCCTCCGCGGCCCTTGGCGCTGGCGACGTAGTTCATCTCTGTGAGGCGGCGCAGGACTTTGGTCAGGAAGGTGTAGGAGATCTGGAGTTGCTCTGCGATGGTGGCGGCGTTGGTTCCGGGATGCTGCGCGATGTTCAGTAGGGCGTGGATGGCGTAGCTTTCTTCGCGCTTGAGGAGGCTGCGCCAGGGATCGTGCGGGAGGATGGAAGAGCCGGCAGCGGGGAGCGCGGTCATGACCGGAGTGTAGTAAAAATGGACTGTGATGTCGAATTATTTGGTGCCATCCGGGTCCTTGGTCGGAGGGGATCTGAGTGTGGAATGCGGATTGGAGTCTTTTAGGCGGATGTCCCGGATAGATTTATTTGGATAGATTAGTCTAATTTTACAAGGGATCCAGGCACGGGAGCCGATACCAGAGACCAGCAGAGCAGGTGTCATCCTCCCGCGAAACTGGACAACAAAGTCCAATAAAGCCCTTGCGGGAGATTCACCATGTCACACAGCCACCCCAGCACCCTCGACAAAGCCATCACCACCAGCCGCAACGTCGTCATCACCTGCACTGTCACCCTCACCGCCGCCCTCCTCGGCATGACCCTGCCCAGCCTCCCCGGCAGCCAGAGCCACGCCCAGACCCCGGCGCACAGCATCCCGGCCGCCCCAGCCGCCGCCACCCCGACCGGCAAAGTGGTGGCCTACACCCTCGAAACCGTCATGGAAGGCGGGAAGATGGGCTTCAAAAGCCCCGACGGCACCTTCAACCCCGTCCTCCACGCCCAACCCGGCGACACCGTCAAAATCACCCTCATCAACGGCGACGGCATCCTCCACGACATCGCCATCCCGGAACTCAACCAGGACTCCACCGACATCGGCACCAAGGGCAGCCGCACCGAGCTGAGCTTCGTGGCCGAGAAGGCCGGCACGTTCACGTACATCTGCAACCTCCCCGGCCACGTCGCCGCCGGCATGACCGGCCAGCTCATCGTCGGCAACCCCGCCGCCACCCCGGCCGCCTCCGCTCCATCAATCGCCCGGAACCCCACCGACCTGCCCGCCCCGCTCGCCCGCCGCGCCCCCCAGCACCTCAAGTACGAGTTCGAAACGATCGAGAAAGTCGGGCACCTCGCCGACGGCACCACCTACAACTACTGGACCTTCAACGGCCAGGTGCCCGGCCCCTTCGTGCGCATCCGCGTCGGCGACACCGTCGACGTCACCCTGAAAAACCCCAAGGACAGTGTCGCCCCCCACTCCATCGACTTCCACGCCGTCACCGGCCCCGGCGGCGGCGCGGCCGCCACCCAGACCGCCCCCGGCGGTCAGACGAACTTCACTTTCAAAGCCCTCAACCCCGGCCTGTACGTCTACCACTGCGCCACCCCGATGGTCGCCCATCACATCACCAGCGGCATGTACGGCCTGATCCTCGTCGAACCCGAAGCCGGCCTCCCCAAAGTCGACCGCGAGTTCTACGTCATGCAGGGCGAACTGTACACCCAGAAAGCCATCGGAGAGAAAGGCGACGCGGGCTTCGACGTCGACAAGCTCCTCCACGAAGACCCCGAGTACTTCGTCTTCAACGGCAGCACCGACGCCCTCACGAAGGAATACCCCATGAAAGCCAAGGTCGGCGAGACCGTCCGCGTCTTCTTCGGCGTCGGCGGCCCCAATTACGCCAGCAACTTCCACGTGATCGGCGAGATCTTCGACACCGTCTACCCCGAAGCGTCCATGGCGAACGCGCCCATGAAGCACGTGCAGACCACCCTGGTCCCCGCCGGCGGCGCCACCATGGCCGAATTCAAACTCCAGGTCCCCGGCAACTACCCCTTCGTCGATCACGCGCTCAGCCGCATGGAACTCGGCCTCAAGGCCATGCTTCACGTCGAAGGTCCCGAGAACCACGCCATCTTCAAAGGCAAAGTGCAAAGCGGCGGCGGTCACTGACCCAGGCTCACCCCACCCCCCCCACGCCCCTTACCCTCCCCAGGAGACCGCAGATGATCAAACGCCTCGACCAACCCGGAGTGCTCGTCCAGGGCACCAAAGTCCGCGCCCTGCTCAAAGTTCTCGCGCCGCACGCCACCATCCCCACCCACACCCACCCCAACCACCACGTGATCGTCACCGCACTGAAAGGAGACGTCGTCCTCGAAACCCCCGACGAGCACCTCGCCCTCGCCCCAGGCGAACTCGCCTGGCTGGACGAGATCACCCCCCTCGCCCTGCGGGCCGGCGCGGCCGGCGCGACCTTCACCGTCACCCTCGCCCGCCAGCCCAAAACAGCAACGGCCAGCACCTGAGACACAAAGGAAGAGGCGGTGCCCGGCATGCCGGGCACCGCCTCCCCATTCCCAGTTTCTGCCAGCCCCCGAATCAGCCCGGCCGGCTGGCCCTGCCCGCCCGGTACGCCCGGGCTGTGGCCAGCGTTCGGGACAGATACGCGGGCGTCAGCCCAGCCCGAGCGCGCCCCGACGCCAGGAAGCACTCCACCACCCCGGTGTCCTCCGGTGGATCGCCGAGCCAGTACAGGAGCATCATCATCAGCGCCAGGTCGCCCTCGGACCGTGACGGATACCCACACCGGCCGCCCGCCCACAACGCCCCGAACCTCGCCCCGTTCCTGGCCCGGGACGCCCGGCGCAACAGGGCCTCAGGGTGAGCGACCGGAGCGCGCCGCCGCGCCGCAGGCCGCCCCACCACGGCCAACTGCACCGGGGCGTGACGCGCATGCCATCCCGCGAGGTCCACCGCAGCGCCCACCACCCCGGCACGGAGCTCCTCACCAGTCACCGTCAGAAACCCGTTGTGCACGAGATCGACGCCCGGAGCCCGCCGCCAGCCGTCCGGAAGCGTTCCCGGCACCAGCAGGTGGACGCCCTTCCCAGATGGGCTGGTCTCCACGTACGTGCCCGGCAGGTCTGCCATGATCTGCAGCGCTTCCGGCGTCAACTCCCCCTCCGGGGACCGGCAGTGATCGAGATCCACCCCCACCCACCCGAGGTCCGGCGTCAGACACAGGCCAACCCCGCTGGCCCGCCCCGACCGGACCAGCGCGGCGGCCCCTTCCACGCCCTGCCAGTGCGCCGGGTCACGGGCGTCCACCGCCACCCACCCGACCCCATTCCAACCAACCGGGACCTTCGCGAGGCGGCCTGAGGGACGCACCCGGCCCTGCCACGGCAGGAACCGCCGCACGCCCCGCAACGCAGGCGGCCACCCGGGCGGCAGGACCGGCCTGTCCGTCACGACCCGGCCTCCTCCAGGGCGCGGCGGCGCATATAGCGGGCGGCATTCACGTCCGCGTCATCGGAGTGCGTGCAGGTCCCGCAGGTGAACTGCCATTCGGTGACCGTGCCCGATTGGTCACACGCGCTGCAGGTACACGACGAACCCGTGGGCGATACCTCCACCACCCGTGAACCCGACACTGGCGACAGCGCCCGCACCCAATCCAGAACCGCGGTCGCGCCCGTCAGCATCATGCGCGTCACCCGCTCGCGGCCGTCCACACGCCCACTCATTCTCGTCCAGTTCGTGCGTTCCACCCCAACCACCTCGTGGGCCAGCACGACCTTCAGGACCTCATCGAGCTCCGCTGCCTGCCGCTCGAACACAGACCGCCGGACCAGGGCCGACGTCGATGCGGACACAAACGCCAGGTTCAGGTCGATGGCCGGATGTCCCTCCACCATCCAGCGCCCCCCGCCACTCGCTGCAGTCAGCACTCGCCGGAGACCCACGTCCACCCCGACAGCGTCTGCCACATTCGCCGCGGGCAGCCACCCATGCGGAATGCGCACCGACCAGGTCACTGTCCACCCGGGCGTGCCGTCCGGCCGGGTCACCCGCCGCAACGTGGCGTGATCGGCCCGCGCCGGCACCGCGGGACCGCCAGGCACCCGCGGCTCGTCGACTCCGAGCAGCGCCCCATAGCGGCGCAACGTGACATCCAGATCCGAGAGCGCAGGCCTGTACCCGTCGGAAGCGGCCCTAAGCATCGTGCTGACCTCCCGCTCAGTGCCGTGCCGGAAGGCCTGCCCCGCGCTCACCAGCGCGCCCGTCAGTCCCATTGGCAACTGCCACAGATCCGCCACCACCGCCGTGTCCAGGCCGTCGATCCATACCCGGTCCGGTCCGGTCGCCTGGATGCCCGCGTCCAGTGGAACGTGAACATGCTGGAATCCTGTTTGTAGTGTCTCGGCAGGGACCGTCCGCCCATGGTACCGGCTGGTCGCCCTGTGCACCTGGGAGGCGACGCCCCGCACGAGGGAGGGACTGACGCCCGGGAAGAATGCGCTGCAGACACCAGCGAGGTCATCGATGGAAATTTCCGGGACCGTGACCCGGGACCGTGGACTGGGGGCCGACAGGGGAGAGGCGGGATCCGCCAGGCCACCATGGCGGTACCAGGCGAGCATGTGCGACTGGCACGCCTGGGCGACAGCCTCCAGGTGCGCCAACGACGCTGCCTGAGCCGGGGTCGGATGCAGAGCAGTGGCCAGGCGGACAAGTGCGCGGTCGGGACGGGGGGTGGAACGGGGGTGTTGGTGTGTCATGGCAAACCGGCCTCCTGGGCCGGAACGGATCATGTGAGATGTGTGGTCCTGAGGAGATGGTGCGGTGTGGCCGGGGACGTCGGAATCGAGCGGCTCAGCCGACGGTCAGGCAGGGGCGTCGGCCGAGAATCGGTCCTCGCTCCAGGTGCTCCACTCGTCGTCGTCCTCGCCGTCGTCGCTGAACTCAGGCGGCACAGGGATAAACCGGACGTCCAGCGTCGCCTGTGCCTCGTTGTGCCAGGACACCACCACCACGCCGTAATCCAGGGGGCCACTGCCCCCACCCATGCCCACCACCTCCAACGGCATCGGCAGCCCTTCGACGTGGCACTGACGGGCATCCGGGGTGAATCGCAACGGGCGCCACCCGAGCGCAGCGAAGAGCAAGCCGCCTGGCACCTGCGCGAGTGCCTGCTCCCCAGCCTCGGATTCGGCCCACAGGGCAGCGGCCTGAATGGGGGTCGGATCGGAGGGAATGTCGTCAGTCCCCAGTGCCGATAGCCAGCGGCGTTCCGCGAGATCGACCGCAGTAAGCAGTTCCACCTCTGCCAGGCGCTCAGCCTCCGTCAGGTGATCGGGACGGTAATCCCGTTGGTCGTGCGGCGTGAGCCAGTAGATCTGTATGGTCATGTGTGCTCCATGCCCGACGGGTGCCTGGAATCCAAGAGGGTTCCCTGCAGAACCTGATCGGGTCCACCTGCGTGGTGCAGGGTGCCAGCGCGGGCCCTGTCTGGACCTACTTGGTTTGCGCGCTTTCACGCCCTTTCTTTGCACCCCCCGTGCCGGAGGCCGGAGGGGTGGGTCAGTTCCGTGCCCGTGTCGTAACTGGGTTTCGCCCACCTTCAGTTCTTTCCCCAAGTTGGCAGCTGACGATGCGTGACCGCCTGTCAGGAACGCCTCGTAAGCCGGCCCGATCGCACTGCCGGAATTGTCCGTCTGGCACAAGCAAAACCGCCGACGCATCAAGCATCCGCTGAGAGCCCATGTATATAAGGTGAAAACTGCCGCGGTGCCTGGAAGAAGCAGGGGGCGAGGCCGCCGTAGTCCCGCCCCGTCATCCATGGTCAGGTACCGACGGCGCGGCGGATCAGGTCGGCCGGCCGATGGACCTGAATACCTGCCGGAGCGTCATGCGTGAGGCACCAACAGAAAAGAGGGGAGAAGACCCGCCGGCCTCCTCCCGCTGTGTCATCCGTACATGGCCGCGCGCCGCTCCCGGGCCGCGAGTTGCCGCCCGGTCCGGGGCGACCGCGTCACCCAGCAGGACTTCCAGGTCCTCCACCGTGAGCAGCAGCGGGCCGCTCAGGCGGGTGTGCGTGAATGCGAGCGTCAGCGGCAGCAGATCGTGGATGTGCACGGTCGCCCCGGACCGGGCGGGCCACAAGGCCGTCTCGCCGAGGTGCAGGGTGCTGGCCACCCGGGTCAGCCAGCGGACCAGGTCATCCCCGAACCCGCTGCGGGAAACCTGCGCCCCAAACCGCACGGCCGGCAGGGTGAACACCATCACATCCCCATCGCCGGTGACGGATGTGTCATCCGCGACCGGCGCCTGTGCCCGCAGCGCCTGGGAGATCACGCCGAAGTTCGCGCCGAGGTCCACCAGCGTGACCAGCGGTGTCGGCTGCCCGCCGGTCTGCGGCATGAGCAGACTCAGGCGCGCCGACCCGCGCAGCAGGTTCCGGGCGAACCGGTCGCCGGGGCGGGGGTGCGCCAGTTCGGCCGCGTACGCCACCCGCATCACGCCCCAGGTGCACGGCACGTCCCCGCTCGTCCGCGCGTCGGGGAGGGCGGCCACCTACCCCGCCTCGTCCGGGCTGAGGAACACATGCCCGCTCTCACCGGGCAGGTCAAAGGGAAGCCGGAAGGGGTTCACGTCACGCCGCCGCCTGCTCAGGAAGTTGATCATGTCCCGCTCCGGACCGGGGCCGTGGCGCAGCCCGGCCCTGGTGAACAGAAACGGGGGAGAGCCTCACGAGAAAAGGGGAGAGCAGCCTGCGCCGCTCTCCCCTCGGTCGTCACGCGGCGGCCGTCTCCCGCTGCTGACTCAGGAACCCCCGCAGGGCACTGTGGTCATGCCGCCCGGTGAACAGCGCCTACAGGTCCGCGGCGGTCAGCATCAGCGGCGCGGCGAGGTCCACGTTCGCGAAGGACAACGCGCGTTCCCCGAGTTCCACCTGCACCACCGTCACCCCGTCACGCGGCCGGCTCAGTGACCACTGCCTCGCCCGCAGGTCCAGCCCGGCCTGCGCCAGCCACTCCAGGCTGTCGTCATGCAGTCCCGCGCGCGGCACCTGAGCCCTGAACTTCAGGGTCGGGGCGTGGAAGACCAGCACGTCCGACTCCGCGCTCACGTGGCACAGGCCGGTCGTGCCTTCCTCCGGGGACCGCAGGGCGCGGGCGATCACCTCGATGTTCCCGCCGCGGTCATGAATCAGACCCAGCTCCAGCCACGTGCCCTCGGTCAGGAGACCGACGTCCCTGGTGAGGGTCACGTCCAGTCGGATGTACCCGCCATTCACGACCAGGCGTTCACTCCGAGCGAGGCTGGGTGTCTGCGCGCGGACCGTCTCGCCGGTCGTGACCCGGGCCCGGATGGTCCCGAACGAGCAGGGCAGTTCACCCGGGGAGCGGGAGTCCAGCAGGTCCGCGAGTCCGGCTGCCTCCGCCGGGCTCAGGTGCACCGCGCCAACGTCCTGGTGTTCCAGGGTCGCCGCGAGGGACAGGACGTCAGGGTGAAGCCGCAGGCCGTTCAGGAAACTGATCATGCCCCCACCCGGACCGGGGCCGTGCCGCAGGCCGGACCTGGTGAACAGGAGAAGAGGGGGAGCAGCCTGAGCCGCCCCCCCTGTGTCCCCCTCGTCTACCGCCGGCGTCGCCAGGGTTCGGAGCCGCCCCGCTCCCGAATCACCGGGCCACCCTGCGGGCGGTCCAGGTCCGTGGGCGTCCGCGCCAGGGTCACCGGTTCGTCCGCCGCGAGGGAAGACAGGACCCCGACCATCCGCATCTCCCCGGGCAGATGCCTCCGCAAGGCCGCGACCACCTCCGCCACCACCCGGGACGCCGGGATCTCCACGACCCGCGCGCCGTGCCCCGTCATCGCATCGAGACCCGAACGCGGGACCGACCCGGCGGACACCACGACCAGGTGCTCACCCGCCGCGGCCGCCAACTCGAACGCAGACATCAACTCGCGGATCACCGGGTCGTCACTCGTCACAGGCTTCATCATGCCCACCCTCAGACCGGGGACGAGGCGACAGCCCGGCCCCGGTGAGCAAGAAAAGAGGGAGAGCGGACCATGCCGCTCCCCCCGAGTCACCTGTGGCCGGCACCATAGCCGAAGTCGTACGGCACGGCCCGCCCGTCCACTCCTGCCTGCCGCTCGACGATCTTCACGCCCAGCCGCCGGAGGGTGTCGACACTCACGCGGGGCTCCGGGCTGGTCGTGAGGTCCAGGCGCTGTCGCTTCCGTCCCCGCCCGACTTCCAGGAACTCGATTGTCGTGCGCGTGGTCACCTGGTCTGCTTCGCTCGGCATCTGGTTCGTCATGCCCACCTTCAGACCGGGGACGAGGCAACGCCCGACCCCGGTGAAAGAAGAAGAGGGGAGAGGTGGCTCGGCGCTGCCTCTCCCCCCACTTCACTTCGCGACGAGGGACCCGCCCGGGTGCCGGACCTGGTCCGCGTCCAGGGTCAGCACGAACGCGCCGCGTACCGGACCGGTCACCTCGCCCACCACCGGAGCACAGGCGGCCGTGACTCCGGACTCACTGAGCGCCTGGGTCGGAACCGCCCGGAACTCCCCAGCCGTGGCCGCCTCCTCCCACGGAACGAACACCGTCACCCGGGCCGGCCGGTCCAGGTGAGGCAGCAGGAGCCCCGCGTCCGCCCGGATCAGCAGACCCCGTCGGGCCTCCACGATCATCGCCACCCGCAGCGGCCGGGTCGGGCCACGCGCGTCCCGGGCCTTGATCCGCAACCTCACCAGGGCCAGTCGCCGGGCCTGGTCAAGCGGAGGAGTGGGTGGAGTGGACAGCAGCCGTGGAGAGGAAGAGGCACGCATGCTCACCTGTGGACCGGGGACGTGGCAGCGCCCGGCCCCGGTGAAGCCGAGCCCGAGAAGAGTCGAAGTCGAAGACGGGAGAGACCGTGACTCGTCACCCAGAGTCCGGCGCGCGGACAGCCCACCGGACCGGCAGCGTCCAACCATCGGGCGGCGGCGGGCGTGTCGTCAGACCGTCCGCCGGGGCAAACTCCCACGGCCGGACCAACCGGAAGACTGAGGCCAGACCCTCACCGGGCCAGGCCAGGGCCCATGCCCCGACCGGTTCACCGGCAGTGATCAGAGAGGACGAAGGCGAGGCCGGCAGTCCGGCGTGCGGAGGGTTCCTGAGGTGCTGCGCTCCTGTCCCCCCTCGCTGCCGGGGACCGTGCCCCACCGGGGCCGGGCACCGCCTTCCTCTCCACCCAAGGGTCGAGCCCCTGTCATCCGGCGTGGGCTGGCGCCTTCTTCTTCGGCAGAATCACCAGGCGGCTGACGCCATGAGGCAGCACAGTGTCCACCGACATCAGCACGCTCCGCCCCTGACCCGTCACGCGGGCCGTGCCCACTTCAAACCAGTCCGTCCCCCCACGCAGACCCGGACGGGTCACGAACAGGCGCAGCAGTTCCCCCGGCGCGAAGCCGCGGTTGTCCGCCAGCACCACCGGACTCGCCGGGATGGCACCCTTGAACTCCACATTCCAACCCCCGCCGTTCGGCTGACGGAATCCGGAACCGACGGTGACCCACTCACCTCCATCACGAACCAACACGGGGAACATCGAACGCAGAGCTGACTTCATACCCCACCCCGGCGGCGGACGTGCCCCAGCGGGGCCGGACGCCGGAAAAGAATCCACGGACCCCAGACGAGGACGAGCCGACTCGCCCCGATCACCGCTGCCGGGCGTGGGTCACCCGGAAGGAGCGCCGTCTCCCCGGGGAGGTTCACCTGCCATCCACCGGAAGGAGAGGAGTCATCAAGCGGAGGGAGAGGAGTCATCACGCGCAGGGAGATTCACCTGCCATCACCCCGAAGGGAGAAGAGCAGCACGCAACACCACCCCGGGTCCGGCGGGGACCGTGCCGCCAGGCCGGGCACCGGAACCCAGACTCGGAGCGAAGCCGCCCCGCCGTGAACGGGAAGCGGACCACCCGCGTGAAGAGTCACCGATCATCAAGCCCGGCGAGAGTCGCGAGCCTTTCACCGCACAGAGCCGTCCCGCCCGGGGAGGTTCACTTGCCATCACCCGGAAGGAGAAGGGCCGTCATGGCTGAGGAGAGTCACGGGCCGTACAGCGAAGGGGGAGTCACTTGCCGTCACCCGGAAGGAGAGGAGCCATCACCCCAGGGAGAGTCACCAGCCATCACCCCGAGGGGAGAAGAGAAGCACGCAACCCACCCCGCGTCCGGCGGGGACCGTGCCGCCAGGCCGGGCACCGGACGCTCGGCCCGCTTCGACATTGGCATGCCCCCTCCCACCTGCGGAGAATCACCGGCCGTCACCGCTGAGGGGAAGCAGCACGGGAACCGGGCATGCCCGCCTCGTCACCTGGGCCCGTCGCCACCCCCGGGAGCATCACCGGCCCTTACCCCGAAGGGAGGCAACGCGGCACGCCGCACCCCCCAGGGCCCGGCGGCGACCGTGCCGCGAGGCCGGACGCCGGACCCCAGGCCCGCCCCGCGAGCGCCAAGCCCAGAGCCCCGCACCACCCCCGACCCGGCTCGCCAGTCGACGCCCCGAGGCGACCACCCCGGCACGGCACACCCACCCTGCCCCGGCCGCGACCGTGCCGCCAGGCCGGGAGCGGGAAGCCAGGAACGCTGGCCGCACCCTCCACCCGGGACGCCAGCCATCCCACTGCCAGGGCAGGTGCCAGAGCCCCGAAGTGAGCAGCGCAGATGCTCACCCCACCCCGAACGCCAGGCCGCCACCCACCCCAACAGCAACACCCACCCCACCCCGGCGGCGACCGTGCCGACAGGCCGGACGCCGGAACCCCGCCAACGCCCACGCCCCCGCCACCCCAAAAACACCCCCCGACGCCAACCCCAAATGCCAACCAACAGCCCCCACCACCACCAAACCAACAAGGCCAGCAAAAACCCACCCAAAAACCCTGCACCCAAGACCAAAACAAACAAGCCCCACCCACCCGCACGAAAAAAAACAGGCATCCAAAGCGGCGGGTTGTCAGGCTAGGACTGTAAGACTTATGTAAAATCCTCATTTCTCTGGCCTTGTTCTGGCCTCCTGAATCAAGTTGCTTTCCAATACCATGAGAGAGGGAGTTTTCTGACTCCTGCGCACAGTCCGTGTTCGAGGAAACGCCTGCGAGTCTTCGCCTCTCTCAGCCTGATCGCCAAACGGAAATCACCGTTCCCGGAGTGAGCCCTGCCGTAGAAATCTCCACTTCGCCACAGGCGATCAACGGCGTTCTCGTGGAGACCCGCCCTCCAAATCGACTCTGTGACCGGGCGGTCAGAGTGGAGGCGATCAGGTTCAGCGAGCCCGTCTGGAGATGAGCGTTTCTGCTCAGGGGGTGCTCAACGAGAGCTGACCACCCTCTCGTCCCACCACTGCCAATCTCGTGAAGGCGTCGGCCGACATCGACGGTGGCCTCATTCCCACTCCGGGCATTCAGGTGCTCGCTCCCTCCTCGGAGGCTCACCGGCCAGTGTTTCAAACGCATCGGTCACTCCAGCGGGAGTTGGCCGATAACGCCAATCGTCTCTCGGTCTCTCCACGATTGAAGGGTCAGGCAACTCATGCCAGGGTGCCGAGAGTGCCACTCCAGAGTTTGATACAGGTGCACATCCGATCGTGATCAGGAGGGTCAGGAGGCGAACCTGGTTCGGAGGTGGCGACCAGGTCCCAACCCGACATTGACCGCCAATGTCTTCCCAGCCACCTGAGGGGTCAGCCCCCTCACCTGCGCCTGCGTGGACCGAGCGGCTGGCGCCACACCAAAACCAGAAGAGAGGGAGAGCCTCGATTGACTTGGACATGGGGCGATTCGGAGAGACGCGGCGGCGTGACCCGCGTGTGTCGGGCGGGTAAGCAGGGGAATGGAATGACGCCTTTTCGGAGATGTCCGGCCAGGCGGAGAGCTGAGTGAACGCCGGATGGGGCGACGACCAGACACCGTCAGTTGCTCCGGGCGGATGATCATCAAGTGATGGCTGGAGGAGGCGCGTCGGCCGGCCAGGCATTCGAGTTCGCTTGCTTGCTGGTCGGCGGTGGGCCGCGCAGGGTAGGGGCGGGCCGCCGGGGGAGGCGCCGTCCAGAGTCGTTCCCCTGCTGGAATCCGGTCAAACGCCGCGCGTGATTCATGGACGATGCGTGCATCTTCCCTTGCCCGCACTCATTCGGTGGATCAGGATCTTTGGAGCAAGGTCGGTCGGCGTGCCGGACGCTGGAGCCTTGCCGTGCACCTTTCGTAAGTGATGACGGGTGAGGTCAAAGGCCGGTCAAGGCCAGGTCGCCAGCGTCGCTTCAGTCTCAAGGGTGCCCGCGTTCAAGGGTTCATAGGGTGCCACCTGAGGGTGACCCGATATGGCGTAGATGGAGATAAGCCTCGAACATAGGAGGCGCCATCATGACGAACCGAAGAATCCATACCGCCGAGTTCAAGCGAGATGCTGTACAACTCGCCCGAACCAGCGGCAACCTCGCGGGCACCGCCCGCGACCTGGGCATCAACGCCTCTTTGCTGCGGAAATGGATGAATGCCGAGCAGCAGAGGGGGGAATCCGCCTTCCCCGGTCAAGGGAAGCAGGTGTTGACCCCGGAGCAACAGGAGATTCAGCGACTCCGCAAAGAGAACGAGATTCTGCGTCAGGAGCGTGAAATCCTGAAAAAAGCAGCGGCCTTCTTTGCCAAAGAAATCACACGATGAGGTACCAGTTCATCCGAGACCACCGCGAGCAGTACCGCCTGGACGTGATGTGCCGGGTCCTGGAGGTATCGGTGAGCGGGTACCACAGTTGGCGGAGAAGGCCGATTTCCAAGCGCACGCAGCAGGATGCGCTGCTCCAGCAGCGCATCCGAGACACTCACCAACGCAGCAAAGGACGTTACGGGGCACCACGCGTTCACGCAGAACTGCGAGCTGAAGGTCTCCGGGTCTCCCGGAAGCGGGTCGCGCGCCTGATGCGCCTGGGTGGTCTGCGGGCCAAAGGAAAGCGCCGTTGGGTGCAAACCACGCACAGCAGTCACACCATGCCGGTCTGCCCGAATCTGCTGGCACGCCAGTTTGAGGTGCAGCAGCCGAATCAGGTGTGGGCGTCAGACCTGACGTTCCTGCCCACCCGGGAAGGCTGGCTGTACCTGGCCGTCACCCTGGACCTGCATTCGCGGGCGGTGGTGGGCTACGCCATGGACACGCAGATGCCGGCCACCTTGCCGCTGGCTGCCCTTCAGATGGCTGCCCGGCGCCGTCTTCCATCTCCCGGTCTGATGCATCACAGTGACCGGGGCAGTCAATACGCGAGTGGGCTCTTTCAGGCAGAACTGGCCCGCATGCGGGCCAGAGGCAGTATGAGCCGCAAGGGGGATTGCTGGGACAATGCCGTGGTGGAAAGCTTCTTCAGCTCCCTGAAACGGGAGCTGATGGACGAGAACATCTTTGAGACTCGAGAGGTGGCCCGACAGGCGGTGTTCGAATTCATCGAGGTCTTCTACAACCGCCAGCGTCGCCATTCCACCCTGGGCTACTTGACGCCCCACGAGTTCGAACGGCAAGCTACAGCCGCTTAACTTCAGCTACGCAGTGTCGGGGCAAGCCCAACCTGACCCCACCCGAATGTTGCACGGGACCGGCTTCTGCCTGTGGCGAGGGAAGTGCGGGCGTGGTCATGACGCCTTGGGCGGACGTCCCCCGCTCGGACTGAGCAGGGCATCGAGGGACGAAGAAGCCGTGATGCCTGGCCGGCTGTGGCCCGCCGATCCTGATCACGGGTGGGAGCCGGGGCAGCCGAAAGGCGGCGCTGAGGATTCAGGCGCGGACACTCCTCTGCCTGGACGGGTGGTGGGGGCCGGCCGCCTTCAGGAAGGGTCGGGGACAAGCAGTGAGCCTGGGGGTGCGGCCCCTGTGCAGGGCGCTTCATCCCGTGCGGCCCTCTGACCGGTCCGGTCAACGGCTCGGGGTGTCAGATGCTCAGGCATCTGGAGTGCACGTCGGTCAGTGGGAGGGGACTGAACGGCGGCGTCAAGAGTGAGGGATCTGGAGAACTGAGATCGAAGGTCGGAGGGGGCTTCGCCCGCAGTCTCCGGTCACGCGTACCGGTTCACCGTCGAGCCTGGAGGTGCGAGCCTCGGGGGCGACGCGTGGTCCGTCCGCGGCTTCGGAGCCCCGCAGAGGGAGAGTGCGGCACAGGGCAGGCCCGCCCCTGATGTCCCTCCGCTGCCGCTTCACGGCTGGCCTTCCGCAGACAGCGCCGGCCGTTGACGGGAAGGCGGCGAGGTGCACTCAATGGACCGGGCCCGCCTGGCCTGTGGCGTTGGGCGGTCGCTCCTTAGTCCTGGCGACCGGTCGGCGTGATGGGTGCGGGGAGGTTTTGCCTCATCGCCACCGGGGAGTTCAGCCCACCCTCCTATACTCCGGGCGTGCAGACACCGTTCTCGACAAGTCGCCTGGAAGTAGGTTGGACGCTGATCGCCGCCAAGTATGACCTCGCGCCTCGCACCGCCCGGCGGTACGCCCTCACGTACAGTGACACCCTGTTCCGCCTGCGCGGCCGTCGACTCGCCCACAGCGGAAAGGGTCGGTCCCTGATGTTCACTGCGGACGACTGGGCGCTGTATCAGACCCTGCATGACCCGCGGACGGTCACGGGACCGGGTGACGTGGCGGCAGCGATGGTGAACTACTTCGTCGAGGTGGACCTGACCGGCACCCCCGGCGCGGGTCTGGTGGAACTGACTCGGGAGGTCCGGGCGGAGGTCCAGAGCCTGACCGAGCTGGTGGAGGAGCAGGGCCGGGCGTTGGCGGAGCAGACGAAGGTGATCGCCGCGCTGGGAGAGAAGCTCGCGGAGGCGACGGCGGTGTTGGATCACCTGAGCAAGGGCGTGAACATCCTGGCGGAAACGGCACTGGAACGCTGATCGTCCACGCGACCTCAGCCCGAGGAGGCCGGCGAGGCTGGGACGCGGGGCGGATGGGGTTCCCGTAACATCGGAGCGGGGAGCGCCGAGCACCCTTCTGCATCTCGTGAAGGTTGGGCCAGTGGACGGGGAAGTCCAGGTTGCCTGAGACAACCCAGGCGGAAGGGGGATTCACTCAGTCTCGCACGAGGAAACACCTACCTGCGGCCATTGAAGTCCGTAGACCCTCCTTATAGATCGGCTTGTGTTCGTGAAGAGCCCTCGCCGAAGCAGCTGACAGTACCGTGGATCAGGTCAGTGGTTCGGCAGGCTTGGGTTATGGCGCGCGGTGCCAGATGAAGGGAATGGGTTCAGTTTGATCAGGCCATTGAGGAACGCAACCCTACACGGAGCGGAGGCGTTGAGTGAGTTGCCGTTCTACTTTTCGGATTGCTGGGACAGAGATGAGGCTTCGTCGGTAAGTCACTGAGGGTCCACAGCGTCAATTGGGTTTGAGGAGAAGCATCGCTTGTCCACAGCACCCTCTGTTGCGTGGAGTAGCCGTGGGGAGAAGGTGGAGCATGACCACACCACCTACAGTTGACGCACCGGCCACCCTCTGGAATCGCCACTTCGTGATCTGGTGGCTGGGAACGGCGCAAAGTTCCCTGGGCACCGCGCTGGCCAGTATCGCCACCAGTTTTCTGGTGCTGCATCAGACTGGGAGTGCGGGGGCGATGGGCGTCAATCTCGCCCTGGCGCTGATACCGGCGCTGCTCTCGCCGCTCTTCGGCACCCTGGTCGACCGTCTGCCACTGAAGCTGCCATTGATCGCAGGCAACCTCCTGCGCGCCGCGCTGCAACTGGGCGTGGGATTCGCGGCCCTGCACGGGGACATGCCGTTGTGGGTCATTTACAGCGCGTCGTTCCTGACGGGACTCATTGGCGCGTTCTACGGACCGGCCAGTCAGGGCGTCACGCCCCGCCTGGTCCCCGCCGAGCAGTTGCAGCGGGCGAGTGGTCTGATGCAAGGGGCCTCGCAGACGATGCAGATGGTGGGGACGGTGGGTGGTGGTGCCCTGGTGGCCAGCATCGGCAAGGGCCCGGCCATGCTTTTGGACGGCCTGTCCTTCTTGGTCTTTGCACTGCTCCTGCTGCTGGTACGCCTCCCCACCCACACACGGCCGAATCAGGGTGAGCGGTTCTGGACGACCTTCCAGGGAGGGTTGAAGTACGTTCGCGGCCGCCCACTGTTGATCAGCCTGCCTGTGCTGGCCCTGTTGCTGAATGCTGCTTTTGCTCCGGTGCAGCTGCTGATTCCGGTCCGGATGGAAGCGCTGGGCGCTGGGCCGCAGGGGTTCGGGCTGTTCTTTGGTCTGGTGCTGGCTGGCCTGGCTTCGGGCAGCTTCCTGCTGGCCGGCCTGGGTCAGAAGGTGAGCCCCGAGCGGGCCTCGGTGGTCGGGATGGCAGGGATGGGCCTGGTGATGCTGGGCCTGGCACTTTCACAATCAGCGCCCCAGATGTATGTGCTGGCGTCCCTCCTGGGTCTGGTGAACGCACTGACGAACGTGGGCATCAGTGTGCTGTTCCAGAAATGGGTGGCGCCCGAGTATTACGGGCGGGTCGGGAGTCTGCTGAGTATGGTGGGCATGGCGGGGATGCCGCTGATCCTGCTGCTCCTCGCGCCCATTGCTGACCGGTTGACCGCCGGGGTGATCTTTGGTGTCGCGGGCATCGTGGGTTTGTCGGGCGCGCTGGCCTGGCAACTCATCTTGCGACGCGAATCGGTCAACTTTCCTCAACCTGTCCCGGCGTGAACAGCAGCGCCAGGATGCAGGGGGTCGCCTCCGGGTGGCCCCCCTCTTCCTGTGCCGTGACCCAGTCGTTGAGGTCATTGAGTCGCCGCTTGAGTTCCTGAATGGCCGCCGGTTTCAAGGTGGCGTTGCGGACCATGCCGTAGCCCCGGCGGTGGCTGGTCGGATTCCCCTGGGTGGCCAGGCTCATGTGGAGGTGCTGGTGGTCGTCCAGGACTATCTGAAGGACATTGTCCTCGTCGAAGCGGTACGTGTCCGCGACGGCCCGGCGGAACGCACTCAGAAAAGGGCGCTGCATCCCCTCGAGCCATTCTTCGACCGTTGCGGCGGCGGTCAGGGCCATCGGAACCTGGTACGTCTCGCTGACCGCCCGGTACAGCTTGATCGGTCGGCCACCGCGTGGGCGCTCGCCGACAACTTCGATCAGGCCGGCGCTTACCAGGCGCGTGAGCCGGTGGTGCACCTGCTTCACGGAGTTGTTGGTCACCTGGGCGATTTCGCTGGCGCTGGCTTCCTTGCCGATCAGCACAGCCAGGGCAGGCGCATAGGCGAGGTCGAGCAGCAGTCGCGCCTGCTCTGGCGTCTGCGCGACGAAGGGCTCATCGGACGGCACCGTTTAAGCTTGCCATACCTCAGGATCGTCAGGGTGTTTGCTGTGAACGACCCGAGGGGTCGTGATGGCCTGGGCATGGACCGGGTTGGGATGCCGCGTGAAAGTCAGGCCGAGATTCATCGGAAGCAAGGACGAGACATTGGTCAAATCAGAGGTCTAGCCTATCTATGCCCTAAGGCTGCTTAGGGATGAAACGAGAAATAATGGGCGGTGACCGCTCCTGCTTCATGGAAATCACCTCATGGCTGTTGCATTCCGGCACCTGCTCCAGCTGTCATTTCCCACGTGCTCATGACATGGCACCGGACGCAGTGGTCAGCCTGGTACAGAACGGTCCATGTCTGCGCCGGCCGAACGCTGTGTCTGACAGGGATTTTGTCGATTGTTCCCCAAACTTTCTATAGGCTTGACGATTTCCGTTTCCAGGGTCCATTACCCCTCGGGACGCGTCGCAGGCCCCTTCACGGCCCTCCTGTGAGCGAGGCGTAAATTTGCCGTCCAGAACGGCGAATTTCTGGAGCAATACGGCGGATTTGGACCATTTGCCTTATAGACAGCCCTCCGAGTCCAGATTCAGGGCACCTGGTCACGCCTGAACGCCCGCAATTCTCCCTTAACCGTCGGGATCTGTTCAGGGATCCTGGAAAGTGAATGGCCAGTCCGCTCGACCGTGAAACGGAACCATCCGTACCCGGTGCGGAATTTGCCGTGACTCACGGCCCTGCACGTTGACGCCCTGAACTGTGATGCATGTCCTGGACAGACGCTGAATACGGCGCTTTTTTGTTTCCTATCAAAGCCGCTCCGTGCGGCTTTTTCCTTTGAGGCGCCAGTACCCCCGGCCCATGGCACGTGTGAGCCCGGCGGCAACGGCCGGAGCACAGCACGGTCAGGCATCGCCCGTTCCGGTTGGGCGGAATCTGTCAGACTCTGCAGGCCTCTGAACGGCGGGCGTGAAGGCCGCGTTCGAAGCCCAAGGAGTTCCTATGCTGAAGCGGTTGAGTTCCGTTCTGTTGGTCTGCGCACTCGGAGGGGCCTCGGCGGTCACCTACCCCATGACGGTCACCCACACGGCCGGGTCCACCACCCTCCCTAAAAAACCCGTCCGGATCGTGGCGCTCGGGCCGCACGCGCTGGACCTGCTGCTGTCCCTCGGCGTTCAGCCGGTCGGATACGGTGAAGCGTCGACTTTCCTGAAAACGCCGGCTTTCGGGTCGCCCATTCGTGACATCAAGTACCTGGGCAGCCGCATCACCGGCAGCCCCATCAACGTCGGTGACCGCTTCAATCCGAACATGGAGATTCTGGCTGCCCTCAAGCCCGACCTGATCGTGGGCGAGGACTACGCGGCGCCCGTCTACCCGCAGCTCAGCCGCCTGGCACCGACCCTGCTGTTCAAGGGCATTGACCGGAATGAGTGGCAGAAGACGATGCTCGTGCTGGCGCAGGCCCTGGACCGGACGCAGGCGTACAACACCGTCCTGAAGGCCTACAACAAGGGCGTTCAGGACACCCGGGCGAAACTGGCCGGACCGTTCCGGAACAAGAAGGTGCTGGTCGTGTGGACGGCGGGCGGCGACGCGAAGTACACGTACACCATCAGTGGCCGCAGCGACTGGACGGGCGGGCTGCTCAACGACCTGGGCCTGAACGTGATCGACGGGGACAAGCGGGATCAGGTGATCAGCATCGAAGGCCTGGTGGCCCTCGACCCTGACGCCGTGATCGTGCTGGCTGCCGGGACGAGCACGCCGGCGCGGGCCCGCACGGACTGGAATGCCAACCCCCTGACCAGCCGGCTGCGCGCCACGAAAGCCAACCAGGTGTACTACTTCGACTATCACCTGTTCCGGAGGATTCGTGGACCGATCGCCGCGCAGCTGATCGAGCGGCAGCTGCTGAACGCCGTTCCCCGCTGAGGGAGAACGGCGGCCCGGAGCAGTGACGCCCCTCGCTCACGCCCTGCCGCCCGAACTGTGCTGCATCTCCTGGACAGGGCGTGCATACCGCGCTATATTTTCCCCTATCAAAGCCGCCCAGTGCGGCTTTTTCCCATTCACTCACCGGCACGCCGCAGATGCTGCTTTGGATTCGACGATGTGTCTCGGACATGAATGAGCATCACCTCGGTGCCCGCTCGGCGATGCTGAGCATTGTTAGTGAACGGCGGACTCGACGAACTGGCCGTCCACCTGGAAGTCCTCGCCGTCGAGTTGCATCCGGCCGCCCTGCCGCAGGTCGAGAATCATGTCCCAGTGCAGCGCGCTGGTGTTCGTTCCGCCGTTTTCCGGGTAGGCCTGTCCGACGGCGAGGTGGACGGTGCCGCCGATCTTCTCGTCGAACAGGATGTTCATGCTGGGCTGCTGGATACCTGCGTTCGTGCCGATGCCCAGTTCGCCGAGAAACCGTGCTCCGCGGTCCGTCTGGAGTGCGGCGTGCAGCACATCCTGGCCTTCGGACGCGGTCGCGTCGGTCACCTCTCCGTCGCGGAAGGTCAAGGTGACGCCGCGCACGAGCACACCCTCGTACAGGGTGGGCACGTCGAAGGTGACGGTGCCGTTCGCACTCGTTTCCAGGGGGGCGGTGAACACCTCGCCGGAGGGCATGTTGCGTTTGGCGTCGCTGTTGCTCCAGGAGCGGCCTTTCACGCTCAGGCGCAGGTCGGTGCCTGCGGCGGTGGTGAGCCGGACCTCGTCGGCGCGGCTGAGCCGGTCGATCAGGCGGGCCTGGAAGGCGCGCACCTCTCCCCAGCGCGCCACCGGGTTGGGGGCGTCCAGGAACATCGCTTTGGCCACGAAGTCCTCGTACTCGGCCAGGGTCATGCCGGCGGCGCGGGCGCCCTCCTCCGTGGGGTACAGGGTGAGGTTCCAGCGGGGGTGCAGGCGGCTCGGGCTGATGGGCGCCTGGCCGGCGCGGTACCGGGCGGCGCGCTGCGGGTCGAGACCGGGGGCCGAGGGGGTCGGCGTGAGAATGCGGATGGAGGCGTCGAAGGCCCGGGCGTCGTCCACGTCACCGGGATGCAGGGTGTCGAGAACGGCGTCGCTGGCGTAGCGCTGCACGTCCTCGACCTGGCCGGGGTAGCTCAGGCGGATGACCGGCCGCGCACCGCGCTGCAGCAGGGTGCGGTGCAGGGCCTCCACCAGGGGAAGGGCGAGGGTGCTGGCGGAGACCAGCACGCGGTCTCCAGGTTGCGCCGCGACGCAGTAGTCCGCGAGGAGGGTGGCGTGGCGGTCGGGATCGTAGGTCATGGGAACTCCGGGTCAGAAGGAGGTGACGGCGCCGCCGTCGACGAGCCAGGTGCTGCCGTTGACGTACGTGGCCGCTCCGGAGCACAGGAAGGCGGCGACCCGCCCGAACTCCTCGGGGGTGCCGAGGCGCCGCATCGGGATTTCCTGTTCGGACCGCTCGCGGACCGCCTGCCAGGTCGTGCCGCGCCGGCGGGCGGCGGCTTCGTCGAGCACCTGAATGCGTTCGGTGAGAATGCGGCCGGGTGCCAGGCAGTTGACCTGCACGTTGTCTGTCGCAAGTTCGATGCTCAGGGACTTGCACAGGCCCTGGACGGCCGGGCGGTAGGCGTTGGAAAGGGTCAGGTTCTCCAGTGGGCGTTTCACGCTGCTGCTGACGATGCTCAGCACGCGCCCGCCGCCCCCCTGCCGGAAGTGTGGCAGCGCGGCGTCCACGCTCCGGACGACGCTCATCAGGGTGAGCTGGAACGCGGTCATCCAGTCGCTCTCGCTGAGGGTGGTGAAGCTGCCGGCGGGGGGACCGCCGGCGTTACACACGAGGACCTTCAGGCCGCCGAGGTCCTGCGCGGCCTGATCGATGAAGCGGCGCAGGGCGTCCCCGTCGGCGACGTCGGCTTCGTACGCGTGGACGGGGCGGCCGGTCGCCTGTTCGATCCGGTCGGCGGCCGAGCGGGCGCGCTGGCCGTCACGGGAGCACAGGGCCACGCGTGCGCCTTCCTGGGCGAGGGCGAGGGCGGTGGCGTACCCGAGGCCGGCGCTGGCGGCCGTGACGACTGCCGGTTGATCGTGAAGGGTGAGGTCCATGACTTACACGTGCCCGTACTTGGTCAGGACGTCTGGAAGGCTCATGCCCGCGTCCAGGTCCTCGCGGATCCGCGCTTCTTTTTCGGTGAGCGCTTCGGCGCGTTCCAGCACCGTTTCCACGATCTCCTGTGGGATCACCAGGGCGCCGTCGGCGTCGGCGAGGATGAAGTCGTCCGGGCGGACGCGCACGCGGGCGCTGGTGGCGCCCGGCAGGTAGATGTCCACCTGCCAGGCGTTGACGGCCCAGCGGCCGATCGACTGCACCGGCGTGCGGTAGCGGGCGTAGACGGGGAAGTCCATTCGGGCCAGCCATTCGATGTCGCGGATGCCGCCGTCGACGAGCGCGCCGGTGCACCCGCGCAGCTGCATGCCCCGCGCGATGAGCTCCCCGAAGAAGCACACGCCCTCGGCGCCCCCTCCACTCCAGACGCTGAGGTGGCCGGGCGTCAGTCCACTGACCGCTTCCATCTTCTTCGGGTCGCCGGTGCCGGGGTAGGGCGTCATCTGCCCGCGAATGGTGTAGGCCCAGCCGGCCATGCGTTCCAGGCGCTCGCGGATGGGCCACAGGTCGCTGGCGAGGCCGCAGTCCAGGTGGCCCATCTCGTCGAGGATGTCGGCCACGTTGGCCGTGTCGACGCGCAGGAAGCGCTGCTGAATGTCTGTTTTCCGGTCCTGGGTGAGGGTCATGCGGTCTCCTGGGTGTGCGCTTGGCGCAGTTCCTCGGCGATCCATGAGACGGGTGCGTGGCCGTGGGCGAGCAGCGCGTCATGGAACGTCTGGGCGGGCAGGTTCAGTTCGGCCCGCAGGTCTTTGATGGCTTCGGTGCCGAGCCAGTACATCAGGCGGGTGGCGGGGAACATGGAGTTCCGGGTGGTTTCGCTCCAGATCCGGGCCGGGGCGAAATTTGCCTGGTCCCGGTAGAAGGCGCGCATGTCGTCCAGGCTCCACTCACCGAGGTGAAGTTTGATGTCGGCAATGCACGAGGCGGCATTGCGCCGCTCGAAGCTCTTGAGCAGCAGCGCCTCGGTGGGCGAATAGAAGCCTGGGGCTTCGAGGAGGAGGTCCTCGGCGTAGCAGGCCCAGCCTTCGACGCTGGTTCCGGCGCTGAGCATGGCGATGCCGCTGGCGCAGTCGGTGCCGGCCACGCGCGCCAGGACGCTGTCAGCGTTGCGGGCGCGGGCATTGTGGGTGTGATGGCCGATGCTGCCGTGGTGCACGGCGTGCACCAGCTTGATGACGCTGGTGTTGTGGGCACGCAGGTACGCGCCGAGGTCCTCGCCCGGCGGGAACACCCAGTACACGCTGCCGGTGCCCGGGCGCCGCGGCGCCGGGGAGCGGTAGAACAGGAAGTACAGGTCGGCGGTGCCGACCGCCCAGTCGGGCACGCTGCGGAAGTCGAGGTCGTAGGTACGCTCGGGCGTGACCAGGCCCGCGGCGGCGTCCAGGGCGGCTTCGTGTGACGCGCGGTAGGCGTCGGTGACGCGGCCGGGAGCCGGGGTGACCTGTTCCAGTCCGGCCACCTGCTCCTGCCAGGAATGGTGTGGCGTCAGGCGCGCGGCGTCCTCCTCGAGTTCCCGGCTGAGCCGTTCGAACGCGAGCGTGGCCTGTTCGAGCGCCTCGCGTGGCCCGAACGCGAGGCCGTGCCCTTCGCGCATCAGGAGGTCGAGGTGCGCTTCCCCGCAGGCGACAGTGCCGGTGGTGGGCAGGCGGCTGAGCTCGTCGGCGTGGGCGCGCAGGGCCCGGACCGCCCGGTACGCGGGGCCCTGCATCGGCGCCTGCCACAGTGGGTGGCGGGGCAGGCCGCGTTCCAGCAGGTTCGCCGTGGCGTGCGCTTCCAGGCAGGCGCGCCGGGTCCAGTCGCCCGGCGCGCCGCGGCCCTGGAGGTGCGCGCGGGCTTCCCCCAGGAATCCGGGCAGCGCTTCGAGGCGCACGCGCAGCGCGTCGGCCCGTTCGGCGGCGCCGCTGTGCTCCCCGGGGAGCAGCAGGGAAATCACGGAGAAGGCGGCCTCACCGGTCGCCCAGGCCGGGTTCTGCTGCCGGGGCGCGCGCCGGAGTTCGGCCTCGGTGACGGTGAGCTGCGCGCCGAGCAGCCCCGCGTCGAGGCGGGCGCCGGCCGTGGTGGGGCGGGAGGCGTGCCGCAGCCGGCCACGCAGGGTCGCCAGGGCGTCAAGTTCGGCGTCGACGCAGTCCAGGCTGGCGGGGGGCAGCTGGTGGTCATGGCCGGACAGACCCATGAAAGTCGCGTCCACCGGGCGGAGCTGGGCGTGCAGCCGGAGGTAGTCCTCGGCCAGACTGGACGCGTCGGTCATGCCGGGGTCCCGGCGTCCACCATGGGGAGGTCCACCCAGCGGCGCTCACGGTGAGACTGCACGATGGCGTTCACGGCCTCCTGGCTTTTCGCTCCGTCGTAGAAGGTGCATTCCTCCGGGGTGTCGTCCAGGATTTCGTCGACGAAGTGGCGCACGAGGTTGCGGTAGTAGAGTTCAGGCCAGGGCGTGTGCAGGGTCGTCCCCGGTGGGTAGGCGCTCTCCGGGAGCGCCACATCACGGAACTCTACCTGATCCGGCGTGGCGAAGCGGAGCGTCTCGGCGATGCCGTTCTCTTCGACCAGCCGGGCGACGGCCGCGCCCTTGCTGCCGTAGACCCTCAGTTCGACGCCGGGATAATTGCCGACGGCGATGTAGCTGGTCTGGAGCATGCCCTGGGCGCCACTGGCGAACTCGGCCAGGGCCACCGTGCCGTCCTCGACCTCGATGCGCTGCAGGCCTTCGCCGTACCCCCGCACGACGCGTTCCGGCACGAAGTTCTTCATGCTGCCGATCACGCTGGTGTACTCGCCGGCGCACCAGCGCACCAGGTCCAGCAGGTGGGAGCCGTACCCGACCACGGAGGAGGGAATCAACGTGGCGAAGTCTGCTCCCTGGGGCACCTGCCGCAGCGGGTAGTGCGGGTCCAGGAACTGGCTGTTCTGTTCCAGGCCGTGGATGTGGAAGATCTCGCCCAGCGTGCCGTCCGCGATCCAGCGCTGCAGCTGACGCACCGCCGGGGAGTAGCGGAAGGTGAAGCCGAGTTTGGTGCGCACGCCAGCCTCCCGCGCCTTGCGGGCGGCCATGAAGGCGTCGGCGGCATCATGCGCCAGGGGTTTTTCGCTGAGCACGTGTTTGCCTGCGGCGATGGCCGCCAGGCTCAGTGGCAGGTGCGTGTCGGTGGGCGTGCACACGTCGACCATCTGAATGTCCGGGTCCCTGAGCATCTCGCGGTAATCGGTGTAGACGCGCCGGGCACCGAACTTCTGCGCGAGGCGCTCAGCGCGCTCCGGCACGGTGTCGCAGATGGCCACCAGGTCCGCGCGTTCGTACGCGGCGTAGCCGGGCAGGTGGGCGGATTCGGCCCAGGCGTGCGCGCCGATCACGCCGACCCCGAGCGGGCGTGGGCCGCTCATGGCAGCGCCTTGCCGAGGCTGTTGACGTACGTCTCGAGCTCGTCGTAGTTGTGGAAGCCGAGTTCGCGGCGTCCGTCCTCGATCTCGTAGATCATTTCGCACAGGCGGGCGTTGAGCCTGGTGTCGGCACCGGCCTGCTGGCCGAAATCGATCAGCTTGCCGTTGCTCGAGCGGACTTCGCTGGGTCGGTTGCGGTACACGATGTCCCACCAGATGCCGCTGCCTTTTTTCTTGAAGGCGTGGGTCTGGGGCTTCTGGTCTTTTTTGAGCAGCCAGATGGCGTGGTGAATGTTGGCCAGCAGCTTCTGGGTGTCCTCCGGGGTGCTGGGCTTGTAGTTGGCCGGGTCAAAGAAGTCAAAGGCTTCCACCTGGATGCCGTTCGCCTCAGCGATTTCGAGCGCTTCCCGGACCACGGCCCCGGCGATGCGGGCGTAGCGTTCCACGCCCAGGCTGTCGGTCACAGGTGCGTTCACCAGGGCGCTGAAGACGACCTGGGCGCTGTACACCTCTTTGGCCCAGATCTGCCCCCAGATGTTGTCGGACAGCTGCACTTCCGTCAGGGCTTCCAGACACCGCGCCAGCTCCAGCAGCCGGGGGCTTCGCACACCGGTCATCTCTCCCAGTTGAATCGGGCCTTCGTGAACGAATTCGATGTGGCCAGGATCGACCAGCGCACCGCCGTAATTGGGGATGCTGCCCATGACGCGCTCCGCGCCGCCCAGTCCGGCGGCTTCCAGCCGGGCGATCAGGTCGGGTTCGTTGAAGCCGTTCTGGAACGACACCACGAACGTGTCCGGGCCGAAGAGCGGCAGGACGCTTTCCAGGGCGTCGAGGCTGTGCTGGGATTTGGTCGCGATCATCACGCACTCCAGCGGGCCGCTCAGCTCATGCGGGTGCACTGCGCGGACCTGAAAGTGGTGGTTGCCGCGGACCCCGTCCACGGTGAGCCCGTGGGCTTTGAGGGCGTCGATGTGCTCGGCCCAGCGGTCGGTGAGGGTGACGTCGTGTCCGGCCTGGGTCATCCAGGCGCCGGCGAGACCGCCGATCGCTCCGGAACCAACAATGGTGATGCGCATGGGAACTCCTGTGAAGGGGGACGAAGTGCGGATGGGGCGGGCTTCAGCTGCGGGGGTCGAGCGCGTCCCGGAGGCCGTCGCCGAGGAAGTTCACGGCCAGGACCGTGATCAGGATCATCAGGCCGGGGAAGATCGCCAGCCATGGGGCGCCGCTCAGCCACTGGCTGGCGCTGTTCAGCAGGTTGCCCCAGGTGGGCGTGGGGGGCTGCACGCCCATCCCGAGGAAGGACAGGGCCGATTCGAGCATGATGCCGGAGCCCACGGCGAGGGTGGTGGACACGACGATCGGACCGATCGCGTTGGGCAGGATGTGGCGGAACATGATGCGGTTGTTGCTGCCGCCCAGGGCGCGGGACGCTTCGATGTACTCGCGTTCACGCAGGCTGAGGAACTGGCTGCGCACCAGCCGCGCGGTGCCCATCCACCCCAGGCCGCCGATGATGCACACCAGCAGCAGGATGCCGGGGCGGGTCATCCCGGACAGCAGGATCATCAGGGGCAGCAGGGGGATGCTGAGCATGATGTCGGTAAACCGCATCAGCAGCGTGTCGATGTGCCCGCGGTAGTACCCCGACAGGGCGCCCACCAGCACGCCCAGGCCGGTGGCGATCAGGGCGCTGAACAGGCCGACGAGCAGGGAGATCCGCGCGCCGTACAGCACGCGCGTGAAGCCGTCGCGGCCCAGTTCGTCGGTGCCCATCAGGTGCGCCCGGCTGGGCGGCTGCGGCTGCCCGATGATGCTGAAGTCCTGCTCGTCGTAGGTGTACGGGGTGAGGAGTGGCGCACTTACGGCCAGGACGCCCAGGACGAGCAGCGTCAGCAGGCCGATCACGGCGAAGCGGTGCTTGCGGAACCGCCGGACGAAGCGGCGCCAGGGCGTGTCCGCCAGGCGGGGCCCGCGGGCAGGTGAGGCGGTGCGCAGGGTGGCGTCACTCATAACGGATCCTCGGGTCGGCGACGGCATAGGCGAGGTCGGCGACCAGGTTGCACAGGAGCAGGGCGAGCGAGCCGATCATCATCAGCGCCATCAGGACCGGGTAGTCGCGGCCGTTCATGCTCTCGATAAACAGTCGGCCGATGCCTGGCCACGCGAAGATGGTTTCCGTGATGACCGCGCCGGACACGATGCCCGCGAAATCCAGGGCGATCACCGTGATCATCGGGACCATCGCGTTGCGCAGAGCGTGCCGGTAGACCACCTGGCGCGGCGGGAGGCCCTTGGCGCGGGCGGTGCGCACGTAATCCTGCCCGAGCACCTCCACCATGCTTGAGCGCATGTAGCGGCTCCAGCCGGCCACGCTGGCGAACGCCAGGATCGACGCGGGCAGCACGAGGTGCCGCATCAGGTCGAGGGGGGAGCCGTCACCGATGGTGGTCATGCCGGCCGACGGCAGGAGCCGCCAGTGCACCGAGAACAGCAGCTGCAGCATCAGGGCCAGCCAGAACACCGGCATGCTGATGCCGAGGAACGACCCGAGCGTGATGACGTAGTCCACGGCACTGGACCGCCGCAGGGCACTCAGCACGCCCAGTGGAACGGCCACCAGCAGGGCGAGCAGGAAGCTGACGCCGCCCAGCGTGAGGGTCGGCCCCAGGTGCAGCGCCACTTCGCGCGTGACCGGCTGACCGGTCCGGATCGAGTACCCCCATTCGCCGGTGAGGAACCCGCGGACCCAGTGGAAGTACTGGATGTAGGCGGGCTGATCGAGGCCCAGGGCCAGCCGCATTTGCTCCAGCGCCTCGGGGCTGACGCTGGGGTTGTCGGCGTAGACGTCCAGCGGGGTGCCCGGCGCCAGGTGCAGCACCCCGAACAGGATCAGGGAGACGCCCAGGAGAAGCGGCACCATGCCGGCCATTCGCTTGACGAGGAAACTGACATTCACTCTCGCACCTCAAACTTCGGGGAGGGGCGAGCCCCTCCCCGGTTGACCTATCTGCGCAGATACCACTCGGCCACATCGACGAAGTTCGTCATGTTGGTCGGGTTCGGTGTGAAATTCACGAGCTTGTCGGTGACGGCGATCATGGAGATGTTGCTGGTGATCGGCAGGGACGGCAGGTCCTTCATCAGGGCCGTCTGGAAGTTGAACAGGATGGTCCGGCGGGCGGCGTCGTCCAGGGTGGTTTCGGCCCGCGCGAGCAGCTGGTCGATGGCGGGGTTGCTGTAGCCCTGTCCGTTGTTCACGCCTTTGCTGCCGAAGAAGACGCTGTAGACGGGATCGGCGGAGGTAATCCAGCCGCCGTACCAGAGGTCATAGGTGCCGTTGTAGCGGGCTTCGCGGAAGGCCACCCCCGACTTGTTGTCGGGTTTGAGTTCAACGCCGATGGTCTTGAGGTTGGCGATGATCACCTGCTGGGCGATCTCGTCGTTGGCCCGTCCGGCCTGCACCATCAGGTTGAAGCTCAGGCGCTGGCCGTTCTTGGCGCGGATCCCGTCGGCGCCGCGGCGGTAACCGGCGGCGTCCAGGATGGCGTTGGCGCGGCTCACGCTGTAGGGGTACTTGGGCACGTTCTTGTTGTAGGTGTCGAAGACCGGCACGACCACGCTGTCGATCGGCACCGGGTAGCCGCCGAGCGCCTTGGACACGGCGTCGCGGTTGATGGCGTGCGCGAAGGCCTGACGCACGGCGAGGTCGCGGAGCGCGGCCGGGCCCTTGAAGTTGAAGTCGAGGTGCTGCCACGAGAGGACCTTGTTCTGGACGATTTTCAGGTTGGGGAGCGCATCGAGCTGTTTGACCTGCGCGTAGGGCACGTTGTACGCGAGCTGGACCTCACCGGAGCGCAACTGGGTGACCAGGGTGTTGCTGTCCGGGATGATCTTGAAGTTCATGGCGTCGAGGTACGGCAGCTGCTGGCCCTTGGCGTCCTTGCGCCAGTAGTTGGGGTTGCGGGTGAGCGCCACGTACTGACCGCGGCGGAACTCCTTGACCATGAACGGTCCGGTGCCCAGCGGCTTGGTGTTGTAGGGATCGGTGTTCAGGTCCTTGCCTTCGAGGGCGTGCTTGGGCAGGATGCCGAAGGTGAAGAGCGTGCTGGCGAAGTCCGGGGCGATGCGCTTGTAGTGCACCACGGCCGTGAGCGGGTCGGGCGTGTCGATGCGCAGGATGTCCTCGGTGCCGTCCTTGCTCTCCGCGATGAATTTCGGGTTCTTGACGGCTTCCCAGGTGAACTTAACGTCCGCGGAGGTGAAGGGCTTGCCGTCGTGCCATTTCACGTTCGGGCGCAGCTTGTAGGTGATGGTCATGGTCTTGCCGTCGGCCGCGACCTTGATGCCGCCGTTTTTGACGGTGGGCACCTCGCGGGCCAGCACCGGCACGTACTTGGCGTTCTTGTCCGGGGCGAGGAGGCCTTCGACGACGGGGGCCACGGCGTCGTGCAGGAAGCCGGTGCTGTAGACGTTCAGCGTGTCGATGTCGTAGCTGAGGCCGACTGTGAGGGTGCCGCCCCGCTCCTGCGCCGCTGCCATTCCGGAGAGCAGAATGGCCGAGGTGAGAATGAGTCGAAGTGGATTTCGGAAGGTGGAACGGTGCTGCCGCTGCTTCTCCATACCCAGGACCTCCTGGACTGACCTTCCTCGGAAGGCCGTCAGTAACACGTTTTTGTTTTGTGTTGGGTGGAGTGTAGGAGGAAGGATGGTTCAAAGTCAATGCAATCCCCCTAGCTCATTCCACCATGCGGAATTATCTGGAGCGAGTATAATTCCGCATGGTGGAATTTTGAGGTAGGGTGAAGGCGGAGGAATCCCATGCAAATTCACGATCACACCACGCTCGACCAGCAGGTCGGCCGCCGCCTGACCGCCCTCACCATCGGAATGGACCGCCTCGAACGCCGGCTCTCCCGCGGCCACGGCGTGCTCGACAGCGAAGGCCTGGTGCCCATCTACCTGGGCGATCACCTCGTGCCCGCCCCGCAGTTCGAGGACTGGGACACCGTGCACTCCGAACTCGCCGACCTGGAACGTGACGTCAGCGGCTACCCGGCCGGGTCCCGCCGCGCCTTCCTGGAAGACATGCTCCGCTCGCTCAAAACCGCTGCCCGCCTGTTCGAAGGCGAGGAACTGAGCTTCAAGGAAAAACTCGAACAGCTCGTGGGGGTGCCCGCGGCCCCCGTCAGCCCCGACCAGATCGCCGGGATCCAGGCGGACCTCGACCGCCTGCTGCAGGAAGCCGGCTACGCCCACGGCACCCTCGCCGAACGCACCGCCCGCTGGGAAGCCGAACGCTACCTTCCCCAGGACCAGCTCGAAAGCACCTTCACCGCCCTGATGGCCAGCGCCCAGCAGCGCACCGACAGCATGATCTACCCCACCGGCGACTACCACATGGCCCTGAACATGGTCCGCGGCGTTCCCTTCACCGCCCGCTGCAACTTCAGCGTCGGCCAGATGGACCTGAACGTCGACCTGAACTTCACGCGCTCCGCCCTCAAGCACCTGGTCGCCCACGAGGTCTTCCCCGGCCACTCCACCCAGCTGCTCTACACCCGCGACCACGCCGAACGCGGCCTGAGCACGGCGGACGTGCTGCTGTGCACCGCCAATGCCGTGACCGGCTGCATCCAGGAAGGCATCGGCGACCAGGGCATCCACCTGATCGACTGGGTGGACAGCACGGACGACGCCATCTACATGACCCTGCGGCGGCTGCGCAGCTCCGCGGCCACCAGCGGCGCCTGGTACCAGATGGGTGAAGGCTGGGCCGAAGACCGCGTGCGTGACTACCTGGAACGCACCTGCTTCGGCCAGAAGGTCTGGATCGAAGGCCGAATCCGTTTTGCCAGCTATAGTTTCCGCGGGCCCTTTATCGCGTCGTACTGGTTCGGAGATGAGGCCGTCCGCACCGTGCGGGAACGCATCACGCCCCAGCAGCGCCCGGCCTTTATCGCATCCCTCTACGGCGAGATGCACTCCCCTCGCAGCCTCCTGATGTTCCAAGGCTGAAAAGACAGGCTGCCGCTATGAGTGAAAATGTCCAAAGTGTGGAACGGGCGCTCGACCTGATCAACACCATCGTCGAGGCGCAGCGTCCCCTGAGCATCGCCGAGCTGTCCCAGGCCATGGAGCTCGCGCCCAGCACCATTCACCGCATGATGCAGACCCTGTCCAACAAGGGCTACATCCATCAGGACCCCTGCACCAAGCGCTACGACATCGGCCCCGAGATCGTGCAGATCAGCCGCTCGCTGTACCTGCGTTACGACCTGGTGCGGCGCGTGCGCCCCTACCTGCAGGACCTCGTGGACCTCACGGGCGAAGCCGCTCACCTGGCCGAGCTGTACGGCACCACCGCGATGTACCTCAGTCAGCTCGAGCCGCTGAGCATGGTCCGGATGTTCACCACGCCCGGGTCCGTGGCGCCGCTGTACTGCAGCGACGTGGGCAAGCTCTTCCTAGCCGACCTGCCTCCGGGGCGCGTGGACGACATCATCCGCAAGACCGGGCTGCGCCCGCGAACCCCCAACACCATCGTGGACCTGCAGACCCTCGAAGCCGAACTGGAACGCGTCCGGGACCAGGGCTACGCGGAAGACAACGAGGAACGCGAAATCGGTGTCCGCTGCCTGAGTGCCCCCATCCTCAACGGCGCCGACAAGGTCATCGCCACCATCGGCATCGCCGGCCCGACCGCCCGCATCACCAAAATCCGCGTTCCCGAACTCAGCGGGTACGTCAAAAGCGTCGCCGAGCGCGCCTCACGCGACCTGATCCTGCAGCCGCAGGCCGAGCAGGAACCGAGGGAAGCGTGACGCCCCCCCGCCTGGAAATCGGCGCCGCCGAGTACGCCGAACGGCGCGCCCAGCTCGCGCGCACCCTGCAGGACCACGAGATCGACGTGATGGCGGTGTTCGGCCCCACCCGCGTGGCCTACCTGACCGGGTTTTTCTTTTCGGCCACCGAACGGCCCATCGCACTCCTGCTGGGCAGCGGCGGGGACGTCTGCATGTTCCTGCCGGAAATCGAGGTCGGACACTTCGCCATGCAGTGCCCGGACCTCCCCTCCCCCGTCACGTATCCGGAATACCCGGGGGGCGGCAGCGGCGTCCACCCGGTCCGGCAACTCGGCGCCCACCTGCGCCGCCAGTTCCCCCGGGCCGGGCGCGTCGCCGCCGACCACGACGGGTATGAGAACCGCTGGGGCTACCGCGGCCCCACCCTGTCGGACGTTCTTGACGCGCCCGTCGCGGTCCGGCTGGAACTGATCGACGACCTTCGCGCCGTGAAAAGCCCCGCCGAGATCGCCCTGATCCGCGAAGCCTGCCGGTGGGGGGACCGCGCCCACCGCCTGATGCAGGACTCCATCCGCGTCGGCAGCAACGAACTGATGGTCTCCCACGAGGCCAGCCTGAGCGCCACGCGCGAGATGCTGGCCGCCCTGGGCGAGTCGTACGTGCCCAAAGCCCGCGAAGGCCTCCCGGCCAACACCATGTTCATCACCGGCGCCAACACCGCCTACCCGCACGGGCTGCACCGCAACACCGGCGTGCGTGCCGGCGACGTGCTCGTCACCGGCGCCTACGGCACGGTCGGCGGGTACGAGAGCGAACTGGAACGCACCATGCACGTGGGCGAGCCGACCGCCGAATTCGTGTCCTACTTCGAGGCGATGGTCGCCGCTCAGGACGTGGCGCTGCAGGCCATCCGGCCGGGCCGCACCTGCGCGTCCGTCGAAGCCGAGGTGCGGGGGTTCATCCGCGACGAGCTGGGCCTCGACCACCTCGTCCGCCACCACACCGGGCACGCCTTCGGGCTCGAGGGACACGAGCACCCCTTCATTGACCTGGACGACCCCACCCCGATCCGCGAGGGGATGATCTTCTCCGCCGAACCCGGCCTGTACGTGCCCGGCCTGGCCGGCTTCCGCCATTCGGACACCGTCGTCGTCACGGCGCACGGCGCCGAACGCCTGAGCCTCTACCCGCGTGATCTGGCGAGCCTGGTGATCTAACGCCCGCACGGAGAACGCCCGCCACGGCAGCAGTGCAGGTTCACGGCCCGGTCACTCAGACCGGGCTTTCCTCCGTGTGGCCCGGGTCTCCCCCACGTACCGCCACCCATCCCCGGAAGGACAGGGCGGCGTAAAACAGGGCCACGTCCGCGAACCCCGCTTCACGCAGCAGGTCTTCCTCCTCGGCGGGGGAACACAGGGGGAGAAGCTGAGCCATCCGCTCTCCCGCCGCAGCCGCCTGCGCGGCGGCTGCGGGATCGCCGAAACGAACGGAGCGGGCCAGCCACTGCTCCGCGCCTGCAGCAGGCGGGGCGTGGTGGGCCACCACCAGGCGGGCGCCCGGCCGGAGCCGGCGGCGGATTTCCCGCAGGGTGTGGAGCCGCTCGGCCCGGTCGAGGAAATGCAGCGTCAGCAGGCAGGTGGCGCCGTCATAGGGCCCCTGGGGGGCCAGGTCGACGCGGCCCTCGATGAGGTCGATGCGGTCCCCCGCGGCGGCCGTGGCCTGCCGCGCCTGAGTCAGCATGACCGGGGAGGGATCGACGCCCGTGAAATGCCACCCTGGCTGCGCGCCGGCCATGGCGCTGAGTTCCAGGCCGCCGCCCGCGCCGACCACCAGCATCCGGGCCCCTGCCGGGGCCTGCTCGGCCAGCAGCAGCGTCACCATGCGGTGCAGGTCGTCCAGCCCCGGCACCTTCGCCCGGGTCTGCGCGGCGTACGACGTGGCCACGGCCGGGTCCGAGAACGGGTCGGGCCGGCCGGGCATCAGGTGCCCGTGCCGAAGATCAGGGACTGATGCAGGGCCACGCCGGCCATCACGCCGTCCGCCGCGGCCAGACTGGCGTTCCCGGCACGCAGCGTGATGTCGCCCGCCGCGAACACGCCAGGCACCGTGGTCCGCTTGAAGGCGTCGGTGGTCAGCAGGGGGCCCTGCGGGCCGTCCTCTGCGGCGCAGCCGAGCTGCTGCGCGAGGTCACTGGCGAAGCGGAGCCGGGTGCCGAGGAACAGCGCGTCGATCCCGAGGACCCGCTCGTCGGCGAGCTGCACGCCGCTCAGTTCAGGGGCGGTGCCCATCAGGGCGGTGACCGGGGCGGCTTCGACCTGAATGCCGCGCTGCGCGAACTGCTCCAGGGTGGCGGCGTCCGGGGTCTCGTGACCGTTCAGGAAGTACGTGACGGGCCCCCAGTCGGCAATGAGCAGGGCCTGGTGGGTGGACCACGGACCGGTGGAGAGCACGCCGAGGCGCTGGCCCTTGACCTCGTACCCGTGGCAGTACGGGCAGTGCAGGACGCTGACACCCCAGCGCGGCTGGAGGCCGGGAAGGTCGGGCAGCTGATCGACCACGCCGTAGGCCAGCAGGAGCCGCTGGGCTCGGAGGACGTCTCCTCCATCGGTGGTCAGGGTGAAGCCCCCGTCCTGCGACGCGGTGAGGGCCCGCGCCTGGAGGTGCGTGACGTTGGGGTACTGCAGGAGGTCCGCGCGGGCCTGCGCGATCATCTCATGCGGGGGGCGGCCGTCCTGACCGAAGAAGCCGTGGGAGTGCGCCGCGAAGCGGTTGCGGGGCTGGCCGCTGTCGAGGACGCACACGGGCCGGCCGCTGCGGGCGATCTGCATGGCGCCGGAGAGGCCGGCGACGCTGCCGCCCACCACGACGGCGTCGAAACTACCTTCAAAAGACATGAGTGGCCTCCTGCGGTCCGGGTTGCAGAGCGGCCCGCCGCTGCTGGAATTCCGCCGCGAGGTCGGCGAGGGTGAGGGTGCCGAGCTGGGCCGTGATCAGGGCTTCGGCCTCCCGGAGGGTGTCGTTCAGGGCGCGGTTGACGGCCTGCTCGACGAGGCAGGTGGGCTCCTCGCAGCGGTTGCCGAGTGCGAAGAGCCGGGGGGAGCCGAGGGCGCGGTACACGTCCAGCACGGTGACCTGGGCCGGGTTGCTGGTGAGTCGCCAGCCGCCGCCGTGGCCTTTTTCGGAGCTGACGATGCCGGTGTCGCGCAGGCCGGTCATGGTGCGGCGGACGACGACGGGGTTGGAATTGAGGGCGGCGGCGAGCTTGTCCGAGGGAATGGGGGCGGGGGCTTCCATCAGGTGGAGGAGCAGGTGGAGCACGCTGGAAAGACGGCTGTCGAGGTTCATGACACTTCAACTGTGTCATGAAACTGTTGAAGTGTCATGAGTGCGGAGGACCTGCATCCGTTCGGTGGGCATGGTGTCCGGGATGAGCGCCCAGGTGGCGAAGCCTTTGCCCGCCCCTTGACCCTTCCCCAGGGGCAGACCGCACACTGCACGTACCTATAGGCAGGACCTCCGGAGGGCAGCATGACGGACACCACCGACCCCCACCTCACCATCGGCGCCTTCGCCCGCGCCTCACGCCTGAGCCTCAAGGCGCTGCGGCTGTACGACGAACTGCACCTGCTGCCGCCCGCCCGCACCGACCACCTCACCGGGTACCGCTACTACGCCCCGGACCAGCTCGACCGGGCGCAACTGATCGGCCTGCTCAGGCAACTCGGCCTGCCCCTCAGCGCGGTACGCGCCGTCCTGGACGCCCCAGCCCCGGCACGGGCCGCGCACCTCCACCAGCTGTGGAGCGAACAGGAAGTCGAGCACGGCCGGCGGCGCTCCCTGGCCCGGTACCTCACCGAGAAACTGCAAGGAGACACCACCATGACCCACTACGAGATCCAGGAACGCTTCGTGCCCGCCCAGCAGGTCGCCACCCTCGCCCGCCGGGTGTACGTCGCTGACCTGCCGGCCTTCATCGAGGAGGCCGGCACCACCCTCACCGACCTGACCGGACCGCACACCTCCGGCGCCGCCATCGTGATTTACCACGGCGAGGTGAACGCCGACAGCGACGGCCCCGTCGAAGTCTGCGTGCCCTACCGCGGCGAGCTGACGGCCCCTCCCGAAGTCACCCTGCGTGAAGAACCCGCCCACCACGAGGCCTTCGTTCCCCTCACCCGCGACCAGTTCGAGTTCCCGGAGATCCTGCGCGCGTACGACGCCACCCGCCAGTACGTTCAGGAGCACGGGCAGTGCACGGCCCTCAGCCCCCGCGAGGTCTACCCGGTCAGCTGGGCCGGTCTGCCCGGGAACGCCTTCGCCGGCGACGTGGCCCTGCCGTTCGAGCCCAGCAGCTGAGACCGCCCCCCGGGCCCCCGGACTCGGAAGTCAGGATGGGCTTCCACTCAGCTGGCGCTGCCTGGCCGGAGGGGAAGAGACACCCGGGCCGGGAACCGACTCAGGGCAGGACCGCCACGACGGGCACGTCCACGCGCCGGGGCGTGCCTTCCCGGCGGAGCGTCACCGCCAGCACCTCGCCGGGCGCGCCGCTCAGAGCGTTCACCGCCTCCCCGAGATCACTTCCCTCCAGACACTGGTCACCGACGGCCACGACCTCATCGCCGGGGCTCACCTGCGCCCGCGTCGTGGGATGGGCCGAGTCCGCGACGCGGGCCACGACCCACCCCGCACCCCCAGAACGCAGGCACAGTCCCGCGCTCTGGGGGTCCTGCCTCCCCTCCACCACGCGCGGCTGAACGTGCAGACGCTGCCGGCCGTAGTCCATGGTGAACCGCAGGTGCCGCAGCACGTTCCCGGCCAGCGCCCCGACCACCGGCGCCGTCATCTGCGCGGACATGTACCTCTCGAACACGCCCGCCGGCCGGGTAACGAACCCGGCATTCCTCAGCCTCACGTCCCCGAGACGCGCTTCAGGCACCCGAACCATGCTCAGAAAAGCCTCGTCCCCGCCGCCCAGCATCTGCGCGCACCCGTACGCACCCCGGGTGACCGGCCAGTCGGGCCGCGCCGCCTGCCAGCGTTCCAGCACCGCACTGGAGATCATGCTGTAGGACGCCCCCGTGTCCAGCAGGAACCCCAGGCGCTCCCCGGCGATTTCGAGTTCGACACGCACAAACGCCGACTGCGGATGCACCGGGGCCTCGACGACGGCGCCCGCGTCAGCCGCGGCCCCCGGAGTGTCGAGATGCACCTCGCGCCCAGGGTAGTCGAAGGTCACCGTGAACTGACGAAAAAACCGCGCGGGCAGGAAGGCCGGTGCCTGAAAGGCGGCCGGCCCCACGCTGGGCCGGTCGATCATCAGGGTGGGGACGCCGTGGAGTGGGAGCGCCAGATCACCCGCATACACGGCCGGACTGGCTACGGGCGTCAGCTGGCTGCCCTCTTCCATGAAGGACTCACCGGCCCGCTCGAGGCGCAGCGCGCGGACCAGGGGCTCCGCGAGAATCACCGCCCCCCCGCCTGTGTCCAGCCACGTCCAGGCGAGCACGGACTGGTCCTGCCGACTGTACCGAAGCTCGACAAATGGCCGGTTGTGAACAATCAGGAGGGGAAGGGCGGGCGCGGCCATGGCTCAGCATACGAATGGCCGGCTGGCGGAGCCGCCCAGGTTGGGGGACTCTGCCGGATGAGCTCCGCCACAGGATGTGTGGGGGCCTTCATCCTGCGCACGTGTGGTCAGCCGGATCACCCGTGGCGGAGGGACCTCACATCCCACAGCAAGGGGTCCGGACGTGCTCGGAGTATGGACGTCAGCCCGCGGTTCAGGCCGTGTCCAGGCTGGTCAGGAAGTCCATGAGAAGGGCGGTGAAGGCTTCCGGTTCCTCAAAACTGGGCAGGTGCGCGGTGCCCTCCATCTCCCTGAAGTGGGCGCGGGGCAGCTGCTCCGCCATGCTCAGGCAGCGCTGGGCCACATGAGGGAAATCCAGGCTCCCGCAGATCAGCAGGGTGGGCGCCTGAATCTCCGGCAGGCGAGGCCAGGCAGGCCCCGCAGTCACTTCATCCCCCATGGACCCGGCACGCAGCGCGGCGCCGTTCATGTCCAGGAACAGCTCGCGCCGGGCGCCGCGCACCCGCTCAGCCGGGGCCAGGACCCCGTCCAGCCACACCCGCGCCTCAAGTTCGTTCAGGCGCGTCAGGTCTCCCGCCGTTTCGGCCGCGTCGAGTTCCTCCAACAGTGCTTCGACCGGTGGGAGGAAGGTACTGGGGCCCGGCGCCCCGCCGACCGCGGGGGCGATCAGCACCAGCGCCCTGACCCTCGCCGGGTGAGCGAGGGCGAAGTCCACCGCGATTCTGGCCCCCTGCGAGCAGCCGACGAGGGTCGCCCGATCGATGCCGGCGGTGTCGAGCACGGCGAGCAGGTCATCGACGTGGGAATACGCTTCCGGGGTGGCCTGCGCGCTCCCGAAGCCCCGGCGGTCGTAAGCGACGACGTGGTACTCGCCTGCAAGGCGCGGGATGACCTCCGCCCACATCCGGTGATCGGCGACCCCGGCGTGCAGGAAAATCACCGTCTCCCCATGCCCCGCGCTGATTCCAGTCAACGTCGCCTTGCCGCTCCTGACCTGCAGTTCTGTCATGAAATTCTCCTCTTGAGATCACGGCGGTTGTCGCCGGAACGTCTCTCGCGAACACCCCCGGTCCCGCCACCGGAGGGCGGGCGGGATGACCTGAGGCGCGGTCAGCAGCCAGGCTGGGAACGCGCGGCCGTGCGTCCATCCGAACCAGCCACGCTCCCAGCGCGATCTACCCCAATGGGGACAGCACGAACCGCGCGACGACCTCGTCGTCTTCCTGTTCACCGGTCTCCTGGAAGCCCAGGCCGCGGTACAGGTGGGCGGCGACCGCGTTCGTCGGGTGGTAGGACAGGGCGAAGCGGGTGTGGCCATGCTCGTGGTGCAGGTAGGCCAGCGCGGCGCGCATGGCCGCCTTGCCGTACCCGCGTCCCTGCACACCCTGGTCGATCATGACGCCGCCCAGCCAGCAGAACCCGTCGGCGGGATCCACCGCCCACATCAGGAAGCCCACCACCCCATCCCCGGTCAGGACCGCCAGCGGCGCCCAGCCCACCGGGCTGTAGTGACACAGCGCCAGGTTGAAGACGGGCGCGTTCACGTACTCCGTCTGATCCGGGTGCACCGTCAGCGCGGCGACGGCGCGCCAGTTCTGCGCCGTGACCGGAGCAACGAAAAGAGGAGAGGTGGTGTGTTCGGGGAGTTGGGTCATGCTGCTCCTGGTCACAGTACTGCGGCGGGATGGAAGAAATGGCGGCGTTCAGGGCAGCGGGGCAAGCTTCAGATTGACGTCGGTCATGACCCCGTACTGGGGCTCCTTGCGGAACATCAGGATGGTGGAGGGCGCGAAGGTGTCCTCGTCCTGGCGCATCACCAGCATGTTCCGCGGCGCGCCTCCTTCCGGCACGTGCCGGGCCGTGACCTTGTACCGGCCGATCGGCACGTCCGCGATGGTGTTGCCGTCCACGAAGCGCGTCAGGGTCTCGCCGGTACTGCCGTCGAGCAGCGGGCCGTCCGGGGTGAGGGTCAATTCCACGTCCCTGTTCTTGAAATCGCCCGCGCTGTAATTCCCGTACACCCACACGGTGCCGCCGTAGTAGTGGCCGTCGGGCCGCTCGCCCGAGGTTTTGAGCGTGAAATTGCGGAATGCGCCTGTGTCGGCCGTGAAGGCCGTTTCGTCGTTCACTTCCAGGCTGAGCTCGTACGTCTCGCCGTGGTAGCTGCGCTGGAAGCGCCCACCGGCGCGCCAGGTGCCCAGCACGTCACGCGGCAGTTCGAGGCGGTACCGCCCCTGTGCGTCCGTGACGCCGAGCACGTTCATGTTGTAGTACAGGGTGTTGTCCGCCCATACCTCGACGCCTGCCAGAGGCTGACCCTGCGCGTTTTTCACCACGCCCTGCATGACGTAGGGCGCGGGAGCGTCGGGATTCGTGGGCGCAGGCGTGCCTGGGGTGGCGGGGGGCGGAGTGGTTCCTCCGCCGCCGCTGGGTGGTGTGGTCCCGCCGCACGCGGCGAGCAGGGCAGTGAGGAGGAGAACGGTGAAGGTCCGGGTGGCGTGTACGGTCATGGTGGGCTCCTTGTCGTCCCGCCCGAGGCGGGCGTGACCGCACGTTAGGAAAGGCAGGATGGTTGAGGTATGACATGCTGGCGGTCGGGGCGCCCCTGGTGACCGGCCACGCCACGGCCAATGAGGGCACCTGCCCCCCGGAGTTGCCGAATGGGCCCCGACCGACCGCCTGATCGGGTGGCCGTGCCCTTCACAGCGCCAGCACACCCGGTGAACGGCCGCAGCACTCCTCGCTTTCCTCGTCATTGCGGAGCTTCATCCGCACCACCGCACGGCTGCGCGTTCGGCGGCGTGCACCGTGTGACGCGACCGCCGCCAGGTGGCGCAGAAGGCGCAACACCCACCAGCCATCCTGCGCTCTCTAGCGTGCCACCCATGCCATTTGCACCCTCGTCCACCCACAAGCGTCCCGCACTGCTGCTCGCCTGCCTCACCGCCAGTCTCCTCACCGCCTGCGGGCAGGGCGGCCCCCCGGCCGGCGCGCCCATCACCCGGCTGGAGGTGGATGCCCCCGTCAACCTCCTGACCTGGGAAGCGCAGACCGTGCAGTTCGGCGCCTCGGCCTACGACTCGGGTGGCGCGCGCGTGAGCACCCCGGTCACGTGGACGTCGAGTGCGCCGGACGTCGTGAGCGTCCGCGCGGACGGCACGGTGGTCGCGGGCGCCGCGATCGGCACGGCTGTCATTACCGCTGAAGCCGGCGGGGTGCGTTCGGCCCCGGTCACGGTGACCACCGCGCGCCTGCAGCAGGGCGCCAGCCTGGTGCGGGACGAGGCGATCGTCGCCGCCCCGGCACGGAACGCCGAGCCTGGCGACGGCGCCCTCGGCGTGCGCTTTCACGTCACCCTGCGTGGCGTCACCGTCACGCCAGGCCAGGTGCTGATCGCCACAGGTGACCTGCCGTTCGCGGGCCGGGTCGTGAGCGCGGAGCAGACGGCCGCCGGCACGCTCGTCACGCTGGAAACCGTCGCGATGACCGACGCCTACCGCGACCTGCAGGTGCGCCACCAGGAGCATCTCGACGCTTCCGGCCTGGTGCCGCTGACCGGCCCCGGCGCGCCTGTGCGGGTGCAGCGTCACCCGGACGGGCGCGTCACCCTTACCTACCGCGTTGCCGCCACGCCGTCCCTCCGGGCGCAGTCCACCCCGGCCCCCGCGCCCGCGGACGACGTCCTGCCCGGCCCGTTCGTCAAGAAGGACTTCAACGTCGGACCGTTCGCGTGCAGCAGCACCCTCGACACGTTGATTTCCGGTGAATTGATCAGCATCAAGCTCGACACGAAACTCGACGTGGATCTCGTCTCGACCATCTCGGACGGGCACCTCACGGCGTTCGGTGCGCAACTTGGCGGTGAGATCGTCGGGACCCTCGCGGGCGGCCTCGACGTGGACCTCGGCGTCCAGGGCGAACTGAAGTGCCGCGCGACGCTCGCACGTCTGCCCATCCCCGTGACCGGGCCGGTCTCGGCGTTCTTCTCCCCCACCGTGCCGGTCGGCCTGGGCATGCAGCTCGACGGGAAACTCAAGCTTGGCAAGGTCCAGGTCGGTCTCGAGGGCAAGCTCGGCGCGAAGATCAACGCGGGCTTCACGCTCGACGTGCCGACCGGCGAACTCAAGCCCACCTTCAAGCTCGAGCCGGTGAACACGCTCGTGCCGAACGTGAAGGTGCTCGGCGCGGCCGACGCGGCGCGCCTCGAAGGCGGCCTCGGCCTGCACGCGACCGCCGGCCTGGACTTCACGACCATGCCCTGGCTGGGTGCGGCCGCGCCGAGCTTCGGCGCGCTCGACCTCACCGTCGGCCCGCGGCTGGAAGGCAGCGTCGCGCCCATCGCGACGCAGGCCCGCGTGAGCGACTACTCGTCGAGCTTCGCGCTCAAACTGCTCGGCACGCTCGGCCCGGGTGATCAGCTTCAGGAGCTCCTGGCGGTCGCCGGAACGCGCAACCAGGTGAAACTCGGGAACTTCAGCGGCAGTTACGACGTGATGATCGGCCGCTCCCCGAACGGCACCCTGGGCGGTGACGGGGCCGTGAAGGCCGGGGAAACCGGGGCGGTCACGGTCGACCTGAACCTCGCGAACCTGTCCATCCTTCCGGGCGCCTACAACGTCGACGAGGTGCAGCTCTACCGCGAACGTGACGGCCAGCTCGTCCTCCTCGACCGCAGGAGCGCGCAGGGCACGCAGGCCCACTTCGACTTCACGTGGACGCCGGACGCCGCCGACGCCGGCACCGCGGTGGTGCTGCGCGCCTTCGTCACGACCCGCGCAGGCGGCAGCATTCCGCTGGAAATCGACGACGACGCCAAACTCAGCGTGAACGTCACGGCGCCGACCCCCCCGGAGCCCCCGGTCAACCAGACCGGCACCTGGACCGGCACCGTCACGTACGCCTGGTCGCGCACCAAGTCGTACACCGACACGTACGACAACCGCAAGACCGACCTTCAGGATCAGGGATCGCTGACCTGCACGTTCAGTGACGGGCAGCTGTCCGGGTCCAACGCGTACCGGGGCAAGCAGACCTGGACGCTCACGTCCTCGGCGCACGCGGTTGTCCAGCATGGCTGGTACCGCACCGTCACCGACAGCTCGGGCTCCTGGACCGCCACGAACGAAACGCTTGCGTATGGCGACGGCCTGCCGACGGTCGAGCGCAGCGGTGAGCGCACCGGCGGCGTGAACACGGTCACGCGGCAGTACGAGGGTGAGACCCTCGTGTCGGAGGTGGCCTCCGACAACTCCTTCTACCTGCACCTTCGCGCGGACTGCGGCGTGCAGGCGGAGCTCGACACGGATCCGGACCCGAACCGCGTCGTGTACTCGGCCCCGATCAAGACCTGGTACTCCGACGAGTATTCCGACGCGACCGAGACAGTCAGCGTGAACCTTGTGCGACGGTAAGGCGCGCGCGTACCACCGTGCGCGTCGCACCGGGTGGGAACGAATGCCTGGTCCCACCCGTACCTCAGACAGGTCCCCCTCCTACTCCTCACGCACACCCAGAGGTCCCCATGAATGTCCGTCTCCCCTCCCCCCGCTCCCAGAGGCTGCGTCCCTCCCCCCTGCTGGTGCTGGGCGTGTTCGTCGTCCTGGGCCTGTTCGTCGTCCTCCTCCGGCTCGGCAGCCTGACGGACCTCGGGTTCGTGCTGGGCCTTACCGGTCTCGTCGTGGGTGGGGGCGCGTGGGCGGCACGCTCGACGTCCCCCGTCCGCTACGGCCCCACCTACTCGGGCATCGGCATGTGGAGCACGTCGACGGTTGAGGTCAGCTCCGGCGGTGGGGACACGGGCGCGTGCGACGCTGGCGGCGACTGCTCCTAGGCCACGGACGTCGCGATGCCCGGCAGGGAAACGGATGAACTGTACCGGAAGCCTTGCGGATGCTGTACAGGACGGCGTTTCCTGCGAACACCCTGAACTGTGGTGTATGTCCTGGGCGCCTGGTGCATAGCGCGCTATTCTTTTCCCATCAAGCCGCCAAGTGCGGCTATTTCCTTTTCGTCCGGCGCACGTGATCGGAGGAACTCCAGCAGATCAGGAGGGATGGGGGCAATCTCCTTTGGACCGTCAGGCGGGCCAGAAGGTGATCCTGACTGTCCCCCGGTCCTGAGGTCCCCGCGTCAGCAGCAGGCCCGTACCGACGATGATCGCCGCCCCGGGCAGCAGGAGCCAGGCCCACAGACCCGGCTTCACGCCGGGCTCGAGGACGGCGCGCGCGCCATCCGGGGAGTGGTACACCCGAACCGAGCTGCCCGCCGGGTAGTGCCCGCTCTGCTGCTGCGCCCAGGCCTCACTGGAGGACCACGCCTCCATGAGTGAGAGCGACCCACCCTCATGGCTCTGGCCACCGGCTTCGTAGCGGTACGTGACGCGCGGCGTGAAGAGCCAGCCCTCGAACTCCCCCTGGTCGCCGAGTGAGGCGCGCCGCTCGACGGTGGACGTCAGTACCGTGCCCGTCACTGCCGGCCAGCAGCTGGAGGCGGCCACCTCCCGGAGGCCCTGGACGAGCGCCACGAGGATGACGAGGCCGATGAGCAGCAGCCCCAGGCCGACCACGATCCGCTTGTTGACCATTATTTGCATCTGCACCCTCTCCATGCGCTGCACCGTACGTGAACGTGGATGATTCGAGGATGGTTTCACTCGTGAGGGTAAGCCCCGGCACCTCGCCTCACTTCCGCAGCACTGCCGCTCCTGGTTCAAGGTGCTCCTGGCTGGACGGCCGCAGCATACGAGACACGAGAAGTTGTGAGCTGCGTCGGACGGCCTCCGCAACCCACCAGGGTCAGGCCCGGACGCTCAGTCCAGGTATGAGGGAGAAGCCCTGGGGATGCGCCCAGCGCGCCCTGGCTTTCCCGACGGCCCGGCTGGAGTGGCGGCTCAATAACGCGGAATGGCCGGCAAGATGAAGGGACATTCATCTGTTTGGAGAGGGACCCACAGTACGGCAGAGGCTGGCCTGAGTCGCCTGTCATCGCCTGAGGGCAGGCAACGTCCAGAGTACATGGAACAGGCGAACACGACAGGCACCGAGACCTGTAATTCCCCCAAGGAGGCATCACCATGACGAACAGCGACAGAAACCACACCAGCAGCAAGGGGGACGGCAGAACGCAGGTCAGCACCCGCCGCCGAGGATTCGCCGGCATGGACCCTGAACGCCAGCGTCAGATCGCCAGCATGGGCGGACGTGCCGCGCACGAGAGCGGCAACGCCCACGAGTTCACGTCTGAGGAAGCCCGCGAGGCCGGCCGCAAGGGCGGCGAGGCCGTCAGCCGCAACCGTGAGCACATGGCCGCCATCGGCCGCCGTGGGGGCGAAGCCTCCCGCAGTGGTGAGAACGGCAGTCGGCGTGAGGGTGCGGGCCGGTCACAGGCCGCAGCAGGCGGGCAGAACCGCGGAACCGATTGAGGTGAGGTTCCGCTGACTGGTCAAGAGTCAGCAGGAAGGGCGCCTTGAACGGGCGCCTTCATTTGTTGCATCCCGAGGACGCTCCCCGGACGCGAATGCCCTCGAACCGGCGCGGAGCGCGGTCCAAGCATCCGGTGACCCGTGAAGTCGCGCGTTTTACTCCGCCCACCCCGCCGATTGACCAGACGGCTGCGTCCTTGGGCAGAAGCGCGAACCGGGTGTGAAGGTGTCCGCCGCCCACGCGCAGGAGGTCGCGTTCGGGGGGCCCGAGGTGGACAGTCGGGCCTCCAGATGGGTACCGGGCGAATGGGGGCGTCACCACCCGCTTCCCCGTGTTCTGTGAATCACGTGGTCGGATGGTCTGGGTGGAGGCAAGGCCGCCAGCGACGGCCCATCACTTGCACCTCATTCTGCACGGGACCGGTGGGTGGGCTTTACAGGTGGAGGATGACGATTTCTTCCGGCGGCCAAGGACATGGCAGAAGATGCAGACCTCCACTGCTGCCTACTGAGGAGGTCGCACCTGGAAGGCGATTTCTCTGAAGCCGATGCGGCTCCCGGGAGGAAGAGAAGTGGCCTGCCAGGCGCGGCATGAGCAAGGCGCGCTGTCAGGACCTGCTGGCCGAGATGTGCTAGGTCAGGAAGTCCGACGGAGACCATCGTGGGGGCCAGCCGGGACCAGAGGGTGTGCCTGCACACGGGTTACCCATCGAGAGCACAGGTCACCCTCAGTGACTGTGTTTCCGATCCTGAGTTCCGCCCAATCTGCTCTGGTCCTCTTTGGCAGGCAGGACATAGAAGTCGATGGGTTTGAAGGTGCCGTTGTTGCTGCCCTCGGCGGAGCAGGCGGTCAGCCCCACGATCAGGTCCATCTCGGCGCGCAGTTCCAGCCGCTGCCCGGGCCTGGAGACGGGCGGGCCGATGTGCAGACGGCCGCTCGCGTCGACCAGCACGTTCATGAAGATGTTCAGCGTGGTCGGAATCTGGTCCGGCTGGATGCCGAAAGGCGCGAAGGCCGCCACCAGGTTCCCGAAGCAGCTGGGGTGACCCTCGGCCGTTCCGGGCGGGTAGAGCAGCTCGAACGTTTCCGGGGAGCAGGGCGTGAGCAGGAAGTCGTGGCGGCCCACGTCGTCCCGCAGCAGCGTGAACATCACCCTGGAGCGGTTCGAGTACAGCTTGTGTCCGCTGGTCAGGTAGATCGTCTCGTTGTAGTCGAAGGTGCGCCCGGACGACAGCCACTCCGCAGGCTCGTCCGCCGCGAAGGCCATCAGGTCCGCGACCTGCTCCCCCATGGGGTCAATGACGACCAGGGTCTCACCGCGAGAAAGGCGAAAGCCTGTGCCGGACTGCGGTGCGATGCGGGCGGGACGCTGCTCGGTGGGGCGGAGATCGGGGATTTGGGTCATCAGGTCAAGGTCCTTTGGTGTCATGGCCGAACGGGCAGCGGCCCCCTGCGGGCGCGCTGGGAAAGGGGGCCACCCAGCCAGGTTCGACGGCCCGGCCGGAATACTGCCGGGCTTCGGGCGCTTCACCGTGGTTGGCGAGGTTGGGGTTGAGACTGCCCTGCAGTGTCAGGTCCCGCGTGCGGATGGTGCTCTGCATACGGTCGAAGCGGCCGGTGTCCCGCAGCGACTGGAACTGCCGGTGGGCATTGAAGATCAGCGCCGGCACGGGAAAGCGGCGGGCGAGCCGGCTGCTGTGCGGATGCACGCCGACCACAAAAAAAGCCCGGCCGGCGAACGAAAAACCGAAGCGGGGATCGGTGGGGTCCGGAGATACCTCCGGGCTATAGGGAGCGGTGTCGAGGAGGTGCAGGGCGCGGAGCTGCGCCCAGAGCAGGCGTTCGAATTCCTGTTCGCTCATGGCCTCGTCCGTGTCGAATGTGGCCATCATGGTGGAGAACCCGCTGTCCATGGCGTCCTGATCCCGCGTGAAGCGCTCCAGGTCATGGGCCAGCCCGAGCGTGGCTTCCAGACTGCCGAGACCGGCGTACACGCCCAGCGCGTAGGCACTGGTGTTCACCGACGCTTTGGCCGCCACGCACGGAAACGTCGTGGCTTGAATGGTTTCACGCAGGGCCTGGTGAACCACCTCGGCCCGGGCGGTCACCGACCCGCGAACAGCCCGGAGCGCACCGGAGTCCACCAGGTGGTACTCGCCGGGCACGGTCGGCGGAAGGTGGGTGGGGTGATGGGTGGAGGAAATCGTCATGGGCAGCGCTCCTGAGGCGAGGCTGGACCCGTCGGAGGGTGGCCTCGCTGCGGGTCTCACCTTAAGGAGCGTGTTCCGGGCCGCCGTGTGGGCAGCGTTGGTCCGCTTTTGGAAAGAGCGAACGCTACCTTGAGAAAGTGGGCCAGACCGAACTTGAATTGTGCGCCCCGACGCTGTCCCCGTGGTGCGTTACGCACCTGATGCCCCGCCTGCGGGTCGAAGGCACGGCGGTCTCAGTGCTCTGTCGCCAGCGGGCCAGAGCCATGAACGTCGACCGGCGGGGGGCCGAACCGCGTGAGGAGCATCGACCGAGGGGATACCCCTGAAATTTGCTGCGCCAGATGCTCAGAATGTCCGCCCGGCTGAACTGTGGTGCATGTCCTGGGCACCTGGTGCATATGGCGGTATGCTGTTTCCCATCAAGCCGCCGAGTGCGGCTTTTTGCTTTTCCCATCAGCCTGGACGTGCCAGTGGGCGTTCCCAGGCAGCCGAGGTTCACGTTGTCCGTGCTGCTCGATGTGGTGAGCCCCCAGCTTGCGACAGGGATGCCTGGTGAACGTCCCCGCGGCCGGCCAGGATCCACCCTGACCGGGAGGCGTCTCCTGAGCGAACGCTCCCCCTGGACGGCTTCAGTGACTCAGAAGCGGTCGATGACGCTGACACCGGTCCCCACGAACCGGTCCATGGACACCAGCGCTTCGATGCCGGAGTCCAGCGTGAGCCGCTGGCCGATCAGGGCTTCCGGGTGAAGAAGCCCCGCCTCGATCATGCCCAGCATGTCCGGGTACGTGTGGGCCGCCATGCCGTGGCTGCCGTACACCTCCAGTTCCTTCGCGATCACCGCGTCCATCGGCAGGGGCGCCCGGCTGTCGTCACCCAGCAGCAACCCCACCTGCACGTGCCGGCCCCGCCGGCGCAGGCCGGCCACGGAGTTGAAGGCCGTCTGCGGGTGCCCCAGGGCGTCCAGGGACACGTGCGCTCCGCCGCCGGTGTGGTCGCGGATGGCCTGGACGGTGTCCGCGACGGACCGGCTGTTCACCGTGACTTCCGCGCCCAGTTCCCGGGCCCGCGCCAGCTTCGCGTCGTCGATGTCCACCGCGATGACCCGGGCGCCAGTGGCCCGGCCGATCATGACGGCGGACAGGCCGACGCCGCCGCAGCCGTGCACGGCGAGCCACTCGCCACCCCGCACGCGGCCCTGCTGCACCACCGCCCGGAAGGACGTCGCGAACCGGCACCCGAGGCTGGCGGCCGTCACGAACGACATGCTGTCCGGGAGCCGCACGAGGTTGTGGTCCGCGTAGTGAATCCCGACGTACTGCGCGAACGAGCCCCAGTGCGTGAACCCCGGCTGGAACTGCGCCTCGCAGACCTGCTGGTGCCCGGCCTGACACTCGGCGCAGTGACCGCAACCGGCGACGAAAGGAAGCGTCACGCGGTCCCCGGGGCGCCAGCGGCGCACGTCCGCCCCGACCGCCACGACGGTGCCGGCAATTTCATGTCCGGGGACGTGCGGGAGGCGGATGTCCGGGTCGTGTCCCATCCAGCCGTGCCAGTCGCTGCGGCACACCCCCGTGGCGCCGACCTCCAGGACGACCCCGTCACGCACCGGCGTGGGATCCGGGACGGCCCTGAGTTCCGGCCGCTCACCGAACTGGTCATAGACGACTGCGCGCATACGTCCCACGCTAACAACCCCACGCGGGGCCGTCCGGCCGCGTATAGACCGCCGGGAACCCCAGCCTCTCACCGGGTAGTCAGGCGCGGTCCGGCGTCCCAGGCGCATTACCCTGTGCGCATGCCCCTGCTCGAGACCGTGCGCGCCCTGTCCCCGTACCTGGAGTCCTGGCTGGAGTTTCAGCGCGACCTGGCCCGCGTGCCGGGGGTGCAGGTGGCCGTCCGGGTGGACGGTGAACTGGCCGCGTCGTTTGCCCTCGGCGTCGCCAGCGAGGCCACCGGAGAGCGGCTCACGCCGCGGCACCTGTTCCGGATCGCCTCGCATTCCAAGACCTTCACGGCCACCGCGGTCTTCCAGCTGGTGGAGGCGGGCGCGCTGCGCCTCGACGACGTGGCGGGCCAATGGCTGCCGGAACTGAAGGACTCGCCCGCGGCCGGCATGACAGTGCGGGCCCTGCTCGGACACCAGGCGGGCATCAACCGCGACGGCGCGGACAGTGACTACTGGCAGCAGCTGCACGACTTCCCCGGACGGGACGCCCTGATCGACCTGTGCCGCGCCGAGGCCGTGTACGCCCCCGATCAGTTCTTCAAGTACTCGAACATGGGGTACTCGCTGCTGGGCCTGATCATCGAGGCGGCCAGCGGCCAGTCGTACGCGGACTACGTGGCGGCCCACATCACCGCCCCGCTCGGCCTGCGTGACCTGGGGGCGGAACTGCCGCCCGAGCGCGAACCGGAACTGGCGGCCGGGCACAGCGCCCGGCTGGCCGGCCAGGACGCCCGGCGGGTGCTGCCCTCCTCGGATACGAGGGCGATGGCGGCCGCCACCGGGTTCTACGGAACGGCCGAGGACGTGACCGCCTACCTGGCGGCGCACGTCCCAGGCCGCCCGGAACTGCTGACGGACGCGTCCCGCCGCCTGATGCAGCGCAGGGAATCGGAGATCCACCGGCCGGTGCAGCGCTGGTACGGGCTCGGGTTCATGCTGGAGAAGATCGGGGACCGCATGGTCGTCGGTCACTCCGGCGGCTTCCCCGGTCACATCACGCAGTCGTGGCTGGACCCGCAGTCAGGCCTGAGCGTGTCCGTGCTGACGAACTGCCTGGGCGGCCCGGCGACCGAATGGGCGGCGAACCTCATCAAACTGATCGACCTGGCCATGAAGCCGCAGGCGGACGTGCCCGGCCGCCCGGCTGCTCCCCTGGCGCCCTTCACCGGCCGCTTCGCCACCGACTGGGGCGTCTTCGACATCGTCGATCTGAACGGCCGACTGGTGTCCCTGACCCCGCTGGGCGATCCCGCGCTGAGCGCCACGGAGCTGACGGTCGTCGACGCGCAGACCCTGCGGCCCGCGCCGGAAGCGGGCTTCGGCGCGGTCGGCGAACCCCTGCAGTTCCAGCGCACGGCCGGTCACGGCATCGAGTGGGTGCGGGTGGGCGGTGGGCGGGCGTGGCCCATCGCGGCGTACCGGGAGCGGGTGGGCCTTCCCGCCCTGGAATGAGCCGGGAGGAGCTGCGGCACGGGACGTCGTGGTCTGTCCTTGGGGGTCGATGACCAGGGGGGCGCTGGAGGCTTTCCGGGTGACCCCCTGAACCGGGCTGGACCGTGATCTGCAGCACCTCCGGACCACAGGTGGCCGGACGAGGAGGTGAGGTTCCGCACGCCCTGAGGTCATCGCCAGCAGAACGCGGGGACCCACTTGGGAGTCCCCGCGTTCTGCTGTTCAGCGACGGTCAGAAGGTCATGAACCGGGCGAGGAGGGTGTTGGCGTCGGCCTGGGCAATGTCATTGATCTCAAAGCCCGCGATGATCACCTTGGACGACCCGCTCGCGCCGGTCAGGGTCTTGCCGGTCGCGATCACCTGGTCTCCCTCCTTGAACAGGGTCTGGGTTCCGGCCGCGGGCGTCACGTAGCTGCGGAACGACCGGGCCGCCACCGGCACGTTCAGGCCCTGGGTCACGGTGTCCGCCTCGCCGGCGAGGACGTACGCGGGCATCATGATCGTCTCCCCCGACGCCGTCTGCGCCAGGCCGGCGCGCGTCACCAGGAACGGCCGGTACCGTTCGTCGGGCACCTGCAGCTGGTTGCGGCCCCCCACCGAGTTGCGCAGAACGGCCGAGGACAGCACGATCAGTTTCCGGCCGGGCGCGTCCACGAAGGTGCTCATGCTCGCGAGGTCATCGTTCGTCATGGCCGTCGCGAAGCTGCTGCCCGAGTAGTACACGATACCGCTGTACCGGCTGAGCTGGGCGGCGCTGGGCCCGTCGGGAATGTCGGGTTCGTAACCGCCCGTACCGGTAGGCACGACGAACACGTCGTAGGGCCGGCCCGCGGCGGTCATCGCCGCCCGCACGATCTTGTCGGCAGCCGAGTCGGGAAGGTACGCCGGGTTGGCGTGGTTGCTGTTGTTGCTGCTGTCGTCGTCATCCACCACCGCCCACCGCTCGACGTTCACGGTGACCTGCACGGTCTTCTCGACCGTTCCGTTCCGTCCACGCACCGTCAGGGTGTGGGGGCCGACGGCCACCTCCGCGCCGACGTTCAGCATGAGGGTCGTGCCCGACGCCCCGCCGAACGTGCCCTGAATGCGGTCCGGGCCGCTGCCCACACTCGCACCTTCCAGCGACAGGACCACCGTGCCCTCGGGGTTGGCTGGCCGCTCGACGGTGATCTGCGCGGAGCCGCTCCGCCCGGCCAGCACGGTGAGCGCGAGGGGCTGGGCGCTCAGGGTGAAGTCGGCGTCGCCCGGGGCGGGCGTCGTGACCGTGCGTTCCACGCCGCTGCTCGCTCCGGCCGTGTTGGAGGCCTTGAGACGGTACGTGTAGGCGGTGCTGGCCGTCAGGGTCGTGTCCGAGTACGTCAGGGTGTTGGTGGGCAGGTTCGCGGCGACCGCGGCGTACGCGCCGGTGTTCGTCTTGCGCTCCAGGGTGAAATTGGTGGCGTCCGGGACGGCACTCCAGTTCAGCTGGGCGGAGGTGCTGCCCGTGGCGGTCACGGTAAATGTCGTGGGGTTGCCGGGCACCGTGACGGGGGCCGGGCCGCCACCTCCGCAACTGGCGAGGGTGGCGGTGAGGAGCATCAAGCCCAGGGACAGCGTCGGCTTCTTCGTCGTGTTCATTCTCGTTCCTCCTTGTTTTCGCTGTCACCGTAGGCAAGGGGGGATGGCGCGAGGATGGCACCCGACCTGTCCTGTTGGGAAGGCGTCGCCGGCGCCGTCAGGACCGACCCGCTGAGGGGTGCGCGGGAGGACTCGCCCGCCCAACGGCGGTCACCCCGACGACGGCCGAACTGGCCCCTTTGAGTGAAAGGCCCGTGTCTGGATGTTCGGCTGGCGCGCTCAGGGCGGCCCTGGACCCTGTATGTGGAGCGGGCTGAGGTGTCCATCCCGGGCCTGTCATGCGGCGACCATCCTTATGGTTCTGACCTGCAGGGGGGGGCGCTCACCCTGGTTGCTTTTCTGCAGAATGCCGCTGCGAAGACTTTCGCGTGGAGGCCGGTGGGCGCGGGCCTCTATCGGCTCGCCGGGGGCGCAGCGCTGCACTCCTTCGGCTGCACTGACGGACCACACGGGTCGGGTGCGGTCGTCCTCATGCCCAGGGGCTGGAGGCCAGCGGATGTCGACTTCACCCCCGGGGCGCCCTGCCTGGCACCCGCTGGTGAGCGACGCCCGTCCCCACTGGCCGGGGTATGTCACAGGTCAGCCATCCACCTCTGACTACCGTGTCGGCACGACCGCGACTTCACGCTGCGTCCAGGAGACCCGAATGAAACTGACTTTGAAGCACGCCTTTGGCCCGCTGCTCGTGACTGCCGTGATGGCCGGCGGCATGGGCACGCCCTCACTCGCCCAGAAGGCCCCGGTCACGACCGCGGCGAAAAACCCCGTGAGCGGCGAGTGGACGGGCAAGCTCGACTGGATCGACGTCCGGTCGACCCTCACCTTGCAGGGCAACAAGGTCACCGGCACCTTCTACTTCGGGGATCGGCCGCACCCCATCGAGGCGGGCGTATGGGACGTGAAGACCGGACAACTGAGCTGCCGCTGGATGAACGGCAGCCGCCCCGTGACCGTCAAAGGCATCCTGAAAAACGGGACGTTCACGGGAACGGCCACCATCAGTGGCGGCACCGACCCACTCGTCATGAAGCGCGCGGCCCCTGCGCCCACCACTGCCGCACCGGCGCAGGTCACCCCCTACGTCATGCAGGGGGTCGTGCGTGACGCCGCCGGCCGGCCACTCGCGGGTGTGGAAGTGTTCGCCGACAACACGCTCTACTACAACGCGAACGTCCTCGCCCGCACGGACGCACAGGGCCGCTACCGCCTCGAACTGCCCAGGAACGAGCCGGGAACATGGAAACCGGGCGCGTACGTGAAGCGGGAGTACCACGGCGTCTTCTACGAACTGCGGTTGTACCCGGGGGACGACAGCCCCTTTGCGGCGTCCAAAGGAGCCGTGCGCGACTTCGTGTGGCGCCTGAGCGGCCGGCAGGAAGACGGCCTGCTGGGCAAGGTGGTGTACGTGTACGGCGAGGAAGGCGTCAATGTCGCGAATGTCGAGGTGACCTTGACGCCCAGCGGCCCGCTGATCGACGGCAGCGCGGGCAGGGCCATCACCCGCCGCGTGACGGGCGGCCGCATTGAGGACGTGCCCATTGGGCGCTACACGATGACTGCTCGGCTGCTGCGCGACGGTACTGCGCCCACCCCGCTCCTCGTCAGCCCCGGCCAGGGAGGCAAGTATGGGGCGTCGGCCACCAGTGATTTTCAGAAGACGAACTACGGCGTCATCATGGAGTTCACCGTGAAACTGGGCGCCGCGCCCGCGCCGGCGGCCGTGGGGAACTCAGGGGGCACCGCCGGCCGTTCGATCTCCGGGGTGCTGCAGTCCAGCGCGGACCTGCAGGGCACGGCCGTGATCCTCTGTGAGGTCAGGAACGGCGAGTGCGATGAATCTACGGAGCGGCAGACGAAGATCACGACGTCCGGCACGAGCGCATGGTACAGCTTCTCCAATGTCACCGAGGGAAAAAGCTACTTCATCTACGGCTGGAAGGACACCGACGGGAACGGCCGGGCGAATGCGGGGGATCTGGTCGGCATGTTCGGCGCGCAGTACGGCGTGAGCAGTGAGCCTCAGGCGGTGACGGCACCCAGCATGACCGCCGACTTCGACGTCACAGTCCTGAACTGAGGCGGCGCAGCGTGGTGCCTTTCAGATGAGCCCTGCATGTCCTTGTGCGTGAAAGCCGTGCTCAGTGAGCCGGGCCCTCTGATGCCGTCCGCCGGGGCCAGGCGACCAGCAGCACTCCGGTCAGGATGACCAGCAGGGCGGACCAGCCCAGGCCGCTCAGCTGCTCGCCCGCCAGAAACACGCCCAGCAGCACCGCCACCACCGGGTTGACGTAGGCGTAGCTGGTCGACAGGGCGGCGCGCGTGTGCGCCACGAGGTACATGTAGGCGCTGTAGGCGATCAGACTTCCGAACACCACGAGGTACGCCAGGGCCCAGGCACTGCGGCTGCTGACCGGCCCCCAGTGTTCTCCCACCACGACGCTCAGCAGGGCGACCACCGCCCCACCGGCCAGCATCTCGGCGGCGCTGGCCATCAGGCCGACTGGCAGCGGCAGCCGGCGTGACCACTGGCTGCCGAACGTCCAGCACAGCGGCGCCAGCACCAGCAGCGCGGCAGCGGTGGGCGTGGCGCGCAGCTCACCCAGGTTCAGCAGCACGATCCCGATCAGGCCGACCCCAATCCCCAGCCACTCGCGCGTCCCGGTGCGTTCCCCCCACAGACGGGCGAACACGCTGGCGAACAGGGGCGAAACGGCGATCATCAGGGCCGCGACGCTGCTGCTGGCCTCCCGTTCGGCCAGCGCCACCAGCCCGGTGCCGCCGCCCAGCAGCAGCGTGCCGATCACGCCACTCCAAGCCCATTCCCGCCGGGACGGTGCGGGCACGCCCCGCCAGCGCAGCACGGCGTACAGGAGGGCGCCGGCCAGCACGAACCGGACAGCCAGCATGCCCAGCGGCGGGAGGGTTTCGATGGCGACTTTCATGCCGTAGTAGGTGCTGCCCCACACCACGTACACGGTGGCCAGCGCGGCCAGGACTGGTGGGGTGAGGGCGGCGCGCGTGGTGTGGGTGCCGGAAACCATGCCCTCCAGCCTAGCGGCCCTCGGAGACCGGATCGCGGGGCCGTTCAGATCGGCATGAGGCGGCCATCCGTGAGGGCAGGGCACCTGCCAAGCCGTCCTGCCGCGGGCGGAGAGGCAGGGGATTCAGGGCGTGCTCTGGTTGGCATGCGTTTTGGGCTGGCACTTCGGCGCCTTCTCGACCAGTCGACGCGACCATGCGGAACCCGGCTGGCCTGCGACCCACCCGCCTGCCTGCTTCTGTGCTCTCCCAACCCGGACTGTCGTGCATGTCCTGGACAGGACATGCATACGGCGCTATTTTGTTTCCCATCGGAGCCGCTCAGCGTGGCTCCTTATTTTTTTTCCAGGACCGCGCCTCAGCGGATTGCCGGTTCCCTCCTGGCCGTCGCCTGTTCCAGTCCGTCTCGGTCCCAGGCGCCCAGGGTCGCGGCCGCCTCGTAGGTGGACTGCAGAAAGCTGAGCAGCGCCGTGTCTGGGTCCGCCGCACTGCGCACCGCCTCGTAGGGCAGGACGAATTCCCGCAGGTCGGTGCTGTAGTACGCCTCTGCCGGCGTCACTGCGGAAGAGGAGAACCCGTCCGGCTCGGGGTACGCGTAACTGTAGAACATCGGAAACGGGCTGGCGGCGCTGCCCGGCCAGAAACCCGCACTGCTCACCTCGTGCGTGTACGCCTCCCGGGCGATCCAGTCGGGCAGGTTCGGAATGCCCCCCGGGTGCGGCGGGGCGGTCTCCCCGGAAAAGCGGGTGACGGCAAGGTCACCGCTGCCCCAGAAGAAGTGGACCGGGCTGCACTTGCCCGCGAAGCGCGCCCGGAACTGCTGAAACACGCGCTGACTGTGCAGCAGGACCAGCCAGAACCGGTGGGCGGCTTCCGGGTCGTAGGACGCGTGCATGTGATCCTCCGCGAACGGCAGGTCATCCTCCAGTTCATTGGGGCGCCCATGAATGCTCAGGTCCAGCCCGAGGTCCCGCAGGACCCCGAACACCTGCTCGTAGAACGTGGCCACCGGCATCGGCTGGAGCGGCAGGGCCCGCCGCTGTCCGTCACTGAGCTGGATGAGCAGCTCATGGTCGATGAAGTCGAAGGTGAGTTCGAACGCGCCGTCGCCATACGGGATGGCCGTGGTGGTCAGCCCCCGTGGCGTGACTGACAGGGTGACGTGCCAGGAGTGGTTCACCCACGGGGTGTGCGCCGTGCGGATCTTCCCGACGATCTGCAGCCAGCGGTGCAGGGTGTGCCACGTGTCGGACCAGTCGCGGTAGTCCAGGCTGGGCCATGGGTGAGCTAACGTCATGAGTTCCTCCCTTCGTGGGCTCGAGCAGCAGATGCCTGGGGCCGCCCCGGCATTCCAGATGCTCGCATGATCACGGCGTGGAGGTGGGCCTCCTGTCGGGCAACCTGGATTCTGCCCTGTACGCTGGCGGTCAATCCTGATCCTCAGGGCCGCCGGGTGTTCTGGCCGGGTCGTCGCTGCGCACGGCGGCCTGGCGGTTCGCCCTTCGCCGCGGAACGGCCTGGGCAACGGGAGGGGGTGGGCCATCCGGCCGATTCGGGAGGCGAGGTCCGGCGCCTACAGTCTGTTCATGAGGTCACCCAGCCAGCCCACGACGATGTGGTTCGATCACCGCCTGGTGATGCGGCCCTCCCCCATCCATGGCGTCGGCACGTTCACGACCCAGGACATCACGGCCGGGGAGCTGCTGATCCTCGTGACTGGCGGCCTGATCTACACGCGTGAGGACCGGGACCTCGGGCGGGTGCGACTGGCCGGCGAGCTGTACAACGAAGAGGAGTTGCCTACGGGCGAACTCATCGTGACGCCGAAGGTGTTCCATTACTACATCAACCATGCCGACGAGCCGAACATCGTGGACCTGACCCGCCACCCCGCCTCGACGCAGTACGTGGCTCTCCGCGACATTCGCGCGGGAGAGGAACTCACCGCCCGCTACCTGTGACCCGGGGCGTGCCCTGGCGGGAGCAGTGAAGGTCAGGCTGGCTGGCCCTGCTGCATCTGTCCGATTCGGTGGATCTGAAGCGGTGTCAACCTGAGGTTGACCGGCCGGTGGTGCCGTGTCTGCCAGACTCGGCAATGGTTCTGATCAGGCTTGTCATGTTTATGGCCGTGTCCGCTTGTATCTGTTGAGAGTCGCAATACAGTGAGCGAATCGCACAATCCCTTGGTGGAATCTCGTCCTGCCACTGAGTGGGTCATTCCTAGACAACCGCCGACCTGTAAAAAATACTCGACGGTCTATACTGCTGGCTTTGAGCGCGAGTAAAGTTGCCTCTTCTCAAGCAGACTCAGGGGACCGATTGAAAAATTTCAGGGCGGTCTCATAAAAAGAAGCTTCGATCAGCGTCCGACGCCATAGGGTAGGCAGCACCTTCGGTGGGCTCCGCACTCGGGAGCCCGCCGTTTCCTTCTGCCCCCTCCAGATCCTCCGCCTGCCAGGAGCCCCACTGTGTCCCACTCATTCAAAGCGCTGTCGTCCCTGCGCCATGTGCCCGGATTCCCCCAGTTCTCCACCTCAGCCCTGCTCCTGGGAACGGCAGCTTCCTTTGCCGTGCCGTACATGCCCCTGTTCGCCAGAAATGAAGCCCACATGTCTCCGCTGCTGCTGGGAATCTTCATGACCCTGATGTCCCTCAGTGGCGTCCTGATCAGCACCAGGCTGGCCCGGCTGTCGGACGGTCCGCTGGGCAGCAAGCCCATCATGCTCACGGCGCTCGTCGGTGCCGCCGTCGGCTACGTGCTGCTCTGCACGACGCACAGTTTCGTGCCCTTGGTCCTGATCGCCAGCATCTTCCTGGGAACCGGCGCAGCGGCGTTCCCTCAACTATTCGCGTTCGCCAGGACCCACTTCACGCTGGCGGGTGATGAGCTTGCCGAGCGGAGCATGATCACGCTCCGGTCCATGTTCTCGATCGCGTGGATGCTCGGGCCGGCGGCCGCGGCCGTCATTCTGGAGGTCGCCGGGTTCAAGGGGCTGTTCCTGTCCACCGCTGCGTTCTACCTGCTGGTGTGCATTCCCCTCGTCCGGGCGAGCTCACGTCCCGTGAGCCGGACGCCGGTGGCTTCCGGGCCCGTTGCTGAAGTCTCAGCGCCTCAACGCCCCCTGGCTCTGGTGGCGCTCTGCTTCGTCCTGTTCGGCATGTCCAACACCATGGGCTTCATCGCTCTGCCGCTTCACGTGACCGGTGCCATGCACGAACCAAGCAGCACCGTGGGCTGGCTGATCGGTCTGTGCGCCTTTCTGGAGATCCCTTTTATTCTCGGCTTCGCGTTTTTTTCCGGCCGGTTTTCGAACGAACGGCTGATCATCCTCAGCCTGGGCATGTTCGTGGTGTACTTCATCCTGATGGCGGTCGCCCCCGCCGTGTGGGTACTCGCGGCCGCCCAGCTGATCCGCGCGGCGGTGATTGCGGTGACGTCCACGCTCGGCATGGCCTACTTCCAGGAGTTGATGCCCAACCGGACCGGGACCGCGCTGACGCTTTACGCGAACACGAACAGTGTGGGCGCCGTCCTGTCCGGCGTCGTCTCCGGTGCGTTTGCGCAGGCCTTCGGGTACCAGGCGGTGTTCCTGCTGTGTGCGGTGCTGACCGGCGCGGCGTTTGTCCTGCTGTCAGTCATTACGCGGCGCCCCTCGACGGGAGCGGCGGAACTGAGGGTGGCCGCCCCCAGTCCGAAGTGACCGCAGGGCTGCTCCAAGGTCTCCAAACGGTCACGACCTCCTCTGCCCCGTGACCATGACGCTGTCCTGGGTCCACCCACACCGCCCAATGTTCTCCCACTACTCCCGAACTCATTTCGCAACACGCCGCGGCGGAGGGAACGCGCCGCTGTCCCCCCCGATCCCAGAGGTGCCCGCATGAATTCACGGAAGATCCAGATGACCGAGCCCTTCGAATTCGCGGCAGACGCGTCCCGGTGGTCCTGGACGCAACCAGACGGCGCCCGGCCCGACACGGGGCAATCGCACCGAAGTGGCCAGGCGTGCCCGGTGAAGGCATGAAGCGGCAGGACAGCGTCTCTCCCGTCCGGGTCGGCGTGATCGGCCTGGGGGCCATCGGCCAGAGCCTGCTCAAGGCGTTGACCGCCCACCCTGAGATGCAGGTCACCGCGGTGTGCGATGTCAATGCCGCCCTGGCGGAAACGACGGCCCGGACGCTCTCGGCCTCGGCCTGGACCGACCACCAGAGCCTGCTCGCCGCCGCCGACCTGGACCTGGTGTACGTGGCCGTGCCGCCGCAGTACCACCACGCCATCACCCTGGACGTCATCGCGTCCGGTCGGCACGTGCTGTGCGAGAAGCCCCTGGCGCTTACGTTGAGCGAGGCGCAGGACATGCACCGTGCTGCGCAGGCGGCGGGCATTGTGCACGCCCTGAACCTGCCGCTGCATATGGACCCGGGGATCGAGACGTTCCGGCGCCTCGTTCGGGAAGTGGGGCCACTGCGCCGCGCTGAGTTGACACTCGTCTTCCCGCAGTGGCCGCGGCCCTGGCAGCACAATCCCTGGATCGGCGGGCGGGCGCAGGGCGGCCCCGTTCGAGAGGTCGGCCCGCACATGCTGCACGTCATCCTCACCACCCTCGGAAAGGTCACGCGGGTATGGGCCCACGCGGAGTACCCCGCGCACGACCCGGCCGCCTGTGAAACCGCGGCGCTGGGAACGTTCGAACTCGAAGGCGGATCCCTGGTCGTCGTGTCATGCCTGACGAACGTGCCGCGCCCCGAACAGGTGAGCCTCACGGTCTACGGTTCGAACGGCACTGCTGGACTGGTGAACTGGGCCTCGCCCGTGCTGGCCTGGGACCAGGGACCGCTTGAAGCGGTGGCGGTCGGGGAACCTCGGGTGCCTGCCGGGGAACGGCTGGTGCATGCCCTCGTGAGCCGGGTGCGCGGGGAGCCCGGGGACCTCGTGGACTTTTCCATGGGCGTCCGCATTCAGGCGGTCCTGGAGGCCTGGGAGCGTTCGTCCGCCGTGGGCTCCTGGGTGGACGTCCCGTCCACCTGAAGTAGACCTGTACGCGGAGGATGCCACTGGTCTCTGCGCCCTTCCTCGGTCGGTGGTGGGTTGCGCTTCTGCCCTGGCGTGGCGCCTGGGGTCATGCGTCACGCGGGTTAACGACCAGCAGGACGGTCAGCTCAGGGAGGCTGACCGTCCTGTTGGTCGCCCCTGCGTGGCGACATGGCAAAGGCGCCCGTGTGGGCGCCTCGCTGGGGATGTGTGGTCAGGCGTGGCTGAGGGTGGGCTGCGGGGCGCTGAGGGGCGCGGGGCGGCGGGCGAAGCCCAGCAGCATCACCAGGGCGCCCGCGGCGATCACGGCGTACCCGGCATAGAGGGCGATGCTGCCCATGAGCCAGAAGGCATACGCGGTCAGGAGGATGCTTCTCAGGCTGTCGCCCATGAACAGCGTCTGCCGCAGTTCACCCAGCTTGGCGACTTCCGCCTTGTCGGCCGTGGGGTCCTTGCTCGCTTTCATGAACGCGCCGCTGACCTCGGTGTACGTCTTGCCCTGACTGGAGGCCATCATGTGTTCCCAGATGTAGTTGTTCGCGTACACCTGCGCCTTGGGGCCGGTGTCCAGGTCCGTGCCCAGGTAGGGCTTCAGCGCATCCTGGGAGGCCTGGGGGAGATTGGCGATGCCTTCGGCGGCGGGCATCACGATGCGTTCCTGCTTGAGCTGGTCGGAGACGTACCCGTGCGCGAAGTTCCCAGCGACGGCGAGAACGATCCCCACGACGAAGAGGACGAGGCTGGCGATCATGCTGGTGGTCTTGTTCATACTCATGGCTCCTTGGAGCGGTAAGGGCGGTTCGGCGAACGCTTCAGATGAAGTGGTTGCGCCTGTGCAACCGCCGACCTGAGGGTAGAGTAGGCGCATTTCGAGGGCGAAGTGTCCCCGGGACACTTGCCCTTTTCGGCGTCCTGGCGCGAGTTTTTACCGGATTGTCCCGGGGCCCCGAAGCGGCCTCCTCGAGTTTCCCGTGCCACAACCACGTGACCGGCGTCAGTGTGGGTTCTCGCCGTCCTTCATGCGGCCGCTGCCTGCCGGTGGTCTGTTCCAACATGACCACCGGACCCCAGGCAAGACAGGGAAACGGTTTTGCCCGGGGAAGCCCCATGACGTCACCCAGAACGGTGATCGTGCATCGTGAAACTTTTCAGCCGACCCAAGCCTCTAATGGATATGCGTGCCCTGCTCTTCATGGCGGCCCTGCTGGGGTCCACCGCCGCTGGCATCGACTCCTCCAGCCTCAGGGCCGCTGCCGATTACTCCCGCGACCACCGCGGCAGCGCGGTCCTGGTGATGACAGGCGGCCAAGTGGTGTTCTCCGAGGGGCAGAACGGCTTTTCTCTGTCTCAGGCGCACATGCTGGCCAGCGGATCGAAATCCTTCGCCTGTGCGCTGGCGGTCGCGTTGATGGATCAGGGCGTGCTGTCGCTGGACGAGCGTGTCAGCACCACCCTGCCTGAATGGGCCACTGACCCCCTCAAGCGGCAAGTTACCGTGCGTCACCTGCTGAGCTTCACGAGTGGTCTCCCCGGGCGGATCGGGCCCAACGCCGTCCGCCTGAACGCGGACCTGTTCGGGAGCGCCCTGCACGCGCCCTTCCAGGCCCCGCCAGGCGGCCGGTTCACGTACGGGAACGCCCACCTCGCCGCGTTCGGACTGCTGGTGCAGCGCAAGACCCGACTGGACCCTGCCCTGGTCCTGCAACGCCAGGTGCTTGACCGGATCGGAGTGCGCGCGCAGTGGACGCGCGATCAGAAAGGGCAGCCGAACCTGGCCGGGAGCGCCAGCATGACGGCCCTCGACTGGGCAAAGTACGGGCAGCTGATCGTGCAGGGCGGGGTCTGGAACGGACGGCAGGTCCTCTCCAAAGAGGGACTGAAGCAGTGTTTCAAGGGCAGCGAGGCGCTGGCCACATACGGGCTGACCTGGTGGCTGAACGTGCCGTTCGGCGGGACGCTGGATGCCGGGGATGAGGTGCCCGTTCAGGCCGTAGGCGTGGGCAGCGGAGAGGCGCAGCAGATTGCACCAAGCGCACCGATGTCGATGGTCATGGCGGCCGGCGCACTGAACCAGCGGCTGTACCTGCTGCCAGAGGAGCAGACCGTGGTGGTCCGGTTCGGCGAGGGTGGCCCCTGGAGCGACGACGCGTTCCTGGCCCAACTGCTTGGGAAACGCTGACAGACAAATTGGCAAGCCAGCAGCATCCTCAGGGACCGGCAGACTGATCTTCAGGCCCGGCGCGGGCATCTCCTGGGCCAGGTCGCGCGGTCTGCGTGGACTGAGACATCAGTTGCATACGTCTCAGGGCACGTCCGGTCCCGAAGCCCTGGTGAACCTGGAGATGGGCGACCAGTGCTCCATTCCGTGTGAGGTCCGTCAGGAGATGGCCGTCAGTGCGTTAAAGGACTTGCCTGCAAGGCCCCACACCCTGAGGGTGTGACGCAGACAGCGGACGCCGTCCTCACACTTTCTGTGCCGGGAAGTGCGGTTTGGAAGCACATGCTGGCGGCCCGCCGGGGGGGAGGAATTTGAATCACGCCGCCGTCAGGTGGAGGGCTCGCTGGCGGGGTTCACGGACAGGTCCTTGCGCAGCAGATACAGCGTGCAGCCCGCCGGGTAGTCCTCCAGCACCCCGTAGACGCTGTAACCGCGCGCCTGATAGAACGCCGGGGCCTGAAAATCGAAAGTGGAGAGCTTGACGTGGCGAGCGCCCATCCGCTGGGCCTCCTGTTCAGCCTGGTCGAGCAGCATTCTGCCAATTCCCTGGCCTCGAGCCTCGTCACTCACCCACAACAGGTCCACGTCCAGCCACCCCCTGCGCACGGACCCGGCCAGACCGCCCACCAGGTGTTCCTCGCGATGCACGGTCAGCTCAAAGGGCACGGCGGTGTCCAGCTCGGCCGCCACACCCCGTGCAAAAGCCGGCGAGGTGGTGACGTTGTGACGGCCAAGGCGGTCTCGCAACCGCTCGCGAACGTCGTCGCTCATGGTCCGGGTGAGATGAACTGCTTTCAACATGGGCCTCCTGTCAGGCGCACATTATGCGGGCATCTCCCGGCCAGACGGTGATGGACCCAGCCATTGAACAGGGGCCGCCACACGTCAACAGAAAGGCGGAGTCCCCCGGTGCACTGGATGCCTCGTGCAGCGCCTCGCTCCGATCAGCGTTCTCGGCACCGGCATGATGAGCCGCACCCTGGCCCGCCGGCTGGCCGCAGCCGGGTACCCGGTCATGGTGGAGTGGCGTGATCCTGGCACGGCTCAGGCAGTGGCGCACGATCTCGTCGGCCCAGTTCGGGCTGGCAGACTCAGCGAAGCCGCCCGCGCCGGAGACGTCGTGGCCATCGCCTTCGAGCATGTGTCGGCCACCGGGGCGGACGCCGGGGAGCTCACCGGCAAGGTCCAGCTCGATTTGACCAGTGCCTGGGACACCACCCGGCAGCCCATTCCGCTGGCTGTTGGGCACACCTCCTCCGCCCCCTAGAAACTCGCGCGGCGGGCCCCAGGCGCGCACTTCGTCAAGAATCTCAATTTTCTCTCCGCCGAAGTGCTCGACCGGCCCAACTTCGATGGGATTGCGTCAGCCGGGCTTTACTGCGGAGATGACGAGGTGCCAAGGCGGTCGTGGCGCAATAGCTGGGGGGCTGGGTCTCGATCCCAGGGACGCCGGGCCGCTCTCCAGCGCTCGTCCTCTCGAACCGCTGGGGCTGCTGTGATTGCGTCTGGCCCGCCATTCTGGCGCAGGTCCGTTCTCGACGTTCACGTTGTTGTTCCGGTCTGCCCCGGGGCCCTCCCAGGCAGCGCCAGCACCGCTTCAGTGCTGCCTACAGTCCCTCAAGCTGCCTGGCCTGACCTTCACGCCCTTCTGCTCAAGGGTGGGCGGTCGATCCTGGCAAGGTGTCACCCGTCCAGTCCCAGAGCGCGCGGGCCTCGTCTGCGCGGGCGAGGCTCCACTCGCACAGGGCAGTCCACCGCGCCGCGAGCTCGTCGGGCGCCGCGCCGAACAGTTGTCGCGCCCGTGCCTGCCGCTGCTCCTGTGTCCAGAAGGCCACCAGGGTCGGTGCCGTCACGCCGAAATGAAGCGGCATCCACGCGGCGTACCCGAGCCGCACCAGACGCTCGTCCCCTGACCAGCCGGCCTGACGAAGCCCCGCGACGTACGCCGCGAACACCGCGGCCTCCAACGGCCCGATCTGCCCGACGTCCCACTCGCCGAACATGCAGGTGGAGCCCACCAGCGACACCAGGTCCCCGCCCTCCGGGCCGAGGCCGCACCACGCCCAGTCCAGCGCGACCACCGCCTCCGCCTGCATCAGAAGATTGCGGCGGTGGAAGTCGAAGTGGGAGAACACCTGAGGCAGGCGTCCCAGCACGCCCAGGAAGAACGCCCGCTGCTCCCAGGTCCGCTGAATCCGCTCGGTCAGCGCTGGGGTGAAGGCGGACGGCACCCTGTGTGGAGCCTCACCTCCCCCCGGGCCGAACATGCTGGACCACTGCCGGACCAGGTCCCGGAGCAGCCACGCCGTGTCCGGCAGGGGCCGTCGTGTCAGAACGCTCCCGTGCCACTCGCCCAGTTGCCGCGCCGCGCGGGTGTACTCGTCCAGCGTCCATCGTCTCCCGACGGACTCGGTCACGTGTTCCAGCCACAGCCACGTCTGCCCCTCCTGCTCGGTGACCGCGTAGGCACGCGGCGCCCGGAGGCCCGCGGACGGAGAGGTGAGCAGCCCGGAGCGGTAGGCCTCGACTTCCCTGGCAAGGAACAACAGGTGGCCGGGGTCAGCGTCCTCGTCGGGCGTGGTGAAGGTCTTGACGACCAGGGCCCAGGCCTGCCGTGATTGACCGGCCTGGGCGTGGCCGCGGACGAGAAACAGGCTGTCCTGACTGGTGACGCCCTGGTCGCTGAGGAGGGCGACCGTGAAGTCGGTGACCTGCAGGTCTGGGCGCCGAGCCGCTTGGCGGACGACCGGGTCAAGGGTTTGGGGCTGGAGGCGTTCAAGCGTGTGCAGGTTCGTTGAGGGCATGTCGACCTTGCTGACTCACGAGTGGCCTGAGGCCGCCACTCATGCTGGGTGCGCTGTCCACCGGGCGGCCCACCTCCTTGCGCGTCAGGGACGCCGTGATCGAAGTGCAATTGATTTTCTCCCTTCAGAAGACCGATGATCGGTTGCGCTTTTGAAGGGCGATTCCGCCAGGGGGGTGCACCTCACCGCCCGTTGTAGTGAGCATCGGTTGCGTCCACGCCGGGTGACGATAATGAACCATGCGTGCCTTTGTGACGGGAGCCACGGGCTTCATCGGCCAGCGCGTCGTTCATCACCTGCTTCGCCACGACCATCAGGTCACGGCGCTGGTGCGCCATCCGGAGGCGGCCACCCATCTCCGGGCGCTCGGGGTGCAGCTGATCCCCGGCGACGTCACCCGGCCACAGGGTCTGGTGGCCGCCATGCAGGGCCACGATTGCGTGTTGCACCTCGCCAACCGGTACAGCCTGTACGAACCGGACGAGGCCCTGTACGAGTCAGTGAATGTGGACGGCAACCGCCATGTCATGCAGGCGGCTTTGGAGGCGGGAGTGGGCAAGGTGGTGCACGTCAGCAGCATCGTGGCGTTCGGCGCTTCCCCCGATCAGCCGCTGAGGGAAGACAGCCGCGTGGGACCCCATGCGAACGCCTACGCCCGCACCAAGCACGCCGGGGACGAGGTCGTCCGGGCGTATGCCCGCCGCGGCCTGCCCGTCGTCATGATCTACCCGGGAGCGGTCCTGGGGCCGGGGGACCCGAAGGACACAGGCGCCTGGATCCGTCGGCTGGTGCGCCGGCAGCAACCCGCCCGGGTATTCGAATCCGGGGGATTTACGTTCGTGCATGTGGATGACGTGGCCGAAGCGATCGTCCGGGCCGCGGAGCGGGACGGGAATGCCGGAGAGAGCTACCTCATCGGACGCGAGTACCTGTCAAACAGGCAGTTCATGTCCCTGGTGAGCGAGCTGTCAGGCGTGCCTCAGCCGCGACTGGCCCTGCCGGACTGGCTGGCGCACGCAGCGGCGCGGGTGGCGGGGGCCGTGTCGCGCGTGACGGGTCGGCCCCCGCTGCTGGGCTTGTCGCCTGACACGGCCCGGCACCTCTCGCAGGGCTTCCGGTTCGACAGCGACAAAGCGGAGCGTGAACTGGGATTGACGTACACGCCGGTGCGGGAGGCTCTGCGCGCCGATATCGCGACCTTTCACGCCGGGTGAACGGAGCGCGCCGCCTGGCGCTCTGGCGCATGCGCAGGGCCGTGTCACGTCCACCCCGGGCCAACGTGGGATGCGCCGCCCTGAACGGCCTCTCCACGTCTCCCAGACTGGCCTGGGGAGAGCGGGTGCTTGATTCCTGAGAGCGAGGACGACCCGGCGAGTACCCCCTGACTGACCGCCCAGGGTGCGGACCCGCCAAGCGCCGTAGCCACCGCGGCCCAAAGGCGTGACCCGGGATGTGCACTGCGTTCCCCCTCGTTCAGGCAACGTGCCCTTTGGGCAGCGTGAAGCCGAAGGTGGCGCCCTCGCCGGGGCGGCCCTCGGCGAACACCTGGCCGCCGTGTTTCAGGATCAGGCGGCGGACACTGGCCAGCCCCACACCGGTCCCGCTGACCTCATCGGCCCGGTGCAGCCGCTGAAACAGGTTGAATAAGCGGTCCTGATACCGCGGATCGAAGCCCAGGCCGTTGTCTCTCACGCTGACCTTCCACGCGCCGCCCAGGTCTTCTGCCCAGATGCGGATGCTGGCCGGGTCGCGGCTCTGCGTGAATTTCAATGCGTTCTCCGTCAACTGGGTCAGCACCTGACTCAACGCCTCCTGGTCACCCCACACCTGGGGCAGGTCAGTCACTTCCCAGGCGACGTTCCGGGTCAGCAGATCGGGAAGCAGGGTCGTCTGAATCCGGGCCATGAGTTGATTCAGGTCGACCAAGCTGGGCTGCAGGGTCCGCTGGGCGGCGTTCGACAGGTCGAGCAGCCCATCGATCAGGGTGTTCATCTGCCGCCCCGACTGTTCGACGACGTCGAGGTAGCGGGCGCTACGCTCGTCGAGCCGGCCGTCCAGAGCTTTGCGCGCCAGTTCGAGAAAGCCGATCATGTGCCGCACCGGGGTCCGCAGGTCGTGTGACACCGAGTACGAGAACGCCTGCAGTTCCGCCGTCGACTCGGCGAGTTCCCGGGTGCGAAGGTCGAGCGCGTCGCGTTGTACGGTCACGGTGCGGGTCTGCCGCGCCCGGTCGAGGGCCAGGTCCAGACTGCGGCCGACCGCGCGGAAGATTCCTTTGCTGCGCTCATCCCAGACGGCCGAGGTCTGGGAGCCGATCATCAGAACGCTCTCCAGCGTTTCGTCCTTGAAGTACGGGTACCCGGCGGCCGCCTGGTAGATCCCGGATTCCGGAATCAGCAGTCCGGAGTCGCGCCAGTGGTCGATGAAGGTGGCGGTGTTCTGTTGAAGGCCCCTGGCGATGCTGGAGTGCTGCAGTGGAAAACCGCGTTGCAGCAGGGGCAGCAGGGCGGGATCGGCTGAGGGGCTCCAGACGCTGGCGCGGAACAGGTCGCCGTCCCGCTCGAAGTAGGCGGCTTCCACGTCACAGGTCTCGTGCAGCAGGGTGATGGCCTGACCCACCAGCTGGGAGAGGTTCGTTTCGCTGCCCACCGCCTCGGTGAACGCCACGAAGGCCGCCTGAGCGGCGCGTTCTTCCTCGAGCTGCCGGGTCTGGTCCTCCAGCTGCCGGGTGCGCTCGTGAACGTGGGCTTCCAGTCTACTGATCGCCTCTGCGCGGCCCAGGGCAATGGCGCACTGGGCGGACAGGATCCGGAGGAACCGCCGCTCCTCGGGCGAGAAATGATGGGGTGCGGCGAAGTCGAGCACGATGACCCCGAAGGGCCGGTCGTCGAGGAACATCGGCAGCGCGGCGTTGGCAATGGCCTCCAGGTCCCGGGTGCGGCGTTCGAGTTCCGGGTAGGCATCCCTTAACGCGCCGGCGTCCTCGAAGTACTGCGCCTCACGCAGGCGCAGGATGTCGGCGATCAGGACGTGGTCTTCGCTGGCGCTCTCCTGCGGGACGGCGATCGTCTCGCCGTCCGCGCCCCGGCGGCCTGTGATCTTCAGTGGCTGATCGGGCTGGTTCACCAGCAGCACGGTCCCGGCGTCCGCCCCAAGCGCGGCGAGGGCCGGGGCAAGCACCGTTTCGATGACCTCCTGCACCGTGCTGGTGGCAGCGAGGGCGTCGGTGATGTGCTGAAGGCGCTCTGCCAGTGGTGCGACGAGCTCCAGATCGGAGCCGGGCAGAGAAGTCATGCCTCAACATAACCGCTGGTTTGTCTGCGGGCCGTTGGCGGACGCTTCACCCAGCGCGGCCGAGCCCGCTTCCAGGCGGCGCCGAACGGGCACCATGGCGCCCGTTTGGCCCTGCAGGGCTCCCTGCGAAGGCTCTACACGGGACACTTCCCTTGCCTTGGGTGGGCCTACCTGCCATGGAACCTTCACGCCCGGCAGGGGTCGTCACCCCGCGGCCTAGAATGACGCGTGCTCAACGCCCAGACCGGTCCCGCTGCCGGTGCCGATTCACCGCTCCTGACCCTGAACCGCCTGCTCGCCACGGCCCTCACGGCCGGTGACGTGAAGCGCGTCATTCTGGAGCACGCCATACCTGCCAGTGGCGCCTGCGCCGGCAGCCTGATCAAGGTGGTCGACGCCGACACGCTGGTGATGGTGGGCTCGCACGGCTACCAGGTGCCCTTAACGGAGGTCTGGCAGCAGTTCCCGGCCGATCGTGGGTTCGCGGTGGCGGACGCCATTGCCCGTCAGGCACCGGTCTTCGCTTCCGCGCAGGACATCGAGCGGGACTACCCGGCGATGCACGGCCTGCTGCAGCCGGAGACGCGTGCCGTCGCTGTGCTTCCCCTGGTCGCCCGTGGGCAGGTGCTGTCCGCCGTCACCCTGTCGTTCACCCACGAGGACGCCATCTCCCCAGAGCGGCAGCAGTTCCTGCAGGCACTTTTCGAGGACTGCGCCCTCGCACTGTGCCGCGGCCGTCAGTACGACGACGAGCATTACGCCCGGGAACGCGCTCAGCTCCTGAGTCTGGCCAGCGAGGTGCTGGCCGCCTCGCTGGACGTGCCGGCCACGCTAGACCACCTCACGCGCCTCGCCATCGAACACGTGGCGGACTGGTGTGTCGTGTACCTGCCGGACGGCGATGGCCGGATGTGGCCGGAAGCGGTGGCGCATCAGGACCCCGGGAAGATCGATCTGCTGAGGTGGTACATCGGCCGCTACCAGGAAGACCCGGAGCGGCCAGGGTCGAACGGCTGGATCATGCGCACCGGGGAGCCGGTCCTGGTGCCGGTCGTGCCGGAGGCGGCCATCGACGCGCTGCCTGAGGAAGCGCAGCGCGAGGCGATCCGGTCGATGGGGCTGCACTCCGTGATCTCCGTTCCGCTGCCGTCTCCGCAGGGTCCCATCGGTGTGTTGGGGCTCGCCAGCAGCCACCTCGGCCGGGCGTATGGGGCGGACGATCTTCAACTCGCACAGGAGCTCGCGAAACGCGCGTCGGCCGCGCTCCTGAACGCCACGCAGCATCAGGCGTCCGTGCGGAGCGAGGAACGCTACCGCTCCCTGGTCGATGCCACCACGCAGACGGTCTGGACGGCAGACGTGAAAGGGGAACTGCACGGCGAGCAACCCGGCTGGGTCGCGCTGACCGGTCAGACCCCCGAACAGTTCCACGGGGTGGGCTGGGCGGAGCGCATTCACCCGGACGACCGGGGCAGAAGTGTCCGCGCCTGGCTGGCCGCCACGGAGCAGCGGGCCGTGTACGAACTGCAGCACCGCATCCGGGTGCGGAGCGGGGAGTACCGCACTTTCCACTCCCGCGCCGTTCCCGTCCTGGAGGCGGGCGGTCAGGTGCGCGAGTGGGTCGGCGTTTCGACCGACATCACGGCGCAGATTGAAGCGGAGCAGGCCCTGCGGGCCATGAACGCCACGCTGGAGGAGAAGGTGGCGGTCCGCACGCAGCACCTTCACGCGGCGCGGCGTCAGGCGGAAGTGCTCGCGTTGCTCGGGGACGCGCTGCAGCGCAGCACCTCGCCGGAGGAGGTCGCCCGAATCACGCTGGAAACCATCGGGAAGGAACTGGGGGCGAGCTGCATGATCGTCGCCCCGGTGGCCGACCATGCCCTGCTGCCCCGCACCACCTGGGGGGACCCGCCCCCGCTGGTCAGCCGGCAGCTGGCCCAGCCGGCCCTCAGGCTCGAGGACACGCCGATCCTGAAAAGCGTCGTGGACCAGGGCGAGGCCATCTACCTGGACTCGTATGCGGAGGACGCCCGCAGCGTGCCCGGGCTGGAGGAGTACGCCCTGGCCGTGGAGCCGATCCTCACGCAGGGCGGGGAAGTGAAGGGTGGTCTGGTCGCGTGGCGTCCTGCCCAGGCCGGCGCGTGGACGCCGGGCCAGCAGGACCTGCTGCGCCGCGCCGCGCAGACCATGGCCCTGGCGCTGCAGCGCACGGAGATCGCGGCAGAGCTGCAGCGCCAGCGTGACGAACTGGAAGCGGCCAACGCCTCCCTGAAGCGCAGCAATGCCGAGCTGGAACGCTTCGCTTTCGTGGCGTCACACGACCTGCAGGAGCCCCTGCGGACCATCACCAGCTTCACCCAGCTGCTGGACCGCCGGTACGGAACGCAGCTCGACGACTCGGGCCGGAGGTACCTGGGGTTCGTGGTCAGCGGCGCCGGGCGCATGAAGGGCCTGATTGACGATCTGCTGGTCTTCTCGCGCCTGAACACCGTTCAGGACCCGCTTCGTCCGCTGTTCGCCGGTGACGCGGTTCAGGGGGCCCTGAGCGGGCTCCAGGGTCTGATCGAGACCACGGGCGCGCGGGTGCACGTTCACCCATTGCCCGAGGTGGCCGGGGATCTGCGGGAGCTCACGCAGGTGTTCCAGAACCTGATCGGCAACGGCATCAAATTCCACCGTCCGGACGTCACACCCGAGATCTCCATCAGTGCGGAGGCCGACGGAGGGGACTGGCTGTTCCGCGTGCAGGACAACGGTATCGGCATCGAGGCCGGGTACCTCGACCGGGTGTTCGGCATGTTCCAGCGCCTGCACACCCGCGAGGAGTACGAGGGCACCGGCCTCGGCCTCTCCATCGTCCGCAAGGTCATCGAACGCCACGGTGGCCGGGTCTGGCTGGAATCCGAGGTGGGATCGGGAACGACCGTGAAGTTCACCCTCAGGTCCGCGGGCGCTGTTCCCGGCTAAAGCGGTGTCAACACTGCCGGGGACTGTGAGCGGGTCGGGTAGACAGAACAGCGTGGGGAAGAGCCCCGGGCCTCTCCACGATCAGGCCCTGGAAGAGGAGCGTGTTCACCTGGGCGTTCCGGCGTCGTCTGGGTGACTAACGGGCCGGGTCCGGCGAGCCGCTCAGGATGAGCCGCGCCTCACTGGCCGGGGATGGACGGGCGAGCAGGTAGCCCTGCACCCCGTCGCAGTTCAGCGACTGAACAAGGTCGAGTTGCGCTGCGGTCTCCACCCCCTCGGCGACGACGTGGAGGCCGAAGGCGTGCGCGAGGGAGACGATCGCGCCCACCATCACCTCGGCACGGTCGCCCTGGACGAACGAGCGGTCGATTTTCAGCGTGTCGATGGGAAGTGACCGCAGCAGGCTCAGGCTGCTGTACCCGGTGCCGAAGTCGTCCAGCGCCAGGCGCACGCCCAGGTCCCGCAGGTCCTTGAGCAGCGTGATGGCGGCGTCCGGGTTGCGCAGCACGACGCTTTCGGTGAGTTCCAGGATGAGCAGGCGCGGGTCCAGGCCGCTTTCTGCCAGGGCGTCCCGGACGATGGTCAGGAAGTCCGGCTGCTCGAACTGCCGCGCACTGACGTTCACACTCATCTCCACGGCCCTGTCCCCGGTCTGCCATTCGGCGGCCTGACGGCACGCCTCGCGCAGCACCCACGTGCCGAGCGGCACGATAAGCCCCGATTCCTCCGCCACCGGGATGAACTGCCCCGGTGGGATCAATCCCTGCTCGGGACGGGCCCAGCGGACCAGGGCCTCGCACCCGTGGGGCTGCCCACTCACGGCCCCGAACACCGGCTGGTAGTGCACGAGGAGCTCACCCGTGGCCAGCGCGGCGCGCAGGTCCCGCTCCAGGGCCAGGCGCTGCGCGGTTTCGCTCCCCATGCTCGGCTCGTACGTCCGGACGCTGTTCCGTCCGGCCTGCTTGGCACGGTACATGGCGATGTCGGTGTGCTTCTGCAGGGCGGTCACGTCCTGGCCGTCCCGCGGGGCGAGGGCCACACCGATCGAGGCGGTGACGTGAAGGGTGTGCCCGTCCACGTCGAAGGGCGCGGCCAGGCTGGTCAACAGGAGTTGGGAGAGACGTTCGGCGGCCCTGGGGTCACTCAGCTCCCCAAGGGTCACGGTGAATTCGTCGCCGCCCGTGCGGGCCACCATCCCGCTGCCGGGCACCGCGGCCTGCAGGCGGCGGGCGACCTGCTGCAGCAGGCGGTCCCCGACGTCATGGCCGAGGGCGTCGTTCACGGCCTTGAAGTGGTCCAGGTCGATGAACAGCACGGCGAGGGGCGTGCCCCCCGCCTCGCCAAGGCGGCGGTCGAGTTCCGCCTGGAACTGTGCGCGGCCCGGCAGGCCCGTCAGGAGGTCCAGGCGGGCCTGGTCGGTGAGGTGCTGTTGCGCCGTGGTGAATTCTTCCGCCATTCGCGCATACGCCGCGCTCTGATCCTGTTCTGCCCGCGCGTCCCGGGCGAGCATCTCGCTGTGCAGCTGCACGCTGAGCACCCGGGCCCTGCGGTCAAAGTCCTGCACGCGCCGCGTGTCGTCCAGCGCCTGCGCTTCCTTGACGAGCGTGTAGGCCCGCTCCCACTCCCCCCGCCGGGCGTGCAGATCACTGAGGTGGCCGAGGGCGAGGCGCTCCTGCGGGGCGCGGCGGTCACTGCGCGCGGCCGCGAGCGCCTGCTCGAGCAGCGCCTCCGCCACGTCCAGCTGACCGCTCTCCAGCAGGGCGTGCCCGTGGGTGAGGCGGCAGTGCGTCAACTGCTCGCGGGTGGCAGACTGCTCCGCGAGTGCCAGCACGTGGTCCCCGAGGAGGGCGGCCCGAGCCGCGCGGCCCGTGGCGGTCAGGCTGGCCATGACGTTGACCTGCAGCACCAGTTCATGCTGGGTCAGGCCCTGGGCCTGGATGAAGGGCAGGTAGGCCGAGGCGGTTTCCAGGACCTCCTCGTGCCGGCCGAGTTCGTGCAGGGCGAACACGACGTTGACGCCCGCGGCGGACTGCAGGGTCACATGACCGGCCCGCTGGGCCAGCAGGCGCATCTCGCGGAACGTCTGCAGCGCCAGTTCGTGATCCCCGAGGTCCGACTGGATCGCCCCGATGTTCCCGAGCGTGCGGGCCTGCCCGGCGTCATCCTCGTGCGCCTGGGCGAGGTGCAGGCTGGCGAGGTGATGCTCCATCGCCTCCCCGTACTGGCCGTGCGCACGGGCGACGAGGCCCAGGCCGTTCAGGGCCCGGGCCTCCGTAATGCCGTCACCGACGTTCAGGGCAGTGTCGCGGCTTTGAGTGAAGGCCTCCCGGGCCGCCGGGAGGTCTCCGCGGGTGAGGAACGCGCCTCCAAGCAGTGTCAGCGAGCGGGCCTGGCCGCGCAGGTCTTCCTGCTCCTGCACAAACTGGTAGATGCCCTGGAGCAGAACGGTCGCCTGCAGGGAATCGGTGGGAATGCGGCGTTCCGCTGCGTCCAGCCTCGCTTGCCAGGGAGAAGAGGGTTCCGCGGGGAACCTGGAGTTTTGCAGCACACCGGACGATAGATCACCCAGGCTGACATGGGGAAGCCATGAGTAGGGCGGCTCGGGGGGGGAGGTCATCCTGGAGCGTCGTGTTAGGGTATGAATGACCATTCATTCAACTGAATGACCATTCACTTTCGCCCGGAGACCCTCTATGACCCTGCAGGACAAACTCACCACCACGAAAAGGACACACATTCTCAACGCCGCCGCACGCACTTTCGCCGAAAAGGGCTACCACGCCACCACCGTCCGGGACGTCGCCCGGGCCGCCGGGGTGGCCGACGGCACGATCTACAACCACTTCCAGAACAAGTACGCCCTGCTGCTGGGCCTGTTCACCCAGATGACCGAGGCGGCGGAGCCGGCCCTCAACCCGGCCGCCCTCACCGGACTGCACCTGCGAGAGCTCCTGCGGGAAATGCTTGACCAGCCCCTGCAGTCGCTCAGAGGTGAGAATTACGAACTCGTGCGCGTGGTGCTGTCCGAGGCCCTGATCAACCGCGACCTCGCCTCCGCCTTCCGGACCGGACTGCTGACCCCCATGCTGGCCGGGACGGTTGAGGTGCTGCGCCGCCGCGGCGACCTGCGGGCCGACCCCGAGGACACCGTCCGGCTGCTGTCCAGCCTGGTGCTGGGTCTGCTCCTCCAGGCCGCCCTGGGAGACGAAGAGCTCCAGGAGACCTGGGCCGTGCTCCCGGACCGCCTGGCCGATCTGCTCGTGGGGGGACTGGCATGAAGGTCGGGATGCTGGCCTTCGGCACCCAGGGCGACGTGCAGCCCTACCTCGCGCTCGGCGCGGCCCTCGTTCGGGCCGGCCACGACGTGAAGCTCGTCACCCACCACGGCTACGCCATCACCGGGCGGAAGCTCGGAATCGACGTGACCGAGGTGCAAGGCAACGTGCAGGAGGCCATGCAGTCCCCTGAACTGCGCGAACTGCTGCGCCGGGGCAACTTTCTGAAAATCAACGCCTACACCAGCCGCCTGATTCAGGAGTACGCCGTCGGCTGGCTGCGCACCGCCCTGGCCGCCCTGCACGACCGCGACCTGCTGGCCTGCGGCATCGGAGGACTTCACCAGGCCAGGGCGCTTTCAGAGCACCTCCGCATTCCAGTGATCGAGGCGCACGTCGTGCCGTTCACCCCCACCCGCGAATTTCCCGCGCCTCTGGTGCCGGCCTGGCTGGGTCGCCTGGGGGGCGGGGTCAACCTTCTCACCCACCATGCCTTCCGGCAGGCGATGTGCCAGGGCTACCGCCGGGCCGACGCCGTGGCCCGACACGCCGTCCTGAATCTTCCCCCTGCCCCATTGACGGGCTCCACCGGCTGGAAAGGGCACGTCACCCCCCCGGTGCTGTACGGCATCAGCCCCCGCGTGCTGCGCCGCCCGGGTGACTGGCCGGCCCACGTTCACCTGACCGGGTTCTGGACGCTGGATCACGCGCCGGACTACCAACCGCCCGGCGCCCTGCAGGCCTTTCTGGACGAGGGACCGCCCCCGGTCTCCATCGGGTTCGGCAGCATGGGTAACACTGACCCGGCGCAGACGGCGGAGCTCGTCCTGACGGCCCTGCGCCGCACCGGGCAGCGCGCCGTGCTCCTGAGCGGCTGGGGCGGCATCCTGAACGGCGGAGCCCCGGAAGGCGCCTTCGTGAGCGGCCCGGTCGCGCACACCTGGTTGTTTCCCCGCATGGCCGGCGTCATTCACCACGGGGGGGCCGGCACCACCGCGGCCGGGCTGAGGGCCGGCGTGCCGGGCGCCGTGGTGCCCTTCTTCGGGGACCAGCCGTATTGGGGACGCAGGGTGCACGAGCTCGGGGTCGGCCCCGCTCCGGCCCCCCGCCGCACGCTGACGGCCGACCGGCTCTCCCGGATCATCGAAGCCGTCACCAGCGATGAGCAGCTCCGGAGGAATGCCGCGCAACTCGGTCAGCACCTTCGCCAGGAGGACGGCCCTGCCCAGGCCGTCCGCGCCGTCGAGCAGTTCGGACGGGCACTGGGTCCCCGCGCCAGCTCCGCGGTCTCCGGCGTCCGGCGCTAGCGCCTGTCCCGACCGCGCGTGACCTCCACGCCCACGTTGCACGCGGCGCTGGGCTGCAGGCGGGAAGGAAGCACGTTCAGAATATGCTGGCCACGCGGCGGGTGAACCGGGACCATCGGAGCCGAGCCCGGTGAAGCCGCCCACCAGAACGGCACTCGGAAGGTTCCGATTCGCTCCCGTCCGGTCCGGCGAATGCCCGCCCGGTACTGGGACGGCACAGGGCCAGAACCGCCGCGGGAAGCCGGGGCGATCACCGCATCCCTGCCGGGATGATGGTCCTCTCCCCCTTCGTTCCGGAGGGCTGTAAAGCAGGGTTCCGAGCTGACGAGGGGGCGGGGCCGTCGTCAGCCCTTGTCAGGAGGCCCGCCGCACGCCTGCTCGAAGCCAGGCGGACACCATCACCGGCGGCCCGACCAGGCCAGGCGCCTGGAGGTCCGGGGCAACGTCGCGTGCCTTCATGACCAATCAGGGGCACCGAAGTGCCCCTTCCTTTCCGCAAGGGTTCAAAGGGTTCAGGCGGGCGGCTCGGTGTGCTCGAAGGAGGAGACGATCGGACTGGAGACCAGGGGTTTGAAGTCCTCGTCCTTCACGAATTCCCAGCGTCGCGTGCCGAGCAGGCCCAGCAGTCCGGCAACCACCCCCATGCTCAGCAGGTACAGCATCAGCCGGGGGTACTGGCCCTCGTAGGCCCCAGTGACGGCGTGACGCAGGGCATATACGGACTGCGTGACCGGTGCCCAGTTGTGGATGGCCTGGAACGCCTGCGGCGCGGTTTCGACCGGGTAGCTGCCGCCGGACGCGGCGAGTTGCACGATCAGCAGGATCAGCGCGAACAGCCGCCCCGCCGCACCGAACAGGAAGATCAGGGCCAGCACCAGCGCCAGGAACGCCAGGCTGGACAGCACGGCGGTGGCGAGCACCTGGGCCGGGTGCAGGTAGTGCACGCCCAGCAGGTGAACGGCGACCACGACCCCGATTGCCTGAACGGTGACCAGCAGGGCGGGCACCGCTGCCTTGCGCAGCATCCGCGCCACCTGACTGGTGCGCAGGCCGCTCAGGGGAAGCTGCTGGTAGGGGAAAATGAAGGTGGTCATGGTGACGCCCACCCACAGCGCCAGCGCCATGAAGTACGGCGCGAAGGCCGTGCCGTTGTTCGGAGCGGCGGCGAAGGTCTGCACGTTGGTCTGCACGCTGGCGCTCAGGCCCTCGGGGTCACCGCCGAGGGTTTCCACATCCTCCGGCAGTCTGGAATACAGCTCGCTCAGGCCGTCGTGCAGTCTTGTCGCCCCGTCCTGCAAAGACACAGAGCCCTGATTCAGTTGTGCCGCTCCGCTGCTCAGCTGGTCGAGGCCCTGGCTGAGGTCCCCGGTTTTCTGCGCGAGGGTGCTTGCGCCGCTGCCGAGCCGGTCCAGGTCCTCCTGGGCCGGAAGTTGACCGGTGATGGTGCCCAGCGCGCCCTTGATCTTCAGGTTGCCCTGCACCAGCTGGTCCACGCCGCCCTGCAGCTGGGCCGCGCCGCTGGCGAGGGCCTGGGCGCCCTGGGCGGCTTCCCTGGTTTTCCGGGCCAGGGTGGCGCTGCCCGTCTGGAGCTGCGCGGTGCCTCCCGCGACCTTCTGGCTGCCGCTCGCGAGCTGCCGGGCACCCGCGGCCGCGGTGCCGGCGCCCGTCTCGGCTTTCTTCAGGTTCGCGGCGAGGGTCTCTGCGCCCTCCTGAAGTTGCGCGGTACCGCCGGCCAGCGTCCGGCTGCCGGTCGCGAGGCTTTTCGCCCCGTCCACCGCGGCCTGACTGCCCGCCTGCGCCTCGCGCAGTTTGCTCGTGAGGATACCGGCGCCCGCTTCGAGTTTTGCCGTCCCCTCGGCCAGCCGGGTGGCCCCGGTCCCGAGTTGCCGGGCGCCGGCCACGGCCGAAGCACTCCCAGCCTGCGCCTCCTTGAGTTTCCCGGCGAGGGTGGTCGCGCCCGTTTCCAGTTGCGCGGTGGCGTCGGCCAGGCGGGCAGCGCCGCCACTGAGCTGCGTCGCGCCCGTGACGGCCGTTCCGGAGCCGCCCCCCAGGTCGGTCAGGCCGCTGACCAGCGCGTCCGTGCCGCCTTTCACGGCAGCCGCGCCCTGACTGATCTGCGCCGCCCCGGTTTTCAGCGTGGCGGGCGCCAGCGCATTGCCCTTGACCTGGTCGTCAAGCTGGCGCGCTCCGGCCGCCAGCTGGGCGGCGGCGCTGCCCAGGTTGACGGCCCCGGTCTTCGCCTGGTTCAGCCCGGCCTGCAGTTGCGGCAGCTGGGTGGCGAGCTTCTGGCTGCCTGCGGCCAGCTGTTGCGCACCTGCATTCGCGGCCTTCGCGCCGCTGGCCAGTTGAGTGGCGCCTCCGGCGAGTTGCCCCAGGCCGCTTTGAAGGTCCGGGAGCTGACTGGCGAGCTGCTGGTTGCCCTGGGCGAGCTGCCGGGCACCCTGGTTGGCCGATTGTGCGCCGCTGGACAGCTCGGCCGCGCCGTCGGCGAGCTGTCCCAGCCCGGACTGCAGTTGCGGCAACTGGGCGGCGAGCTGGGCGTTGCCCTGCGCCACCTGACGCGCGCCGCTGTTCGCGCGGTTCGCGCCGGCCGAAAGCTGAGCGGCTCCGTCCGACAGCTGCCCCAGCCCGGTCTGTAACTGGGGGAGCTGAGCCGCCAGCTGTTGGTTGCCGGAAGACACCTGCTGCGCGCCACTGTGGGCTGCCTTCGTGCCGGCGGCCAGCTGGTCGGCCCCGGTGGTGAGTTGCTTCAGTCCGCCGGCCAGGGTCCTCGAGCCGTCCTTGAGCTTCGCCGCGCCACTTTGCAGGGGAGCCAGCTGGCTTGTTCCCGGTGCGGCAGCCTCCAGCTGCCTCAGTCCGCTTCCGAGCCTGGCGCTGCCGTCGGTAAGGCGGTTCACGCCGCTGGCGAGGTCGCGTGCCCCGGCGGTGAGCTGCTTCGCGCCGCTGGCGGCCTGCTGCGTCCCGCCGGCCAGGGTGCTGGCGCCGTCATGCAGCCTGACGGTTCCGGTTCGGAGGTCCTCGGCCCCATCACGCAGCTTCCTGGTGGCGATGCGGATGTCCTTGAATCCCTGCTGCACGTCGGCCAGGGAGTTCTGCACGGCTTCCCAGCGGTTTTCGCCCAGGGTCTTGTTGAGGTTCTCGGCGAGCGTGGTCCCGAAACTGCTGGCGACGCGGCTGGCGAAGTAATTGGCGCCCTCGGAGACGTAGAGGTTCAGCAGGCCGTGTTCACTGCTGCTGCCGGCCAGGGATTTCCGGCTGAAGTTCGCAGGGAGGGTGAGGGAGAAGTACACGTCGCCGCGCCGCACGGCGGCCTGCGCTTCCTGTTCGGTTTCGAAGTGCACGAACTTGAACTTGGGGTCGTCCTGGAGGGTGTCGCTGACTTCCTGGCCGAGTTCGTAGTGCGTGCCCCGGTAGTCGGTGCCCTGGTCGAGGTTCACGAAGGCGACGGGCAGATGCTGGAGGTTCCCGTAAGGGTCGTAGCTGCTGGAGAGGTAGACGGTGGCGTAGAGCAGTGGGGTGGCGGCGATGGCGGCGGCGGAGAGCCACATCATGGGGTGGTGCCACAGGCTGCGTTCGGCTGGGGTCAGGACGGTGTAGTCACGCTTCAGGGACATGTGGGGGCTCCTCTCCGGCAAGGCCGACGCCTTCCAGAGTGAGGGCAGTATCGATCCCTACTGTCAATCTGTCAAGTGACGGAAAGTCAGAAAAAAGGATTGGTGTGGAACATGGCTTCAGCTGCCCGGCTCCCCAACCCGCCACCTCGAAGGCTCAGGGCCGACCACCGCGCGAACCGGTCCTGCAAGGCGCCGCCGGTCTCAGCCCGATATCCTGAAAGGGTGTCCCCCACGGTCTTTCATCTGATCGGCCCGCCCGGCAGTGGCAAACGGACGGTCGGACTCCACCTGGCCGCCCTGACCGGGGCGGTGCTGCTGGACAATCACCTCTTCCGGGACGCCGTGTACCGGCCGTACGGCGCCGACGGACTCCGGCCGATCCCGCCTGAACTGCAGGCGCTGGGGACGCAGGTGTGGGCACTGGGATTGCAGGCTGCCCGAATGGCCCCCGGAGAGGTGAGCCAGATCTTCACCGCTCACCATGCCGGGGATGCGGCGGGAGCGGCGGCGGCAGAGCAGATTCGTGCCGTGGCGGTGGACCGCCAGGCGCGGTACGTTCCGGTGTGGCTGCAGTGTGAAGTGGAGGAACTCGCGCGCCGGGTGGCACTCCCGGACCGCCGTGATCGGGCGAAACTCCGTGACCCCGCTCAGCTCCGGCAGGTCCTGGAGGCACGGGGCATGCTGGAACCCCACCCGGGCGCCCTGGTGATCGACACGGGCGCGGCGCCACCTGTCGAAGCTGCACAACGCATTGCGGCGTGCATCACCAGCTGAGCACAGTGGGCCGGAGAGGGGCGATGGAGGTCGGCGGTCATGCCCTAGCCACCTGCACTCCTGGGGTTGCGAGTTAACCGGACCTGGCCGCCCCGCACGAGGTAGCGAAACGGCAGGTGCGGGCAGCGTTCAACACAGGGGCTCTCGGTGGTCCCGTCGCCCCTGCCCCCATTCTGGGTTTGGGCACGCCTTAGTCTCAGGTGACCTCCGCCCTTCAGAGTTCAGGCAGATCCGTGAACGGATCCGGCGTCCGGGCCCGCGGTCCCAGTTCGTCCATGAGGGTCAGGAACACACTCGCCAGTGCAGGATCGAAATGGGACCCGGCGGTCCGCTGAATTTCAGCGAGCGCTTCCTCGTGAGACCATGCGCGTTTGTAGGGCCGTTCGTCGGTGAGGGCGTCGTACACGTCGATGAACGCGAACAGGCGCGCCGCGAACGGAATGCTCTCCCCTGCCAGGCCGTGCGGGTACCCGCTTCCGTCCCAGCGCTCGTGGTGGTGCAGCACGACGTCCAGGGTGGTGCCGGGCAACGTGGGAATGTGCCGGAGCAGTTCATGCCCGATTTCGGAGTGGCGTTTCATGGCGGTCCATTCGGTGGCGTCCAGCTTGCCGGGTTTGAGCAGGATGTCGTCGGGAATGGCGATCTTGCCTGTGTCGTGCAGGTACGCGCCCCACCGGAGCGCGTCCAGGTCGGGTCCGGCGAGGTTCAGGCGGCGGCCGAACTGTTCGGCGAGGGCCACGACCCGGTCGGTGTGGCCTGCCGTCTCGTAATCGCGGTACTCCAGGACCAGACCCAGTGCGCGCAGCGTCTCCTCGCGGGACGCGTCGAGTTGCGTGACGTGCAGGCTGCGTTCCATGGCGGTGCCGGCGTACTCGCTGATGGTGCCCAGCAGGCGGCGGGCGTCCGCGCGGACCTGCCCGTACTCGCTGAACAGCAGGAACGCGCCCAGCAGCTCCCCGTGTGCCATGACAGGCAGCGCGGCGACGCCCTGGTACTCGGTGAGCAGGGCCAGTACGGGCGGGGGAAGCCTGGCTGCGTCGAGGGTGGTGAAGTGCGCCTGACCGGCAAAGAGCGGTGGCCCGAGCGTGCCCAGCGACGAGGTGCGGCCAGGTTCCGCTTTCAGGAAGGTGACCAGGGGCTCCTTGAGCCCGTGGGCGTGCACGGCGTCCATGCGCGGCCCGGTGATGCGGATGTACAGTCCGCCCGCGAAATCCGTGAGGTCCACGCAGCGTTCCAGCGCTTCCCGCGCCAGTTCCAGCGGGTCATGCTGCGTGGCGAGGGTTTCCGCGAGTTCCAGCAGCGCCTGGTACCGCTGCACCTGCGCCTGCAGCTGCCGTTCGGCCTGGAGCTGCGCGGTGACGTCCTCCACCACCACCAGCCGAACGTCCCGTTCAGTGATCTTCAGGCTGCGGCCATGCACGACCACGTCGATGGACGTGCCGTCCCGGAGCACGTGGCGCGCGGGGGTGCTGTTCACCTCATCGTGATCGATGGCGCGGATGATGCCGGGCAGCGACTGACTCTGCTCCGGGGGACGGAACTCCAGAAGGGTCATGTTGAGGAACTCCTCGCGGGCGTAGCCGTACTTTTCGACCGCTGCGCTGTTCACTTCCAGGACGCGCAGGGTCTGCCGGTCGTACAGCCACATAGGCAGCGGGTTGCGCTCAAACAGGTGCCGGAAGGCCGTTTCGCGGTTCGCAAGTTCCTGCCCGAGGCGAACGGTGGCGCTCACGTCCCGGGAGTTCACGAGGATGCCGCCGATGTCCGGATCGTCGAAATGGTTGGCCGCGATGGATTCGATCCACACCCACTCGCCGCTCTGGTGCCGGAAGCGGAACGTGGCCCGAACAGGCTCGGCGCGTCCATCGGCCAGGGCACCCAGGGCTTGAGCGACGAGCTCGTGGTCGTCCGGGTGAATGAAGTCGAACGCCGGCCGGTTGTCCAGGTCCCCTTCGGGATACCCGAGGATCTTGCTGGTGGCGGCCGTGGTGAAGATCAACTGCCCGCCCGGGTCGAGGATGCTGACAAGGTCCGCGCCGTAACGATTGAGTTTCTGATGCCGGGCTTCGCTGGCCTTGAGCTGTTCGTGCAGCAACGCCCCCTGCAGCGCCTGCACGCCCTGCCGAGCGAGCGTCTGCATGAACACCAGCTCCCCAGGGGTGAGCGGGTGGACGCGCGTGAAGCTGAGTGCCAGCACGCCCAATTGGTGGCCGTCGTTGTGCAGGGGCAGCAGCGCCGTGAGGGGGTACGGCCCGGGCGGCATGCTCGGGTAGCGCACCTGCCAGTCGTGGGCCGTCACGATGATCGGCCCCTGCCCGCTGGCGGCGTCACGGACCTCGTGCAATTGATCAGCATCCAGGAATTGCTGCCAGCGGGCGGAGACAGCCCCGTCGTATCCGGTGGCGCCCACCGGAGTGAGCGGCAGGTGCGGCGCGCGGCGCAGCACGATCATGCCGGCCTGCGCGCCGAGCGTGGTGGTGGCGTCCTCCACCACGGCCCGGGCGACCTCCTCCGCCGAGAGCGCTCCGGCCAGCGCGGCGGTGACCGTGTGTCCCGAGGCGCCAGTGCTGGCCCCCCGAACGGTGAGGGTGATGTCCTGCAGGGTGAGCAGCACGCCCGCGATCAACGGATCCTCGCCGTGATGGGCAGCCGTGCCGCTCAGCCAGCGCCACGCCCTTCCGTCCGGCGTCACGCGGAAGGCCGGCAGGGTCGCCGCCTCTCCCCCACGAAGTGCCGCGAGGACCCCGGCCAGGGCCAGCTGGTCCTCAGGATGAATCCACGTTCTCAATTGGGCGCCGGGCGCGGCAGACGGCAGGACATGCCGCGCGGCCGGCCCGAGGTACTTCACCTGACCGCGTGGCGTCACGATCATCACCAGGTCCGCGTGATGCGCGAACAGGCGGTCAAGGACGGTCCGGTCTGAAATGGGGGCGCCGTCGGAGGAGGGAGGGGTGGGTGGGTTCATGTCTCCTGGGATCTGCTGATTCTACGCGGCTGCGCGCAGATTTCCGGGTGAACCCGGTCACGATGACGCCGAGCAGCGTTGGTCACGCGAACCGGGGTGCCCGGTGAGCCCGACCAGGACATGCCCGCATTCCCTTCCAGCTTGGTGGAGCATCACGGCGGCCAGACCCTCCTCGCGCCTCGGGGAAGGGCTCGCATCGACAAGAATCCCCCGACTTCTCCCGGTCAATGATCGTGCTGACCCCGGAAACGATTGGCCGCCGCTTCTCCATGGAGGTCGCGCAGGGAATCAGTGCGCCCGGCCACCCCGACCTGGCCAGGGTGGAGGCAATCACGCCCAGACACAACCTCGTGCCCGTCTGAAGAACATGCGCGCCGGCTCCCGTCTCCAATGGAGCGTGGGCACTTCCAGCTCAGCCCACACTCTTTAGAGGACGCTGGCACGTCTCTTGGATCGGGGGGTGAGGCGGGCCGCGGTTCACTGGCCGCTACCCCGTGAATTGTCAGGTGCTCTGGGGGGTAAGCCGGAGGTCAGGGCGTCACGATGGCCCTTCCCCACGACATCGCTGAGCCATCCTGCTCCTCGTACCGTGCAGCCATGAAAAGGTCCCTGCCCGTCCTGCTCGCCGCGTGTTCCACCGCCCTTGCCGTGCCGGTCCCGTTCCGCGCCTGGAGCGACGCGCGGCCCCTGCCGTCCGAAGCGAGCTTCGCCACCAAGCTCCCGAGCTTCGCCGCGTGCGGCTCAGCGGACTTCGACCGTTCCAAACTCTCGCCGGACGTCCTCACCGGGTATGACAACCTGACGAAGCTGGTCGCGAGTCTGAAGGCCGACGATCCCCTGCGCGCCACGATGGAAAAGACCCTCGAGCAGATGCGTGGACAGCTGGTCAAGGCGGCGCCCGCCACGGCACCCACCATCCCGACCTCGCTTGCCGCGGCCGTGGGGAACGCCCAGACCTGGCTGGAAAAGAACGAAGCCCGTGGGTGGCAGGCCTTCACGGCCAGTCCGGACGCCAAAAGTGCCAGGAACGCCTCCCAGGCCGCCCTGGCCGCCGCCATGCTCGGCAAGCCGAGTGCGGCCCTCGCCGCCCTCCTCACCGCACACAAACTCGATCCGCACAATCCGGAGACCCTCGCCAACCTTGGCGGGGTGCTCGAAACCCTGGGCTTGCCGGGTGAAGCCCTCGTCGTGCTGGACGCCGCCATGAAACTCGCCAGGAGCGACGTGGGCGCCTTCGGGTGGTCGAATACCGCGACCCTGAACACCAACCGGGGCCTGGCCCTGGCGGACCTGCGTCGCTGGCACGAGGCCGAAGCGGCCCTGTCGAGCGCCCTGCAAGGGGCTCCGATGCTGGCGGAAGCGCGGCTGGGGATGGCGCGCGTGCTGACGTGCCAGGGCAAGGTGGCGCAGGCCGCCCGGTATGCCCGCACCGGCCAGCGCCGCACCCCCCCAGCGCCGCCCGCTGTTAAACCACCGGCGGGAGCGCCAGGGGACGCCGACGGGGTGAGCGAAATCGCGTCCGGGAAAGACACAAATGCCGTGGCGCACCTGCCCGCGTCGTTCACCTTCGACCTGTCCCGCGGCAAGGACTTCGCCCTGCCGAACCTGAAGCTGCCGCAAACCCTCAAGGACGCGGTGGTGCTCTACGACAAGTACGAGAAGTTGCACGCCGACCTGCACGCCCGCTGGGAGGCGATTCGCAAACGCAGCGAGGAGGTCGAGGCGCAACTCCGGCGCCAACCCGGAGGGTCACCGGTCGTGCAGGCGCGCCGCGAAGCGCTCTGGCAGGCAAGCCTGCACCTGAACGACGAGCCGACCGTGAAACGCCTGTACGAAGCTCAGGTCAAGTCGTCCCTCGCCGTCACCAAGGTCGACGCGGACTTCTCGCACTGCTCAGGCGGCTGCATCGCCGACGACTTCATCAGGAAGGCGCGCACGCCCGAGGAACTCGAGGCGCTGTGTCACGCGGCCATGTCCACCCAGAACGACAGGTGGCGCAGCGCCATGCACAGCCACGCGCAAAACCTCGGCGCGTACCTGAAGGCCGCGTACAGGTTGGAAACCGCCCTGGCCGCGAACTACAGTGATCCCCTCTGGCACGAGCGGCTCTCCCTGAATGCCGAGTTTCTCGCCACGACGGAATTCATGGGGTACGTGAGCGACGCCCTTCACTGGGCGCACGACATCAAGGCCTTCAGTTGTTACGAAAGCCCCACGACCGACACGAGCGACCCGATTGCCGGCGAACTCGTCACGCCCAGGGCGGATCCGTGCAAGGCGGTGTACGACGGGATGAGCCTCTCGTTCTCGGTGAGCGTCGTCGGCTTCTCGATTTCGTGCGACGCCATGAGTGTCTCGGCGGCCACGCCCGGCTGGATCGGCGCGTTCGGCTCCTTCTCGCAGAGCTTCGGCAGCAAGGAGTACACCGTCACCGTCGGCATCCAGGAAGGCGTGAGTGTCGGAGTCGGCAGTGTCTCGGCGGGCGCCACCTCGCAGCAGGGTGCGTACGTGTCGTGGGGCAAAGACGGCGTGACGGACGCCGGCGTGTCCATCACCACGGGCGCGGCGGTCGGTGCGACCCGCGGCTCGGTCGGCGGGTCGAAGGACCTCATCACGGACGTCACGGGCGCGTTGAGCGGCAAGTGGAGCTTCATCGCCAGCCCCGGCGGCGTGAAGTGAGCTGAACGCGTCAAAGTCGAGGGAGAGCGGTGGGTTCCGGCCCACCGCCCGTCCTGCCCCCCCAGAGTGACCATCGTCATCAGACGTTCAGACCAGGCAAGCCGCCTGTTTCATTGACCTCCTGCTCATGCCCGGTCTGGCTGCCTGGCCTCAGCCGGAACGCATTCTCGGCAACGCAGGAAAAAGGGAGGAAGGGAAACGGCTTCTCCCCCAAACCCCAGAGAGGCCCGTCTGCTCCGCGCTCCGACAGTGGCGAAGTGGGTTGCGATGCTTGACGACTGATGGCGACCTCCTGTCCTGCTCACGGTCACCGCCACCCGGCTGATCCCTGGCGTCTGGACGCAGGTGCGTCGATTCCAACCTGTGCCGCACGTTCCGAACTCCTTTCTCGTGCCGGAGCCAGCAAGCGCCGTTTCTCCCGCGGCAATCCTCAGCGAGGACATCAGGCGAACCCCCTGGCACCTGTACGGTAGAACCGATGACGGCGCTTCACCCGTGCAGCCCACCCTCCTGATCGTGCTGGGAGGGGCGACGGCGGGCTGTGTCTGGCACACCGCCTGTGTCCGGGTCCTCATCGTTCAGAGCCCTTCATTGGCTGAGTGAAAAGGAGTCACTGTATGCCTCACCCCACCTGGACTGCCCTGTCATGGCTAAATGAGCCCTCCTGGACTGTGCGAGACGACGCCCTGATCGTTCAGACCTCCGAACGGACCGATTTCTGGCGTGAGACGCACTACGGGTTTATCCGGGATTCCGGGCATGTCCTGCACACGCCACCGATGCAGGAATTCACCGCGCAGGTGCGCGTGCGGGGACGGTACGAGGCGCTCTACGACCAGGCAGGGCTGATGCTGCGCGCCGATCCCGCCTGCTGGGTCAAGACCGGCGTGGAGTACGTCTCTCAGCAGCAACTCAGTGCCGTGGTCACGCGCGAGTACAGTGATTGGAACGTCTGCCCGGCCGGCATGCCGGAGCACGTGGACCTGCGCATGACCCGGCGGGGAGATGCGGTCAGCATCCAGACCCGCCTCCCGGGGCTGGACTGGCAGTTGCTGAGGCTCACCTACTTTCCCCCGGAGCGGCCCGCCGTGGTCGGCGTGTACGCCTGCAGTCCGGAGCGGGGCGGCTTCGAAGTGACCTTTGAGGACTTCAGGCTGGGTGAGCCGGACGCCTCGAAGCCCTACTGAACCGCCGGCCAGACGTGACCCCTCCTGTGTCCTGGGGCCCCTGACCCATGCTGACCGCGCAGGACACCATCCGGGGGGCCTTCACCGCTGGGGCGTCCGGTGTCCTGCCCGGGCACGATCTGCGCCGCCGAAGCACATGACGCCCCGTGTTCCAGACCCTCGCGCCTGCGCGGCACTCCGATTTGCCCGGCCCGGTCGTCCCCCGCCCAATAGGCCAACGCAGGCTTTTGGTCCCGCTGCAAGGCACACTGCAGCATCCACAGGTGCTGGGATTGCCTGGACGTCGCCAGGAGGTCGTGAGGAACGTTACCCCAGCAGAAGGCCGTACCCAGCCCGCCGTCCCGGTCCGGGTGGCTCAGGGGGACCAGCGTCGCACTGATGCGGAACGCAGACCTCGTCCAGTCGGCGGGCCAGACGGGACTGCTCCATCACAGCGAGGCCCGTGACGAGCGCGGTGTGCGTCACCATCAACAGTGCCTGAATGGGCGTGAGGGTCCTTCCGGCTGCCAGATTTGCTGTTACGACAGCAGGCCCGCCCCACAAGAGTGTTCGCGGCAAAGGTCAGTGCGGTCCCCTGCGAAGGCGTCCGGCGGGCCATGCCGGTCGCTCAGCCCCCCACATGCACGACGGGTCGGCGCGGCGTTTCCGGCTCGGCGAGGCGCAGGACTTCGTGCGTGAGCGGCGCAATGTCCCCCTCACCGGCCAGCAGGAACCGCAGGGCGTTCTGGGTGGGGCCTTTTTCACTCCACTCGAAGTACACGTGCGGGGGAATGCCGGTCAGGTCACGCACGTGAAGCAGGACGGCGGCGATGGTATTCGGCACGCTGCTCCCGGTCGCCCGCAGGATGGCGTGCTGGCCGATGCGGGTTCCGGTGACATTCACCGTGGTGGAGAAGTCGCTCGCGTCCCGAATGGCGACTTCCAGGAAGAGGGCCGTTTCGCCGGCGCTCAGGTGGTTGTCGAGGCGGACTTCGAGCGCCTTTTCCTGGTATTCCGCGTCATCCCCCTCGTTCAGGCGGTTGGCGATGAAGCGCACGGGGGCCTGGTAGTGCGTGGCGCTGTCGAGGAGGCCGCGGGCCGTGTCGTCCAGGAGGACGCGCTCCACGCGCAGCTCGGTGCTCCGCCCGATGCGGGACCAGACGCTCACGGCGACGATGCCGGCAATGAAGTACAGTGCGATCCAGAGGCCCTCGGGGCGGTCCTTGACCGTCACCACGCTGGTGTACACGAAGATCACGCTGACCAGCCCGAACAGTGCCGCGGTCAGGCGGTGCCGGCGGCGCAGCTCGGTCAGGAACACCGCGATGGCAGCGGAGGTCATCAGGGCCAGGACGCCCGTGGCGTACGCCCCGGCCTGGGCGTCCACGTTCGCCTGGAACAGGACGGTGACGAGCGCGCTGACCAGCGTGAACAGCACCACCAGGGGCCGCGTCGCCCGCGCCCAGTCGGGCGCCATGCCGTAGCGCGGCAGGTAACGCGGCACGATGTTCAGCAGGCCCGCCAGCGCCGACGCCCCCGCGAACCACAGGATCAGGATGGTGCTCACATCGTACGCCGTGCCGAAGGCGTCCCCGAACCGGTCGTGGGCGAGGTACGCCAGGGCCCGGCCGTTCGCCCGGCCGGCTGGCGTGTCCACCTTCACGGTGCTGGTCTGCCCGCCGGGGGTGACGGTGACGGTCATGGGGACCGGGCCGCCCACCGTGTCCGCGGTGACGCGGTAGGTGCCGGTCCGCCCGGCGGGCACGCTGAGGGTGTAGATCTCCCTGGGTCTCGTCGGATGATCCAGGGGCACGCCGACCGTGCCGCGTCCCGCCTGCCAGTCGCGGGCGTTGAGGGTTTTGGTGATGGTCGTCGCGGCCCAGAACTCGTGCCGGGGGATGAGCAGGGTCGTCACCGCACTCGACCCGATCAGCATGACGCTCATGATCAGCGCGGCGGTGGTCAGGAGTTTCTTCGAGTTGCGGATCCGGCCGAGGGGGCGGGCCGGGGTGTCTCCCGCCTCGCCTTTGACCAGGGGCATGACGACCACGCCGGTCTCGAATCCGGAGAGCCCCAGGGCCAGCGCCGGGAACACCAGGAGCGCCGCGCCTGCCACGGCCAGCGGCGAGGTGTGCGCCTGAAGCAGCGTCTCCCACCAGCCGCTGAGCAGCGCGGGGTTCGCCACGACCTCGGTCAGGCCACGGCCGACCACCACGGCACTCAAGCCCAGGTACAGGGCGACGATTCCCACCGCGATCCCGATGGCTTCCTTGAAACCTTTGAGGAACACCGCGCCCAGCAGCGCGAGAAGCACCAGGGTGATCAGCACCTGTCTGCCCTCCAGGGCGTGGCGCAGGAAGGGGTTTTCGATCAGGTGCGCGGTGGCGTCCGCGGCCGACAGGGTGATCGTGATGACGAAGCCGGTGGCGACGAAGCCCAGCAGGGCCAGCACGAGGGTCTTGCCCGGCCAGTAGCTGAGCAGGCGCTCGAGCATGCTCAGCGACCCGTCCCCGTGAGGGCTTTCCTCCGCGACGCGGCGGTACATGGGCAGCGCGCCCAGCAGGGTGACGAGGACCAGGATCAGCGTGGCGACCGGCGCCACCGCGCCCGCCGCCAGCGCCGCGATGCCCGGCTGGTACCCCAGCGTGGAAAAGTAGTCCACGCCGGTCAGGCACATCACCTTCCACCACGGCTGGGTGTGGTGGTGCTGCTCGCGGATCTGCTGCTCCCCTTCGTAGAAGCCTTCCGGTTCCGGCTGGTTCGTCTCCAGGAACCACTTCATGAACGGGCTGCGTGCCGGGGGAGGAAGGGGCATCCCCGAACGATATGAGAGCACCTCTCCCCCGGACACTGGCCACCTGGCCAGTCCCGGGGGCATGCGGTGGAGTTCGCCGCTGCGTGCCTGGCACCCCGTTCAGTCGCGACTGATCACGTGCACGTCCACGCCCCGCGTTGCCCGCAACACGAAGCGGATCACGTTCCCCCGCCAGAATTCCGCCCAGCGGCTGCGGCTGGTTTCGCCCATCACGATCTGGGTGGCGTGCGCCTTGCGGGCATAGGCGACGAGCGTGTCCCCAATGCCCCCCTGCCGCTCGAGCACTTCAAAATGGCCGCCCAGCGCCCCGGTGATCTCACGGAAGGTGCCGAGCAGCCGGCCCTGCTCCGGCGTCAGCCGCTCGGCCCGCACCGTGACCACATGCAGTTCCCCGTGCAGACGCCCGGACAGCTGCCCGCCCCGGCGAATCAGCCGCGCGGCGGTGGCCTCGGCGGCGATCGCCACCACCACGACCTCATGGGCCGCAGGCTGCCCGTCCGGCACGTCCAGTTCCACAGCCTGCGCCACGTGCCGCAGGGCGATTTCCCGGAGTGCCATCAGGTTCGGCACCGTGAAGAAGTTCCCGAGGGCCTGCTCGATCTTCTCCGGCCCGTAGACCTTCCCGGCGCGCAGGCGAGCCCGCAGGTCCTCGGGGGGCAGGTCGATCAACACCAGCTCATCGGCGGCGCGCAGCACGTGGTCAGGCACGCGCTCACGGACCCGCACCCCGGTAAGGCGCGCCACGGTGTCGTTCAGCGATTCCAGGTGCTGCACGTTCATGGTGGACAGGACGTGAATGCCGGCGTCCCGCAGGGCCTCCACGTCCTCCCAGCGCTTCTCGTGCCGGCTGCCGGGCGCGTTGGTGTGCGCGATTTCGTCAATCAGCACGATCCCCGGGCGGCGGGCAATCAGGCCGTCCACATCCAACTCTGACAGCGTGACATTGCCATGCTGGATCTCGCGCCTGGAAAACACGGGGAGGCCGTCCGCCGCCCGCTTGGTCTCCTCCCGGCCGTGGGTTTCCAGCACCCCGATCAGGGCGTCCTCCCCCGCGCTCAGGTGTTCATGCAGGCTGCCCAGGGCGCGGTAGGTCTTGCCCACGCCCGCCGCCATGCCGATGAACATGCGGTGCGTGCCCCGCAGCGCGCCGGAGTCGCGGTTCAGAGTCAGGCGGACCGGGTCAGGCATGAGCTAGTTCATTCCGTCCAGCGCGAGGTTCACGGTCAGAACGTTCACGCGCGCTTCGCCCAGCACGCCGAACTGCCGGGGCGTGAGGTGATCGCGGATGACGCGTTCCACCGCGGCTGGCTGAAGGCCACGCGCCCGGGCGACGCGGCCGACCTGGAGCAGCGCCGTCGCCAGGGAGACGTCCGGGTCGAGGCCACTCGCGGAAGCGGTCACGGCGTCGATGGGCACGGGGGCGTTCGCGCTCAGGCCGTTCACCGTGCGGAAGGCGGCCAGGCGTTCCTGCACGGCGTCCCGCAATTTGGCGTTCGTCGGGCCCCAGTTGCTCGCGCCGCTGTTTTCCGCGTTGTACGGGTCCGGGCCGCGGCCGTCGGTCCGGTTGGTGATGCTGGGCCGGCCGTGCAGGTACCGCGGCGCGCTGAAGCTCTGCCCCAGCACGGCGGAGCCGACGACGGTGCCCGCCCGGGAGATCAGGCTGCCCCGCGCCTGGGTCGGGAACAGCATGCCGGCCACGGCGGTGGTCAGCAGCGGGTAGGCCAGCCCGCACACCAGGGTGAACAGCCCGGCGGCCAGCAGCGCGGAGAGCATCAGGCGGGGCAGCGGTGTGGGGCGGGCGACCGGTACTGGCTGCGGACCGTCAATGGGAAGCGGTTCGGTGAAGGTCATTTCAGGACAACTCCTTGCTGCATTTGCAGGTGGTCCGCCACAGGCCCCAGGGTCAGGGCCGGGAGGAAGGTCAGCGCGCCGACGATCAGCAGGACGCCGACGGTCAGGGCGCCGAACAGCGGCGTGTCGGTGGGCAGCGTGCCGGCACTGACGGGCACGCGTGTTTTCGTGGCCAGCAGTCCGGCGACGGCCAGCATGGGCAGCAGCGTGAAATACCGCCCGATCAGCATGGCCAGGCCGAGGGTGAGGTTGTAAAAGGGCGTGTTCGCGCCCAGGCCCGCGAAGGCCGAGCCGTTGTTCGCCGTGCCGGACGTGTAGGCGTACAGGAGCTCGGAAAACCCGTGGGGGCCAGGGTTGTTCAGCGAGTGCAGCGCGCCGGGCAGCACGCTGGCGAGGGCGGTGAACCCCAGGATGCTCAGCGGGTGGGCGAGCACCGCCAGCATCACCAGCTTCACCTCCCGGGCCTCGATCTTCTTGCCCAGGAATTCCGGCGTGCGCCCCACCATCAGGCCCGCAATGAACACGCTGAGGAGGAGGTACTGCACGAAGTTGATGAGCCCCACTCCCTTGCCGCCGAAGACGCTGTTGAGCATCATCTGGAGCGTCGGCACGAAGCCGCCCATGCCGGTGAACGAGTCGTGCATGGCGTTCACGCTGCCGGTCGTGGCCGCGGTGGTCGTCGTGGCGAACAGGGCCGTCTGGGCGATGCCGAACCGCACCTCCTTGCCTTCCATGTTCCCGCCCGCGTGCGTGGCCGTGACGGTCTGGTCAGCGCCCAGGCGGCTGAGGATGGGATTTCCCACCTGCTCAAAGGCGTAGGTCATGCTCAGGAAGCCCACGAACATCACCAGCATGCCGCCGAAGATGGCCCAGCCCTGCTTCCGGTTGCCCAGCAGCCGCCCGAAGGCGTAGGTCAGCGCCGAGGGGAGCAGCAGCATGGACAGGATGTGCAGGGCGTTCGTCAGCGGCGTCGGGTTTTCGAAGGGATGCGCGGCGTTCATGCTGAAAAACCCCCCACCGTTCGTGCCGAGGTGCTTGATGCTCTCCAGGCTGGCGACCGGCCCCAGGGCGATCCGCTGCGCCCTGCCTTCCAGCGTCGTGGCCGCCGCATAGGGATCAAGGGTCTGCGGCACACCCTGCCAGACGAGCACGAGGGCCAGCACAAAGCTGATCGGCAGGAACACGCGGTAGATGATGCGGGTCGCGTCCACCCAGAAGTTCCCCAGGGACGCGCCGCTCCGGCCGGCCAGGCCACGCATGAACGCGGCCGCAGCCGCGAAGCCGGTGGCGGCCGACGTGAACATGAAGGTCGTGATGACCGCCATCTGGGAGAAGTACGAGAGCGACTGCTCCCCGCTGTACGCCTGCCAGTTGGTGTTCGTCATGAAGCTCACGGCCGTGTTCCACGCCAGGTCGGGGGCCTGGGCCTTCAGGTCCGACGGGTTCCACGGCAGCAGCCCCTGCAGCCGGATGAGCAGGTACGACAGCAGCAGCATGACCGCGTTGGTGACCACGAGAGTCAGGCCGTACCGCTTCCAGTCCATGCCCTCAGCGGGGTCAATGGCGAGCAGGCGGTAGGTCAGGCGCTCAGGGACGGTGTGCCGCGACCCGGTGAACACGCCGTGCAGCCACCTCCCGACCGGCACCACCAGCGCGGCCATGATGGCGAGCAGGAGCAGCAGTTGCAGGGCAGCCGACATTCAGGAGTCCTCCGGGCGAAGCAGCGAGCGCAGCAGGTAGGCGAACAGGGCCAGCGAGATCAGGGCGAGCGCGAGGATCATGCGAACTCCGGTGCAGCAGGGGCAAAAAGCAGGCGGCGTCTGAGCGGATGCGTGTGGAGGACGATCGGGGCGGCTGGGCGCAGGACGGTCAATCCCACCGCGGAAGGCAGGGTGGCTACGCTCACAGCTGGTCCATTCCTTTCAGGTACGAGGCGCACAGTCCGAACAGCGCCAGGGTCAGCAGCACGAACAGCAGGTCCATGTCAGGCCTCACAGGAGGGGGGTGATGAGCAGGTCGATGACCTTGATGGCGATAAATGGCGCCAGAAGCCCGCCCAGGCCGTACACCAGCAGGTTGCGGGACAACAGCTGCGCGGCGCTCATGGGGTGATACGGCACGCCCCGGAGGGCCAGCGGAATCAGGACCGGGATGATCAGCGCGTTGAAGATCACGGCGCTCAGCACGGCGCTGGTGGGGCTGTGCAGGCCCATGACGTTCAGAACGCCGAGCTCGGGGTAGGCCGTCACGAACAGCGCGGGGAGGATGGCGAAGTACTTGGCGACGTCGTTGGCGATGGAGAACGTGGTCAGCGCGCCCCGGGTAATCAGCAGGCCCTTGCCGATCTCGACGACCTCGAGGAGCTTCGTGGGGTCGGAGTCCAGGTCCACCATGTTCCCGGCTTCCTTGGCGGCCTGCGTGCCCGAGTTCATGGCGAGCCCCACGTCCGCCTGCGCCAGCGCCGGGGCGTCGTTGGTGCCGTCGCCCATCATGGCGACGAGCCGCCCGGCGCGCTGCTCCTCCTTGATCATCTGCATCTTGTCTTCGGGCGTCGCTTCCGCCAGAAAGCCGTTCACGCCCGCCTCCTTGGCGATGGCCTCGGCGGTGAGCGGGTTGTCGCCGGTGATCATCACGGTTCTCAAGCCCATGCGGTGTAATTCGGCGAACCGCTCGCGGATGCCGGGTTTGATGATGTCGGAAAGGGCCACCACGCCGAGCAGGCGGTCATTCTCGATCACGGTCAGTGGGGTGGCGCCGCCGCGCGACACTTCATCCGTCATGCCGGCCAGTTCGGGTGGAATGCGGCCACCACGTTCCTGCGCCAGGGCAGAGATGCGGCTGCCTGCTCCCTTGCGGATGCTGCGGCCGGGGGCGTCCACGCCGCTCATGCGGGTCTGCGCGGTAAATTCGATGAACTTTGCATGCTGCGGCTCGGGCGCGTCCACGCCACGCTGCCGGGCCAGCGCCACGATGCTTTTGCCCTCGGGGGTCGGGTCCGCCAGGCTGGAGAGCAGGGCCGCGTGCGCCAGGTCGGTCTCGCTCACCCCGGGCAGCGGATGGAACGCGGTCGCCATGCGGTTCCCGACGGTGATGGTGCCGGTCTTGTCGAGCAGCAGCACGTCCACGTCCCCGGCGACCTCGACGGCTTTGCCGCTCTTGGCGATCACGTTCGCCTGGAGGGCCCGGTCCATGCCCGCGATGCCGATGGCGGGCAGGAGCCCGCCGATGGTGGTGGGAATCAGGCAGACGAGCAGCGCGATCAGCGTGACCGGGCTGGCCGGCGCGCCCGCGTACACCGTGAACGGGTAGAGGGTCACCACCGCGAGCAGGAAGATCAGGGTCAGGCCCGAGAGCAGGATGCTCAGGGCGATCTCGTTCGGCGTCTTCTGACGGCTGGCCCCCTCGACGAGGGCGATCATCCGGTCGAGGAAACTCTCGCCGGCACCGGACGTGACCCTCACGACGATGCGGTCGGACAGCACCCGCGTTCCGCCGGTGACGCCGCTGTGATCTGTGCCGGCCTCGCGGATCACGGGGGCACTCTCGCCGGTGATGGCGCTCTCGTCCACGCTGGCCAGCCCCTCGACGATCTCACCGTCGGCGGGAATCATCTCACCCGTGTCCACCACCACGAGGTCGCCGCGTTTCAGGTGCGTGCCCGCCACGACTTCCTCGCGTCCCTGAACGAGCCTTCTGGCCTTCACCTCCTCGCGGGCCGAGCGGAGCGAAGCGGCCTGCGCCTTGCCCCGCGCTTCCGCGAGCCCCTCAGCGAAATTGGCGAACAGCACCGTGAGGAGCAGCAGCAGGGTCATGGCCAGCTCGTACCCCCACGGCTGGCCGGTCACCACGTTCGCCACCGTGAGGTACGTGGTGAGCAGCGTGCCGACGTACACCACGAACATCACCGGATTCCGGGCCTGATCGCGGGGAGAGAGTTTGACGAAACTGGCCCGCGCGGCGTTCCGCATCAGGTCCGGCGCGAAGATGCCCGGCTTCGGTGCCGGTTTTGACGGGGTGGAGGCGGCGGTCATGGGTCCCCTCCAGGCGTGGCGGTCTCGATGTCAGTCATCGCTGCGGATGCTCCGCCTGGGGGGCGGGGAGCGGTATCGGTCAGGTGGCGGCCCCGGGTGGCCGGGTGGCGGGCCGGGTTGGCCACCTGGCCAGTCCCGCACCGCAGCCCGCCGGATTACGCTCTGGGCATGTGGCCCCGCCTTCCCTCCACGCCCCGCGGGTGGCTGCGGGAACTCTTCCCACCGCCCGCCTTTCCGCTCAGCAACCGGACGGTGTGGACCGTGGCCCTGACTGTGCTGGTCACCGCGCTGCTGGCGGACGTCCTCACGCCGGCGTCCCTGGCGGTCGGCACGGTGCTGAGCGCCTCGGTGGCCTTCGCGGCGCTGGGCACGTCCAAGCGGGCGGTGTGGCAGCTGATGGTCCTCGCGGTCCTCGCGAACATCGTCGCGGGCCTCTGGAACGGCTGCCGGGATGGCCTTCAGCCCGAACACCTCGCCAATCGCGCCGTGAGCATCCTGGCCGTGCTGCTGGTGGGGTTCCTGTCCCTGCGGGCGCGGGAAGCGTCCGAGCGGGCGGCCTCCCTGGCCCACGAAGAGCACGAACTGGCCCGCGAACGCGCCCGGCGTCAGCTCGCCGAGGATCTCGGCGGTCCCCTCGGGCAGGCGGAGTTCGTGGACCGCGCCGCCGGCGCCCTGCTGCGCCTCACCGGGGCGAGCAGCGTGGAGATCGGCGCCGTGGACCGGGCCGTGCTCGTTCAGCCGTATGCGCTGGCCCTGTCGGCCGACCTCGCTCCTCAGGACCACCCGAGCCGCCTGGGCACCCGCGTCCCGCTGGACTTCCTGGCGCACCCGGTGGGGACCGGCGACATGTGGGCCGCGGAGGGGGGCCACGTCCACCTGGCGCGGCTGCGGCGGCCCACGGACGGCGACCTGCTGCTGATCCTGACCGGGCCCAGAACGCCGCCCAGCCGGACAGCCATGGCCATCCGCGCCATGCAGCCCCTGCTGGAACGCACGGCCCTTCTCGACGATCTGCGCCGCAACCGGGAGCAGCTCGCGGAACGTGGGGAACTGCTCCGCGACCTGGTGTACGCCTTTAGCCACGACCTCCGTACGCCGCTGCTGGCGAATGCCATGAATATGCAGGCGGCCCTGAAAGGCGCGTACGGCCCGCTCCCGGACGCGTACCTGGCAACCCTGCGCAACGGCCTGGAAGCGAACGAAACCCTGCTGTCCCTGGCGGACCAGCTGCTGCTCATCGCCCGGTACGAGAGCGGCGAGGCGGACCAGAACGCGGCCGAGGCGGAAGAGCCCCAGGAGGTCCGCCTGCGGGAACTGGTCCTGAGCGTGGTCCGGGATCTCGCCGCGCGCGCGGACGCCCGGGGTGTCACTGTGGACACCCAGCTGGACGGCGTGAGCGTCCATGGGCGGAGACACGACCTGCGCCGCGCCGTGCAGAACCTCTTGGACAATGCCGTGAAGTTCGCCCAGCCGGGCGGGCAGGTCCTGGTCAGTCTCGCCGAGCAGAACGGCGAGGCGGTCATCAACGTGCTTGATGACGGCCCCGGGGTGCCCCCTGCGCGTCAGGCCCGGTTGTTCCAGCGGTTCCGGTCCGGCGGCGCAGGGAGCGGCACCGGCCTGGGCCTGTACCTCACCCGGCGGATCGCGGAAGCCCACGGCGGAACCGTGACCTATACTCGCGCCGCGAGGGCCCAGAGCCTCTTTACCCTGACCCTTCCCCGCCACCATGCCTGAGCCCACCGAGACCACCAGCGCCGCCCCGGTCCGTATCCTGCTCGTCGAGGATCACGCCTTCACCCGGGACGGCCTGAGGGCCACCCTGAACCTGGAAACCGACCTGCGGGTGACCGCCGAGGCCCGCAGCGGCGAAGAAGCCCTCGAACGAGTGGGCGAAAGTGCGGTGGACGTCGCCATCATCGACATCGGCCTGCCAGGCATGGACGGCATTCAGACGGCGGCCGAGCTCAAGCGGCGCCACCCGGCCACGCGGATCGTGATGCTGACCGCCCATGACCTGCGCGAGGAGGTGCTGGCGTCCCTCGCGTCCGGCGCGGACGCGTACTGCCTCAAAAGCGCCTCACCGGACCTGCTGCTGCTCGCGGTCCGGGCGGCCGCGGCGGGCAGCGCGTACCTGGACCCGCAGGTCGCCCATCACGTGCTCAGCGGAGTGCGGGCTCCGGCGGGCAAGGCGCCCCTGACGGCGCGGGAGATGGAAGTGCTGCGCCTGATGGCGGACGGCCTGCCGAACCGCGACATCGCCGCCGCGCTTGAGGTCAGCGTCAGCACGGTGAAGCTGCACGTGCAGGAGATCCTGGTGAAACTCAAGGCGGCGGACCGGACGCAGGCCGCCGTGAAGGCCCTCCGGGTCGGGTGGCTGGATTGAGTCCGGTTCGCCTGTGCTGCGCCTTCCCGCCCGCGCTGCCGTGCTTGGTTCTGCTCAGGCAATGGCACGTGTCCGTTCCCCGACGTGGACGGGCCTGTCGGAACCCGTGAACCAGACTCTGCCCGGCCTGTGCCATTGACGAACGCGTGGCGGGCAAAGAATGCCGGATGGTCCCAGTGTCTGCTGCTGTTCGGGACGCTCCTGCTGCCAGGAGTGAGCCAGAACGCCAGGTTCAACACCAGGCGGTCCGCCCGCAGGACGGTCCCTGTTCGGGGTTTTCCTCACCACTGTTCCTGACTCTCGTCCGGATTGCCTGCTCCGGTCAATGGAGCAGAAGGAGCTGGCCAAAACCAAATCGTTGCGCAGGTCTGAGCCCACCGCTCATTGCCTACCTTCCCGCCCTGAGCGCAAGCCATGCGAAGCGAATTCTGGTTCGGTCAGGCAGGGCAGAGTGTCTCACCTTGTTCCCCTTGCAGCCGGGGGGTGGAAGGAGAACAATGAGGGCAATTCTTCCAGAAGAACAGCCCGGCAAGCCGGCGGCACTCTTGGGTTGAGCGGGAAGAACCGCTGCGGCTGCATCAACTGACGCGACAAGTCATCCGATTTCCCCTCCTTGCCTGTCACAAGGAGCAGTTCCGTTTCGCAGGAGGCGGTATGAAAGCATGTGGACGGTGGCTGTCGACCGGCACGCTGTGCCTGCTCGTTGCCTGTGGAGGTGCACCTGGTTCAACCCCTCCACCCGTGCCTGGTCCGGAGTCCTGCTCAACACAGTGGGGGGCCACGTCGGGGAAACCGGGCACACCTGTGACGTTTACTCCCTCGGTCGATGTGGCGGCACTTCCTGTCGTGACGCTGGTGGGCTCCGGTGAAGTTGCTGCCACGCTTCCAGTGAGCCGCACGGGCGTCGGCGGGCAGTATCAGTTCCTGATGCCGTTCGGTCCGCTGATCAGAGGCCCGGGGACGCTGACCGTGCGTGTTAACGCTGGAAGCGTCAATTGTGGGTCGACTGCCCTGCAGATCATTGGACCCGGTGACACCGACGCATACCAGGGGGCGGCCGCCCGGTACTTTTCCCACGTCAGGGGGGCGGTTCTGGCCACGGCCTCCAGGGCGGGCATCGACGTCACCGATACCCAGGGCGACTGGGGTGAAGTCGCCAAGCGAAATCTTCCCTTTGCCATGGTCGAACTTCTCCTGAACCATCCGTCGAACCCCTCTTCCTTCGGCCAGATTCTGGAAACCAGGACGGTGCCTCACCAAGGTGCCCCTGGCCCAGTGGACCTGGACGCGTTCGACATGATCTTCTCGGTGATTGACCAGCGGCAGTCCGCGGCCGGATCCTTGGCCTCGCCGGGCACCCTGGCCAAGGACGGCGTGACGTCACAGGACACCGGTGGCACTTGTCAGTTCGGACCTGACTGGAGGCCGGTGATCGGCGGCGCCGCGGGCCTCGTGAACTGTCTGCGGGAGCGCCCGGGCGGGGCCGAGACACAACAGTTGGCCCGGCAGAGGCAGGCCGCGCTTGAGGTGGTTGCCGGGCTCCTTGCCGTCTATTCGGTCACAAGCGACAACCCCACCACACTTCCGGCGCGGAAGGCCGTGATTGCCGCTGCTTCGACCGTGATCGCCTCGCTCTCAGCGGTCCAGACCTGGAACGACTACCGGACCGGCGTCATGCCTGAGGGCGTCATCCCGGAGTCTTTTGTCTTTGATCTGTCGCGGACGGCGCTGACGCCTGTCGCGCCTGATACCGAATGGTCCAATGTCCTGGTCACGCCCAGGAAGACCGCGGGGGCGAACATGACTGCCGTCCTCCACCGGGCCATGACGTCGGCCTATCAGCAGCTGAGCGGCCTCTCCGGAATGGGCACGACGGACCTCGACCGGCTCCTGCTGGAGCAGGGGTCAAGACGCTTCCAGGCGCTGCAGGCCCAGATCCATCAGGCGTTGACCGAAAAATCTCTCATTGATGTCATTGCGCCGCAGACATTCGGTCCTGTGGACCTTACGAACTATCCGGGCGCCTACTCGGCCAGCCTGAAACATCCCGAACCGTTCAAAGTCACCGTGGAAGCCCACCGGATCGAATGGCTTCCGCCCTTTGACCCGGTGACGACCCATCTGATCCTCACGCTGAACAAAACGCTCTTTCTGACCGACACGTCGGCCCATAAGGCGATCAAAGGCAGCAACGAGCAAACCTACATGTACTTCACGTTGAAGACCACGGTCCTCGCCCACGGTCAAGGAGGCGGGTCCGAGAACGATGGGCAGACGAGCTTGACCTGGACGGCGTCCTTTGGCGAGACCACCGTCAACACCTTCGACTGCGGTGGTGCGATGCCCACCTACGCGCTTGAGCCCGGCCATTCGACACCGGTCACGCTTGCCTGCCGGCTCGTGGGATCAGCGGACAAACATCACGACGCGACATCGACGCTCGTGACGCATACCGACCCGTACCAGTCGGTCAAGACGACGACGGTCACGGGCCGGGGGGGAAAGACCGCCGGGCCACTGGACTGGACGCTGTCTGCGCGCCTGACCGCTTTGGACGACAGGTTCATCTTCAGCAACGTGCCCCCAGAACCGGGAGGGACCTTCCTGATCGGCCACCCGGAATTCTCGTACCCCTATGTGACCAGGACTGACGCCGTGATTACCGGCTACGGTGCAGGCAGCGACAGTCGGCACGAGAGCCAGACCACCAGCATGTCCGTCACCGACTTCTTTACGGTCGAATCCAGGAGAGGGGCCGCGGACGTCACCATGGATTCCGGCTCATTCACGGTGGTGTCCCCAGAGAAATGCGATCAGGCCCAGTACCCCGGCTGCACGTGGCAGAAAACCGTGGACTGGACCTTGTTCCTGAACAACCCGTGGGGCTATTGACCTCAGCGCCTGCCCGTCCCGGCACGGGTCCAGGCGCGGGGTGTCCCCCGGTCACCGGGCGCGCGGATCAGGGGGCCGACCGGGAGTGAAGCACACCGTTCAAGAGCGGGCCAGGACCGGCTCGGCCGGTTGCCCGGTGTCCTGCCCATGTCCCTCTGGCCCTGCCGTGAAGCTGTGGGGCGGGTGGTCCCCCACCCGGCGGTCCATCAGGTTGAAGGTGCCGCGTGTGAAGTGCGTGACCGCGCCGCCCCACTGCCGGGTCAGGCCGCGGGGCCGGTCCGGCGTGCTGATGTTCAGGCTGCGCCGCAGCAACTCCAGGCCAGCCTGGTCGAGCAGGTGGATGGGATCACTGCTCGCACGCAGGCCCCCGATCACGTCCAGCAGCCCGAGCAGGGCGCCGCGCTCATGGTCGTTCAGCAGGCTCTGCTCACGCCGCGCGATCATCACGTCCGGGTCCGGCTGGTACCAGGTGTGCTGGTACCAGCGTGACAGGGCCGTGTGCAGCGCGTTGCGGGTGCTGGGTCCGGCCGCGTCGCCCAGCCGGACCCGGCGCGTTTCCTCATCCCAGAGGGGCGCCACGTCCGGCCCGGTGCGCATGGCGTCCACCAGGCCGATGCTCTGCGCCAGTGGCGCCCCGCACGCCAGCAGGAACCCGTCGTCCCCGAACCCGTCGCGCAGCGCCTGCAGCCCCATCCGGTAGGCCTCGGCCCGGCTGACGGCCGGGTCGTGCCGCCGACCTGGGTGGGCGGCGGCATACAGGAAATCCACCTTCAGGTAGTCGTAGCCCCACTCGCGGCAGGTGGCCGCGAGGGTGCGCAGCCACGCCAGCGCGTCCGGGTGCGTGGTGTCGAGGGCGTGATACGGGCCGCCCCAGTTGTCGCCCAGAAGCATTGGCGTGCCGTCCTCGGCCTGCAGCAGCCACTCGGGATGCTCGGCCCGCAGCCGGGAGCGGGGGCCGACCAGGAAGGGCGCCAGCCACAGGCCCGCGCGGAAGCCCAGGGCCTGCAGGGCGCCGGGCAGGTCACGGGCGTGGCCGCCGAACCCGGCGCTGGGCTCAAACCAGTCGCCCAGGTCGGCCTGAAAGCCGTCGTCCAGCTGAAAGACGTCGAACGGCAGGCCGGCGTCACGCGCCTGGCGGGCGTTGTCCAGCATGTCCGCCATCGTGACGCTCCGGTAGTAGCTGTACCAGGAGCACCACACCCGCAGGGGTGGGGGCGTGCGGGCGGCCATGTTCCGGGCCAGCCGGGCGCTGAGCGCTTCCAGGGTGCCCAGCACGTCCGCGGTGTCTTCTAAGGTCACGGGCGCCGCGGGCCCCTCCAGGGTGCAGGTCAGGGTGACGTGGTTGCCGTCGGCGCGCGCTTCCCAGTGCGCGAAGGTGCGCCGGGCGTTCATCAGGCAGCCCACCCAGCCGCTGCCGTCCTCGCGAATCAGGGCGATCAGGGTGTGGCTGCGCCAGACGCCCGCCTCACCGGTGGGGGCGAAGGCCGGATCCTGACCCTGGTCAAGCATCCATTGGTAGGCGGCGCGGGCCTGAAGATCGGTGAGGGGCCGGAGCTCGGCTTCGCTCCAGGACTGGTAGCCGTTGGTGAGGACCTGCACGGCGCTGGGGTGCACCGGCAGGGTCCAGGTATGGGGAGAGGTCATGGGAAAACTCCGGGGCAGGGAAAGGGGGCGGCAGCGGCAGGGCGCGTCTCTGGGGCTAGTGGCTCAGCGTCAGGGCCGCGGGCGCCTGCGTGAGCTGCAGCTCATCAAGCGCCACCTCGCCTTCGAATTCGATGAGGGTCACGCCGTAGGGCGGCAGCGTGAGTGAAGGTGCGGCCGGGCGGCCGTCCTCGAAGTGCACGCCACCGGCGGGCAGGGTGACCGCCAGGGCCTGCGTGGGATGGGCGTTGAGGAGGTGCAGAACCGAGCGGCCACCCAGCCGGGAGACGGAGAGGCTCACCGTGTCGGGCAGGCGGCAGGTGGGGACGCCCGCGTGGGTCAGCGCCTCCTCGAACACCTGGGCCAGCGCGGCCTGAGGCAGGTCGCCCCCGACGTAGTACGCGCGTCCCGCCCCGTAGCCGTGCCGGGTCACGGCCGGCTGGCCGGCGATGAAGTCCTGCTCGAAGGTCGCGAGCGTCTCGGCGCCTTCCGGGTGAATGACTTCGGCCCAGTGCAGCACGTCGTGGGCTTCGCCCTGGGCGCCGAAGCGCACGCGGTTGTGCTCACCGGGCGGCAGCACCACCCATTCCTCCACCCACAGGCCCAGCACGTCCGTGAGAAGGGCCGGGTAGCCGCCGAGTTGAATGTGCTCGTGCTCGTCCACGATGCCGCTGAAAAAGCCCGTGACGAGCGTTCCCCCGCCGTCCACGAACTGGCGGATGTTCTGGGCGCTGCCCTGGGCCAGCAGGTACTGGTTGGGCATGACCACGAGGTCGTAGCCTTGAAGGTCGCCGTCCGGATGCACGAAATCCACGTTCTGGCCCAGGCTGCGCAGCGCCGCGTACCACTTCTGCACCAGGGGCAGCAGCGGCAACACCGCCGGTTTGCTGTCCACGTTCAGCGCCCACCAGCTGTTCCAGTCGAACATGATCGCGGCGCGCGCCGGCACCTGCGCCCCCGTCAGCCGGGTCAGGGTCCGCAGCTCCTGGCCGAGTGACCGGATCTCCTCCCACACGCGGGAGCGGGCTGGGCCCACGTGCTGCACCATGCCGCTGTGGAATTTTTCCGCGCCGGCCCGGGAGGCCCGCCACTGGAAGAACATCAGCCCGCTCGCCCCGTGGGCCAGCGCCTGGTGGTTGAGCATGCGCATCAGCCCGGGCCGCTTGGGGGCGTTGTAGGGCCGCCAGTTCACGGCGCTGGGCGCCTGCTCCATCAGGATCCAGCGCTGCCCGCCGCGCAGGGAGCGCATCATGTCGTAACTCATGCCCGCTTCCAGGTGCGGGTGGGGGCCCGCCGGGTCCGGGTAGGCGTCCAGGGACACCACGTCCTCCTCCTGCGCCCATTTGAAGTAGTCCAGCCCGGGAATGAAGCCCAGGAAGTTGGTGGTCACGGGAATGTGGGGCGTGACGGCCCGCACCACGCCCGCTTCCATGCGGTAGAGCTCCAGGATGTTGTCGCTGCTGAAGCGCCGCCAGTCGAGCTGCTGCGTGGGATTGGCGAAGGTGGGCGCCCGGCGGGGCGGCTGGATCTCGGCCCAGTCGCCGTACCGCTGGCTCCAGAACGCGGTGCCCCACGCGTCATTCAGGGCGTCGAGCGTGTGGTACTTGCCCTGCAGCCACGCCCGGAACGCCTCGGCGCACAGGGCGCAGAAGCACTGGTCCACGTGGCAGCCGTACTCGTTGTTGATGTGCCAGAGCTTCAGGGCCGGGTGCGGCCCGTACCGCTGCGCGATCTGCTCGACGAGCTGCCGCGCGTGCGCCCGGAACGGCTGGTGGCTCGGGCAGTACAGCTGCCGCGCGCCCACCTCCAGCCGCACGCCGTCGGCTGTGACGGGTCTGGAGTCCGGGTATTTCAGGGACAGCCAGGGTGGCGGGGAGGCGGTGGCGGTGGCGAGGTTGACGTTGATCCCGTGCTCGTGCAGCAGGTCCATCACCTCGTCCAGCCACGTGAAGTCGTATTCGCCCGGACGGGGTTCCAGGTGCGCCCAGGAGAAGATGCCCAGGGACACGAGGTTCACGCCGGCCTCGTTCATGAGCCGGGCGTCGTCACGCCAGGTGTCGCGGGGCCACTGCTCCGGGTTGTAGTCCGCGCCGTAAATGATGCCGCCAAAGGGCTGGATCTCGAACATGGGAAGTCCTTTGCTAAAGAGAACGAAGGTCAGTCCTTGACCGCGCCGCCGGCGATGCCCGCCACGAAGTGGCGCTGCAGGGCCAGGAACAGGGCCAGGAACGGCAGGGTGGCGATGGTCGTGCCGACCATCAGGGCGCCCCACGACACGCGCGTGAGGCCCACCAGGGTGCCCAGGGCGACGGGCATGGTGTAGCTGTCTTTCTGGGTGAGGACGATCAGCGGCCACAGGTAGTCGTTCCAGCTGGCCAGGAACAGCAGGATGGCCAGGGCCGCCAGGGCCGGGCGGACGACCGGCAGGGCCACCTGCCAGAAGGTGCGCCACTCGCTGGCGCCGTCGATGCGCGCGGCGTGCAGCAGGTCGTCCGGCACGGTCTGGAAGGCCTGCCGCATGTAGAAGATGCCGATGGTGTTGGCCAGGGTGGGCAGAATGACCGCCCAGTAGGTGTTGCTCAGGTGCAGGTCGCGGGCCACCAGGATGAACTGCGGAATGATCGTCACGAAACTGGGAATGGTCAGCGTGGCCAGAATCAGGCCGAACAGCACGTTGCGCCCGGCAAAGTTGAATTTCGAGAAGGCGTATCCGGCCATGCTGGTCAGCAGCATGCTCACGGCCGTGTAGACCGAGGCGATCACCACGCTGTTGAGCAGGGTGCGCAGGAAGTTCGTGTCGGCCTGCAACTGCTGGAAGTTCTCGCGGAACGCGCCGCCCGGCGCCAGCGGGGGCGCGGGACTGAAGATCGCCGTTTCCGGGTGGGTGCTGAACACCACCATCAGGTACAGCGGCGCCAGAAACAGCAGGGCGAGCGGAATCAGGGCAGCGTGCAGCAGCACGGAGCTGCCCAGCCGGCGCGACTGCGCGCGGCGGGCCGAGAGGCGGGCCAGTTCCGCGGTGGGCGGCTGGGTCTGAACGGTCATGACTCCCTCCCGAACAGGCGCAGCTGCACCAGGCTCACCACGGCGGCCAGGGCCGCCACGCTGTAGGCGATGGCGCTGGCGTACCCGAAGTTGAAGCTGCGGAAGCCCTGCTGGTACAGGTAGGTGCCCAGCGTCATGGTGGCGTTGCCGGGGCCGCTGTTGGTGATCAGGGCCGGTTCGGTGAACAGCTGCAGCGTGCCGATCACACTCAGGACCAGGCAGAACAGCAGGCTGGGCCGCAGCAGGGGCACGGTAATCTTCCAGAACTGCTGCCAGGGCGTGGCGCCGTCCAGGGAGGCCGCCTCATACAGCTCCTCCCGGATGCCCTGAAGTCCGGCGAGCAGAATGATGGCGTTGTAGCCGGTCCAGCGCCACGTGAGCGCCAGAATCAGGACGGCCATGGCCGGGCCCGGCTGGTTCAGCCAGTCCACGGCCGGCAGGCCCAGCCCGGTCAGGGCGCGGTTCACCATGCCGAAGTCGGTGTTGAACAGCAGGCGGAACACGGCCGAGTACGCCACCGTGCCCACCACCAGCGGCGCGAAGAACGCGAAGCGGAACAGGCCCCGGGCGCGCAGCAGGCGGCTGTTCAGGGCCACGGCCAGGCCGGTGGCCAGCATCAGCATGGACGGCACCTGAATCACCAGGATCAGCAGCGTGTTTTTCAGGGCCGTGCGGAAGAAGTCGTCGCCGACCAGCCGCGTCCAGTTGGCTGTGCTCCACGGGGCGCCCGCGCCCAGCCGGGCGTCTTTGAAGCTCAGCAGGAAGGAACTGATGATCGGCCACGCCCAGAAGGTCAGAAAGATCAGCAGGTACGGCAGGATGAACAGGTAGGGCGCCGCGCTCAGGCGGCGCCGGCGCCGGGGGCGGGGCGGCGCGGAAACAGTGGTCATGAACTCACCTCAGGGACGCGGCCAGCGCGGGGCGGGTCATGGTCACCCGCCCCGCGCATTGACGGCCAGCGGCGCGGCTTACTTGGCGACCGGGAGGCCGGTGGCGGAGCTGATCTTGCGGGCGGCGTCGGTCAGGGCCTCCTGGGCGGTCTTGTACTTGCCCTTGAGGTAGTCGGCCTGCACCACGATCATCACCTGCCGCGCGTCCTGGAAGTACTGGGTGCCGCGCGCCTGGGGCACGTCACCGAGGGTGCCCAGGATGGTCTGCCAGACTTTCTGATTGCCCCAGTACGCCTGCCCCTGCGCGACGTAGGGGTCCTTGGAGGCGGCCAGCAGGCTGGGCACGAGGCCCTGGGACTTGAGCATGGCCACCTGCCCCTGCGTGGTGCCCAGGGCGTGCTGCAAGAAGGCGAAGGCCGCTTCCTTGTTCTTGCTGCTGCTGGGGATGGCCAGCGCGCTGCCCCCCAGGTTGGCGGCGCGCACGCCGCCGGCCTTGCTGGCGGGCATCAGGTACACGCCCCACTTGCCTTTCTGGTCCGGGGCGTTCGTGCGGATGGTGCCTTCGTACCACGCGCCGAACATGGCGCTGGCGGTCTTGCCGGCCTTGATGTTGGTGATCTGACCGCCCCAGTCGCCGACCGCGAGCACGCCCGCGTCATTGAGCTTCTTGATGGTGGTCAGCGCCGTCACGCAGCCGGGGCGCGCGATCGTCACCTGGGAGGCGTCGTTGTCGAAGTAGAAGCAGCCGTTCTGGTTGGCCAGCATGCGGAACCACTCGTCGTCCTGGCCGTTGGCGATGGTGGCCATCTTGACCTTGTTGCCGAACTTGGTGTTCAGTTTGCGGCCGGCCGCGATGAAGTCGTCCCAGGTGCGGATGCTGGCGGGATTGATGCCCGCCTGCTGGTACAGGTCACGCCGGTAGAACATGGCCACGGGGCCGGAATCCCAGGGCATGGCATAGCGTTTGCCGTTGGCGGTCAGTTCGGTCCATTTGAAGGCGGGGAAGGCCTTGGCGAGTTTGTCGGCGCCCAGGGTGTTCAGGTCGGTAAAGCAGTTCGGGAAGCGCGCCCAGAACACCTCGGCCTCGTTGTTCTCGATGCTGTAGATGTCCGGCAGGTCCACGCCACCGGCCGCGCAGCCGGCCAGGCCGCGGTCGTAGACGTTCTGGTTGCCCAGGTCCACCACGTTCACCTTGACGTTGGGGTACTTCTTGTTGAAGTCCGGCACGGTGCTCTGCAGCGCTTTGGCGGCCACGTCCCAGGACCAGATGGTGACGGTGCCGGACAGGCTGCCCTGGGCGTGGGCGGCGGTGGCGAGGGCAAGGGCGGACAGCAGGAACAGTTTCTTCATAGCGTCTCCTGAACAGGGCCTGAACGGCCAACGCAAATGGGCAGTTAAGGGCAGATGGGTGGGGCTCAGGGGTTGAGCAACCGGTTTCTCGAACGGCGGGCTATGACCGGACACTCAGCGTCAGCAACCGGTTTCTCAGGTGTGTGTAGAGGCCTCCAGTGGCCTGTTGCATTCACAGGCGGGGCGGGGGGCACTGCACCAGTCAGGCGTTGCAAGGGCTGGTGCAGTGCCAAAAAGGCCGACGGAAAGCAGGCTTGAACTCGAAGGCCAGGGCTTGCGGGAAACCACGGAAACGGTGCGCGGGCGACCACGCATGAGGTTGTTTGACTGCTGTACCCCCGAAGCATACACTTCGAGCAACCGGTTTCTCAAGGGGGACATCATCCGCAAGAAAGCCCCAACCATCTACGACGTCGCGCACCACGCGCAGGTGTCCGTCTCCACCGTCTCCCGGGTTCTGAACGGCAACAGCACCGTGAACGACGACCTGCGCGCCCGCGTGGAAACCGCCATGCGGGACCTGCGCTTCCGGCCCAACCGCGTGGCCCAGACCCTGTACCACCACCGCTCCAACACCATCGGCTGCATCCTGCCCGACATCGTCAACCCCTTCTTCGCGCAGATCTTCATGCAGCTGGAAGTGGGCGCCTTCGAACGCGGGTACACCATCATCCTCGGCAACACCATCAGCACCCGCTCCCTGGAACGCACGTACCTGCACACCCTGGCCGAGCGGCAGGTGGACGGCCTGCTGTTCCTGGGCGGGATGGCCAACGACCCGGCCCCCCTGGCCGAGGACCTGCACCTGATGCAGGAACTCGCCGACCGGCTGCCCATCGTGGCGGTCAACGGTGACCTGCCTCAGGTCAACATCGTCGCCAGCGTCCGGTCCGACGAAGCGGGCGGCATGCAGGCCCTGATCGACCACCTGCACCAGCAGGGTCACACCGACATCGCCTTCCTGGGCGGGCAGCTCGACGTCACCACCAGCCTCGAGAAACTGGAGGTCTACCGCCAGGCCTGCGCGCCCCCACATCCCGAATGGGAGCAGCTGACCGGCCTGACCCTCGACGCCGGGGCGCAGGCGCTGCAGGGGCTGCTGCAGGCACCGGCGCAGCCCACCGCAGCGGTGTGCATCAACGACCTCGTGGCCGCCGGCGTCCTGACGGCGGCGCGGGAACGGGGGCTGCGCGTCCCGCAGGACCTGTCACTGGTGGGGTTCGACGACATCTTCGTGGCACAGGTGCTGGCCCCGAGGCTGACCACCATCAACCACAACTACGCGGAGGTGGCGCGCCAGGCGCTGGACGCCCTGCTGGCCGGCATCAACGGTCAACCCCCCCAGCGGAACATCACCGTGCCCACACTGCTGATCGAGCGGGAATCCGCCATCCCCCGGCAGCCCAGGCGCCGCCGCAAGGCGGCTCCGGTGAACTGAAGCGCCCGGATCAACGACGCTGACACAGGGCTGGACAAACAATCGCTTGGGGTGAAGGACCCGCAGGCGGATTCGCCTTCATGGAGTCAGCTGAATCGCTCCCGTGGACTCCGGACGGCCTGCGCCCTGCGGGTGACCGGTCGGCGACCTTGTCTTTGAGACGGCCGCTGACCGGTCACGCCATTGTTCTGGAGATGCCTCCGAAACCTGCCGCTGGACTCCAAGGCCATTGGGTGAGGGTCAGTGCAGTGGACAGTTCGGCGGTGACGCAAGGGGCGCAGTGGGCCCTGCCTCAGGACGGGAGCTGGTAGCCGCGTGCCAGGTCCTGGTAACTCTGCGTCTGAAGTTCAGCCCAGGCCGCGTCCCTGCCGAGTTCCTCGGCGAGGATGGCGGCGGCGCGGGGCGCCGTTTCGCTGCTGGCCCGGGCATTGAGGAGGAGGGCACGGGTTCGGCGGGCCAGAAGATCCTCGACCGTTCGGGCGCCTTCGAAGCGGACGCCCCAGCGGAGTTCCGCCTCGGTGTAGGGCAGGTCCGGGTGCAGGGGCGTTCCTGCGCCGGGCAGGCTCTGCACCTGTGCGGCGTCGCTGCCGTACACCCGCCAGTGATCGTCCCGGGGCTCCTCAGACCAGCCGTGCAGGTGCAGGCCGGGGGTGACCGTGAGGCGCTGCGCCAGCCCGGCCAGCGGCTCGGCGCGGTTGATCGTGTCCTCCCCCATCCGGCGGTACGTGGTCCATTTCCCACCCGTGAGGGTGATCAGGCCGCCGTCGGAGATCCGGATGATGTGGTCACGCGAGAGAGATGCCGTCGAGCCGGCGCCGTCCGTCTGCTCGGACTTGACCAGGGGGCGCAGGCCGACGTAGACGCTGCGGACGTCCGATTTGGTCGGCGCGGGACTGAGGTAGCGCCCCGCGGTGCTCAGGATGAAGGCGATCTCCTCCTCCAGTGGCCGGGGTTCGAAGCTCGCCTGCGGCACGGGCGTGTCGGTGGTGCCGATCACCACGCTCCCGTGCCACGGCACCGCGAACAGGACGCGGCCGTCGTCGGTGCGGGGAATCATGATGGCGTTGTCGCCGGGCAGGAAGTGCCGGTCCACCACGACGTGCACGCCCTGGCTGGGGGACAGCATGGGCTCCGCGTCCGGCTTTTCCATGCGCCGAATGTCGTCGACCCACACGCCGGTCGCGTTGACCACGGCGCGGGCGCGGACATCGTGCTCGTGCCCGGTCTCCGCGTCACGGAAGCGGGCGCCGACAACTTTGCCCTCTTCCATGATCAGACCCACCACGGGCGCGTAGTTCAGGGCCACGCCCCCGTGGTCCTCGAAGGTCCTCAGCAGGGTGATGGCCAGGCGAGCGTCGTCGAACTGCCCGTCGAAGTACAGGATGCCGCCCCTGAGCCCGTCCGGTTTCAGGGTGGAGGTCCGGGCGAGTGCCTCGGTCTTGTCCAGGTACTTGCTGCTGCCGAGGTTGAGTTTTCCGGCCAGGAGATCGTAGAGCTTCAGGCCGATGCCGTAGAAGGGTCCGGCCCACCAGTCGTACGCCGGCACCAGGAAGCCCAGGTCGTGCACCAGGTGCGGCGCGTTTTTCCGCAGCAGTCCGCGTTCGCGCAGCGCCTCACGGACCAGCGAGACGTTGCCCTGTGCGAGGTACCGCACGCCGCCGTGCACGAGTTTGGTGCTGCGGCTGCTGGTGCCCTTCGCGTAGTCGTGGCCTTCGAGCAGCAGCGTGCGGTGGCCCCGGGTGGCGGCTTCGACGGCGGTGCCCAGGCCGGACGCGCCGCCTCCGATCACGAGGATGTCCCAGGTCTGGGGTGTGGTGGCGGCGGAAAGGAGAGCGGAACGGGGGTCTTGAGGCATGGCGGCTCCTTTCGGGAGGCAGAGAGGGCGACTTGATTGAACAAACGTTCAATATTCTTGAACATATGTTACACGGTTGTGACTGGCGACGGTGCAGCACCGTCCATCAGGACTGAGGCGCACTGTCCGGCGCGTCCAGTTCCGCCCAGGCGCGGCTGCGTTCTACCGCCTGACGCCAGCGGTCCATGCGGTGCTCCCGTTCCGCGACCGGCATCCGCGGCTCGAACGTGCGGCCCACCTGCCACTGCCGGTTGATCTCCTCGGGTCCCGACCAGTAGCCCACCGCGAGACCGGCCAGGTAGGCCGCGCCCAGCGCCGTCGTCTCCGTCACCTGGGGACGCACCACCGGCACCCCCAGGATGTCGGCCTGGAACTGCATCAGCAGGTCGTTGGTACTGGCCCCCCCATCCACCCGCAGCTCCAGGAGGGGCGTACTGCTGTCCTGATGCATGGCCGTGAGCAGCTCCGCCGACTGATAGGCGATGGATTCCAGCGCCGCACGGACGATGTGGGCACTGGTGGTCCCGCGAGTCAGACCCACCATCGTCCCCCGGGCGTAGCTGTCCCAGTACGGCGCGCCCAGCCCCACGAAGGCCGGGACCAGGAAGACGCCCTCCGACGACTCCACACTGGCCGCCAGAGCCTCCACCTCGCTGCTCGACCGGATGATCTTCAGGCTGTCCCGCAGCCACTGGATCACCGCACCCGCCACGAAGACGCTGCCTTCCAGGGCGTAGGTGCGCGTCCCGTCCAGTTGCCACGCGACGGTCGTGAGCAGCTTGTGCTGGCTGGGCACCGCCTCCTCCGCCGTGTTCAGCAGCATGAAGCACCCGGTGCCGTAGGTGTTCTTCGCCATTCCCCGCTCCAGGCAGCGCTGGCCGAAGGTCGCCGCCTGTTGATCCCCCGCGATCCCCGCCACGGGAATGCGACTTCCGAAGAGACCCTCGGCCGTCTCGCCGTAGACCTCGCTGCTGCTGCGCACCTCCGGCAACATCGACCGGGGCACGTCCAGGAGGCCCAGCAGCTCGTCGTCCCACTGACCGCGGTGAATGTCGTACAGCAGCGTCCGGCTGGCATTCGACGGGTCCGTGATGTGCAGCGCCCCCCCGGTCAGGTTCCACACCAGCCAGCTGTCCACCGTCCCGAAGGCCAGCTCGCCCCGTTCCGCCCGCTCCCGCGCGCCGGGCACGTGATCCAGGATCCAGCGGACCTTGGTGCCGCTGAAGTACGCGTCAAGCAGCAGCCCCGTCTTGCGCTGGAAGGTCGCTTCCAGGCCCTGCGCACGCAGGCTGTCGCACAGCGCGGAGGTCCGCCGGTCCTGCCAGACGATCGCGCGGTGGATGGGCTGGCCATTGGCACGGTCCCAGACCACCACCGTCTCGCGCTGATTGGTCACGCCAATCGCGGCGATGTCACTTGCCCGCAGGCCGGCCCGCACGATCGCTTCCTGCGCGACACCGCTCTGGGTGCTCCAGATTTCCGCCGCGTCGTGCTCCACCCAGCCCGGTTCGGGGAAGTGCTGCTGGAATTCCCGTTGGGCCACCGAGCGGATGTGGCCCTCCCGGTCGAAGACGATCGCGCGGCTGCTGGTCGTGCCCTGATCCAGGGCAAGAATGAATTTGGACATGAGGTCTCCTCGGACGGTCTGAACTCAAGCGGGAGCGGCGCTTCCGCTGTGTGAATGCCGTGCCCCCCAGGCAGGCGGGGCACGGCAGGGCAGGACGCGGCGCCCGGAGCGGGGACAGCCGCTAGAACGCGAACTGCGTGGCCTGGCCCGCCACGATGTACCACGTCAGGAACAGGGACGACACGAACGCGCCCGTGTACACGCGGTCTGTGCGGCGGGCGAAGTAGGTCATGAAGATGGCCAGGATGACCAGGATCGGCAGGAACTGGATCGCCACGATCACGTTCAGCGGCTCGCCGGCCGTGAACAGCTGCCCCGTGCTGAACAGGGTGCCGTACTGCACGAGCAGGAAGAGCAGGAACCCGCCTGCCAGCAGCAGCGCGTTCGTGAGCATGGAGCCGCGCGCGCTGCGCCGCATCTGCCGGTGCAGCACGGTGGCCGCCATCAGGGCGTAGAGCGTGAAGGGAATCAGGTAGGCCAGGAACATCCTGAACTGTCCCGTGGTCATCGGCTTCAGGCCCACGAACCAGAACCGGTAATCCACGTTGAAGAAATAGGACGTGAGCAGGAGCGACAGGTAGCCAGTGCCGACAGCCCCCAGGGCCACCAGCGCGCTCTTCCCGATCTCACTCCAGGTGCTGCCCCGTGCGGCGGGCACGCCATCAGGCTGGGCCGGCGCGTCCACCGCTGGCGCGGCGGCGAGCTGACGACGGGCGGTGGCGCGCCAGAGCAGGTACAGCACCAGCGAGATCACAGTGTTCAGCAGTGCCCAGACCATGATCTGGTTGGTGATGCTCTGGGGCCACAGGCTGCTGGGTTTGAGCCACTCGGCCCCCAGGCGGAAGAACGGGAAGTACGTGAGCACGGGCACGGCCAGCATGACCAGGGCGCCCAGCCACCAGCCTGGACCGGCGGCGCCCTGGGGCTGGCTGGGCACCCGGTTCAGGCCGCCGAGGCTGCGCGTCTGCAGCAGGAGGCCGCCGCTTCCCAGCACCACCAGGACGAATCCGAACCAGCCGAGCGTGGTGCCGAATTCCTTCCAGGGCCAGATCTGGTTGCTGACCGGCAGGGGCGTGCCGCCCTCCAGGGTCTGCCCGAACCAGGACACGGCGTTGCCGATGGCGTCACGGGACAGGTGATCCCCAGGGTGCGTGGTGTTCGGGGTGTAGAGGACGCGTGCGGTGCCCGCGGCCAGGTCGCCGTACACGCGGCCCGGCTCGACCGGGCCAGTCGCCCCGAACACCTTCTGGAGTTTTGTGCTCTGGGCGACGTCGAGCGCGCGGGGCACTTCCCACATCAGGCCCGAGAACTCGTCGTATTTGCTGAAAACGACCGCGAGGTTGCGCGGTGAGGTCGGTGTGCCTTCCGGCGCGAAGCCCGAGCCTGTGGAGGACCCCTCGAGGACCATGGCCTTGTACCCGTCCGGATAGGCGGCCGCGGCGTTGAGGATCGTCCAGCCGCCCATGGAGTGGCCCTCCAGACCGATGTTGTCCTTGTCGACCAGGTCCAGGCTCCGCAGGTAGGCCAGCCCGGCGGGCCCACCAAAGCCGTTGGCAAAGGCGGGCCCGTCGCTGAAACCGTGCCCGGCCTGGTCCATGTTCAGCACGACGTAGCCGCGCCGGGCGAATTCGATGGCAAAGTCCGCGTGGGTCTCGCGGGAGTTGATGTAGCCGTGAACCGCCAGGATCCCTGGGGCCGGTTTCTCGGCGCTGACCCCCCGGGGGATGTACAGCAGGCCACTGAGCTGCGCGCCGTTCGCGCCCATGAACCTCACGTCTCGGACCCTCACCTGCCCGCCTGCGGTCTGGGCCCAGAACGCGATCAGGCCGCCGATCAGGATCAGCGCAGCTCCCAGTCCAAGGAGCAGGGAACTTCTGGACGTTTTCAAATGACGCCTCCTTTGGCCGGGGCGACCGGCCAGTCGAACGAAATGGCTGCGCCGGGGATCCCTTCGTGGCGCCCGGAGGCGGCGCACGAATCGGTCCAGCGCGTTCAAGCGGGAAAGCGATGGGTGATGACGCCACTGATCTCAACACGTCTTGAACAGATTGTCAACGGGACTGAACAGATGTTCAGAGTGGATGGTCCGCGGCGCCGTATGCTGATGGACGTGACCACTGCCGTGACCGACGATCAGGCCGCCCAGGCGGTGCAGGTGGCCCGTCTGTACTACCACCAGGGCCTGACGACCGACGCCATCGCGCGGGAACTTGGCCTCTCCCGCCCGAAGGTCAGCCGTCTCCTCACGATGGCCCGGCGCACCGGCCTGGTGGAAATCCGCATCCATGACCCGCAGGCCCACCCGCAGAGCCTGGAAGTCCAGCTCCAGACGCGCTACCCGTTCCTGCACGCCCATGTCGTGGGGGTACCGGTGAACAGCACCGAGGACACCTGGCTCGACCGGGTCGCCGTCGCGACCGCCAGCGTGCTCGGCAGCGTCGTGCGGCCTGGGCAGACCGTGGGCCTCGCCTGGGGCAACACCCTGGACGCCGTGTCCCGCGTGCTGCAACCGCGGCGCCTCAGCAACCTCGAGTTCGTGCAGCTCAACGGCAGCGCGAGCGCCGTGGACTTCACCGGAGGCTTCATCACCGACACCATCACCCGCTTTTCCCGCGCCTACGGCGGGCGCGCCCACCTCTTCCCCATCCCCACCTTCTTCGACGATCCCGCCACGAAAGAGGCCATGTGGCGTGAGCGAAGCGTGCAGCACGTGCTTCAACTGCAAGCCCAGGCCGACGTGCTGCTGTACTCCGTGGGCAGCCGCCAGGCCCACCGCCCCAGCCACGTCTACGTGTCCGGCATCCTCGACCCGCAGGACCTGTCCCGGCTCGACGCCGAGGGCGTGGTCGGCGACATCGCCACCGTCTTCTACCGCGCAGACGGCAGTTACGACACCGTGTCCCTCAACGCCCGCGCCAGTGGACCCGACCTGCGTCTCATGCAGCAGGCCCCCCATGCCATCTGCGTGGCCAGCGGCCTCGGCAAAGTAGAAGCGCTGCGTGCCGCCCTCCTGGGCCAGCTGATGAACACGCTCATCACCGACGAAAACACCGCCCGCGCCCTCCTTCAACAGGACCCGGCGGCGGACCAGCACCCCCTCCCCGGCGAGAACCCTTCCGAGAAACGCATCAGCCGGGTGTGAACCTGCTTCCTCGCTGCGAGTGACCTTCAGCGCCCTGGAGCACACCACAGCACCCAGTACTCCTGTTCTGTTCGCCGGCACCCTCTTCACATTCGATACCTTTCACTGGTCTCTGCTGTGCGGCCGGAGGTTTTTCAGGACCGAGGTCCGCGCCTTCTCGCGGAACTCCGGTGACGGGACAGGCACGCCGGTCCGGAACCCTTCCCCCAGCCTGAGCGCGGTGACTCTGATATCTGGCAACGGCGACGCGGCAACCCCCAACGGCTGAGCCTGCGACGGGCCTGGAGTGGGCCATTCACGACCAGTCGCGGTCCGGTTGAAGTTGCAGCTGCTGGGCGGCCGCCCGTACCTCCTCCAGGTCCACCGGATCGCTGAAGGGATCCTCGTCGAGCACGGTGACCCGGTTGAGCCGTTTCTGCCAGCGTCGCAGTTCCTCCACATAGGGAGGGTACGGCGCACGCCGCAGCTGGCCGCCTTCCTCGATCAGGTCACAGATGCCGTTGTGCAGCCACGTTCCCTTGTGCCAGTCGGGCATGTCCACCGCCGGGAACAGACAGACGCCGTGCAGGTCAATGCCGCGCGCCATGGCCGCCAGCGACTCCTCCATCACGTCCTTGAGCCAGGCCGGGCGGCCTTCGGCCAGTCCGCTCGTCTCGGCGATGATGATCGGGCGCCCGTAACGCTCCCAGACCACGCCGAGCAGCTCCGCAAGCGGCTGAATGCGCTCGTCCCGGGGCCCGAGGGCCTGATGGGGACCGGACTCCCGGAATTCCATCTGCCCGAACGAGTAGCAGTTCACGCCGACGATGTCGAGAATCTCCGGCGAACCGCCGAGTTCAGGATGCAGCCGCCCCGCGAGGATGTCCCAGGCCGTGAAGGTGTCCTCAAAGGTCTCGTGCCGAGCCTCATCAGCGAGATCGGGCCGGTCGGCGGGCGGCACCACGTAGACCAGCGGATCGACATTCACCATGCGCGCCCGAGGATCGACCTCGCGAATCGCGCCCACCCCTGCGATGGCGGCCCGGCACAACGCGAGGCGCAGCGCCATCCGGTGATCCCTGCCTTTGAGGTACGGCGCGACCCAGCCCCATTCGCCGCCACAGAACGAGAAGAAGGTGATCTCGTTGATGGGCGTGAAAAATGACGGCCCGGGCGTTCGTGTGCGCGAGGTGACGTAATGGGCCGCCGCGTGACAGTACCGCGCGAAACGCTCCGCGAAGTCCGGCGCCTGAGGGTCGAGGTCGTCCGGATACCCGTAATGGCACAGGTCCCAGATCGGCATGATCTGCGAGCGGTTCATCGCCTCGATCACCGGATCCAGGCGCGAGAAGTCGAACTGTCCACCGCGTTCGACCAGGGGCCAGGGGATGCCCTCACGCGCAACGGCGATGCCGAGGCTGCGCAGCATCGCGTAGTCCTCCTGGACGTGACGGTCATGCTGGGTCTCGGCGATCAGGTCACGCCGGCCCTGATGCTGCCAGTGAAAGGTGGAACATTCAAAACCGGAAAGAAAGAACGTCGGAAAGATGCCAGGAGAGCGTGCCATGTTCAAGCCTACCCGCCGCCGTTCCGTTCGGGGCACGGTTCCGTGAAGTCCACGTTCAGCCTTGCCCGGGCGTCTCCGGCAAGGCCGCTCTCCATGCGGGGCAGCCCGGCCCTGAACCGGGACAGCCGCCGCCGGAGCAGGTCGACCCCCTGCCGGCGAGGTCCTGCTCCTGCGGCGCCCTGGATCTCCATCCCAGCCTCCACCCGACGTGAGAACCGGCACCTTGCCACCGGCCAGCCATGCTCCCTTGCCTACCTTCGCGGCACAGAGGAAGCAGCCCGGACCGGTTGCCCAAGGAGAAGCGCCATGAACAAGATCACCCTCGCCGCCGTGCTCACCACCACTCTGCTGGCCTCCGCCGCCAGTGCCGCCACACCCGCCCAGAAGGGGTTCATCACCGGCACCGTCGTCAACGAGAAGGGCCAGCCCCTCCCAGGCGTGGAAATCGACGTGGACAACACGCTGTCGTACGACAGCAGCCTCGTCACGTACACCGACGCCCAGGGCCGCTACAAGGTGGATGTCCGCAAGCTCCCCTTCACGTTCCAGGTCTACGCCAAACTGAAGATCAAGTACGGTGACACCACCGTGAAGGTCGAACTCGTACCCAACAACCCGGACGCGGTGGCCGGCGTGGCAGGCGGCGTTCGGGACTTCGTGCTGAAGCCCAAGCCCGTCACGTCCGAGGACCCCTACGGCAACCTCGCCTGCGTCTTCGTGGAGCGCGGCATCGGCGAGTACGACGTGGACACGGCGCAGGTGCAGGTGACGCTGACGCCGGTCGGGAAGCTCGCCGACGGCTCGGCCGGAACGGCACGCACGTTCAAGCTGCTGCCCAGCGGAAGCGGTCCCGTCATTCCCAACATCATGTGGGGCACCTACAAGGTAACGGCCACACTGAACGGGAAACCGCTGGAGATCCGGCGCCGCACCAGCCCCAACACGTTCCAGTGGTCCACCAGCTTCACGGGCGGGTTCGTGCGGGACTACAACATCAACCAGCCCAACATGTATCTCGAAGTCCGTCTGCCCGGGAGCGGGAACTGACGACCAGGGCAACCCCTTTGAGGCGCCCATGTCGTGCGTCCAGGGTGAGCGCCAGACAGCGCCCTCTGATTCAGGCCGCCTGCGCCCGGATCCCTTGCTGAAGGTGTTGCTTCACCTGGACCCTTCAGGTCCCGCGGACCGCGCGGGGAGACGTGGCCCACCGGCGCTCCCCCTCCTCCTTGTAGTGCAGTCACGCACTGCGCACCGGCCTGTGGGCCTCCTGACCGACCTGACCTCATGCGCGCCCCACGCGGCGTCGCCTCCCGCCATCGACCAGCCATACCCCATTTCCTACTGTCGCCCCACCCCCGAAGAGGGCGAAGTACTCAGGGAGACCACCATGAAGAAGACGACCGGAATGACCATTGCCTTGCTGCTCCTCACCTCACTGCTCGCCGCGTGCGGCGGCCCCCCGCCCGTCGCTGATGAGCCCGGCACCCCTCCAGGGGACACGGGTGGAGAGACGCCTGGCGGCAACACCGGCAGCACAGTCGTTCCCGCGGCGCTGCTCGGCGACTGGCAGGCTGGCGCGGCGTCACCCATCGGCTACTACGACCCGAACAGCGGGGCGTGGCAGGGCGCCACGGGGAGCAGTTTCATCCTCAAGCTGCGCGCGGACGGCTCATACCAGTACACGGGCCTGCTGGCCGTCGGCTCGGGGTCGTGCCAGAGCAAGATCCTCAGCGTGGAACGGGGCCGCGCCGCCTTCGACGGCGACACGATGACCTTCACTCCCAGCGAAGGCGACGTGCAGTCCACCGTGTGCGGCGCCCCCGTCAAGCACGAGCCGGTCACCCCCAGCGTGCGCCGCTGGGCGCTGAGCGTGGACGACTACGGCAGGGAAGCCCTGTACACCCGGACTCAGAACGGCTCCGGCGCCGCTGACGCCTTCTACCGCACCGACAAGGCCGGCCAGACCTTCCCCCGCATCGGCATCAGCGGCGCCGTGACCGCCCCCGAGGGCCGCAGCGTCTCCGGCACCCTGGTGGTGGCCTGCTACGCCGAGGACCCGACCTGCCAGAGCCCCGCGACCAAGATCCAGCCGGTGTCGGGCAGCGGCACCTTCACCTTCCCGGCGCTGGAGGACCGCCCCTACATCCTGAGCGCCGTGCAGGACGCCAACGGCAACGGCGTCGTGGACGCGGGCGACCTCGTGGACGTGTACAGCACCACCGACGCTCCCGGCGCCCGCCCCACCGTCCGTCCCCCCGCGGACGGGGCGAGCCTGGACCTCGTGGTGGTCCAGTAACGCCAGGTTGGACCGTCACATCGTGTGAGCGGCCTTCAGGCCCGGGTTATGGAAAGGGAAGGCCGTTCCCGTCTGCACATGCGGTCCCGGGTGGTGCTGGTCGCCCTGCTGCCACGCGTCGCCCGTGCGGCGCTCCCTCGCTTCGAGCAACGGGTGGCCACCATAAAGGCCGTGCAGGTGCACGCGAAGGCGTACCCCCACCACCTTCGGCAGTGCAGCGGTCCTGGCGGGGAAGGCCAGGACGTCCTGGCCTTCCCCGCCGGATGTGCCGACCGGCTGTACAGCCTTGCGCACGGCACGAGCGGAGCAGAGATCATCATTCATACGCTGGTGTGGGCGGGCGGGACGACCGGGCCCACCGACCTGCTCGGCCTCATGCGCGCCAGGAACGACCGGGCGCTGCTGTTCAGCACGGAAGAAAAGAATCCGTACGACCCCGTGAAGCTGAATTACCTCAGGTACACGTCCGGCACCTCAGCCAGTGCCGCAGTCCGCTTCGAGGTTCCGGGCCGGCCGGGCTGCGGTCGGTTCGACCCGTCCAGGTCGGCACGTGTACGCCGTGCGCCGAGACCAGTGTGGGGTGTTCGTGGCCCGCTTCGACTGGATGAACGATCTACGGACCCCCTGGGTGTACGCCCTGAATCCTTCACCTGAAAGCCGGTAGCCGGTGACCTCAGCGGCCCCCTCCGACATCGATGAAGGCACCGGTCACGAACGAGGACGCCCCCGAAAGCAGCCACACGATGGCCTCGGCCACCTCCTCAGGCGTCCCCGCGCGGCCCAGCGGCAGGCCGGGGCCCAGGCGCGCCGCGCGGCCCGGTTCGCCCCCCGACGCGTGAATGGCCGTGTCGATAATTCCGGGCCGCACCGCGTTCACGCGGATGCCCTCGGCCGCGACCTCCTTCGCCAGGCCCACGGTCAGCGTGTCCAGGGCCCCCTTGCTCATGGCGTAATCGACGTACTCGCCCGGTGACCCGAGCACGGCCGCCCGGCTGGACACGTTCACGATCACCCCGCCTGCCCCGCCGTGACGCGTGGACATGCGCCGAACCGCTTCGGCCGCGCACAGAAACGGCCCGACCACGTTGGTCTCCAGCACGCGCCGTAACCGGGCCGCGCCGATCGCTTCCACCCGGGCCTGCCGGTCCAGGACTCCGGCGTTGTTCACCAGCGCGGTCACGGGTCCGAACGCTTCCTGGAGCGTGTCGAACAGGCGTGGCACGTCCGGTTCGGCGCTGGCGTCCCCCTGAATGGCGACGGCCCGCCCACCCAGCGCGCCGATCTGCTCAATGACCCGCCTGGCGGCCGTGGCGTCCTGGAGGTAGTTCACCCCGACGGCGTACCCCTGACCGGCCGCGAGCACGCAGGTGGCCGCCCCGATGCCCCGGCTGCCCCCTGTGACCAACACCACTCCGTCCGCTGCACGCATACGTGGAGTGTGCCCGGCGGAACTGGCGTTCGCCACCACCCGGTGGAGGTCGGTTCAGCCAGTTGCACTGGTCAATCGATCGGCCGGGGTGCGTGGCGTGGGAACCGGCGGCGTGTGTGCGGGATGGGAGGGCACCCTGCCGCCGACGGACCACGCCACCGTGCAGGTTCGCCATCGCCACGGCCTGCCGCTCGCGGGGAAGGCCGTGAGACGCGACGCGGGTGGATGCTGCTCCTCCCGCTACCGCAGGGCGGCACCCGCCAGGACGAGAACCAGCACGCTGGCGACCCCCATGACACTCAGCGCCTGAACGCGGGTCTTTTTCAGGAACAGCAGGATGCCGATTCCCGTGACGGCGACCAGCGCCAGCACCGCGCCGCTGAGGTCGATCAGCCACTTCCAGCTTCCCCCGGCGTCGCGGCCCTTGTGCAGGTCGTTCAGGACGGCCAGGGCGTCCTGTTGCAATACCCGCGCGGTGTACCGGCCGGTCTGGGCATCAATCACCACGTCCGCGCTGTACCCCGGTGCGGCAAATGCCAGGCTGGCTTCGGTCCCGTCCATACGGGTGTCGCCGGCCCGGCCATGCAGATTCTGTTGCTCGCGCAGGTCCTCGGCCACGCTCAGCCAGTTCACGTCGCCGCCCTGAATCCAGCCGGGCCGCAGAGTGCCGCTGAGTTCGCGGGTGGTTTCGCCACTGCCGAACACCCAGTCCGGGTGGTTGAGGGTGATGCCCGTCAGCGCAAAGAACAGCACCACCAGCAGACTGATCATGCTGGTGTACGTGTGCAGCCACCGCAGCCAGAGGTTCCACTGCGCGCGGGCGTTCCGCTGACGGCGCACGGGAGTGGCGCGCGCCGCACCACCCTTCTGAGCTTCAGGCCCGGGCAAAACTGACATTCACGGCCTCGACGTCGTTGTCTGCGCCCAGGACCTTCTTGAACGCCGTACTCCCGATGGTGAGCTTCTCGCGCACCAGGCTGTAGGGACCATGTTCACGGGCGGCTTCCACGCACACGTAGTAGGTGCCCTGTGGCGCCACGGCCCCCTTGTCCGTCTTGCCGTCCCAGGCCACGGCGTAGGTGCCCGGGTTGCGGGTGGCGCTGCTGACGGTGTCGATCAGTTCACTGTTCTGCCGCGTCCAGCGCCGCAACTCGGCCAGCCACCGGGGGTTACGGCGGCTCTGCTGCACCCACACGGTCAGGTTCCGCACGGCGCTGCCCTGGGCGTCTTCGATCCACACGGCCACGTAGGGCCGTTTGACGCGCCCACCTGCCTGCGTGGCCACGGTGAAGGTGATGTCCAGCGCCATGCCTTTCGCCCAGGATTTGGCGCCGGTGGACGCCGCTGCAAGCGCCGGACTGAAGCGCGACACGGCGAGGAAGGCCGCGCCCGCGGCCAGTCGGGCGAGGAATGTGCGGCGGGTGGCGTGAGGGTCCGAAGTGGGGTGCAGGTTCGTCATGGTGGGGCTCTCCTTGGCGTGAGGGTGCAACGGCGCGTTTAAGTGGGTGTTAATGCGGCCCAGCGGCGGCTGGCGTGCTGGCCGCCCCCCCGGGTGACGATCAGGGCGGCGGCGCCGGGCGTCCGGTCGGCCAGGGTCAGGCCGTCCGGCACACCCAGGACGCTCAGCGCTGTCGCCAGGGCGTCCGCCGTGACGGCCAGGGGGGCAACCACCGTGACCCCGGTAACGCCGGCAACCGGCTGTCCCGTGCGTGGGTCGAGGAGATGCGAATACCACTGCCCGCCCACCTGGAGGCCGCGGTGGGCGAGGCCACTCGTGGCCAGCGCCGCGTCCTGGACCCGCACCTGCGTGAGGGGCGGGGCGTCGTCCCGGGCGGTGGAGGGGTCGGCGACGCTCACGTTCAGGCCGCGTCCCCCCAGGGTTCGCAGGTCCCCTCCGGCATTGACCAGGACCGCCTGCACCCCCGGCTGTGCGAAGGCCCGCTCCGCCATGCGGTCGATGACGTACCCCTTGGCCAGTGCGTTGAGGCCCAACGGCAACGGGGTGTGGATGGTGACCTGGCCTCCAGGGTGCAGCGTCCAGAGCGGCTCGGTCAGGCCCTGGATGACCGGGGCCAGCTCGGCGGGGTGCGGCGGATGTCCCCGCCGGGCCGCGGCTGCCCAGACCGCCCCCAGGGCGTCCGCGCCGGCGTGAAGTGCTCCGTGGCTCGCTTCCTGCCAGTGCGTGGCCAGTGCCAGGACCGTCCTCAGGTCAGCACTGACCTGCTGAAGGACCCCGGGGCGGCTCAGCATGCGCCGCCACTCACTCTCAGGGTCGAAGCGGTTGAGGACCGCGTTCAGGCGCTCCAGTTCAGCCAGCGCCACCTGCTCCGCCGCTTCGGCAGCGCGCCGGGTGGACGCCACGATTTGAATCTCGACCTCGGTCCCGAGCAGCCGCTCATACACGCTGCGCAGGCGGTAGGGAGGGCGGAGCAGGGCATGCAGACGACTCACCGGGAAAGTCTGAGGCAGCTTGGTGAAGATTCTGCGCACCCCCTGTGCTGCGGAGCGCCCTGCCAGGGCAGAGCCGAGGAGGGTCCGGTCGGTGTGCCTCCCGCCGCACCGCGAAAGCCGGTGGCGGAGTGGACCCGCGAAGCCCAAAAGTAGAAGCCGCACACGGCGGCTTGATGCGGACCAAGAGAGCGCCGTATGCCTGGGCAGCCCAGGACATCTGCCACAGTTCGGGTCAGCGCAGGGAAACGCTCCTCTGAAGTGTGGTGTCCACGATCGTCGCGTGTCCGGCAGCTCGCCCGTGCGTCCTTCTGATCTGCCGCGCTCCGACTGCCCAGTCCCTTCCGCTCGTCTCGACCATCAGCGTTCCTGGAAGGCGAGCCGGAGGCCGAGGGCGAGGTATACCGAGCCAACGACCTTGCCCTGGTGCCGCCCCGCCCGGGGATGACGGGTCAACCATCCGGCGACGGCCCCGCCCCCAAACGCGAGGAGCGTGGTGTACGCCGCGCTGAGCAGCACGAACAGCGCACCGAGGACGGACAGCTGGAGGGCGGCGCTGCCCCGCTCGGCGTGGACGAACTGCGGCAGGAACGCCAGGAAGAACAGCGCCGTTTTCGGGTTGAGGACTTCGGTGAACAGGCCCTGCCGGTAGGCCTGGGCGTTCCCGAGGCGCTTGACGGTGGGGAGGTCGATGGGCTGCGGCGGGTCCAGGAAGGCACGCACACCGAGGTAGAGAAGGTAGAGGACGCCGAGGACCTTCACGGCGGTGAAGGCGACGGCCGAGGTCATCAGGAGGGCGGACAATCCCAGGACGGCGCACAGAGCGTGCACGAGGTCGCCGGTGGCGATGCCGAGGCCGGTGGCGATGCCGATGCCGATGCGGGGCCCCCCGCTCGCGGCGCGCGCCAGGGTCAGGAGCATGGCAGGCCCGGGAATCAGGAACAGGCCCAGGACGATGAAGACGTACGCGGTGAGGGTGTGAACATCGACCATGCTCCACGGTAGGAGATGAGGCGCCGGACCGGGCGAAGTGGTCTGCTCCTCCGCATGACGGCCCCTGCCCCTCCGGCATCGCGCAGGTCACCACACCGGCGGCCCTCACGGTTCTCGTCACGTTTCCGTGCGGGCTGGGGACAAGTGTCCCGAGGGCGCTGTGAACGCGAAGAGTGCCGCAGACGTGCTGATCACCCTGGCTGAGATGACGACCCTTCGGTCCGGACAACAGCGTGCAGGCGGCGCCGTGCGGCGCCGCCTGTCCTGGCATGCATTTACTCGCTCGCCTTGTCCGCCTGCTGGTCCGCCCGCGCGCCGTGCAGGTCCGCTTTGGCGTGGTCGACCGCGGCTTTGCCTTCCTCCATCACCCGGTCCACGGGATTGCTGGCCGTTTCCGCGTTGAACTCATGGGCCTCCGCCCGGGTCCGGTCAGCGCCTTGATTGACCTTCTCCTTCACGGCGTCTACAGCGGCGCCGAGCCGTTCGCCGACACTCTTGTCACTCATGCCCTCACCGTACCGCCGGGGCGTGAGTGGGGCCGCCGGGCTGCCTCAACCGCGCTTTACGCTCGGGTCCCTGACGGGCTCAGGGAGAACCAGGACGATGCGAGGCGGCTGACGGTGTTGCCGCGCCCGGTTCCGGTACGCTGACCGGATGTCCCTGTCGATTGGTGATCGAGTCCCTGTGATGACGGCTGTGCAGGACACCGGCCGGCCGTACGAGCTCACGCCCGGCCGCTGGCGGGTCCTGTTCTTCTTTCCGAAGACCGCCACCACGCACTGCCAGTTGCAGGCGCGGCGGTACCAGGCGGTGATGGATCAGTTCCAGGCGCTGGGCGTCGACGTCTTGGGCGTCAACGGGGACGCGAAGCAGGAACAGGCGCTGTTCCGTGACCTGTGCAAGCTGGACTACCCGCTGCTCAACGACCAGGACCACACCCTCAGCGGCGCCTTCGGTGTCCTGGATGAGCCGTGGCCCGGGGAGGACCTGCGCCGCGCGCGACGGGAGACGTTCCTGGTCGCGCCCGATGGGGTGATCATGGATCACTGGACGGACGTCAATCCGGCTGAGGATGCGGGCGTGGTCTTGGCGCGCGTCCGGGAGCGTGTGGCGCGGCCGCCCGTCTGACTTCAGGGCCGCCTGGCCCGCCCTGTCAGGCTGAGCGGCGTCTGGTCATCTGTTCCCGCACGCTGGTCCAGCGCACTTCCGGATAGCGGGCGTTGTCCAGTGGAGTGAGTTTTCCCTGGCCACTGAACATGTCCCGCATGTACTGCATGCCCTGCCACGCGGGGAAGGGCTCCCCGGGCTGAGGGGCGACGCGCTGCGCGACCTTGATCATCAGCCCGAGCGTGCCCAGCCCTCCGGCGCGCAGGGTGCGGTAGCGCTGGCCGGTGACGTCGGTCATGACGGCCGCGAGGTCCCGGGCGCTGAGGGTGTCGCCGGCGATACGCAGGAAGCGGGGCGTGGTGTCGTCCAGCGCGGCGGCCGCCACGTACGCGGCCACGTCGTCCTTGGTCGTGAAGTCCAGAGGCTGGTCGGCGTTCTCCCAGTACAGGACGCGGTGAATCGCCGGTTGGATGATGGGCATCTCGGCGCCCAGCAGGTCCATGAACGCCCCGTTGAGCACGGAAGTGACCTGGATGGGCGCACGGTCGGCGCGGGCCATGAATTCGCGCCGGAGGTCGAGGTTGCGGTTGGTGCCTGGGGTGATCCTGGTGTACTCCTCGGAGTAGTCCGACGGAATGAAGCGCGGCACCCCGGCCTGCACGGCGGCGTGCAGCAGAACCTCCTGGCGGCCGAGGATGACGTCGTCCAGGCCGTTGAGGGCGGAGACGACGCAGCGGGCGCCCTCAACGGCGGCGGCCATGGCGGTCACGTCGTTGGGATCGGCGGGCGTGAGGGTCAGGCCGAGGGACTTCAGGTGCGTGCGGTCCTCAGCAGCGGTGTCGGGACGAATCAGTGCGCGGACCTCCGCGCCGCGGGAGACGAGGGCCCGGGCAATGCGGGACCCGAGGTCGCCGGCGGCGCCCGCGAGGGCAAAGGTGGGGGGCGTCATAGGGAGCCTATCCTCGGCCGCGCGCAGGTCGCGGGTCAATTCACGTCTTCTTGGGCGCTGGCTACCGGGGCAGGCGCGCCACCGCCCCCGTTTCCCGGTCCTGTTCTCCTCCACGCCGGACCAACACCGGGCCAGAGTCAGGGCCCGCCTGTCCATCCCAGGATGCCCACCGTGCTGCTCGGCTGCGTGTGAAGGGTTGCGGAAGTGTGCTGGTGCTCCAGGCTCAGGTCATCGGCGTGCACAGTTCGATCAGTGTGCCGGCAGGGCAGCGGACAAACGACACCGTCTGCCCCCATGGTTTGACGGTGGGTGCCATGAGTTCGGTGGCGCCCGCCGCGATGGCCGCACGGTGAGCCTGCGCGACATCATCCGTCGCGAGGGCAATTTCCATGCCCAGCGGTTGCTCCGAGTCGCTGGCCCGGACGTAACCCGCTGGAAAGTTGCTGGCCCCCAACGTATGGGAGGCGAAGGCCAGCGTCGTCTCACCGGTCTCGAGTTCGCCGTAGTCGCCGGACTCATGCAGAAAACGGCGGGAGAGACCGAAGGCCGACTCGTAGAACGTGAGGGCGGTGGCCACGTCTGGGACGTACATGATGGTGTAGTTCAACTTCATCCGGAATCTCCTTTGGCAAGGGCTGGTCCACGACCATTGGGGAGGCAGGCCCTGTCGGCACCCTCTCCATCACACTTGACGTTCGTTCCGAAGCATAACGCAGGGGCGATATTTTGTATTCACCGCGCCGTGACGGACTTGCCTCAGGCGCCTGGGACACCTCAGCCTGCTCCCGGAGGCGTCGGAAACAACGCAAGCTCCCCGGAGCGCAAAGAGGGGGTGTCCGAGACGGTTGCGCGCGGCGTCACGGTGTCAGGCCACCTGCAGACCGGGGCGAAGGATTCCATCACAGGGGTCCTTCCCTTGGCCTGTTCAGGGCACGAAGCGGCTCCTGCGGCCCTTGGTCAGTGGTCCTGCGCTTTCTGGACTGTGGCAGGTGCATGGGTGCGGAGAAGCATGACGTTCTTCACGGGTGTTTCTCGCCAGCCAACGGCCGACCCGTCTCGCGCGTGCGCGTCGCGGGGGTGGCCTCCGCCCCAGCGTGCTCCCCGGGGCTGCCGGGTGACGCCCTTGCCCCGGGAGACTATGCTCAGGCCTCCACCGCGCCATGACGTCCACGGTTCTCCGGTGGTCCGGGTGACCGCTGCAGACATTCGCGTTCTCCGGGACAGGAAGGAGGAAGATGAACACGGGACACCATGCGGATGTCAACGGTCTGCAGCTGTACTACGAGCGGCACGGTGAAGCCTCGCCCGGACGCAGTCCCCTGGTGCTGATCCACGGGGGATTCGGGGCCACGGAGACATTTGACCACCTGATCCCCAGCCTGGCGGCCTCGCGACCAGTGATCGCGGTGGACCTCCAGGCCCATGGACGCACGGCGGACATCGACCGGCCCATGCGGTTCGAATCCCTCGCCGACGACGTCGCGGCCCTGCTGCGGAGCCCGAACGTCGAACAGGCCGACGTCCTCGGGTGCTCGGTGGGTGGGGGCGTGGCCCTGCGCTGCGCCATTCAATTTCCGCCGCTGGTGCGCAAGTTGATCGTCATCTCGTTTCCGGCGGCGTCCACCGGCTACTTCCCGGAAGTCGTCGCCCAGCAGCGGCAGATTCGCCGGGAAGCAGCCGAGCATCTGCGGAGCGGTCCCCTCTTCAAGTTGTACGCGCGGCTGGCCGGACCTGGTGCACCGCGTGGGTGAATTGCTGGGGCGTGCCTTTGACTGGACGGCGGACATCGGCCGGGTCCGGTCACCAGTGCTGCTGGTGGGCGGAGACGCGGACATGGTGTCCCCGGCCCACATGGTGGCGGTGTTCGCGTCCCTCTGCGGCGGGCGGCAGGAGGCCGTGTGGAACGGCTCGGGCCTGACCCGGCACCGCCTGGCTGTCCTGCCGGCCACCATCCACGACGACGTGCTTCAGTCGCCCTTCCTGATCAGGATCGTGGAGGATTTTCTCGCGTCAGCCGAGCCGGAGGTGGGGGCCACGGCGGAGTGAATGGCGGGTGGTTCATGGCCCGTTGAGCAGGCCGTGCTGTACCGCGTCCGGCAGTTCCTGCGGCTGGGGCTGCTGACGGTCACGCGCATCGAGGCGCGCGCTGGACGGGCCCTGAAGTACTACCGCGCGAGCTCACGGGGGTACTTCGTGCCATTCGCGGCCACGCATGCCGACACGGTGCAGGCGCTGTACGAGGCGTCCCTGGATCACCCGCGCCGTTCGGTGCTCGCCAGCCTCGCGCAGGTCTGGAGTGGTCTGGCCGATGACGCCCGCGATTACGGCCTGTACACGTTCGGGGACGAACGAGGCCTGATGAGTCACGCCCTGCTGCCCTACCGGCCGGCGGTGCCGCAGCGGGGTGGGCCGGCGGGCGGCGGCATGCTGGGGCCGCTTCTGGCGGACGAGGCGCCGGCCGTCTGGAACAACACGGCCACGCTCAGCCTGTCCGCTCGGGACGCCAAGGCGCTGCAACGTGACCTGTATGCCCTGCACCGCAGGTACCAGGATTGCCGTGACCCTGCGGGTGAGTCGTATCTTGTGCGGCTCACCCTGACGCCTGCTGTGGTGGTGGCGCCCAGGCAGAGGCCGTCCTAAGGAGGGCTTTATGGAGCGACCGAGGGTGCCTCTCGGCTGTGCATCCTCATATATAAGATTAGGTTTGACAAGCGAAACACCGTTCATCCCCATGCCGTTCCTGCTCTCTCGCCACGTCTGACTCATCTCTTTCCTGCGCTTCTGCCCGGGCTCCAGCATGGAGAAAGGCGAATCAGACTGACGGGACGCGTCCCTGAGGAACAGTTCCACCCGGTCACGGTGTGCCCCACCTGCAGCATGCTGATCGGATCACACGGCACCCAGGCGCATCTTCATCCTGGCGTGTCAGGACTCACCGGTCCATCCCCGCACGCTTCCCTATGGCCCAAGTGCCTGAGCCGTCGGCGCACAGTGCTGCAGAATCCGACAGCCGGTCCGGCTTCACAAGCATGGTCTCTTTTCTCCATGCCTTTGCCGGTGCATCAGCGAAGTGAAAAGACCAGGCGACTGCGAATGACAACGGCTCATCCTCTTTAAAACGCAGCTGGCTGTGGTGGCTCCCATTCCCCCGCAAGTCGTGTCCTGCTGTGCGTCTGCTCAAGCCTGACACCGCAAAGACCGGGGATCACAAAAGCGTCCGACAAACCAAGAAAAAAGGACGCGGGAGCCAGTGCGGAAGACAAAAGACCACCCCGAGGAGAGCAGGGGTGCCGTTATTCAAATCTAATCTCGTATATTGTGGAGCATGACCGAGATCGAGCGGCGCCTCACCACCGACCAGGCCGGCACCCTCACCCGCGCCTTCCAACACCATGAACTCGACCGCATCATCCCCATGCTCTGGGGCAATCTGCCCACCCGCCGTCGCATTCAACTCACCACCAACCTCCAGACCATCTTCACCCACGCCGAACAGGACGGCGTGAACCTCCTTCATCCCCCCGCCGACCTCCACACCTGGCTCCGCACGCCGCTGACCGACACCCTCCGCGGCCCCGGCACTGCCCGCCCCAACACCATCAACACCCGCTACTACACCCTCAAGCAGATGTACGACCACCTCATCCGCGAAGGCCTCCTCACCACCAACCCCACTGCCGGGTATCCGTTGCCCCCCATCGAGCGCGCCGTGACGCCTCTCCCCTCCTCGGAGGACGTGACCGTCCTCCTCAGTCACCTGGAGCGCCACGATCCACTGCTGCACGCTGCCGCCACGCTCATCTACCACCACGCGCTGCAATACACCGAACTCGAAGCCCTCAAGTGGAATGCCTTCGATTTCAGTCGTGGACTCCTGCTGCGCCCCCGTACGGAGACCAAGCTCAGCAAGGAAGCTCTGCACGCCCTCCAACCCCTGCTGAAACAGGCGGGCGGGCCGCTTCACACCCAGGACTCCCCCAAACCCATCTTCCCCTTCGAGAACCGCGACGCGTTCCGGCTGCCCCTCTGGCGCGCCTGCAAGATGGCGGGGATCGGGAACATCAGCCCCCGGGAACTCAGGTTGTGCAGCCTGCGGGACCACGCCCACACCCCCAGCGACGTCGGCTTCGTGAACGCCGAATCCTACCGCCGCGCCGTCAAACACGCCGAAGACCTCGCCGAACGCCTCACCGACCAGTGACTGGCCATCCATGCGGTCACTGACGCACGTGGGCGCTCTCCCCTCCTGCTGACGGGACAGGCTTGAAGCACCCATGCTCCCCGACCTCATCGGTGCAGACCTCCGCCCCGTGCCCCTGGCCCGCTGACGGGACGAGAGCGAGTTCCTCCTGATCCGCGACGCGCACACTCGCTGACCGACCACCCGCCTGAGATGACGTCGCGAACCAGACTCTGATAGCCCCTCGGCAGACCGGGCATTTCCCCGGACGCAGATGCCCTCCGGTCCTGCCTGTTCGATGAACAGCGGCGTCAGGCGTCCACATCGGATACATCTTGAACGAGGGCGGCCTCCAAGATATGCACGAGCACGTTCAGTCTAGTCTGCGACTCATCAGGAACGCAGACGACATCACCGTAAACGGATCTGATGTCACCAAACTCCGATGAGGAGTAAGGGTGTCCAAGCCATTCTTGTGCGTTCGGGTGACCCCGCACGCCGGTTGACTTCAGCCGCACTAGAAGCCATCCCAAAAAATGAGGTGACAGTCGCGGCTGCGACCCCTGTGCTCATGCAGTCCCAGCAGCATGATGCCGTGGAGTTAACCGATGAACATTGGGGACTGGTCGAGCCGTTCCTGTTTGCGCCACCGCGCCGGACTGATGGCAAAGGACGTCCTCGCATCCCGAGCCGTCCGATCCTGGATGCGGTGTTGTGGATCCTCCGGACCGGTGCCCCCTGGAGAGACCTGCCCACACGCTACCCACCGCGCTCCACCGTTCACCGTCACTTCCAGGAATGGGTCCGTACAGGGACGCTCGACCGCATCCTCCAAGCGCTCTACGAACGACTTGCGGATTAAGGCCAGGTCAACCTGAGCGAGTGCTTCATCGACGCCACCTTTGCCAGCGCGAAAAAGGGGGTCTGGACGTCGGCAAGACGAAGCGCGGCAAGGGCACGAAAATCATGGCGATCACGGACGCTAAGGGCCTCCCTATCGCCGTTCATGTCGCCAGCGCCAGCCCACATGAGGTTACGCTGGTCCACGACACATTGGACGCGACGTTCGGCTTCGACCATCCGACACGGTTGATCGGTGACCGGGCCTATGACAGCGATGCGCTTGATGCGGAACTCGCCAGCGAAGGCATCGAGATGATCGCGCCGAACCGCCGCAACCGCTCAAAGACCCAGGATGGCCGACCGCTGCGACGATATAGACGACGCTGGCGTGTCGAACGACTGTTTGCATGGCTCCATAACTTTCGCCGCCTTGTCACGCGCTGGGAATGGCATTCCAGCAACTTCCTCGGCATGGTGCAGCTCGGTGCCATCGTGATTCTTCTTCGTCAGTGACCTCGACAGCTCACAGCACCAGCGTGATATTCCACAACCTCCCGTCCTGAACGGCAATGAGGGCACCCGACGGTGTTGACCACAGCTGGCCACCACTCTCTTCCCGATCAAGGGCGAGGGTGATGTCATGCTCAGTGCACCAAGCCAGCAGGTCGCCATCGTGCATTGAGAACCCGCACCAATCCACCAGGTCGGAGGGTTCATGCCAGGGGGAGCGGGTCAGCTCAACACTCTGTAAGGTGCCACCCAGCACCCAGAGCACCAGGTTCCCACGCTGGAGCTGACATGTGCCTTTGGAGACGCGTGCAGCATCGAAGGTGACCCTGAAGCGCTCCAACAGATGTTCGATGCGGTCGTCTGTTCGCAACGGGACATGGTCCCGTGAGGTCAGCAGGGTGCGAAGTGAAAGCGTTTTGAGGCGGGGCACGCCTCCACCATGGCAGCAACCGCGGGGGATGCCATCCGCGTTTTAGCCCAGCCTGAAGGGATGCAGGCAGAGGAGTGCCGGACCATGAGGGCCATCCACGTTTTTGGGATGGCTTCTACCCTCAACTCGACATCGGACGGCGCGGCTCCTGCTGTGGCGCAGCCGCAATACCTGAACTACTTCACTGACAATAAGCAAACGGCTGACTTTTCTCGGATATGGCCACTACAAATTATCTCAGCGCGGATAGCTTTTGATGCAATCGCATGCTATGCTGAGGGATGCTAGTTCTCAATGGAAAATATCATGTACAGCCGAATAAAAAATTAACTATTCTGCCCGAGGTAAAGATCCTACCGAAAGGCACGCTTCAGTCTGACATAAATGCCCTCAGTGCGGAGTGCGTCGCGAACGGCCAAACCGCCGTGCAGGTTATGACGCAGCACGGACTGATGTATGGCACACTCGTCGAAAAGAAACCCTTGCAGTTGCGTTTATGGCAATTCGAAGGTCATTTGTTTTTCCCCGAAAAGATCCAGAATCTCAGCACCTGACAGATTAAAGAATCGACGCACCGTTCGGCAGGAAAGACGTAAGGCGGACAGGGTTGATCCGATCGGCGAAAGATGAGCAAGGGACGGCGCAGATGGAAGACAGCGCCGTCGGTGATCAAAGAAGGCAGCTGCAGCAAGAAGGTACTGCCCCGCCTGTCCCAGCAGTTGGGCTCCCACCGCCCGGAGCTGATCTTCCGGGACAGGCACCCCCACACCCTCAGTCAGGCGAGGAAGGGGCTCATTACACGGACCAGGACCCCAGGGACGACTCTCCTGATCCGGCAGGACACGGTCCCCTCAAAGATGTCTGCTTCTCTCGCCCAGGTGGATGCCGACGCCATTGACCCGCAGTCCGGGCACTCCATGCAGCGCGTAGGGCCTCACGGCACAGTCGGTCAAACCCGATCCGCGTGCGGAGAAAGTAGAAAGACACGCACTGGCGGCTCTCTCCTTCCCTCGAATTGCCATGCGGCCACGCGCTCACGCAGGCCCAAATATTCCACCATCCGGGTTGTCCTCTCACGTCAGGCGATTGTTTTGTGCCAGGACGGCCAGCAGATCGCCCTCAGCCACCCCAGTTCGCATGTCAGTCACTTTTTCATGATCCCAGCTGCTGTTCCCGTCTCATTCCGGTATTGGCAGGCCTGTTATTTGTTCCCCTTGAGGCGCGGAGCAAATCCAGGATCCCGCTCCACGATGCCTGACGGCCGATCCGTATTCTGGCCGTCATCACCAAGCACCTGCGTGATCCCCCCCGGAACGAAGGGTGGCACTCACAGAGATGGTGTCTAATGGAGACAACCACGGCTCTGCCAGCGTGTCCTTCTCAGACTCCTGGAGAGCCGTATGATTGTTTTCCCCAAACTTCCGATTTCCGTTTCCCTGCGCTGGGTGCCGGGTTCCATGCACCTCGTCCAGTTCCGCGCCTGGGACCGGACCTTCGTCGTGTCCCTCGTCCACGTGCACTTCGACACCCCCCAGGCCCAGTCGCCCCTGTACCTGCTGGGCACCGTGAGGGTAAGCATGCGCGACGTCCAGCTCTCCACCGCCGAGCAGAAGCTGTTCGACGACCTCGAGGCCGCCGACGGCCGGGACGATGTCCTGAACGAAGCGTGGCCCCGCGGGGGCGGCACACCCTCAGCCGCTTTCGTCTCCTGACTGAACCAGGCCACTGCTCGGGCGGCTGGCCCAGGCCGGCTGCCTCACAGGCGTCAAGGTGACCTTACCGGAACACGCCTGACGCGCCCGAACTGGACCCGCAAGACGGGGGCAGGCATGACGTCATGAACATCACCGTGGTCGTCACTTGGCTGGACGGCACGGTGATGGCCGACTGGTCTGCCGTCGAGTTCTCCAATGAGCTCAACGCCCTTGATTACCTGGCACTGCACTTCCGGGACTGTCCGCGAAGTGCGCTGGAAGCCGCTCTCAAACAAGGACACCTGAGTGCGAACAGCACGCACATGAGTGGGACATACATCACGCACGCCACGATCACCCGGTAACACCCAGAAGGGCCCACTCAGAAGCAGCATAGAGAGCATGACCACAGCACGCCGGCAAGAGAGCGAGGACCTGACCGGCGTGCAGGACAACGGGGTGGGGTTCAACCACCGCCTGCGGGAGAAGGCGGTCGAGTTGTTCGGGCGGCACAAGACCGGGACGCCTGAAGGGTCAGGGGTGGAACTGGCGACGGTACGGCAGGTGTGTGGCTTTACGGGTGGCCGGACGAGGTGTGACTACGGCCCGATCTTCTGGCTGTCGGGTGGCCGGCTCCCGAGGTGAGACGGGTGACCGCTCCGGCCTGACAGGGCCTGGCGGCACCGGGTCGTGGGGACCACGGACCACGGAGCGCCATCGCGGCCTTCCGGGAACAGCTGTTGCGCCTTCGCCGGGAGGCCAGAGCCCTGAAGGCATGGCAGTGGCGTGAGACAGGGACGGCCAACGATCACCGTCCCGTTCGCATACTTCACCGGTGCGGTCGGCACCTGTCCACGGTTACAGCTGAAACCTCACGAACGTCTCGTGCGCCTCGCTCTCGGGGGTAAGGGAGACCAAGCGAGCGTCCTTGCCAACCCCCCACCCCAGCGGCGTACGGACCAGGAGAACTGGGGCCTTCAGCACGGGCGGCCACTCCGGGAGGCCCTGCCGTTCCATAAGCCCCACGAGCTCCGAGAAGGCGTCGATCACCGCGTCCGGTCCATCCTCGTCTGCGGCCTCCTGGGTCACGGCAATGGCTCCCGCCCGGTGAGGGTGGATCTGCCGGGCCACGAACGTCACGCGTGCCGCGCTCGGTTCCACCAGAACCTGAATGTCGCTTCCTGCGGGCAGGGTGGACTGAGCGACCAGCGCGTCCCCAACTTCCTGCATGGCACGGAGCGGCATGGTGGGGCGTGCCCTGGATGCCGGTTCAAACATCGGGAACCGGGGCTTCGACCGCGGACCCCGCGGAGTCTGGCTGGGCACGCTGATCTGCGGGGGGCTGTTCAGCTGCAGCGAGGCGGTCCAGGTGCGCGGCCCGCTCCTGAAGTCTGTGAATCCGCTCGGCGCGGTCTTCCCCATGGATCACGGGAGAGGCCTGTAGCGCAAAGATCTGTCGGCGGCATTGTTGGGCGAGCGTGCGGAAAAAATCAACGCGATCAAAGTCCAGTGGGGAATCCATGTGTCCTCTCTTCGCTGCGGAAGCGTGTGAGGAGGTCCCGTAGTTCCGTGACTAGGAGAGTGCCTGATCAGGCGTTGCTTCACCCACGTCCAGAGCGCGGGGTGAGTCGTGATGGTAGCGCCCCAGCCGGACGCCGAATGTAGCCATGCCAAGGCGATGTCGGGCTCTATGCAGTGCAGGCCCACCAGAAACGACGAACCGCCCCCACCAGCTGCGATGCCAGGGTGGAGGCGGTTCGTGTCCTGAACCGGTCAGGACACCCGAGTGTAGCCTTGAGGTCGACGATTGATAACCAGCGGGGCCGCGGCATCGGTGTCGAAGATGACCGGGTCGTGCCGGTCATGGTCACGCGGTGAGGCCTGCACGCCGCGAAAGTTCCGCTCAGCGCGCCGGACGGGGTCAGGGTCAGTGAAGGGGCTCGGGCAGGACAGGCGTGGACACCGGAACGGGGAGGAGAGGCACGGAGCCGCGTTGCCCCTGCTGCTTGCAGTGGAGGATGAGGTCGACCATATCCTGGAGCTGTTCGACGAGGCCGTCGTACGACACGGGCTTCACGAAATACCCGGCGACGTCCAGAGCGGCGGCCCGGGCGCGGTCAGCCGCTGCCGGCGACGTGCTGAAAATCAGGATGGGCAGTGGCTGACCCGCGTGGCGTGACCGGATGGCCTGCAACAGGTCGAAGCCGGAGGGGCCAGGCATGTTCAGGTCGGTGATCACGGCGTCCTGCGTGATCTGCCCGCGGTCCATGGCAGCGAGGAATAGGTTGACCTGCATGAAATGCTGGCTGCGGACGGGGACGTTCAGGGTCCCCAACGCATCCTGGATGAGGAGATGGTCAGCCTCGCTGTCATCCACGAACGTGAGCAGGGGACCCGGCATTCCACCACCCTATGCCCTGGACTGAACCAAAGTGAACGTCAAGCATTCTTTCCCTGGAAGAGGTGAAGGGCACCCTCACCCACCGAGAGGCGCGAGGGGACGTTCGTACAGGGCATCCACGAGGCACGCCGAGGTCAACGGGCACCCGAACGGACATCCGGATATGCAAGTTGAACGGCCACCAGCCCGGCGCACAAGTGCGGCCGGATCAAACGTCGGAGGGCTGCACTGGCCGGACGTTCTCACGCGCCGCCCATGTCTCCATCGCATCCACCATTCCCTCATGGAATCCAGGGGTGGTCTATGGTCCGCGCAAACACTGTGTATGCAAAGAAAACCAGGGGGGCGTGACAGGGTGCAGGAGCGTACAAATTCACTCGCTTGACGGAGGTTCCCCTATGAAACGAGAAACGAAGATCACCCTGCTGGCCCTGATGCTCGGCGTGGCCTCCATGCCCGCCCTGGCCCAAGACGACACCACCGGCACCACGACCGAAACCACCACGACCCAGACCACGCAGAACGACAACGGTGGCATGGACTGGGGCTGGCTCGGCCTGCTCGGCCTCGCCGGCCTCGCCGGACTGCGCCGCAAGGAACCCACGGTCGTCCACCAGACCACGACCAACCAGACCGCAACACCGCGCTGAGTCTCGCGTCCCGGGCGGCCTCCGGGCCGCCCGCACCCGTCCCGTTCAACCCAGAACGTCCCCGCAGGAGAACCCATATGACCCCCCTTCAACACACCATCGAGAACCTCAAGCACCGGGTCCAGAGCACGGAACACCAGGCCGAGCGCACAGCCGTCACACACGCCACCAAGGCACTGGCCAAGCAGCAGGCCGCCACGGCCGCGATGGTCGCGCAGCACCAGAAGGACCTCGGGCAGCTCCAGCAGGACCTCGCCGACGTCCACCGCCGTTCGTCAGGTGGGCATTTTCCCTGGGCGTGGCTGATCCTGGCCGGCGGCGCGTACGCGCTGTACCGCTCCAACCCCGCCGTGCGTGAGCAGGTGCAGGACCTCCTGGGCCGCGTGAAGAACGCCGGTGAGGACGCCATGACCGCCGTCAAGGAAGGCGACACCAGTGGGGCTCAAGGGGAAGCGCGTCCTCTGGCCGTGGTGGAGCAGGTCGCGGCGGAACTCGAGGAGAAATCCAGGAGGGGCGACGCCGCCGAAGAGCAGGGGCGCTGAAGCACATGACCTGAAACGCTGAAGTGCAAGGAGCAGGCGCACTTCACCCATCAGCGCCCCCACCTGGCCTTCTGGCGGGTGGGGGCGCTGGTTTAGCCTGAAGCTTGACTTGAGTTCACCCCCTGGTAAAGGGTCTTGGCAGAACCCGAGGGGACTACTTCGCGTCTTCTACCCAGATCGCCACATAATCCGTGTCCCGGATGTCCATGGGAAGGCCCTCGGCCGTGATGACCTCCGTGTGGAAGCGCCAGCTCCCGATAACCCTCTGCACAACGAACGCGGGGCCGCCGTCCACCTTGAGCTGGTCGCCGGGGCGGATGCGGATGGGGTCCGTCACGAGTTTCCAGGGCATGTCGCACGCTACCGCGTTCACGCCACCGCCACCGGTGAAATGCCGCTCACGTCCCAGTACAGGAGGGGCACACCCGCCATGAGTGCCTGACCACCCTGCCACGGACAGTCGGACGGGCCTGCGGTTCTCAGATTCAACGTCACCTCACACCTGAACACCCACAGGTGGTCACGGCCGTTCCTCACCCACCAGCTCGCCGATCGTCGGCAGGCGCAGCACCCCACGCCAGTAACTTTCCACCGCCGTCAACACCCTGGTGTACTCGGCGTACGTTCCCGGTTTCACCACGTACCCACTGGCGAAACCCAGGTAGGAGCGCTGCACATCCGTAGGATGGTCGGACGTCGACAGGACCAGCACAGGGAGCGCCCTCAGGTGCTCGTGCGCCTTGACCTCGCGGAGGAACTCGTGCCCGTCCATGACCGGCATGTTCAGGTCCAGCACCACCAGGTTGGGTCGGGGCCGGCCAGCGTAAGGCGCTTTCCCCAACAGGTACTGCAGCGCTTCACCGCCATGTTCGACGTGCTCGACCGTGATCTCGGGCGAGACGTCGGCCAGCATCTCCTGAAACAGGGCCGCATCGGCCAGCTCGTCCTCCACGAGCAGAACGGTAAACGCATCGGATCCCACCGCCTTACCCTAATGGACCACCGCACCGGTCCGTCAAGAGCACGCCGGGGTCTTCTGCCACGCGGCGCCACTTTTGGGCCGTGCTAGCGTTCCGTATGTCCCGTCCAACAGCCTCACCCGGGCGGTACGCGATCGCAGCCTTCGATGCCCTGACCGCCCACATCGCCATCCTCAACCGGGACGGCGTGATTCAGGCGGTCAACCAGGCCTGGATCAGGTTCGCTCAGGCCAATGACGCGGCGGACTTTGTGGGCACCAACTACCTCCAGGTGTGTGACGGGGCCCAGGGAGAGGACCAGCCCGATGCCGCGCAGATCGCCGCGGGCATTCGTGCCGTGCTGGCAGGCACGCAGGAGGCATTCGAACTGGAGTATCCCTGTCACTCCCCCACGGAAGACCGGTACTTCCTGGCGCGCGTGACCTGCTTCGCGCAGGACGGCGCCCAGTACGCCGTGGTCGCCCATGAGAACATCACCCGCCGCAAGCAGGCCGAGATGTCATTGCGCCAGCTCAACCGCACCCTTGAGCAGCGGGTCGAGGCGCGCACGCAGGAAATCGCAACGATCAATCAGGCCCTGGAGCGCAAAAACGCCGAGCTGGAGCGCAGCGTGCGTGACCTGGGCGAATTCGCCTATGTGGCCAGTCATGACCTGCAGGAGCCGCTGCGGACCCTGGGGATGTACACGGATCTCTTGCGACACCGGTATCACGATCAGCTCGACGACCGGGCCCACGGGTACATCACGCACATCACGGAGCAGGTCTTCCGCGCCCGCCAGCTGGTGCGGGACGTGCTCACCCTGTCCAGCGTGAATGCCGAGGCGGAGCCGGACCTGGGCGCCGTTTACCTGCAAGCCTGTTGGGAGGCAGTCACGCCTGGCCTCCCCTGGCCTGAGGATGCCATTGCCACCTGTGGCATCCTGCCGCCCGTCCAGGCGAGCGCACCCCAGATTCAGCAGCTGTTGACGAACCTGCTGGGCAACGCCATCAAGTTCCGCAGTGAACGGCCACTCAGGGTGAGCCTGACCGGCTGGCAACAGGACGGCTGGGTGCACTGCACGTTGCGGGACAACGGGATCGGCATCGACCCGGAGCACCATGAGAAGGTGTTCCTGATGTTCCAGCGCCTGCACCGCCGCACCAGTGCAGGCGGCAACGGGATTGGGCTGGCCGTCTGCCGCCGCATCGTGGAGCGGTACGGCGGACGCATCTGGTTCGGCGACGGCGCCGGGGAAGGAGTCACCATTCACTTCACCCTGCCGGCCAGAGGGGAGTCCCCGGCCGCGCCCTGAGGGAAGATCGGTGACCAGGTTGACGAACTGGGCCAGCGGGCCTGGTCGGCCCCGCCCGGGGAAGCCTGAACGTCCCAAGGGCCTCCACCACCGGCGTTCACAGAATTCCTGAGCTTCAGGCCACGTCGGAACGCCAGCGGAAAAAACCATTCATGTGAGTGAATTCCAGGCCAGTTGAGAATAAACACGGACCCCGAAGGGCCCGTGCTCAGAAGGTGCAACTGGGGTCGAGAGGCTTATTTCAGGGCGTTCAGAAGGGCCGCCAGACCAGTCAGCAGGGAGCTGAGGGCAGTCACAACGACCGCCACCTCACCCCACTTCACTGGCCTGCGCGGACGCTTCGGTGTATCCTTACGGTGTCTAGCCATAAGGAATCACCTCCTTTCGCACCCGAGCTGCAACTCGGGTGCATTTCGCATGTCCCGTGTTGCGCCTCCGCTCCCAGTTGTCATTCACCCCGTCCCACAATTGGGACAGCATGATTTTAGCGTAATGGGTGCCGGCCGATGTCGATCACGCTGGCGGTGCCGAAGAGAGCAATACAGCGTGCGGAGGTGGCGCAGGCGGTTCCACCTGCAGCGAGGGCGAGGGACAGAGCTGACTTCCGTGGACACGTAGACGAACCGTGCGCCGTCTCCCCCGCACCGCTCACATACCGGCTCGACGCCCCGGCAGGGGTCACACTGGCCCCCTCTTCCAAGTCCAGCCCGTGCGTTCAGAAGGGCACGAAGCTGACGCTCGACTCACTCTCGCGTTCCAGGGCAATACCGAATGGAAGCGGACCGACGGGGACGGCGGCGGCGACGTGTGAAGCGGAGACCTTCGCGCCCACGTCCCCGACGCCCTCACGGGTCGCGGAGAAGTACAGCCCCGACTTGGCGGCCCCAGCGGCCGACAGGCCACCAGCGCCGACGTCAACTTTCGCGCCGGCGAACTCGGTCACCTTACCGGAGTACTCCAGTTCCAATTCGGCGAAGAGGTCGAAGAAGCGCAGGCCCTTGCTGAGTGCCACACCGATCTTCTCGCAGTTGAAGCTGATGCCGACGGTTTCCAGGTCCAGGCTGACCTTGTACGGGCCGGTCAGCGGGGATCCGGAAGCTGCTCGACCTGCAGTGGAGGCAGTTCCCCAGCCAGGCCGTAGGGCCGCGCCACCTCGACATGAACCCACAGCATGGCGCCCAGCTCAGCCATGGCCAGCTGATCCTGAATGATGATGCCCATCTGGCTGTTCAGTTCCAGGAGGAGGCCCTGGTAGGCCAGGGGATCGCTGACATTGGCCACGAGGCCCGTGAGCAGCCGGTAAGTGGGCCGGAACGGCTGCGCCAACGCCTCGTCGCACCTGTGCTTTCCGGCGTTCCAGGCACGGAAGCGGTCCTCGGCGGCCTGCGTGCAGTCCTGGCGTCCGCCGCAGGCGCAGGCCTCGGCGGTGACGACTTCCTGAGATGTGGCAATGACCGGGCGGTTCCGCGCCCATCGCCTGGGCGTGTGAGCAGGGGCCGCAGAGCAGCGTGAGCAGCAGCGCCCAGCGGATGAGGGAACGGGCGCTGAGTCGCGTGAACATGAAGGTCGCTCCTCGGCAGGACAGGCGCCGCTCCAGGAGGCCGGGCTCCTCCTCAGTGAGCCCGGGCACCACAACGCACTCCTGAACAGGCACTTGAAAGGGTTCATCATCCACCCTGAAAGAAGCCGGACAGAACCAGCCGTATATGTTCCATGGTGATCCTGGCCCGGTCACGGGTGGGGCGCCCCCCAATAGAGGGGGGCCCTGGGCGAACGCGACAGGATGAAGGCATAATGAAGGCCAGGCCAGGCCCGCCGGGTTCTGTGGCCCCCGGTCTCCCGACTTCCCCCGAGACCCCCTCCTCCTCCGCCTCCCCCGGTTTCTGATGAAGGAGACACCCATGACCCGACCCACCCTGATCCGCTCCTCCATGGGCCTGCTGCTCAGCGCCGCGCTCCTCACCGCCTGCGGCACGTCCACCCCCACCGCCGCTGTTCCGCAGCCCGGTGCAGGGTCTTCGGCCGAGCAGATCGTCACTGTCCTGAACCCCGATCCCGCCCTGAGTGACGTGCAGCTCGCCGCCCGGCACGGCGGCACCCTCGTCACCCGCACGCCGGCCTTCGCCGTGATCGCCGCGGCCGACACCCGGCCCCTGACCGCGCAGAACGCCGGGCTGGGTGTCGTGCGGGAACGCAACCGAGGCGCCCTGAGCCTCCCGGCCATGAACCGCGTCAATGCGGGGAGCAACACCATCGGCGGTCAGGGAGTGAACTACTGGGGCGGCGGCGTGGCCTACTGGGGCAACGGTGTGGCGTACTGGGGCGGCAGCACCACCCTGTGGGGCTCCGGCGTCGCCTACTGGGGCGGGGGAGTGAACTACTGGGGCGGCGGCGTGAACTACTGGGGTGGCGGCGGGCAGAACGGCACCACGGTCGCCAACATCGACACCTGGCAGAGCATCGGCCTGGACGTCGCCCAGACGCGCCTCGGCGCCAACGGCGTCCCCGGGGCCGGCGTGACCATCGCCGTCCTGGACACCGGCGTCGATGTCGCACACCCCATGTTCACCTCCTCGCTCACCCCCCAGGACACCTGGTACGACTTCGCGGATGGGGACGCGCTGCCGATGGACGACGGCACCTTCGGGCAGGACGCCTCCGGGCATGGCACCGAAGTCGCCGGGCTCGCCCTGATCGTCGCCCCCGGCGCGAAAATCATGCCCGTCCGCGTGCTCGACGCGCAGGGCCAGGGGAACGTCAGCTCCGTCGTCCAGGGGATCCTCTGGGCCACCGACCACGGCGCGGACATCATCAACCTCAGCCTCGGCTCCGACGAACCCGTCGAAGCGGTCAAGCAGGCCATTGGGTACGCCAACGACGCCGGCGTGGTCGTGGTCGCCTCGGCCGGGAACGCCGGCACCGAAGGCCTGCGCTACCCCGCCGGGCACTTCGCGGGCAGCGCCCTGAACCTCGCCGTCGGCAGCCACGGGCTCGCGTGGAACAAGAGTGCCTTCTCGCAGTACGGCGCGCTGAGCCTCCTCGCACCCGGTGAGGAACTGGTCGGCCCGGCGCCCGGCGGCCGCCTCGCCGCGTGGAGCGGCACCTCCATGAGTGCCCCCGTGGTCGCCGGTGCCGCTGCGCTCGCGCTGAGCAGCGGCAGCCTGAACGGCGCGGACGCCGTCCGCCGCATCCAGGCCACCGCCACGGGCGTCGATGCGCTCGCCGCCAACCAGCCCTTCGCCGGGAAGCTCGGTGCCGGACGCCTCAACCTAGACGCCCTCACCCGCCCCTGACACTTCCCCCTGACCGCCCTCTCCCTCAGCGTGCCAGGCAAATCGGCACGCTGAGGCCTCTCTTACGGACGTTCCTTCCATGACCTGTGCCCACGATGACGCCCGGCAGCACGCCGAGCAGATCCTCAAAACCGACCCCGCCGGCAGCCTCGCCATCACCCAGGCACTGCTGAGCGACCCACCCTGCGGGGTGCCCGACTGCGCCGCGGACCTGCGCCTGCTGGCCGCGGACGCAGCGATTCGCATTGGGCAGCGGGACCTCGGGAGCGGGTACCTAGCGCAGGTCACGCCGACCACGGCCCGGCAGCGGGTCCGGGCGCTGCTGCTGCGGGCACAGCTCGCTCAGGCGGCCGGGCAGGTCGCGCAGGCCGCTGGGTACTTCCAGCGCTCGGCGCAGGCCGCGAGAGATGAGGGCCTGGGCGCCGAGGAAGGGGATGTGCTGAGCCTGCTCGCGCAGATGCAGCACCGGGCCGGCAAGAACAACGAGGCGCTGGAGGCGCTCGCCCGGGTACTGGCACTGCGCCAGGCGGACGGGGACGTGGACGCGGAGATCCGGGCGCTGTGCAACCAGGTCATCATCCTCAACAGCCAGGGAAGGCTACGCGAGTCGCTCGAACTGCTTGAAACCGCCCAGCAGCGCCTTCCCGACAGCCAAGACCCTCTGCAGAGTGCCCTGCATGTGCACGCGAACCTGGGGTTGCTCCATGAGCAGACCGGGCAGTACGGGGACGCCCACGCGCAGTTCAAGCAGGCGCTGGACGTCGCCCAGCGGGCCGGGAACCAGCCGGGCAGCATCATCATGGCCCTGAACGCCGGGATGATGGCCCACAAACTCGGGCACCTCGACGAGGCCGCAACGCTCCTGACCTCTGCTCTGGAAGGCGCGCGGGAGATGGGGTCCACCAACGAGCAGTCCACGGCCCTGCAGACCCTCGGGATGATCCTGGCGGCGCAGGGGCGGGGCCAGGAGGCCGCGGAGGCGTACCGGGAAGCCGAGTCACTCGCGGAGGCCAGCGGGGACGTGGACCGCCAGCTGGAGATCCTGCTCGGCCGCGCCGAGCACCACCTCAACCACCAGCAGCCGTCGCTCGCCGAAGCGCCGCTGAAGCGCGCGCTCGCCCTCGCCGAGCAGGCGGAGCGCACCCGGGAGATGCTGCAGGCCCACGAGCTGCTTGCCCGCTTATACGAGGACGACGCGCCCCGGGAGGCCATCGCGCACCTGAAGAGCGCAGCCCGACTGGGTGACCTGTTGCGGGACGTGGTCCTCGCGCAGCAGGCGCGCGACCTCACCACGCAGGCGGAGCTCAGTGGCGCACGCCGCGAGGTGTCCCATGAACGCCAGCTGCGCCTGGCGAGCGAGCAGGCGCGCACGGACGCCATCGCCGCGCTGGAACGCGAACGCTTCTACGACGACCTGACCGGCCTGCCGAACCGGCTCCTGATGCGGGTCCTGCTCTCCCGGGCGACCGAGCAGGCCGCGCGCGACGGACAGGGCGTCAGTGTCGCCATCCTCGACATTCACCGTTTCAAACAGGTCAACGACGCCCTCGGGCCGGCCGGTGGGGACGAGCTGCTGCGCGCGGTGGCCGAGCGACTCAAGACTGGCCTGGGCCAGGGGGAGGTGCTTGCGCGGACCGGGGGCAACGAGTTCGTCGTGCTGCTGCTCGGTGAGAGCGTGGAGTCCCGAGAGGCGCGTGCCGAGACGCTCCTGGCGGCCCTGCGGGAGAACTTCCGCGTGCACGGCCTGCCGGTCAGTGTGCAGGGCAGCCTCGGGGTGGCGCACCACACGCAGGACGGAACTGACCCGGACGAACTGCTCCGCGCCGCGCACATCGCGCTGGACGACGCGCGCGAGCAGGGGCACGCACTGGGCCGGTACCAGGGTGGTGGGCAGGAACGGCAGGCGACCCTGCATTTCGAGGCGGCGCTGGCGGACGCGCTGAACCAGGGGGAGTTCGACCTGCACTACCAGCCGGTGATCGACGCGGTCAACGGCGAAATCCGGGGCGCGGAGGCGCTGCTGCGGTGGCACAACCCCGACCTGGGGTTCCGGAGTCCGGCCGAGTTCATTCCGGTGCTCGAACGCACCGGCCTGATCGTCCCGGTCGGGGCGTGGGTGCTGCATGAAGCCTGCCGCCGTGCGAGCACCTGGGGCGGCGTACCGGTCGCCGTGAACCTCTCCGCGCGGCAGTTCCAGCAGGGCGACCTGCTCGGCACCGTCCGCTCAGCCCTGCAGGGCAGTGGGCTGCCGCCCGAGTGCCTCAAGCTGGAGATCACCGAGTCGTTGATGATCCAGTCCCCCGAGCGCGTGCAGGAGATCCTGCTGGGCCTGCGGCAGATGGGCGTGCAGGTCATGCTCGACGACTTCGGCACCGGGTACTCCAACCTCAGCCTCCTGCGGAACATCCCCGTCAGCGGCCTGAAGATCGACCGGTCCTTCGTCACCGCCCTCGAACGCGGAGAGAACGCCAGCGCGCAGGCGATGATCCGCACCATCGTGCAGCTCAGCGAGGCGCTGGGCCTGTACACGGTCGCCGAAGGGGTCGAGCACGCCGATGAGCACCAGTTGCTGCGGGACCTCGGCGTCGATCTGTTGCAGGGGTACCACTTCGCCCGGCCCAGCGCCACGTGGAGCCCGGAGTCACACCGCCCCCCAGGGGTCGGCGCGGCCGTGTAGGCCCTGCCGGTCCGGAGCACACCCTGTCCTGGGCGTTTGGTCCACCTGAGTCAACCTGGGAGGCTCCACCGCCGCATCAGGCCCACCCCTTTGGCGCCGCCCCAAACACCGCTCCGGGACCGGCCCCCCTCAGCACGCCAGCCGGAACGGCCCCGCCAGCCGTCAGGCCGCGACGACGACGCTGTCTCGCCCGGCCGCCTTGGCCTGGTACAGGGCCTGATCGGCGCGGTGCAGCAGCTCCGTCATGCCCTCGGCCTCCAGGGCCTGCGCCACACCCATGCTGGCGGTCACCGTCCCGACCACCGGCTGGGGCTCCCTGCTCAGCTGAAGGCGGAGGTGATCCGCGACCCGCCCCGCCTCCTCCTGCGTCATGCCCGGGAGGACGATCAGGAATTCCTCGCCGCCCCACCGCCCCACCACGCCCGGGAGCCGCAGGTGATCGTTCAGCATCTGTGCGGTCCGGACGAGGACGTCGTCCCCAATCAGGTGCCCGAAGCGGTCATTCACGCCCTTGAAGTGATCGAGGTCCAGCAGGATGACGCTCCCGGGACTGCCCCCCGAGTGCAGGACCGTCTGCACATGCGGGTACAGGCCGTGGCGGTTCAGCAGGCCGGTGAGCGGGTCCGTCGTCGCCTGCTTTTCCAGTCGAAGGCGGTGGAGGTATTCCTGGGTGTACTGCACGCGGTACCACGCCAGGGCGTGGAGCAGGAGGAGCAGGGCGGCGGTGCTCAGGTGAATGCGCAGCACCGTCAGGCCCTGATCCAGAAACCCGTCGCGCAGCGCGATGATCAGGGTGCTCACGGCGTAGGTGCCCACCCCCAGCATCAGCGCGTGTCGTTGCCTGAGGATCATGTACCCGAGGATGCTGGTGGCCAGCAGGAGATTGAAAATGCTCTGAAGCAGCAGCAGGGACTCCGGCGTGTCGGTCCGTCCGACCTGAACCGACTGCAGCACGATCGTCACGACATTGCACAGCAGCACGATTCGCTCCCCGGTGTAGATCGGACGGCCACGCAGCAGCCACTGCGTACACCAGAGGGTCAGCAGGAGTTGAGCGGCGTACGTGAACAGCAACGAGGCATTCGGGGCAGCGCCCAGGAGTTCGACGAGCAGGAGGACAAGAGCGACCAGCCCGCCGAACACCGAGCAGACGACGTAGAGCTTGCGCCGAAGGACTTCGCCCACCTGGACCGCCCCGTCAGACGTCCTGTGGGTTTCGTCCAGGGGAAGTCCCTGCCCAGTCAACCTCGTCATCTTCATCAACTTTAGAGGATGCCAGGGACAGGATTGACGGGAGGGTCGGGACCGTGGGTGGCAGAAGTTAGGATTTGCACCGGCGCCCACCCTGGCAGACGTTCACGTGCTGGCCACATTTCCGCAGGGCTCACCTGCCCCACTCCGTCGGAGCGCGGATCGTGACCCAGGGGTCTGCCGTCCGGTCCGCTCACTCCGACGGACCAGGGCAGCCACGAGCATCATCCTCCAGCCATCATGCTTTTTTTACGGTGTGCTTCAAGAGGCGGCGCTCACGTGAGGAGTGCCTCGCCTGAAGGAGCACACCATGAACAAGATGCTGATCGCCACCCTGTCCCTCGCTCTGACCGCCGCCGCCCTCGCGCACGCCGGGCACGACGAGGCGACCACGTTCACCCTGTCGGAGAAGGACGCGGTGTTCACGCTCGACGGGCCTGCCAGCGTGGCCCCGGGCTACACCGCCTTCGCCTTCAGCAACACGGCCGGGCAGCCTTTCGCGCCTGTCGTGGCGCGGCTCAAGGGGAACGTGAGCGATGCCGACGTCAAGGCGGCCCTGGGCGAGCTGATGGCGTCTCACGGCGAGAACATGAGCGCCATTGAGAAGATCGCCGAATTCACGGGAGGTAGCGCTGGGGTGATGCCGGGCGGCACCTTCGAGTTCGGCACCACTCTCACGCCCGGCCGCTACGTGGTGTTCGGCTTTGGCGCGAGTGAGGACGGCAAGCCGCTGTACGACCTGGGTCAGTACCGTTCCTTCACCGTCGCCGGCGCAGCGAACGGCGTTACGGCGCCCAAGGCGGACGTGAAGGCCACCTTGCAGGACTTCAAGGTCGTGCTCCCCGCGACTGTGAAGGCCGGGAAGCAGGTGTGGGAGGTCTCCAATGCGGGCCAGGAGACGCATCACGTGATGCTGATGCGGCTCAAGGACGGCAAAAAGGTGTCGGACGTGGAAGCCTTCTTCAAGGCGCCCGACCCCTCCCAGGCCGGTGAGCCCCCCTTCGAGGACGTGGGCGGACTGGAGGCGATCTCCAAGGGCCACAGCGCCTTCGTGTCCTTCGACCTCACCCCCGGGGAGTACATCGTGGTCTGCTTCCTGCCCAGCGCCAAGGAGCACATGCCGCACTTCATGCTGGGCATGATGACGGGGCTGAGCGTCAAGTAGTTCCCCCGCGGGCAGGGACGGAATGCGTCCCTGCCCGACGTTCTGGAGCTGACATGTTGCCTTTGCCCTCACGCATGTGCCGCCTTTCGTTCCTCGGGATGCTGTTCCTGCTCCTCGGCGGTGCCGTCGGAGCGCAGGACGTCCCGCACGTTCATGAGGCGCCCGCCGCTTCCCGTGACGCGCTGATCCGGGCCTTCACGCAGGCGCCGAACGGCACGGTGCCCTTGAACAGCTTCACTGGCCAGGTGCGTGAATTCACGTTGGAAGTTCACGAGATCGAGACGGAGATCGCGCCCGGCGTGCGGGTGAAGCAGTGGGCGTTCAGCCTCCCCGGCCAGCCCGGCAGCGTCCCCGGACCGGAATTGCGGGTGGGGGTCGGCGATCTGGTGAGGATCACCCTTCGGAACACCACCGGCCGGGCCCACACCATTCACCTGCACGGCATCACCTCTCTGGCGCAGTCCATGGACGGCGTCCCCCACACCTCGCAGGCGGTGCTGCCGGGCCAGAGCTACACGTACGCCTTCGTGGCCACCGAGGCCGGCACCCACATGTACCACTGCCACGTCGAGACCAACCTGCACCTCGACATGGGGATGTACGGGGCGCTCATCGTCGAGCCGCGGGAGGGGGCGGTCTGGGTCAAAGACCATGTGCTGATGCTCGATGAGTGGGACAGCCACCAGGACCCGGATGTGCTGCCGCACAAGGCCACGCCCAATTACCACCTCGCCAACGGGAAGGCCCATCCCCTGATTCCTGACCTCCAGGTGCCGCAGGGGGAGGTGCATCTGCTCCGCCTGCTGAACGTGGGGCAGGAGGTTCACAGCATGCACCTGCACGGCATGACCTTCCTGGTGATCGCCAAGGACGGGCAGAACCTGCCTCTCCCCTACCAGGCCGACACCGTCTTGATCGCGCCCGGCGAACGCTATGACCTGCTGGTGAAGGGGCGGGACGGCACGTTTCCCCTCCACGACCACATCCCGCCGCACGGCACGAACGACGGCGTTGACCCGGGCGGGATCCACCTGATGGTGGTGGGTGGCCCCGAGCTGACAGCAGACGGAACGCCGGTCGCCATGCCGTCCACGCACGATCACGGCACCTCCACACCCCCGGCGCAGAACGTCCCGGTGCAGAGCGGAACGGTCGAGGTCCACATCAGCGGGTTCCGGTACGCCCCGGCCCCCCTGCAGGTGAGGCGCGGCACCAGGGTCGTGTGGATCAACGACGACCTGGCAGTGCACACCATTGAGGTGAAAGGGGTCACGATCTCGCCGCCGCTGCGGAAGGGGGGGCGCTTCGCCGTCACCTTCGACCAAGCCGGCACGTACACGGTGGTCTGTGTGCAACATCCCTTCATGACCGCGACCGTGACCGTCGAGCCGTGAGCCGGTATCCCACCAGCCCCGCGCTCCCCGGGGAGCGCGGCTTCAAGACCCGTTGCGCAGTTGAGGTGAATTGGGCAGAGTGACGGCATGCTTCAGGTGCCGCGCCTGGCCCAGCGTCCCCGGTCCTTCGAGTCGCTGTGTGGCCTGAACCCCAGCGAATTCACCCTCCTCGCTGAACAGCTCGAGCCCCTGTGGATTCGGGCGCACCGGACGTCCCTCCTGCGGGAGGGACGGCAACGCCGTATCGGGGCCGGCCGGCAGTTCAAACTCGATGTTCCCCACCGTCTGCTGCTGACGCTGATCTACTTGCGACACTATCTCCCGATGCATCTGTTGGGCGTGCTGTTCGAGATGGATGCCGCCAACGTCTGTCGGAACGTTCATGCGCTCCTGCCGATCCTGGAGCAGGCGCTGCCTGCTCCCCTCCGCGCCCGGACGCTGGACAGCCGCAAGGTCACGCCCGACGACGCCCCGCGTCGTCGGCTGCGCACGCTCGAAGACGTCCTCGAAGCCTTCCCGGAGATCGCCGACATCATCATCGACGGCACGGAGCAGCCCCGAGGACAACCCAAGCAGAAGAAAGGCAGCAGTCCCGGAAAGAAGGCCGTCGGGCGGCCCAAGGACCAGAAGAAGTATTTCAGCGTCAAGAAGGGCACCCATACGCTGAAAACGCAGGTGGCGGTGACCCCGGATGGACTCGTCGTGCACCTCAGTGCGCCCGCCGGCGGGCGCACCCATGACATGAAGGTCCTGAAACAATCGCGACTGTTGCCCCGACTCCCCCGGGGGAGTCGCGTGTGGGGCGACCGGGGGTACACGGGCCTGGACAAGCTGTGCCCCGACCACGAGGTGATCGTTCCCCGGATGCGCCCCAAAGGCGGCACGCTGAGTCCGGAGGAGCGGGAGCTCAACCATCAGATGTCCAAGGTGCGGATCACGGTGGAGAACGTCGTGTGTAAGCTGAAGAAGTTCCACGTTTGCCGGGAGTTCTACCGAAACGACACCCGGCGACACGGCCTGTTCTGGGGCTGTGTGGCCGGCCTGGTCAATCTCCGCACCATGAGCCGCGCACCACAGTTCGCCTGAATCACCAGACCACAGATCGGGGGAGGCAGCGCCTCCCCCGATCAACTCGCATCCCAACTGCGCAATCGGTCTTCAATCCACGTCACGGCGTCCTGTCATGACGTGTCGATGCAGACCCCTGGCTTCCCGGAGGTTGACGCCCGCAACCTGGACGCCGGGCCTGCCTGACCAGCCCAGACGAGGGGGATGTCCAGTGTCGTTCCAGAGACTGCCCAGGACCAGACGTCAGGAACGCCCCCAGCTTGCGCCGGATCACGACGAGATTGGCGGCCTCATGCACGCTTCTGCAATCGCCGTGAGATGGCGCAGGTCCGTTCCGCAGCATCCGCCAAGCACCGTGAGTTGCGGGTGCCGCTCGAGAAGCGTGCGGTAAAGCTGCGCCAGGTCATCAGGGTCGCCAGCGTCCAGTTCCGTCATGGCATCCAGTTCCTGGTGGCTGCACCTCGAGGCATTGGCGCGCACACCACGAAGCCGCTGGGTCCAGGCTGCGCCGTCCTCCAGAAGGGAGACAAAGTGGTCGGGGTGGGCGCAGTTGATCATGAAGTAGGCTGGGGACGCTCCGGTGGCCTCATCCACGGCGGTCACCGCTTCCCCGAGAGATTCCCCGGTGGGCAGCCGTCCGTCCGTCTCGACGGTGAACGAGATGGCGACCGGCAGATCGACTTCCGCAGCGGCCAGGGCGATACCGGTCGCTTCGTTGATGTTGGTCATGGTGAGGGCCGAAAGCATATCGACATCCGCTGAGGCCAGCACCCGCGCCTGCTGCCCGTGGTAGTCACGGGCTTCAGTGACGCCCATCACCCGGCCGGGGTCATAGCCGTCGCCCCGGGGCCCGATGCAACCACTGACCACGACCTCAGACGGGTCGATGGCGCACCCGGACCTCAGCTCCTTGAGCAGCTCGACGGCGGCGAGATTGAGCCGGTCGAGTTCGGCCGGACGGAGCGCGAGCGGCGAGGCCCAGTCGGGGCTGGCCCGCCACGTGGCACTCTCGAGAATGAAGCCACACCCGACGTTGCGCGCCAGTTCCAGGTAAGGGCGGTAGTACGCCTCAAGGGCCGCCCTTCCCTCTGCCGTGCCGAGGAGGACGACCGAGGCAAAGTGGGGAAGGTCGAAGCCGCGGTTGAAGAGAAGATCGGTTTCCAGGCCGCCGTCGGTCAAAGCGATGCGCGTGAGCTGAGGGAGCGGTCGTCTCACTGTGTCCTCCACCTGAACGACGGGGCCTGAGGAGCGGCATGCTACGGGATCTCCAGCTTAACACCAGGCCGAAAGGGGCGCGGACGCCCTGTGCACTCCGTGACCGGTCAGGAACGCCACGCTGATGGCTGCCTTTCAGAAGTCCGGATGAATCGGGGGCGCCTGCCTAGTACTCGTAGACGGAGAAGTCGGCCTTGAGGGTCTCGGCCTGCTGCAGGTGCCCGCCGCCGAGTTCCCGGGCGACGAGGGTGGCGAGCAGGGCGGTCACGCTGATGAAGGGGGCGAGCGAGGCGACCACCTCGGAGCCCTGGGTGGGCACGCGGAGGCTCTGGTGGGCGATCTTCCCGAGCGGGGAGGCGCCCTGGTCGGTGATGAGCAGCACCGTGGCCCCCTGGCTGTTCAGGGCGGTCGTGACGCGCGTGGTGGCGCGGCTGTAGCGCCTCAGCGTGTACACCAGGGCGACGTCCTCGGCGTTCACTTCCAGGAGTTGCTCCGGCTGGCCGCTGAGGGTGTCGGCCGAGTGCGCCCGGACGCGGGGCCGGAAGGGTGAGAGCAGCGACTCGGCGATCAGCGCCACGCCGTAGGACGACCGGGCGCCGATGATCCAGACCTGCCGGGCCTGGGTGAGCGCCGCGGCGAACGGCAGCAGCTGGCGCTCCCCGATGCCCTGCAGCACCTCGAGGTTGGCCCGCTCGCTGGCCCAGTAGCTGGCGGCCACGGCGTCCTGCCGCCCGGGTTGTTTGACGCCCAGGGTGGCGCGCAGGTCCTGGCGCACCAAGCGCTGCAGGTGCGGGTACCCTTCGAATCCGACCCGCTGGCTGAAGCGCGTGATGGCCGGGCCGCTCACACCGAGTCGTTCAGCGATCTCGCCGGCACTGAGGAACGGCAGTTCCTCGGCGTGGTCGATCACGAAGCGGGCGATCAGCTGATCGCGCTTCCCCAGGGTGTCCAGAGCGGCGCGCAGTTGCTCGACCACCGTGCTGGGCGGGGCGACCGATGTGGGAGGAACCGTCGTCATGCCCGGTTCACGCTACACGCTTTGCGGCGCGCGCGGGTAGAGGCGTCCGCCGAACCGCAGGAACTCCACGTGACCGTCCTCGCCGGGCAGGAATTCCACGCCGAAGCCGTCGGTGTCGCCCCCGGCGATCACCGCCCGGTCCGGGCCGATCGGGCGCAGCGTGACGCGTTCGGGTTCCTCCTCGGTGAGGGTGGGCAGGATCAGCGTCAGGGCGTCGTTGTCGAAGACCAGGGTCACGCGGACCGGCAGGCCGAAGACCGCGTACTCGCCGGCCAGCGCCTTCATCTGCTCGGGCGGGAGGGGGTAATCCTCGAGGGTGGGGGCGCCGAGGCCCAGCACCTCGCGCTTGACCCAGTCGCTGAGCTGGCGGTGCAGTGCGTGCCCGTTCGACGCGTTCGTCATGGCGATGAAGGCCACGCCCCGGTCCGGGGCGACCCAGAAGTCCGACTGCTGGCCGTGGGTGGTGCCGCCGTGACTGAGGATCAGCGTGCCGGCCGGCCGGTCCACGAACCAGCTCTGGCCCATCTCGCCCAAAGAGCCGGGAAAGCCGTTGAGGGACAGGCCGGTCGGCACGGGGTTCGCCCAGAGCCGACTGCGGTCCAGGGCGGCCAGCAGCGCGGCCGGGGCCGGTTGTGTCTCTTCGGCCACCGGCTCACCGGAGGGCTCTGAAACGGTGCCGGACATGATGTAGTGGGCGTAGCGGGCCATGTCCTGCACGGTCGACGAGCAGGTGCTGCCCGCCGGCGCCGCGGAGCGCATCATCATCCAGGGGCGCTGCACGGCCATCCCGCCCCCGATCTTGTTGTGCCCGGCGGCGAAGCGGTGGGTCATGATCTGGTTGGCGGAGAACAGCGTGGCGTTCATGCCCAGCGGCCTGAGGACGAGTGCGGTGACCGCCGCGTCATACGTCATGCCGCTGAGGACCTCGATGACCCGCCCGGCCACGTAGAACCCGGCGTTGTTGTAGCTCCAGTGGCCGCGCAGCGGCACCATCTGCTCCACGCCCGCCATGAAATCGACCACGCGCGCCACGGCGTCGTCGCCGTCTCCGGTGTCCTCGAACAGGTCGCCCTGGAAGCCGCCCTGGTGGGTGAGCAGGTCCCGCACGGTCAGCGCGGCCGCCACGGACTCGTCGCTCAGCCGGAAGTCCGGCAGGTGCGTGCGGACCGGATCGTCGAGTTTCAGTTTGCCCTGCGCCTCGAGCACCGAGAGGGTCAGGGAGGTCAGGGTCTTGGTGGTGCTGCCGATCTGGAAGAGCGTGTCGGACGTGACCGGCAGTGGGTTTTCCAGGCTGGTCACGCCCAGGTTCACGAAGTGGTCGCCGTCCGGGGTCAGCAACCCGAGGGTCACGCCGGGAATCCCGAGCTCGTCGAGCAGACGGCGGGCCTCGTGCTCGAACCGCTCGGCGAGGTCGGTAAGGGTCGCGGGGGTCGTCGGTGCAGTCATGGGAACCTCCGTTGAAAGGTCGGGTGGGCCGGCAGGCCAGGGGCGCTGTTCCGTCAGTTCAATCGGTCGGCACTACGTGCGGGGCAGGTTGGCGCGCAGCACGCGCAGCCAGTTGCCGCCCAGCACCGCCTCACGGTGCTCTTCGGGCACGGCGCCGGCCAGCCGCGGCCAGTCGGCCGCGTCGTCGAGTTCCTCGGGGCTCTCCTCGCGTCCGGCGCCGGCGTCGAGATCCGAGCCGATCCCGACGCTGTGCCACCCGACCAGTTCCGAAACGTACGCCCAGTGCCGCGCGACCTGGTCCCGCACGCGCACCGGCACGGCCCGGCCTTGCAGGGTCCAGTCGGCGTCGAGAAACGAGTTCATGAGGTTCAGCCCGATCACGCCGCAGCGGCCGCCAATGGCGCGGATCATGTCGTCACTGAGGTGCCGGTCGGGCGGCAGGTCCGCGCGTCCGGCGGAGGTCAGCAGGGCCCGGGCGTTGCTGTGCGAGGCGATCAGGGCGCCGGGGGCCGTGAGGTCCAGCGCCTCCCAGAAGGCCTCCTCGGCAAGGTGCGACGCGTCGTGCAGCGCGCCGCGTTCCCGCATGGCGGCGAGCAGTTCGCGGCCCGGCAGCGTGAGGCCGCGCGGGTCGCCGGTGCCGCCCGCGTAGCGGGTGCCGGTCCAGGCGAGCCCCACCGAGCGCACGCCCTGGCGCCACCACCAGTCGAACTCGTCCGGTGCCAGGATGGGATCGGCGCCTTCGATGGTCAGGACCACGCCGGGCACCGCGTCTTGCGGCCAGCGGCGCAGGTGATCGTCGAGGTCCGGCAGGTGCCGGATCAGGCGCAGGTGACCGCCGTCTTCCCAGCGCCGGTACTGCTCCAGTTGCGCGGTCGCCTGGGCGCGCGCCTCGGCGGGCGTGGTGTACCCGCCCGGGTGGGCCGAGACGAGGTCCTGCGCGAACGAGAGGCTGGCCGGCTGGGCGTACAGCGTGCCGAACACCAGCGCGATGTTGCCGCGCGCCAGGTCCGGGAGTGTCAGCATGACGTTGTCCCGCGTGCGCCTCTCCGCCCGGCGGATCTCCGCCACCGGCCGCGTGAGGTCTCGTCCGTTGGCCAGGCTGCTCCAGGCGAGGTCGAGGTGGGCGTCCACGATGAGGGGCGCCGCGGGATCAGGTGCGGCAAAATCAGGCACTGGGCGCGTCACACGGGTCTCCCAGGGCCGTACAGGCGGCGCCCGGGGCGGGCCCCGGTGTGTTCGCCGCCGCGCAGGACCCGGGCGCCATTCACCCAGACGTCACGCACCCCTTCGGACAGCTGCTCGGAGTCGGCGTAGGTGGCCCGGTCGCGCACGCCGGCCGGGTCGAAGATCACCACGTCCGCGCAGGCCCCTTCACGCAGTTCACCGCGCCCCTGGAGGCGCAGGTGCTGCGCCGGCAGGCCGGTCATGCGGTGTATGGCGTCTTCCAGGGTCAGGAGGTGTCGGCCGCGGACGTAATGGGCGAGCAGCCGGGTGAAATTTCCGAACGAGCGGGGATGCCCGCCGGTGCTGCCGTCCGTCCGGGCGGCCGGGTCGTAGCCGGCGGCATCCGACCCGAGCATGACCCAGGGTTCGCGCAGCTGCCGTTCGATGTTCGCTTCGCTCATCAGGTGAAAGAGGCTGCCCACCCGGCCGGGCTCCGCGGCGATCAGGTCGAGGGCCGCGTCGATCCAGTCCTGGCCGCGCAGGGCAGCGATCTCCGCCAGCGATCGGCCCACGTAGGGCTGGTGGTCCGGGTGCCGCAGGCCCACCGGGAAGACCCCCTCGGGGCCGGCCAGGCTGCCCAGTGGCTCCCAGGTGCCGTCGGGTTCGAGCATCGCCTGGCGAATGCGGGCGCGCTGCGCCGGATCGAGCAGCCGCGTGCGCAGCGCGTCGTCCTCGCTCGCCCAGGGCGGCGTGACGGCCGACAGGCCCGTCCCCCCGGCGGTGTAGAGGTACATGTCGGCGTGAATGTCGCGGCCCGCGGCGCGCTCGGCGTTCACGCGCTCGATCAGCGGCTCTATCAGCGGCCAGGCGGGCCGGCCGGCCGCCTTGAGGTGGTAGAGGTGCAGGCGCGCTCCGCTGCGGGCGGTGATGTCCAGCGCCTCCTCGAGGCCGCCGAGCAGCCCCTCGCCTTCGGAGCGCATGTGGGTGATGTAGATGCCGCCGTAAGCCGCGACCTCCCGGCAGATTGCGACGAGTTCGTCGGTGCCCGCGTAACTGCCGGGCGGGTAGATCAGGGCGGTGGCGAGGCCGAAGGCGCCGTCTTCCATCGCCTCGCGTGTCACCTGGCACATCCGGCCGAGTTCCTCGGGCGTGCTCTCCCCCTGGGCGTGGCCCCGGGCGGCCATCCGCACGGTAGCCCCGCCGAGGAAGGAGCCGAAGTTCACGGCGGCGCCCACCTCCTCCTGCGCCGCGAGCCAGTCCCCGAAGCGGGTCCAGGTCCGCGAGCGGGCTGCCCAGCGTTCGTCTCCGCCGGGCAGGCCGTGCACGGGAAAGCCGTGCGGTTCCCCGGGCACGGCGGGCGCGGGGGTCCAGCCTTCCCCCATGATTTCGGTGGTGACGCCCTGCGTGACCTTGCCCAGGCTGCGGGGGTCGTGCAGCAGCGAGGCGACCGAGTGACTCATCACGTCGATGAAGCCGGGGGCGACCACCTGCCCCGCGGCGTCCACCACCTCGGCGCCGGCCGGAGCGGGCGTGCCGGGCGCCGCGATCCGGGCGATGCGGCCGCCTTCGAGCAACACGTCGGCCCGGCGGCCGGGCGCGCCGGTACCGTCGATCACGGTGCCGCCCGTGATCCAGACGGCGTCGCTCACGCCTCTTCCAGGGCTGGCAGGGGCTGCGCGGTCGCCGGCGCCTCGTCGCGCTGGCGGGGGTAGAGGCGCACGACGACTTTCAGGAACTCGACCTGGCCTGTGTCGTCTCGCAGGAAGTCGATGGCGTACCCGTCCATGTCGCCGCCACTGATGATCGCGCGGTCCGGAGCGATAAAGCGCAGGGCGGCGTCCTTGGTGCCGCCCGCCGCCGTGTCGGGAATCAGGAGGGTCAGCACGCCGCCACGCACTTCCGCTTCCATCTTGAGCGGCTGCCCGACGACCAGGTACGTGCCGGCGAGCTCCTGCAGTTCGGCCTCGCTGGGCTGGTGGTCCGCGGTGTCAGGAGCCGTGAGGCCCAGCACCTCGCGTTTGACCCATTCGCTGAGCCGGCGGTTGTAGGCGTGGCCGTTGCTGCCGTTCGTCAGGGCGATGAAGGCCACCTTGCGGTCCGGGGACAGCCAGAAATCCGACTGGTGGCCGACGGTGGTGCCGCCGTGACTGAGGATCGTCGCGTCGTCGTACTGGTCGATGAACCAGCTCTGCCCGATCTGCCCCTGGTCGCCGGGAAAGCCGTTGAGGGCGATGCCGATGGACCGCACCGGCGCCCACAGCCGGGTCCGGTCGAGTGTGGTGAGGGTCGCGGCGCCGGCCTCCGTACCGGCCTCAGTGGTGTCCCCGGAGGCGTCCTCCGCGCCGGCGCCCGTGTCCTCCTGGGGGCTGGGCACCGTGCCGGACATGATGTAGTGGGCGTACCGGGCCATGTCGTTCACGGTCGAGGAGCAGGTGCTGCCGGCCGGGCCGGCCGACCGGACCATCTGCCAGGGCCGCTGCACGACGAACTCCTCCCCGATCTTGTTGTGCCCGGCGGCGAAGCGGTGGGTCATGATCTCGTTCGGGAAGAACAGGGTCTTGGTCATGCCGAGCGGTTTGAGCACGAGTTCGGTCACCGCCGCTTCCCAGGTCATGCCGGTCACCACCTCGATGACCCTCCCGGCAATGTAGAAGCCGGCGTTGTTGTAACTCCAGTGCCCGCGCAGGGGCACCACCTGCGGCGCGTCGGCGAGCAGGTCGAGCACCTTGGCGAGGGCGTCGTCGCCGTCGCCGGTGTCCTCGAACAGGTCGCCCTGGAAGCCGCCCTGGTGGGTCAGGGTGTCGAGGATGGTCAGCTCGGCCGCCACGGACTCGTCCTTGAGCCGGAAGTCCGGCAGGTGCGTGCGGATCAGGTCGTCGCGGCTGAGTTTGCCCTGCGCTTCAAGCACCGAGAGGGTCAGGGAGGTCAGGGTCTTCGTGGTGCTGCCGATCTGGAAGATGGTGTCGGCGGTGACCGGCAGCGGGTTTTCCAGGCTGGTCACGCCCAGCGTCACGACATGGTCGCCGTCCGGGGTCAGCAGCCCGAGGGACACGCCAGGCACGTCAAATTCCTCGAGCAGGCGCCGGGCTTCGTGTTCGAACCGTTCGGCGAGGTCGGTGGGGGTCGCGGGGGTCGTCGGTGCAGTCATGGGAACTCCTTGAGCTCGGGGGAAGAGGCGGGCGGCAGTAGGCGCGGCGCTCCCTGCTTACTTCGACAGGGTGCGCAGGAGGTTGGTGCGGTGGAAGTTCTGGTAGCCCTTGAGGGTCGAGGCGGTGGCCGCCCAGGTCAGCGGCTGCGGCAGCGGGAAGCCGTACATCTGCTGGTTGAGGTAGGTCAGCAGGGTGCGGTACAGCGGCTTGCGGGCGCTCTGGCCGACCGCGTTGTTCGCCTGGTCGAGCAGCGTTTCGAGTTTCGCGTCCCGGATGCCCGTGGCGGGCGCCAGGATGCCCTGGGCGCTGTACAGGCCGCGCAGCACGGTGTCGGGGTCCGCGCCGCCCCAGGTGAGGGCCGCGACGGGCAGCTTCCCGCCGAGCAGGGCGGCATTGGCGGCGCTGAGTTCCACGGTGTTCACCTGCACGTGGAATTTGGGGTTGAGCCGCTCGATGTTCTGCTTGAAGATGCCGGACACGACCTCGGACAGGCCGCTGCCGGCGAAGAAGTCGATGGGAATGGTAAAGCCGGTGCTCCAGAGTTTGCCGCCCCAGGCCTGACGGAATTCGGCTTCGGCGGTCTTGAGGCTGTACGCGGGGGGCCGCAGGGTCTTGTCGTCGGCCCAGTTGTTGGGCGGGAGGGTGGTGTTCTTCGTCACCCCGAAGCCCTGCAGGGCGTCGCGGGTGAAGGTCTGCGCGTCGAACAGCGCCGCGAAGCCGCGGCGGACGTGAATGTCGCTGAACAGGTTGACGGGCATGTTGTTCTCGGCGAGCTGCCCGGCGGGCAGCAGCGCGGAGTTCTTGACGTTCTGGTTGAACAGCACCACGGTGGACAGGTCGCGGCTGGGCAGCGACTCATACACGGTGACGCCAGCCACGCCCTTGAGTTTGGCGAGCGTGTCGCGGTCCGGCACGATGACGATGTCGGCGTCGCCTTTCTGGAGGGCGAGCACGCGGGCGGTGTCGCTGTCGACCTTCTGCAGGATGACGTTCTTGAGGGCCGGTGCGCCGCCCCAGTAGCCCGGGAAGGCCTTCAGGATGAAGCGGTTCGGGTCGCGCGCCACGAACTGGTACGCGCCGGTCCCTACGGGTTTCTGGGCCAGCACGGAGTTCGCGACGTCCTTGCCGAGGAACGCCGCGAAGTCCCGGGCGGTGCCGCTCCAGTCGCCGCCGGCGACCAGCGCCTTGCGGGGCACGACGTACACCTGGGACAGGGCGTCGAGCAGGCTCGGGAGGTTGCGGTCCAGGGTCAGGACCAGCTGCCCGGCGGCGTTGCACCGCACGGCGGCGGCCAGTTTGGCGAAGGTGTAGGTCTTCCTGACGTCGGCGGTGAAGCCGGGAATGCCGAGGACGGTGCTGCGCAGCTGGGCGGCCAGGGAGGTCTCGGTGCCGACGACGAAGGTGCGGCGCAGCGAGTACTCGACGTCGGCGCAGGTCATGGCCGTGCCGTCGTGGAATTTCACGTTCTTGCGCAGGGTGAAGGTGCTGACCTTGCCGTCCTTGCTCTGGGTCATGCCGGTGGCGAGCAGCGGGGTGTACGTGCCGAAGTTGTTCAGGTACAGCCCCTCGTAGATCTGCTGAACGGGCAGCACGTCGTACGTGGCGACGGCCTGCGCGGGTTCGACGCTCGCCACGGCCGCCGCGACCTGGTAGACCAGGGTGTCGCGCGGCGTGGCGGCGGCCAGGGAGCCCATCAGGGCAACGGACAGGGACAGCAGGGAACGCATCATGGGCAAACCTCCGGACGGAAGGGGGGCGGGCGGACAGGGGACGCGCGGGGCCGCAGGAGTGGCGCGGCTGAGGGGAAGTCAGCGGTTACGGGGATCGAACGCTTCGCTGAGGGCGTCCCCCAGGAGGTTCCAGGCGACGCTGTACAGGACGATGCAGAGGCCGGGAAAGAGCGTGACGTACCAGTAGGCGAAGGGCTCGCCGGGCGGACCCTGAATCCACTTCTGCGCCAGGGCGATCAGCTGGCCCCAGTCGGCGAAGCCGAGCGGCGTGCCCAGCCCCAGGAAGGACAGTGCGCCCGCGACGATGGGCAGCGCGCCCATCTCCAGCACGGCGAGGCTCAGCAGCGGGCCGGTCGCGCCGGGCAGCACGTGGCGCAGCGCGACGCGGCCGGGGCTGGCGCCGAGGCTCTGGGCGGCGGCCACGAACTCCAGTTCGCGCAGCCGCAAGACTTCCGAGCGGACCACCCGGGCGAGCGCGGCCCAGGACACCAGGCTCAGCGCGATGATGATGTTCTGCAGCCCCGGGCCGAGCGCGGCGACGAGGACGAGCATCAGCACCAGGGCGGGAAAGGCGAAGATCACGTCGGTGAAGCGCATCAGCAGGGTGTCGGCGAGCCCGCCATAGAACCCGGCGATCAGGCCCACCAGGCTGCCGATGCTCAGCGTGATGGCCAGCACCGTGACGCCCAGGAAAAACGCGGTGCGGGTCCCCCACACCAGCCCGTAGCGGATGTCGTAGCCGCCCACCCGACCGAGCGGGGCGTCCGGGGCGGGCGGCGTGGGCTGGGCGGCGAAGCCCTGGCGGGGCATCTGCAGGCACGCTTCGGGCGTGAGCAGCAGCTCGCGCAGGTACGCCGCCGGGCCGGGCACCGTCTGCTCGGCGCTCATGCCCAGCGCCCGGCGGCAGTTGCCCTGCGGCGGCGCGAGCACCGGGGCGAGCACCGTGACGAGCACGAACAGGCCGATCAAGAGGGCGCCGAACTGCGCGGGCAGGCTGCGCTGCAGGCGGCGCAGCTGCCCCCGGGCGCCGGCTTCGCGCGCCGCCTGCTGGCCCGGGGTGGGCCCGGAATCGCCGGCCGTGACGTGGCTCACAGGTACCGCACCCGGGGGTCGACCAGGGTGTAGGCCAGGTCGGCGAGCAGATTGACGGTCACGACGATGGTCGCGGTCAGCAGCGCGAAGCCCAGCACGCCGGGCATGTCGCCCAGCGCCGCGGCCTGCGCGGCCCAGCTGCCGACGCCGGGGTAGCCGTAGAGGGTCTCGGCGATCACGGCGCCCTGCAGCAGCCCGGACACGCTGAGGGCCGAGAGGGTCACCACGGTCAGCAGCGCGTTGCGCCGAGCGTGCTTGCGGACGATGACGCGCTCGCTGACCCCCTTGGCCCGCGCGGTGCGGATGTAGTCGCTGTTCAGCGCCTCGATCATGCTGGCCCGCGTGCCTTTGATCAGGCCGGCGCCACTGACGACCAGCAGCGTGAACACCGGCAGGATCAGGTGCACCAGGGCGTCCCAGAAGACGTCGAGCCGCCCGCTGAGCAGCGCGTCGACCGTGACGAGGCCGGTCACGTGGCGGACCTCACCGGTGAGCAGCCGCACGGCGGCGTCGTTGCTGAGGTTGCCGGTGCCGGGCAGCAGGTCCAGGGCGCCGTAGAAGATCACCAGGAGCCACACGCCGAGCACGAAGCTGGGCACGCTGTAGCCCACGACCGAAATCACCCGGATGACCGTGTCGACCGTGCGGTTGCGGTGCACGGCGGCGTGACCGCCCAGCCAGACGCCGAGCGTGATCAGCGGAATGAGGGTGTAGAGCGCGAGTTCCAGGGTGGCGGGAAAGCGCGAGAGCAGGGTGGGGAGCACCGGCTGGCCGCTGGTGCGCGAGAAGCCGAGGTTGCCGCTCAGCGCCTGGCGCAGCCACAGCCCGTACTGCTCGAAGACGTTGCCGTCGAGGTGGTTGGCCTTGATGATCTCGGGAATCTGGGAGAGCTGCTGCAGGTTGCTGGCGTACACCGCGGCGCGCTGCTCGGGCGGGATCAGCTGCATGACCAGCACGATCAAGAGCGTCACGGCCAGCAGAATGAGTGGCAGCGCCAGCAGCCGGCGGATCACGAACGTCAGCATGCCGCCTCCCGGCGGAAGAGGTACTGCCCCCGGCTGAGGTCCACGTCCACGAGGGTGTGGCCGGCCTGGAACAGCCGGCTGAACAGCGGCGCGCTGCGCTGGCGCCACTCGAGGGCCAGGGCCGGATCCTCACGGAGGAGGCGGTAGTAGTCGCGCGGCACGCGGACGGCCAGCGCGCCGGGCAGGTCCACCGGCAGGTCGTCCGCGAGGGGATCCACGGCCGCCCCCGTGGGCCACGGGGCGTGGACCTGCGCGCCGCCCAGCGGCCACACCACCTCGAAGCGGTCGGAGGGCACGCCGGCGTTGATGCCGCCCATCTCGCCGTAGTAGTTGGGAAGGTAGGCGACCGCCACGGCGCCGAGCCGGTGGATGTTCAGGTGGGCGTTGGCAAGCAGCAGCGGATCGAAGGTCCAGGTGACGCGGGTGATCTCCCGTTCCAGGCACCACGCCTGCTGAAAGCGTTTGAGCCGTTCGCCGAGCCCCTGGCGCCGGACGGCCGGGTGCACGCCCAGCCGGTGGGAGTGCTGGGTGTCCGCCCGGGCGGTCGGCAGCCCCACGAGGTACGCCCAGACCTGGCCCTGCGGGTCCACCGCGCCAGCGACCAGGCCGCCGACGCGCTGCACGACCTGCAGCAGCACCGGGTCTTCCGGGCCGTCGTCTTCACCCCAGACCGCCCGTGCCAGGGGCGGCGTGAGGGCGAGTTCCGTCCGGCCCCGGAGCTCCCGGACGGTCAGTGCGCCGGTCATACCGGCGTGACCGGCACCGTCACCGGGCCGAGGTGCTCGGTCTGCCGGGTGACGCTCTCCAGGAACGGCAGGTCCAGGGTCACGCCGATGCCCGGGCCGGGGGGCACCGGCATCAGGCCGCCGCGGGTTTCGAGCGGCTCGTGGATCAGGTCACGCGCCCAGTAGCGCGAGGATGAACTGGTGTCGCCGGGTTTGGTGAAGTTCGCCAGCGACGCGAGGTGAATGTTGTGGGCCCGGCCGACGCCGCTTTCGAGCATGCCGCCGCACCACACCGGGGCGCTGAAGGCGGCGGCCACGTCGTGAATCCGCCGGGCTTCGAGGTGCCCGCCGACGCGCCCGACTTTGATGTTGACGAGGCGGCAGGCCGCGGTTTCGAGTGCCTTGCGGGCGTCCTGGGCGGTGGTGATGCACTCGTCGAGGCACAGGGGCGTGCGCATGAGCCCCTGGAGTTTGGCGTGGTCACGCAGGTCGTCCCACGCCAGCGGCTGCTCGATGTAGTCCAGGCCGAGGTCATCGAGCGCGCGCAGGACGTTGAGGTCCGCCAGGGAGTACGCGGCGTTCGCGTCCACGGTGACCGGCAGCGCCCCGAGGGCGGCCTTGACGGCCCGGACCACCTCGACGTCCCAGCCGGGCTGAATCTTGAGTTTGATGCGGCGGTACCCCTGTTCGGCGTGCCGCACGGCGCTCTCCACGGTGGCGTCGACCGACGCGTGAATGCCGAGCGAGACGCCCACCGGCACTTCGTGTCGCACGCCGCCGAGCACGGTGGACAGCGGCAGGTTCCGCGCCTGGGCCCACAGGTCCCAGTAGGCCATCTCCACGGTGGCCAGGGTCATGCGGTTGCCACGCACGGCACTCAGGTGGCGCGTGAGCTGCTCGGGGTTCTCCCAGCGCCGGCCGAGGATGTCGGGCAGAATGGTTTCGCGCAGGAGGGCCAGCGCGCCGCTGATGGTCTCCTCGCGGTACTGCGGCCGGGCGTCCATGACGCCTTCGGCCACGCCGTGCAGGCCTTCGCCGTAGAGCCGCAGCAGGATGAAGGTCTTGTCGCGGATTTCGCCGAAGGAGGTCCGGAAGGGGCGCAGCAGCGGCAGGGAGACGACGCGCAGTTCGGCGCGCTCAAGCAGCATGGGCAGCGTCCGGGAGCCGGGGGGCGGGGAAGCGGAACGGGACGGGGGCAGATCGCGGCATAGGGCAGCTCCTTCAGGCGTCGGGCGGGCGACACTGAGCGGCGACAAAGGCAGGACAGTCTGTAGTTGGCTTTTCAGAAGCGTACGCGATCGCAGAACCGTTTTCAAGTCGAGAACTGACGGAGCTCAGGCGAGGACCGCGACCACTGCACCGTCCTGTTGTTTCCGCCTTCAGATCCGCCGCATCACGTGACGTGCAGCCGCTCAGCCGGGTACAGTGGGCGGTGTTCCGCGCGCCCACGTTGATCTCGCCTGGGCGCCGACAGGTGTGCGATGGCCAACCTCAACGACCTCCCTCTGCCCTGAAGCCGACCAAACCACCCCACCATGTTCTGCGCCGATCCTCAGGACGGCGCGGGAGGTCCCATGCCCACCGTCAGCACCCCGGACTACCTCAATAACCTGACCGACCTGCTCCGCGAAACCTTCGAAGGCACCGGCGGCCAGGGAAGCCATTACATCGACGGAAAAGGCCACGGCAGCGTCTTCGAAACCCTCGACCGGCTCGACCACGACCTCGCGTCCACGCCGCTGGTCCCGGGCGGCGCGACCATTGCCGCGCACACGGAGCACACCCGCTACTACATTCAGACGCTGCGCCGGTTCATCGCGCAGGAAGAAGGCGTTCAGCCCGACTGGCCGGGCAGCTGGCAGACCCGGAGCGTGACCGCAGAGCAGTGGGACCGCCTCAGGCAGGCCCTCCGGGACGAATACGCCGCCGCCATGACGCACCTCAGTGACATCGACGTGTGGGACGACGACCCCATCGGCGGCTTTCTGAGCATCCTGGCCCACAGTGCCTATCACCTGGGTGCGGTCCGGCTCCTCGCCACCACCCTCCACCCTTAGGGCGCAGCACCACAGCAAAACGCCCCCGCCTCAGGGGGCGTCACGGTCCCCAGTGGGGAGCGCGGCGGTCCTTACACTTCCTTTCAGGAGGTGGTCTTGGGAGCGAGCAGTTCCAGCGTGCGGTGCTGGTGCTCTTCGGCCACGGCCAGGTTGACCAGAATCAGCTCGTCGGCCTGCACTTCCCGGACGAGCGCCTCGAGGCCGCCGGCCACCTGAGCCTGCGTGCCCGCGACGGTGCGTTCGAGCATGCCCAGAATCTGCTGCGCCTGGGGGTGTCCCCGGACGGCCGCCAGGTCCTCCGGACTCAGGGGGGTGCCGCGGCCCAGGAACGTCTGAAGCCAGCCGTCCTCGGCCTGCCGCCGCTGTTCGAGGGCCGTGCTCTCGTCGTCCGCCGCGATGACGTTCACGGCGGCGATGAAGTGCGGTTTCGCGTCCGGCCCGGCGAGAGGACCGCCCGGGTCGAAGGTCTCACGGTAGATCCGGGCCGCGTCGTTGAGTGCCGCGGGAGCGAAGTGCGACGCGAAGGCGTACGGCAGGCCGAACTGGGCGGCCAGTTGTGCACCGAACAGCGATGATCCGAGAATGTAGAGCGGCACATGGGTGCCCGCACCCGGGTACGCGTTCACGCCGGGGATGCGGGACTGACCACTGAGGTAGCCGTGCAGTTCGAGAACGTCGTGGGGAAACCGGTCGGCTTCGCGTCCGTCGCGCCGCAGGGCCCGCATGGTCGCGCCGTCGGTGCCGGGGGCGCGGCCCAGACCCAGGTCGATGCGGCCCGGATGAAGCGTTTCGAGCGTGCCGAACTGCTCGGCGATCACGAGCGGCGAATGGTTCGGCAGCATCACCCCGCCGGCGCCCACTCGCAGGTGGTCGGTCTGCGCGGCCACATGCTGAATCATCAGGGCGGTGGCCGCGGACGCGATGGTGGGTGCGTTGTGGTGCTCGGCGAACCACAGGCGGTGATACCCGAGGCGGTCGGCGGTGCGGGCCAGACGCACACTGCGGGCGATGCCGTCAGCGGCGGATTCGTTCTTCCGGACTCGGGTGAGGTCAAGCAGGGACAGGGGAACAGCAGGGGTCATAGGGAGCCTCAGGAGGGGGGTGGGGCGCAGGCAGCGGCGGGATCCAAGGGCCAGGCGAGCAGCGGTCGGGCCGGGTCAGTGGCTCGCGGGTGATGGGCGGAGCATGCAAGCGGACCGCCTGGGTGGTGCGCTGGTCGTGGTGGGGAGGGGTCGGTGCTGAGCCGGCAAATGAAACGGACTCTGCCTCCGTTTGATATGCTCACAATATGGAGGCAGCCTCCGTATTGTCAAGTCCGTTCCGTTCAACTCCACAGGAGGAGTGATGCAGCCCCGTCCCCCGCGCAAACCCCGCGCCGACGTCATCCGCAACCGCAGCGCCATCCTCGACACCGCCCGGCGTCACTTCCAGAAGCACGGTGTCCACACGTCCCTGGAAGCAGTCGCCAAAGACGCCGGCGTCGGCCCAGGCACCCTCTACCGCCACTTCCCCACCCGCGAAGCGCTCCTGGCCGCGGTGCTGCACCTCCATGCCCAGAACCTGGCAGCCCGGCACGAAGAGCTGACCCGAACAGCGGATCCGCAGCGCGCCCTCCAACAATGGCTCCTGGCGCTCGAGGACTACCTCAGTACGTTCAACGGCCTTCCGGAGCCGCTGCTGACCGCCGCCCGCGCCAGCGAACCGGACAACCCCCTGACCCACCCGTGCGACCAGCTCATCTCCATGACCGACAACTTTCTCAGGGCCGCCCAGCAGACAGGCCACGCCCGGGCGGATATTCACAGCCGCGACCTGTTCATGGCAGCGTCAGCGGTCGCCTGGATCCGAGGCACCGGCTGCGCCGACCCGGCCAACCTCACCGGTCTGCGCACCCTCATCGAAAGCGGCTACCTCTCCCCTGCTGGCGCCGCAGCCGGGTGATGCGTCCACGCAGATGACCATCCGGCGGACCGCCCTCCCCGCCACGGCATCAGGCGGTGATGACCAAGGGAGTCGGCCTGGGCACACTGACCCGGTCCCGTCCGCCTGCCCCGCCCTGCGTCTGCAGGCAGAGTGGTCACGCAGACGCTGGGCCAGGATGTGATCGACGCGGTCACCCTCCGTGCCGCCTCGCCCGATGTATCTGCCAGCCACCGGTCAGGCGAGTCTTGTCAGCTGCCATGCACCACCGGGAGACATTCAGGGGACAGGCGCAGGTGTGAAACGCTCGACGACACTGCTTGCGTTCACAGTTCGTCCCTGGCCGCGGGCGCGCCGAGCCGGAATGACCATCTTGCTGAACGTCAGGAGAGCTGTGACCGTCAACCGCTTCAACACCAGGGTGACGGCCGAGGTGGGCGCCGCAGCAAAGGAGGCCCCTGGCGCCTGGCCACGTGACTCGGAAAGGGCTCCGGCGGTGGCCGGGAAGGCTTCCTTCCATTCGCCCTCGGAGGTGTTGGCGTGTTTCAGGGGGCTTCCGGCCTCCTTCCAGGAGCGCCGAGGAGCAAACGCATGTCATGCCGGTCGAGGCCCGGGGCGTAGTGGTCCCGTTCAATGCTGGTGGTCTCGAACCCCAGGTGGGCGAAGAAGGGCGCGCTGTGCTGACTCGTGTCGAGGATCACCTCCCCCACCTCCGGGGCGTGCTGCCTGAGCCAGTCCAGCCGCGCGTTCAGCAGCGCCCGGCCGTACCCACGGCGGTGCTCGGTCCGACCCACCATGCCCCACGCGAGACCCGCCGTCTGCCTGTCGTGACGGACGAACACCCCGCCGCACGCGACGACCTGCCCTTCGTCTTCCACCACGAAGTACGGGTCGCTCATCGTGCGGAGGTAATTGGCGAAGTCGGCTCGTTCCTGCAGGGTGAAGAAGTCGGGCGTGTTGCTCTCGAAGAGGGCCAGGCAGGCGGCCTCGTCTGTGGCCCGGTACGGTCTGACGTCCATGCGCCCTACCGTAGCGAACATCAGGATGCGGCGACTCCGCCAGTCGGCACATGGTCATGTCGCGCCAATGCCATCCGCCGGGAGGGTCCGTCACGCGCGACCCGTGCAGTGGACGGGCGGACCTCAACTCGACACAAGCCGAGGTCCGCCCTGCACCCGCCCAGATGCCATGATCGCGTGGCGTGACGGAAGAACTGTTTGCCATTCCGTGTATCGGTGCCCTGATCATCCGTGTCTTGAACGGAGAGTTGTTCATGCTGCTGCAGGAGCGCCGCAAGCCCGGCATCGGCGTCGAGGACGGGCTGCTGGAACTTCCCGCCGGGAAACTGCGCGAGTACGAGAACGTCTTCCCGGCGCTGCGCCGCGAGGTGCGCGAAGAAACCGGGCTGCAGCTCACGCGGATTCACGGCGAGGCGGGAACCGACCGGCACAGCGTCCTCGGGTACGACGTGCAGGCCTTCACGCCCTACTGCGTGACGCAGAACCTGACGTCCGGGTACTCAATCCTGCTCAGCACCTTCCTCTGCGAGGCTGAGGGCGAGCCGGTCGCGCAGGCCGGCGAAACCGCCGCACCCCGCTGGACGCCCCTGAGCGACCTCGCGGCCATGCTCGCTCAGCACCCGGACGCCTTCTTTCCCCTGCACCTCCCTGCCCTGCGCAAGGTTGTGAAGGAGCCTGTGCAGCCTGCGTGACTGCCCGTGCCCCTCGTCGGCATTCGATGACCGGGCGATGGACGGCAACCAGGACCCATGTGGGTTCCGCGGCCACATGATTCCCACGGTTTCTGTCGCCCGCTCAGGCCTTACTGTGGTGGGTCGCCCGCCCAGGCCCGGCGCAGCAGGGCGAGCAGTGCCCGCTCCTCCAGAGGGGCCGGGTTGGGGTAGGGCGCCTGCACGGCCAGCGCCGCGGCCTGGCTCAGGCCGCTCTCGGGCATCCCGAGGGCCTGAAGCGCCGGCTCGATGCCGAGCGTCCGGTTGAGTTCATACAGGCCCTGCGCGGCGTCCCGGGTGCCCAGGGCGCGGGCCATCCGCTGGACGGCGGCCGGCACGGCCGGGGCGTTGTAGGCGATGGTGTGGGGCAGCAGCGCGGCGTGCAGTTCGGCGTGAGGGAGGTTGAACGTGCCGCCCAGGACGTGCGCGAGCTTGTGGTGCAGCGCCATGTCCACGCTGCCCAGCACGCTGCCCGCCAGCCAGGCCCCCAGCATCGCCTGCGAGCGGGCCTCCGGGTTCTGCGGTTCCCTGACGATGACGGGCAGCGCCTGGCTCAGCGCGCGGAGGGCTTCCTCGGCCATCAGGGTGGTGACCGGGTTGCCGTTCCTGGCGTAGAGCGCTTCGGCCGCGTGGGCGACCGCGTTCACGCCGCTGCTGGCACTGACGGCGGGCGGCAGCGTGAGGGTCAGCTCCACGTCGTAGATGACGGTCTCCGGCAGCACCGCCTGGGTCCGCCGGGTCGTCTTTCGTCCGCCTTGCGTCTCGCCCAGGATGGGCGTCATTTCCGACCCGGCGTAGGTGGTCGGCAGGATGAGCTGCGGAAGGTCCGTGCGCAGGGCGATGGCCTTGCTCAGGCCGGTGGTGCTGCCGCCACCGAACGCCACCAGGCCGTCGGCGCGCAGGTGCCGGACCTGGTCCAGGGCCTGCTCGGTGACCCTCAGGGGGGTGTGCATGACCGCCCCGCTGAACGTGCCGGCCGCCAGGTCACCCAGCTGTGCGGCCAGCTCGCCGGCCCGGCCGGCCTGGCCAGGCGTGGACAGCACCAGGACCTGCCGGACGCCCAGGCGCTGGACCTCGGCGGTGAGCTGGTCGCGGCTGCCCGGCCCGAAAATCACGCGGGTGGGCAGTGGTTCAAACGTGAAGGGGAGTGTGGTCAAGAGTGAGTCCTTCAGGGGTTGAGCCGGAGGAGGCGCTCCGGAGTGCTGGAGTGGACCGTCCTCCGGCTCAGCAGGTGATCTTCAGACGCTGAGGGCCGCGACGTCCTGCAACATCTTCTGCACGGCGCTGATTTCGTCCTCGTTGATGGTGTGGCCCATCCCCGGGTAGATGCGCTTGTCCACCTTCGCGCCGTGACCGGCGAGAATCTCGGCGCTTTCCTCCACCCGGCGGAGCGGAATGTGGCCGTCCACGTCGCTGCAGCCGATGAAGACGGGCGTGCCGTCCAGCGTGCCGGGGTAGTCGCGGGGCGTGCCGTCCGGGCCGATCAGACCGCCGGAAAAGGCGAACACGCCGCCGTACCGCCGGGCGTTGCGGGCCACGTATTCCAGGGCCAGGCAGGCGCCCTGCGAGAAGCCGCCGATGACGATGTGCTCGGGCGCGATGCCCTGCTCACCCAAGGTGGCGACCACGTCGTCGATCATCTGCAGGCCGGAGGACAGGCCGGGTTCGTTGCGGTCCAGCGGCGCGAGGAAGCTCTCCGGGTACCAGGTGTGCCCCTGTGCCTGCGGGGCGACGTAGGCGAAGGCGGACAGGTTGAACTGCTGGGAGAGGTTCAGGATGTCCTCGGCGCTGCCGCCGCGGCCGTGCACCAGGATCACCGCCGCCCGGGCGTCCTGCAGGGCGCGGCCCGTGGTCATGACCGGCTGGCCCTGATGGGGACCGTCGACCCGTGGTCCGGCTGAAATGCTGGCGCCGGGCTGAGACGAGGTCTGGCCGTGTCCCTTGCCGCCGATGGTCACGCCGTACTCGTGGTTCACGATGGGCTTGATCCGCGCTTCGATCGCGGCCCGTTTGCTTTCGTACCAGGCGGGCAGTTTCAGGTGCTTGCCGAGTCCCTCGACGGGCTCGTCGTCGGGGAAGCCGGGGGCGTCGGTGGCGACTTCGAAGAGGATGCCGGAGTGCTCCCGGAAGTAGATGGAGTGGAAGTACTGGCGGTCCTGCACGGGCGTGACCTGATAGCCGTGCTCGCCCAGCAGAGTCTGGTATTCGAGCTGCTCGGTGTCGTCCACGGTGCGCAGCGCGACGTGGTGAACGCTGCCGGCGCTGAACTGCCCGTGGGGCTGGCCGGGGCGCTCGACCAGGTCGATGTACAGGCCCACGCCGTCGGACTGACCGCGGTAACGGGTGCGCGTTCCTTCGGCGTCCGGTTCGCTGCCGACCCGGGTGAAGCCCAGGGGGCCGGTGAGCAGCGCCTCGGTGCGGGCGGTCTGGGCGACCCAGCCGGTCACGCTGTGAAAGCCGCTGAGGGCGTGTTCGCGGGGCACGGGGCTGTTCGGCCAGAAGCTCGGCACGGCCGCGCCGTCCTCGAAGATCAGTTCGACCCACAGGCCGTCGGGGTCCTCGAAGCGGACGGCGGGGCTGCCGAAGCGGGTGTGTTCGCTGAAGGGGACGCCGAAGCTCTGCAGGCGGGTGGTCCAGTAGCCCTGTGAGGCGGCCGGGGCGGCGTAGGCGGCGGCGACGATTTCGCCGTTGCCGCGCTGGCCGCGGGCGGCGCCGGGCCAGGGGAAGTAGGTCATGATGGTGCCGGGCGCGCCGGTTTCGTCGCCGTAGTAGAGGTGGTAGGTGCCGGGGTCGTCGAAGTTGACGGTGACCTTGACCAGGCGCTGTCCGAGCACCTGCGTAAAGAAGTCCACGTTCTTCTGCGGGTCGCTCGCCATGACGGTGAGGTGGTGCAGGCCCTGGATCGGATTCATGATGCCATCCTAACTTAAACTTTTAAGTGTTATGTGACCACAATTACTTTGTGGAAATGATCTAGAGTCGGGCCATGGGTGAGTCCGACTTCGACCATGCGCTCGAGCAGCCTGCCATCCGGCTCTGGCGGCGCCTGGTGTACACCACGCAGCACAAGATCAGCGAGGTCGAAGCCCGGCTCGCTCCGCTGGGCCTGACCATGACCGAGTTCGACCTGCTGGCCGTCCTGCGCCGGTTCGACGGTGCGACGCAGCAGGAAGTCGCCCAGCGGCTGCTGTTCACGGAAGCCAACATGTCCTACCACGCCAAACGGCTGGTGGCCCGCGGCCTGATCGAGCGCCAACCCAGTGGAAAACGCAAACGCCTTACCCTGACTGGCGCCGGACGTGACCTGGTCGAGCGGGCGCTGCCGATCGTCATCGAGATGCACGAACTTCAGTTTTCCGATCTCAGCGGGGACGAACTGCAGGTCCTGCGCGAACTGCTGCGGCGCCTGAAGTAAGGCCACCTCCCCCAAACCGGATCCTGCCTGGACGCCCCCTCTTGAAACTTAAATCTTTAACTGATTTACTGACTTCGAAGGCGAAGGACCCAGGACCCGCTCAGGTCCGGCCCTTCGAAAAGGCATCCATGACATTCCTCCAACGCCTGCTGAGCGCCCTCTACCCCCAGACCCCCACACAGGAGACCCCCATGCCCATCCCCATCAAGCTCGCCATCGTCTACTACAGCACCTACGGCACCAACCACGCCATGGCCGAAGCCGCCGCCGAAGCCGCCCGCCAGGCCGGCGCCGAGGTCCGCGTCGTGAAAGTGCGCGAAACCGCGCCCCAGGACGTCGTGAACAGCCAGGACGCCTGGAAGGCCCAGCAGGAACGCACCGCCCACGTCCAGGAAGCCACGCCCGACGACCTCGAATGGGCCGACGCCATCCTCCTGAGCAGCCCTACCCGCTTCGGCGGCGCCGCCAGCCAGATCCGCGCCTACATCGACACCCTCGGGGGGCTGTGGGGCACCGGGAAACTCGCCAACAAGACCTTCAGCGCCATGACCAGTGCGCAGAACCCCAACGGCGGTCAGGAAACCACCCTGCAGACCCTGTATGTCACCGCCATGCACTGGGGCGCCATTCTGGTGCCGCCCGGCTACACCGACCCGGTCATCTTCGCCTCCGGTGGCAACCCGTACGGCGCGAGCGTGACGGCCGACGGCGGCCCCCTGAAGGACACCGACATCGCCAGCATCCAGCACCAGGCCCGGCGCCTCGTCGAAGTCACGCAGCAGCTCAAGCGCTGAGCAGCGCTTTCCCATTCATCCACCCAACCGCCCGGCACCCGCGCCGGGCGGTCCTCCTTTGGCTCCAGCCCTCCCGGCAGCCGCCCGGGCCGCGGCGCGTCCATCGCAGATTGAAGGTGGTTTCAGATGACGGGGGATGTCGAGTGCAGGGGGCGAGCGTGAGTGCTCAGGAGGCCCGTCAGGCGCCGGTCAGGGGGCCACCCATCGTCACCTCACGGCAACACACGAGGATGCGGACCCATGCGCATTCTTCCCCTGGCCCTCGCGGTGTCGACGTTCCTTCCCACGGCCCAGGGCGTCACCGTGCCCGCCCCGTTGCACGGCATCTGGAAGTTGACCCAGATGACCCCGGTGGGCGCGAACACGTTGCACACCCCCCTCCCTGAAACGGACCTGATCATCGTGGGCAACTCCGTGCGTGGCCGGCTCGGCTGCGGGCGGTACGAGGGCACCATCGATGCAGGGAACAACACCGTGCAGTTCAAGGTCACGCCGCTGCCGCCCTCGCCAACCGAGCGGTGTCCCTACGCTACACCCGGGGTGTTTCACCAGGCGCTGAACACTGCGTGGGGCTACATCATCAGCGGAGACACCAAGCGCCTCGTGTTCTTTTCCAAGACAGCCTGGTTGTCCTTCGAACGCATCGGGTACGTCACCCCTGCACAGAAGTAGCAAGGGGCTCAGGCGTCTCGACGGGGCACCGCGGTCGGAGAGGCCAGGCTCAAATTTGCCCGTGACCGGAGTGATGCCGTGCGTTCCGCTGTGCCTTCAATGCGAAGGGTGTCGGACAACAGATGGCCGTCCGAGAGTCCCGGCCCCACGTCGGGCCTGGCGCGCGTGAACAACGAAATGGCCCGGGGCCGACTTCGCCCCTTGTTTGCTCTCACGCTTGCCGGCGGCCTTCCAGCAGGACGCCAAGGCCGTCGAGCAGACATGTCAGCCCGAAGCGGAACGTCAGGTCCGGGTTTACCGCAGCCCCGTGCGCTGCTCCGGCCGCCTGGCCGACGCGGCTGGCGACCGGGAACCGGCGGGCATCCATGACCTGCTCCAGGAGAGGGGCATTGACGGTCCACCATTCCTCATCGGTCACGCCGCTGTTCCGCCTTTCCCGGGTCTGGTTGATGGCGAGCCGGGCACTCCCTTCGACATGGGTCAGGACGAGGGTCAGGGCGGCGTCCATCTCCACGTCGGTCAGGCCGATGCCGTCGAGCACCTGGAGGTCCGCATTGTACTTGCGGGTGCCGTTGGGCCCCAGCACCGGGCGGGTGGTGGGGATGTCGAGCAGCCAGGGATGGCGGTGCAGCATCGCCCAGTGGGTCTCGGCAACGAGCGTCAGCCCCTCGCGCCATGCCGGTGACCGGGGGCATTGGTCCGCATCACCGTACAGCTCGCCATAGACGGTGTCGATCATCAGTTCGGTGAGTTCCGGTTTGCCTGGAACGTGGGTGTACAGGCTCATCGTGCCGACGCTGAGGTGGTCGGCAACCCGGCGCATGGACACGGCCTCGATGCCGTGCTGATCGGCCAGGGTAATCGCAGCGCGGACGATCGTTTTGACGCTCAGCCCCGACCGGCCGGTTTTGGTCTGGGGCCCCCACAGGAGGGCAAGAACCCGGGTGGGATCGCTGGGTGTGCCGGGATCGGGCATGGTTGACACTAATTTACATGTACCGTACAGTGTACGCCTCCCATTCATCAGGGGGCCTTTGTGTGTCCGACGTTCCCTCGCCAATGCTCTCTCCGGAGGTCCGCATGCAAGTGACCCAGTCTGCCCTGTCCCTGAACGTCCCCGACCCCGACGCCTCCGCCGGGTTCTTGCAGCGCCATTTCGGCTTCCAGGTGGAGATGGCCATCGACGGCGTGGTCTCCCTCAAACGGGCCGACGTGGGCTTCAACCTGATCTACCTGCGGACTGGCCTGTCCACCTTCAAACCCGCCAGCCACGCCGGCTCAGCTGGCCATGGCCTCCTGGTGGTGTTCGTCGTGGACGATATTGACGATCAGTACGCCCGCCTGCAGAGCGAAGGTGCCCCGATCGTCACGCCGATCGAAACGGAGGACTGGGGGGAACGGTACTTCCAGACCCAGGACCCCAATGGCGTGCTCTACCAACTCGTGCAGTGGATGACCGAGGAAGAGCCCGCCACGCCGACCTGACTCCACCGCCCTGCACAACTCACCGGCTGCTGCACCGGACGCAGGAGCTTTCAGCGGACAACTGCACCAACGAATGTGCCCGCTTAAAACGGGCACCGATCTCCAACGCTGGTGAGGCAATGTGAGGTGGCCCGGCTGCCCGGGAGAGAAGCAATCGGCGTGACGCTCAGGCCCCTGCGGGCCTGGTTTCGTCGTCCTCGTTCATCCCGGGCGACAGGACGCGCAAGGCCGCGCCGATCACTTCGGGGTCGAACTGGCGTCCAGCCTGCTGCCGCAACTCTGTGACTGCTGCCGTGACCGTCCAGGCCGATTTGTACGGCCGGGCACTCGTCAGGGCGTCATACACGTCCGCCACGCTGAAAATGCGCGCGCCCAGCGGAATGGCGGGACCTGCCAGACGGTCCGGGTAGCCCGTGCCGTCCCAGCGTTCGTGATGGTGGCGGACGACGGCCCGGGCGCCCGGGGGAACGGTCGGAATCCGGCTGACCAGTTCGTCCCCGACCACCGAGTGCTGCTGCATCAGCTGCCACTCCTCGGCGTTGAGTTTGCCGGGCTTGAGCAGGACAGTGTCGGGGACCGCCAGCTTGCCGATGTCATGAAGGTAAGCCCCGAGGCGGAGGTCTTCCAGCTGTGCCGCACTCAACCCCAGGGTCTCCCCGATCCGGACGGCCAGGGACACGACGCGTTCGGTGTGCCCCGCCGTTTCGAAGTCCCGGAGTTCCAGGGACAGGCCCAGGGCCAGCAGCGCTCCTTCCCGGGTGGCCTCCAGGTCAGCCAGGTGGGCTTCCCGGTCGAGCACCTGCCCGATCAGCTCTGCGGAACGGGTGAGCAGCGCTTCCGCCGGTCGGGGCAGCTCGCGCAGGGGCCGGAACCAGATCAGCGAGATCCGCCCCACGGGACGCCCGCGCTCCAGGACGGGCACCTCGACCAGGCCCTGGACGCCGGCGCGCGCCAGTTCCGCTGGCATGTCCGCCCTTTGAGCCAGGAGAGGGGTCGCCCGCAGTGGTGCCCCAGCGGCTTGCCGCAGGAAGGTGAGGGTCGATTCGTGATGGCAGGTTTCCGCCACCTGCGGGTGGTGCCCGGGAGAAGTCCCCACGGTGACCTCCACCGCCCGCTCCACACAGGTGAACAGGGCCAGGTCGGCGTCCAGGAAGGTGCGGCTGACCGTCAGGCACTCCCGGGCCACGGCGCTCACGTCGTCCGCGAGTCCGACGTGGGACGCCAGGTCCGCCAGGACGCGCAGTTCATCGGAGCGGCGCTGCTCTTCGGCGGTCACCCGGAGCCGCTCGAAAGCCGTCACCCCGGCGGAGGCCAGTGCGCCCAGGAGGCGCTCGTCCAGGGGGCTGAAGGAGTGCGGGGCGGAGCGGACGACCAGCAGGACCCCGATCGGCGCGTTCGGCGCGCTGAACAGCGGCGCGGAGAGCAGGGTGCCGTCCGGCACGGCGCTGGGGGTATGAATTCTCGGGTCCTGGTCCAGGCGTTCGACGCGCAGCACCTGACCAGCATCGATGGCCTGCCAGGAAATGCCCTGCCCCTCGGGAATCACCCGGTGCGGAAACGTCTCGTACAAACCGGAGCAGGCCACCAGGTGAAGAACGTTTTCCCGCTCGTCGTACCTGGCGAACGCGGCATGCTCCGTGCGGAAGAGGGCCTTGGTTTCCTCGACGAGCATCCGCTCCAGTTCATGCGAATCCTGAACGAGGCTGAGGGCGGCATTGGCGTGCGCGAGCACTTCGAGTTCCTGGGTCCGGTCCGCCTCCCGGGCGCGCCGGTCACGCATCGTCAGGATGGCCGCCACCTGACGCCCGAACTCTTCGGCGATGTCCAGTTCATAGGATTCGAAGGCCTGGTCGGAACGGAGGTTGTCCAGGTTGATCACGGCCACCACCGCCCCGGAGACCAGCACGGGCACGCACAGGGACGCCTGAAGGTGCGCGAGATCCGTCAGGTGCTGGACAGCTTTCCCATGGTCCGCACCGTCGATCCACTCCTGTGGGAGGTGGGCGGCTGCCCGAATGGACGCCGCTCCCCGCAGGACCCGCGCCTGTCCCACGCCCCAGTTCTGCCCCGGGCCATACCAGCGGCTCATGGCCTCCACGGAGTGAGAGACGCCCAGCAGCGCCTCGGAATACCCCACCTGGGCCCGCACGACAAACGACGCGCCCTCCAGCACGTACAGGGACCCCGCCTCGGCGCTGGGCAGAGCGGTGACCGCCGCCTGCAAGAAGGCCTGCCATCCCACCCCGTCAATCACCTCGTCGGCCCTGATCAGGGCCGAGGCGGCGCGCAGGGCGTTCCACATCATGTCCGCGGTCAGGTGGGAATCGCGCAGGAGAAGATGCTCGCCTCTCAGCCCCTGCACGGTACGGTGGGCCGCCTTGTCGCGCAGCATGCGCTGGTCGGCCAGCCGCAGCAGGTCGTTGGGCGAGCGGGCATCGGTGGGAAAGACAGCGGCTCCGATCGAGGCCCGCACGGAGGGAAACCCACACGCGCCCGTGTGCTGCCGGACCCGGTCCATGACCTCGCGTACCTGGCCGGCATCGAACATCTGGCCGATAACCAGGACGACGAACTCATCGCCCCCCTGCCGGTACACCTGACCCTGGGGGCGGAACACCTCCTGAAGGGCCGCTCCGAAGCATTCAAGGAGGCGGTCTCCCTGCGCGTGCCCCGCCTGGTCATTCACGGCCTTGAGCTCGTCGAGGTCGAGCAGCAGCAGCTGAAACTCCCGGCCCCGCCGCGCGGCTTCCTCGAACGCCTCCTCGAACGCCCGCCGACTGGGCAGGCCCGTCAGCACGTCCCGGTAGGCCAGGCGTTCCAGGTCCGCGGTGCGTTCCCTGACCCGCTGCTCGAGGTCCTCGTTTGCGCTGCGCAGCGATGCCTCCATCGCCTTGCGGTGAGTCACGTCGACGAACGACACCGCCGTGCCGTCCTCGGTGGGTGCGGCCGAGACGTCGTACCAGTGCCCGGTGACGGGGGACTGGACCTCGAACTGGACGGAGCGTTCCTGCAGGGCCTGCCTGAGCTGCCGCGACAGGTCAGCGCCGATCACGTCAGGGAGGATCTTCCACACCGGCCGGCCGACGAGGCCCTCGGGCGGGCGACGAAGCAGCTGCGCCGCGACGGGATTGATGTACGTGAAACGCCACTGGTGGTCCAGGGCCACGAACGCACTGGGAAGACTTTCGAGGATGCTGCCCGTCCGGCGCACCTGACGCTCCAGCTCTCCTTCCAGGTCACGTTGCCGCGTGATGTCCCGGCTGACGCCCAGGACACCAAGAAGTTCTCCCTCCACGACGAAGGGATGTTTGGTCGTCAGCATGACGCGCTGCAGCGCCGGGAACGGCATCTCGTAGGTCACCGGCTCAAGCGTTCGCATGACCTGCCGGTCCATGGTCAGAATGCGCTCGGCCTGATCAGGAAAGAGGTCCGTGTCCGTCACGCCAGGCGCCGTGGAGGTCCGGGACTCGAGGAGCTGGCGGGCGGCCGGGTTCAGCATCGTGTACCGGCCCTGGCGGTCTTTCAGGTAGATGGCCTCGGACATGGTGGTCATGACGGCGTTCAGGTGCGACTGGCTGTGCAGCAGGTCCTGCTGCAGGGTGTGGTTCTCCGTCAGGACCAGCAGTTGCCGTGCGGCGAACAGCACGGTGACGCCCACCAGCAGCGTTTCGTCCAGCCGGTCCGGGGTGTGACCGGTGAAGTGCGTGATCACGTAGGCGACGTAGCCCAGCGCGATGAGGTAATGGGGACTGAGGGTCCACCCGATCCGTCTTGACCCGCTCCGGAAGAGGGACGGCCCGTAGTTGAGGCGGGAGGCGGCACTGACGCCGATCAGGGCCGCAGCGAGGCTCCACAGGCTGTCGAGAGGATGCCCCAGCCGGTACTGGCCGTTGGCGAGCAATACGGCCCAGAGGACGTCACCGAGCAGGAAGCTCAGGAAAGCGCCGATCAGAAGGAGCAGCTGAACGCCGTTCAGGAGGAGGGGACGGGCGAGCGCCAGCACCGTCAGCATGGCCGCCAGGAGCAGGTCCATGGCCGGAAAGGCCAGGGCGAGGATGAGCGCCACGGGCTTTCCCGCGTAGCCCTGGGCAGTCGCCTGGCCGCTCACCTCCCAGAGCAGGTGACCGAGGATCAACACCACGAGCGCGGTGTCCAGCACGTACCTGGCCAGAGGCACGGGGCGCGCGGAGGCACGCACGAGGGAGAGCATGCCCAGGGCGAAACACGGCGGGGCCGCCAGATACAGGAAGGCCGCCGGGTGCGGAAAACCACGGATCCCCAGAGCGGCGAGTACAGTGAAGGTGACCTGTCCAGCGCCCCAGGCCGCCAGCCCCAGCCCCGTCCAGGTCCAGAACCGGGCCAGGGCAGGAGGACTCGCCCGGGCAGCCCGCCATACCAGGAACGCAGCCAGCCCGTACACCGGCCAGTAAAACAGGGGCGCGACGCCTTCACGCCAGGGTTCCGGCGGCGCCCCCAGCGCCGTCCAGATGATGTGGGCGACGGTGAACGCCACCAGAACCGCGAAGGCCATGTTCGGGTCAGGATAGCCGTCCGCCCCTCGGCCAAATTCCGGATTCCCGGCGCGGCCTTGGACATTCCTTTGCCGAAGAGCTCGCCGTTCCAGGACCCAAGGGACCAGGCTGAGTCCCGGACTGGCCAACCGGGAGGAGGGCGTGCGCGGCGCCTGCGCTGCCTTGGCCTCGGCGGTTCTCCTCCCGGCGCTTTCAGTGGACTCGCGAGGAGCGCAGCTGAACGGCAACCAGTAGGTTGGGCCACGGCCGCACCCGCCCCGTTGATGCGCCCGCCTCTTCCGGAGAAACGGGAGGCGGCCGGAGTGCGTTCTCGGCCGTCTTCTGGACCTCTAGACCCACAGAAGGGTCGCTGCGCCGGCGGCCAGCAGGGCAACGGCCCACAGGCGGTCGAGGTTGACCCACGCCCGCCGGAGGATGGCCAGGCCCACGTAGTGGTACACCAGCAGCGCGACGACCGTCATCACGCCGAACATGCCCAGGGTGTGAACCCCCAGCGCCGCCAGGCCCGCCCATGCGGACGGTCCGCCCGCCGCCAGATGCCCCGCATGGGCGCCATGGGCAGCGTTCGGGGAGGGCAGGATCAGCGGCAGCAGCATGGGCCCAGCCCCGTGCGCGGTGGACATCAAAAAGGACCACAGGGTCAGGTCGCGAAACCCCACCCGCATGCCGACCCAGCGGGGGTGGGCGTCGGGCCGGAGCAGCTTGTAGGCCCCAAAGGCCAGCACGGCACCGGCTCCCAGGATCCGCAGTGCCCATCCATCAAGCACCAGCCCGGCCAGACCGGCCAGCGTCAGGACCACGAGAATGGAAGCGGCGTGCCCCAGGGCGATCGGCAGCAGCGCCCGCCACACCGCCCGTGATGCGCGCTGCTGCAACCCCAGCGCCACCGCGAAGAGCCAGCCCATTGCAGGGTTCAGGCCGTGCAGTCCGCCCAGCAGCGCCAGGGAAGACCAGGTCCAGGGGTCCGTCACGTCAGCCTAGGGGTTGGGGTAGCAGAACGAATCAGACGAGGCGTCGCCGCCCTGCAGCCGCACCTGATGCGCCCGCTTCTCACCGAAGTCCACCAGGAAGTCCGGATCGAGGGTCAGGCCGCCCCCGGGCTGCACGTCCAGCTTGGCGGCCCAGCCGCGAATGCCGGAGGTGTAGAACTGATCGTCCCAGGAGACGTACAGGGAGTTGGTGACGTAGACGCGCTGTCCGTCGCGGCTCACTTCCACCATCTGCGGCCCGCCGGTCAGCGGCCCGCTCGCGCGTGGGTGGCCGGTGCGCCGCACGATCCCGCCCAGGTGCACCGACCCGACCAGGCGCGGCTGGAACGGATCGCTGACGTCGTACTGGCGGAGTTCGCCGGTACCCCAGCAGGACACGTACAGGAACCGGTCGTCCAGCGAGAGGTTGATGTCCGTGATCAGGGGCGGTACGGCACCGAAGCCCTGAAGCAGCGGGGGCAGGTCCGCTGCGTCGGCCGGTTCAGCCGGCACCTCGATGACCTTCTGGATCTTCCATTCATCGCCGTCGAGGTGCCAGAGCCACACCGATGCCGAGAGGTCCGCCAGGCTGGTGACCACGCCCACGAACCCGTAGGTCTTCCGCGGGTCGTGCGCGGGGCGCAGTTCCAGCACCATCTGCTGCTCCGGGCCGAGGTCCAGTGTCCTGACGTGCTCACGCGTGCGCAGGTTCCACACGTGCAGGCAGTGGCCGTACCCTCCGGCCAGCAGGATCTCCGGATTGAGCCCCTGTTCCACCATGTTGGGCGTGCCCCACTCCGAGGTCAGCATGGTGTCGTGCCCCAGATGCCACCAGAAATCGTAGGACAGGTGCTGAGGCCCCCGGTTCTTCTCCCAGGCGCCCTTGATCTCGAAGGTGTTGTGGTCCAGCAGGAAAACCCCGCCGGGGCCATCCCCGGACGGTGAGCCCAGGGCGTTCATGTACACGGCGTCGGGCCCGCAGTGCACGGTGTGGGGGCGGCTGTACCCCGTCTTGGCGGCCAGGTCCTGCGGTTCGATCACCTTGTGGATCGTCGGCTGGCGGGGGTCGGGCTTGGTGTCCAGAACGTACACCCTGGACGAGCGCAGGCCGGGGATGAGCAGGTAGCGCCTTTCCACGTGGGGATGCGGCATCGTCGGGCAGAGCGCGGCGCTGCAGGCGTTCCAGCCGAAGTGGTGCAGTTCGTCGCCCAGGTTGGGCATGTCCACGCGGCCGACTTCCTGTGCGTAGGTGGGTGAGGCGGGATCCAGGTCGAGCACGACCAGGGCATCCGGCGTGCGGCCTGTGGCGTCGATTTCCACGACGTAGGCCAGCGTCTCACGCGGAGCGTCCTGGGCCATGCTGGGCGACGGGTAGAAGGTGGGGTCGGGCCGGAAGGTACGGGAGGACATGGCGACTCCTTTTCGCGGTGAGATGACCTGCGGGATGGTGGATAAAAGTTATCAGGTTTTCAATGACGAGAGGTGACCAGCTGATCGGGCGTCACCGTTGCGGTCCGGGGTGCAGCACCCGACAGGTCAGCCATTGACCGCCGTCCCGCTCCCTCAGCCCCCGGCATGACCGGTGCCCGGGCCCTCCTGGCAACGCTCCGGAACAGAAGGCAGGGGCGGGTGCAGCGCAACTCGGCGACGCGGCTGTCAGGTCCACAGCCACGAGGAGACGGCCAGGCGGGTCAGGACGCGCTTCCGACCTCCGGGCTGAACGGGCCCGACACCTCTTCCTCAAAGTCCGCGAACTCGTAGCCGTAGCGGTCCGTAAACGCCTCAAGCCGAGTCCGCTGCTCGGCCGTCACCGGCCTGACCTGCAAGGGGTGACGATCCGCCGCCGCTTCCACGAAAAACCGGTCCATGCCGCCCGGGGAGAAGATCAGCAGCACGTGGGTTTCCTGCCCGCCCGGGTTGGAGGGTTGATGCACCACGCCCCGCGGGACGACGATGAACGACCCGGCCTCCGCCTGGAGCGTCTCGTGCGCCAGCCGGAGGGTCAACTCGCCCGAAAGGACGTAAAACACTTCCTCATGGCCGCGGTGCAGATGGGGCCGGGGGCCAGGGGAGCGGGGCGGCAGGACATTGTCGTGAATGGAGTACGAGCCGGCCGTCAGAACGTCGGGAATCTTGAGGACCATGCGTCCCCCGATGGGGTTGACGAGGACGTGGCCGTCCTCCGGTGTAACCCTGCGGACCTGCGCTTGAGCGATCATGTGACCCCCTGGCTGTGCACGCAGCCCTGCGCTGTGCGGTGGCGTGACCTGATCTGGACGCGGCGCGACCGTCCTGGCCTCACCAGGAACAGCTCAAGCGTACTCGGAACCGGGCGGCGGGGGCGACTTTGCTCCGCGGAATGGTGGACCTCCACGAACGGGTTGCCCGGCAGGGTCAGGTGGGACGACTGGAAGTCTCGGCATCATCCGGCGGGACGTCTCCGCCCTTCCGCGCGTGGTGAAGGGAAAGCAGGACCCGCCTCGTGTTGCTGTCCAGTCGCAGCTGCCCGGGGAACGAGAGGCGCCCACCCGGGCAGGTGGCCGGGTCCTGCCGGGGACGCCCACTGCGCGCTCCCCGATCGACGGCACGACCTGACTGATGCTGGGGTCGCACACAGGCGAACGCCACCCGTGGCCCGGGTCACCGGGGTGCCCCTGCACCCCCCTATCCGTACTCCTCACTTTTTCTGCAGCACCTTCATGTACGCCGTCAACGCCTCGGCGGTACGTCCCTGCTTGAAGGGATTGAACTGCCCCGGCTGCCGGGCGCCTGGGCCCTGGCCTGCCTGATTCTGCCCACCCTGACGGGTGCGGTTCTGCCCCTGACCGGCCATTCCGGGCAGCGGCATCCCGGGAATGCGGGGCTGCCCAGTTTGGCCGCTGCGCTGGGCCTGCGCGCGACTGGCGGCACGCTGCTCCTCGGCCTTGAGCAGCAGGCTGTCCAAGGCCGTCAGCTGTTTGCTCGTCAGGATCTTGTCTTCGATCTGGGCGAGGTACTTTTTGGCGTCATTGGGTTGAACCGCGGCTGCTTTCTGCAGGGCGGTCAGAATGCTCAACAGGCTCTTGGCCTGGGTGCGGGTGACGGCGGTGGCCTTATTCTTTTCCAGTTCCGGCAGCAGCCGCACGGTCTCGGCGAGGTCGGTGATGGGCTGCATCTGGGCCATCCGGGTCCGCATCTCTGCGGTCATCTGGGGCGGGGTGGCTCGTGGGGTGTTCTGCTGGGCGCTGGCCAGACCGGTCAGTAGACCCAGGGTGAGCAGGGGGCCGTAGTTCATGGGTTCTCCTTGCAAAGAGCTGGGGGACTTATTCGTAGCGGAGGCTGTCGACCGGGTCGAGCCGGGCAGCCCGCGCGGCCGGGTAGTAGCCGAAGAACACGCCCACCAGCGCGCTGAAGACGAAGGCGACGATCATGGGGATCGGAGAGAAGACCGGGGCGATGCTGAAGAAGTTGCCGGCATAAGCCGCGGCCACCCCGAGCAGCATGCCGATCATCCCGCCGCCCACGGAGAGCAGCGACGCTTCCACCAGAAACTGCGTGAGGATGTCGCGCGGTTTGGCCCCCAGCGCCTTGCGCACCCCGATTTCACGGGTGCGTTCGGTCACGGAGACCAGCATGATGTTCATGATGCCGATGCCGCCCACCAGCAGGCTGATGCCGGCGATGGCCCCGACCAGGATGGTGAGGGTGTTGGTCACGGCGCTGAGGCTGGCCAGGGAATCGGCCTGGTTCTGCACCTGGAAGTCCAGGTTCTCCGGGTCGGTCTGGTCGTGGCGTTCGGACAGCAGGACGGTGACGTCCGCCTGCAGCGCGGTGAGGTCCTTGGCGGAAGTGGCCTGAATGTAGACGTTGTTGACGGTGGGTTTCCCGCCGGCACTGTTGGTGCGCGCGAAGCGCTGCGTGAAGGTGCTGAGTGGGACCAGCACCTGGCTGTTGGCGTTACCGAAGCCGCTGTTGCCCTTATCGGGCAGGACGCCCACCACGGTGAAACTCACGCTGCCCAGGCGGACGCGCTGCCCCAGGGCGTCGTCGGGGGCCGCGTCTTCACCGAACAGGTCCATCAGGACCTGACGGCCAATCACGGCCGTGCGCTTGCGGCCGTCCACGTCCGCCTGCGTGAAGTAGCTGCCCGTTTCGACCGGGCTGTTGCGCACCGTTTCGAAGCTCGGCCAGGTGCCGGTGACGCTGACCTGGGTGTTGCTGCTGCCGTACTTGGCCTGGAGGTTGCTCTGGGCAGTGGGGGCCACCCCGGCCACGCGCGTGCCAAAGGCCTCGGCCAGCGCCTCGGCGTCCTCGACGGTGACCGTCTGGCTTGGGCCACCCCGCACGAGCGTGCCGCCGGGGCGCCCACGTGCGCTTTGAACGGTGAGCAGGTTGGTGCCCAGCGACTCGAGGTTGCGAGTGACGCCCGCGGTGCTGCCCTGGCCGATGGCCGTCAGGGCAACGACCGCCGCCACGCCGATGATGACCCCGAGGGCGGTGAGCACGGAGCGCATGGGGGTCCCGACGATCGCGCGCCACGCAATGACCAGGGCGCCTCCGAACCCGATGCCCCCGCGCCGCGCGGGGGGGGCCCCTGGGGTACTCACCTCAGGGGCCGGAGCCACAGGAGTCACGGTCATGACCGCCTCCTGAGCCTGGGGCTCTGGCGCAGGTCGCGTTCGATCAGGCCGTCGCGCACCCGGATCACCCGTTCGGCGTAGGCGCCGATGTCGTCCTCGTGGGTGACGATCACCACCGTCGTCCCTTCGGCGTGCAGTTCGCTGAACAGGGCCATGACCTCCTCGCTCGTGCGGGTGTCAAGGTTCCCGGTGGGCTCGTCGGCCAGCAGCAGGCGCGGGCTGCCGGCGAGAGCGCGGGCCACGGCGACGCGCTGCTTCTGGCCCCCGCTGATCTGGGACGGCAGGCTCCGGGCCTTGCTTTCCAGGCCGACGCGGGACAGCACCTGCATGGCCCGTTCCCGCCGCTCCCGGGGCGGCACCCCGGCGTACGTCAGCGGCACTTCCACGTTCTCAAGCAGGTTCAGGCGCGGCAGCAGGTGAAAGGCCTGAAACACGAAGCCGATCTCGGTGTTGCGCGCCTCGGCCCGCTCGTTCTCGGTGAGGGTGGTGACGTCGCGCCCGCCGAGGACGTAACTGCCCGCGGTGGGCCGGTCGAGCAGCCCGATGATCTGCATGAGGGTCGTCTTGCCACTGCCCGAGGGGCCCATCAGCGCGACCATCTCCCCGGCGGCGATCTGCAGACTCACCCCTTTCAGCGCCTCGAACACGACCTCGCCCTGCTCGTAGATTTTCGACACGTCACGCAGGTCCACCACGGCTGCCGCAGTGGACGGTGCCGCCGGGGAGGTGAGGGCGCCGGCCGTCACGGCTGGCCCCCACCGAAACCTCCGGGAGGCCCGTTCACTCCGCCCTGCTGGCGGCCGCCGGAGGCCGCAGCGCTGCCCGTGCCCGCTGCGCCCACTCGTCCGGGAACGATCACCTCCTGCCCGGCCTCCAGGCCGTCCGTGACCACCGTGTTCGTGCCGTCGGTGGCGCCGGTCTCCACGCGCACGTGTTCAGGATCGCCTCCCGCGGCGGCCGGGACCTGCACGTAGCTGCGGGACCGGACGGTCTGAATCGCCTTGCTGGGCACGAGCAGCCCCCGCGCCTCGCTCTGGATGATCTCCGCTTCGGCCGTCATGCCACTGCGGAGCTGACCGCTGCCGTTGTCCAGCTGGACGGTCGCGGTAAACACGCTGATGCCGCTGCTCTGGGTGGCGCCGGGCGAGACGCGCACCACCTTGCCGGTGAAGGTCTGATCCTCGAAGGCGTCGAGGGTCACGCTGGCACTCTGCCCCACGCGGACGCCGGCGATTTCGGTTTCGTCCACTTGCACGGGCAGGTTCAGGGTGGTGTCGTCCATCAGGGTCAGGATGGTGCTGCCGGCGGTCACGACGGTCCCGTCGGTGGCCGCGACGTTGCTGATCACGCCGCTGATGGGCGCGTAGACCTTGAGGTCACTGCGCGCCTTCTGGGCGGTGTCCAGGGTGCTCTGCGCCTGCTGCACGGCGATCTGGGCGCTGCGGAGGTTCTCGGCGTCACTGGCCTGCCCGGTCCGGGCCTGCGTCAGGGCGGCGCTTGCACTGGTCCGGGCGCTGCTCAGCGTCAACTGGGCCTTGTCCAGTGCGGACTGGGCGTCCCCGAGGGTCTGGGCGCTGATGGCGCCCACGGCGTAGAGCTCCCGCTGGGCCCTCAGGGTGCGCTGGGCGCTGACCACGGCCGCCTCGGCTTCCGTCACCGCGGCCTGGGCCTGCGCCGCGCTGCTCTGCCGCTGGGCCGTGCTGCTGGCCTGCGAGGCGCGCGTGGCGTCCAGGCTGGCGCGGGCCTTGTCGAGGTTGAGTTGCGCGGTCCGGACGTTCTCCTCGACGGTGTCGCTGGTGAGGGTGGTGATCAGTTGTCCTCGGGTCACGCGTTCGCCCACGGCGGGCACCTGACCCACGGTGGCAGTCAGGTCGGCGCCCACCGTGCGGGTGGCGTTGGCTTCCAGGGTGCCGGGCCCGCTGACCGAGACCCGCAGGACGCCGGGGGTGACCACCTGGGTGGAGGTGACCGCAGTCACGCTGGCGTCGGCCGTGCCCTGGCGGCTTTGCCAGAGGGCGCCGCTGATCCCGCCCAGCAGCAGCAGCAGCCCGCCGAGGACCCAGGGCCAGCGGCGGGGACGTCTCCTGGTGACGGTCCGGGTGGTCTCGGTCTGCGTGATGGTGGTCTGGCCGGCGGTCACAGGCTGCCGCCGATCCCGGTGAGGTTCTGCCCGGAGGCCACGGAGAGTGAGGCCAGCGCTTCAAGCACATTGTTCTGGGCCTGCAATCGGGCGTACTGGGCTTTTTTCAGGGCCAGCTGGCTGCTTTGCAGGTCGACGGCACTGATGGTGCCGCTCTTGAGCCGGGCAGCATTCTGGGTGTACGTGTTTTGCGCGGCGGTTTCACGGCTGCCGGCCACTTTCAGCAGCTCGTAGGTGCTCTGGGCGCTCTGATAGGCGCTCGCAAGCGTCTGCGCCGCCGCCTTCTCCGCGCTGTCCAGGCTGCGGTTGGCGTTCGCGAGGGCGGTGCGGGCGTCTTGCAGGGTGCGCGCGGGCGTGAAGTCGTTATCCGCCAGTTTCACGGCCAGCTGCGCCTCGGCCACCGTGCCGGCCGCGCCCACCACACTGCTCAGGCGGCCGAGGTTCTTCTGCAGTTCGGTCAGGGTGACGCTCAGCTTGGGCGCCGTGACGCCCGCGGCCGCCCGGGCGTTGCTCACGCCGGTCAGGGTGCCCAGCCGGGTGCTGGCCAGGTTGACCTGCGCGCGGGCGTCGGCGAGGTCCTGCTGGCTGCCTGAGAGGGTGGTCTGGGCATTTTGCACGTCCAGGGTGGTGGCGTTGCCGATCTTGAGTTTCACCTGCGCCACCTGCACCGCCTTGCTGTCCACCTGGGTCTGCAGGGTCTGAAGTTCCACGTTCTCCTGCGCTTCGAGCAGCGCGGTGTAGGCGTTGATGGTGCTTTGCAGGGTCGTCAGGCGGGCGCCGCGCAGCTGCGCCTGCGCCTGCGTCAGCGAGTTCTGCGCGGCCAGGCGGGCCGCCACCAGGGTGCTGGGATCGGCGAGGGCAGCCGCGGCGGCGGCACTGGCCTTGTCGGCGTTGGCCTGGGCGGTCTTGACGTCGGCGTTGTTGCTCAGGGCGGCGGTGACGGCGGCCGGAACACCGACCGCACTCTGGGCCAGGGCTGCCGGGAGGAGCAGGGCGGCGGTGAGAGACAGGGTGGAACGGAGCATGCGGTTCATTGGAGGCCTCCAGCGGCGTTTTGAAGTTGAATCAGGGTGGTCTGCACGGTGGCCCGGGCTTCGAGCAGGTCGCGCTGGGCCTGCGCCAGGCTGAGTTCGGCCGCCGCGGCGTCATCGGCGGTGGCCGTGCCTGCGGTGAGGCGGGCACGCGCGGCCTCCAGGGCGCTCTGGGCCAGCGTCACCTGGGTGGTCCGGGCCTGCAGTGTCAACAGGGCCGTTTGGGCGGCGGCGTAGCGTTGCCGCACGTCCAGTTCCACTTCCTGCTGGGTGACGCTCAGGGTGAGGGTCGTCTGGGTGACCAGGGCTTCCGCGGCGGAGAGCTGCGCCCTGGCCGAGGGGGAATACACCACGTAACTTCCACTGATGCTCGCCACCACCCGGTTGGCGGAACCGGTGTCGGCCGCCAGGGGCACGGTGTAGCCGGCCCCGAGCGTGCCCTGCTTGAGGTTCAGGCTGGTGCTCAGGCCGCCGCTCCCGGCGGGACCGTAGCGCAGCGAGGCCGTCAGGTCCGGCAGCGTCTGATCGCGCCGCATGGTGGCCAGGGCGTCCTGGGCGGCGGCCAGATCGTTCTGGGCCGCGATCACCTCGCGGCGGGCGGCCCGGGCCTGAGCCACCAGGACGGGCAGGTCCGGCAGGTCGAAGGTTTCGGCCGGAACGCTGACAAACTCCACGTCGCCCAGGGATCGGCCGAGCGCCGCCTCCAGATTCAACCGGGCGGCGTCCAGGCTGGCCTGCGCCTGCACCTGAGCGGCCTGGGCCGTCTGCACGGCCGCCTGAGCGCTCAGCACCGTCTGGGCGGTGGCGTTGCCGTCCTGCTGCTGGGCCTGCGCGACCTGCAGGGCGCGGGTGCGCAGCGTGAGCGTCTGGGCGGCCAGGGCCACGTCCCGGGTGGCGACCACGGCCGCCAGGTACTGCTGAGCCACATTGAGCCGCGCCGTGCGCTGCGTCTCGCTCAGGCGGGCCCTGGCGAGCGTGAGGCTGCGCTGCGCGCTCTGCAGGGCGGCGGTGTTGCTGGACCAGGGCAGGACCCCGAGGCTCAGGTTCACCCCGGCGCTTCCGCTGACGCTGCCTCCCGTGGGATCACTGGTGCCGTCGGCAGTGGTGGACGCCGACCCGCCACTGTAAGAGGCGTTTCCGCTCACGCTGACGGTCAGGCCCAGCGCCGTTCTCGCCGCGTCCAGATTGGCCTGGGCGACCTGAACGCTCAGCTGCGCGCCCCGGACGCTGGGGGCTTGCGCGAGCAGGGCCAGGGCCGCGTCGAGCGTCAGGCCGGGCGCCGCCACCTGAGCGCGTGCGGCAGCGGAGATCAGGACCGCGCCCAGGAGGAGGGAGGTGCCTGCCCTGCCCCTGCGGAAACGTCGGCACGAAGGGGACGCATCTGTCATGCCCGGCAGTCTCCGCTGGCCGGACGAAGAGTCCGCGCAGCTTTTTTGAAGATTTATCGAAGACGGCGATCACCCGCCTGAGAGGCAACGGGCACCAGCAGGGCCACAGGGAGCGCCGTGGCCGATGACGCCGGGCCGGGTCCTTCTTCGCGCTGCCTTCACGCGACGGACTTAGCATGACCGCGTATGAGCGCCCTGATCCTGATCGTCGAAGACGAGCCGCAACTGGCGGAGGTGCTGGAAGCGTACGCCCAGCAGGACGGGTACCGCACCGAACGCGCCGCGGACGGGTACAGCGCGCTGACCGCTTACCGCGCGGCCAGCCCGGACCTGATTCTGCTGGACGTGATGCTGCCCGGGCGCAGCGGCCTGGACGTGCTCAAAACCGTCCGGGCGGAAAGCGCCACGCCGGTCATCCTGGTGACCGCCCGCGCGGAGGAAAGCGACCAGATCGTGGGCCTGGAACTGGGCGCGGACGACTACGTGGTCAAGCCGTTCCGACCGCGCGAGGTGATGGCCCGCGTCCGCGCCGTCCTGCGCCGGACCGGCAGCGGTGCGGATCCGGCCCGGCGTCCCCTGCGGGTGGGCAAACTGGAGATCGACCGGCTGGCCGTCACCGCCCGGGTCGACGGGAAGGTTCTGATCCTGACCCCCGCCGAGTTCCGTCTGCTGGCTCACCTGGCGGAGACCCCCGAGCGGGCCTTCACGCGAGACGAGCTGCTGGCCGCCGCCCTGCCCGACAGTGACGCGCTGGAACGGGTCGTGGACGCTCACCTCGCCAGTGTCCGCCGCAAGCTGGAGGCCGCCGGGGCGGCGGGGTTGCTGCGGACCGTGCGCGGCGTGGGTTACCGGCTGGACAGCAGATGACGCCCGGCACCTCCCGCCGGGGTGGGCCCAGCCTGCTGGTGACCCTGCTGGCTTCCATGCTCGCGGTGGTGGCCCTGGCGGTCGGCGGGATGTTCTTCTTCTCCGACCTGGCTGTCCGGCGGGAGGTGGCGCGGCTCCCGCCCGAGGTGCAGAGCTACCTGCGCGCCCGCGCGGAGGCCGAGCGGCGCGGCGAAGCGCCCCCGCCATTCCCCGCGCTGCCCCAGACCACAGCGCCAGCCCCGAACTCCACGGAGAGGGCAGGGGACGGCACTGGGCAGGCGGGGACCAACCGGCCGCGGGGCCCGGGCCTGCCGGCCGTGCTCAGCCCCCGCAGCCGGGATTTCGTTCGCGGCGTGCAGCGCAACATGGTCGAAGGCGGGCTTCTGGCGGCGGCCCTGGGGGCGCTGCTGAGCGTGTGGCTGGCCCGGCGCATCGCCCTGCCCCTGGGCGCCGTGGCCCGCGCGGCCACCGGCCTGGCAGGCGGGAACCTGGACGCCCGCGCCCCGGTGCTGCGCGGCGACCGTGAGGTGGCGGACCTGGCGCGCACCTTTAATCACATGGCCACCAGCCTGCAGGCGCTCGAACGTGAGCGGCAGCAGGCGGTGGCGGATATCGCCCATGAGCTGCGCACCCCGATCGCGGTGATGCAGGCCCGCCTCGACGCTCTGGAAGACGGGGTCTATCCACTGACCACCGAACAGATCGAGCTGCTCAGTGGACAGACGCAGCTGCTGACGCGCCTGGTCGGTGACCTGCGCACCCTCACCCTGGCCGATGCCGGGCGCCTGGGCCTGCACCGACAGGAGCTGGACCTGGCGGACCTGAGCGCGCAGGTGGTCCGGGACCTGCGGGACCGCGCGGCATCGCGGGGCCTGACCCTCGTCCTGCACACCGTGCCCGCCCCGGTGCAGGGGGACCCCGACCGCCTGCGGCAGATGATTTCGAACCTGGTGGAAAACGCCCTGGTTCACGCACGACGTGAGGTTCAGCTCACCGTCACCCGGCAGGGAGAGGTGGCGCGCCTGACGGTCGACGATGATGGGCCCGGAATTCCCCCAGACAGCCGTCAGTTGATCTTTACGCGCTTTGCCCGTCTGGACGAAAGCCGCTCGCGTCACACCGGCGGAAGCGGACTCGGACTGGCCATCGTGCGCGCCCTGGCTGCAGCGCATGGCGGACAGTGCGACGTCGCCGAGAGTCCCCACGGAGGCGCCCGCTTCTCCCTGACTCTTCCGGCAGGACCGGGCCCAGGGTAGGGAGGAAGCGGGCCACCTCCTTGCAGGTCAGGCCAGGATCTGAGTCTCCCCGGCGAAGGCCAGGCTGGGACAGAGATGGACTCGGCACTCGCTCAACACTCCGTCACGCCTTACCTGTCGGGGACAGTCGATGAGAACCGGAGGGGCCTGGACGTTGAACAGGGCCTTGACCCCTCCGATTCTCGTCAGTTCACACTGCGGTACTGACGGGCGAAATCCTTGACGAGATCGGCGATGTTCTTCGCGAGAAACGCCGCGTAGTCCGCGCCGGTACGGGTGGTGAAGCCAAAGGACCCGTCGTCATAGATGATCGCGCCGGCGGGCGCGGCGTCATAGTCGAACACCTGCACGTCGAATACGTAGATATTGGTGTTGCTGCCCTGCGGGCCTTTGATGCTGTCGATGGAGACCTCCAGGTCGAACTGGGTGTCCTTGCAATTCGTGTCGTACTTGATCCCGTCGGCCTTGAGCTGGGCGGTCACGGCATTGAACACCGCGGTCGGCAGGGTCGGGCTGGCGGCGGTGGCGTCCTTGGAGGCGTAGATGGTCTCTTTGGAGAAACACACGGTGATGCCTTCGAGGTTGTCCGCATAGGCATCCTGGGCGTTGGCGGCGCCGAAGGTCAGGAGGGTGGTCAGGGCGAGCAGGGTGCGAATGTGGGTCATGGGAATCCTCGGGAAGTCGGGAGAGCGGTCAATTGGGGATGGGCCGCATTCCAAACGGCGCGGCACCGCGGGGCGTGCATTCAGCGTAACGGGAGGAGAACGCAGGCACGAGCGAATGTGCGCTTCTCTGCGACGACGCCAACCCGTTCCAGGCTGTGACACCTCCTCATCGGAGGCGGGGTGAACGGGAAACCCTGATCGTCCGCTTGCTGTCATCGTTCACATATTCCCTGAACTCCCGGCAGAGCGGGGCTGTGGTCCAGGACGCAGGTCATGCCGCAGGGGATGGAAGCGACGCAAGCTCCGCCGTGCAGCCAGCCGGCATGGCCCGGCGGTTTAGGCTGAGGCGCTGCACGCGACCATTCGAAGGCCCGCCGGGGAACAGACTGTCGTGCGAGGCTGCACCAGGGCTGACAGGCGACCGGTCCGGCCGACCTGGAGGAGGTGACGCACAGGAGTCTTAGGTGAAATGGCTGAGCTGAGCCGCTGGGCGCGACCCTACAATTGCACGGATGCGTTCCCGTCCCGCCGCCCTCATTTTCATCCTGCTGACCGCTCTGATTGACGTTATCGGCATCGGGTTGATCATTCCGGTCCTGCCGGGACTGGTCAAGGACCTGGCGGGCTCGGAGGTCGCCGGGGCCCGCACCATCGGGCTGCTCACTGCCGCCTACGCCGTGATGCAGTTCGTGTTCGCGCCGATCCTGGGGGCTTTGAGCGACCGTTTTGGACGCCGGCCGGTCCTGCTGCTTGCCCTGGCAGGTATGGCCCTGGACTACCTCCTGCTGGCGGTCGCACCGAATCTCATCTGGCTGTTCGTGGGCCGCATCGTTTCAGGCATCACCGGGGCAAGTCTGACGGTGGCGAACGCCTACATTGCCGACGTCTCCCCTCCTGAGCAGCGCGCGAAGAACTTCGGTCTGCTGGGGGCGACCTTCGGTGTGGGCTTCATCCTGGGGCCAGCACTTGGCGGGCTCCTGGGCGAGTACGGGTTGCGTGTCCCGTTCCTGGTGGCGGCCGCCCTGACTGGACTGAACGTGCTGTACGGCCTGTTCGTGCTGCCGGAGTCCCTCCCGGCGAGTGCGCGGGCCAAAGACATGAAACGCAGTGACCTGAATCCCTTGCTGCCCCTGCGGGCCCTGGGGGAGTACCCGATCCTGCGGAGCCTCGCGCTGACGTTCGTGCTGCTGGGACTCGCCGGGCAGGTGATCTTCAGCACCTGGGTCTTGTACACCGAACGGGTCCTGACGTGGAGCCCGGGTCAGAACGGCCTGGCACTGGCGTTCTTCGGCCTGCTCACGGCCGCGGTGCAGGGCGGCCTGATCGGTCCGTTCATCGCAAGGTTCGGAGACCGGCGCACGATCATGACAGGCCTCATCGCGTCGACTCTGGAATTCCTGGTGCTGAGCGTGGCGCGTAGTGGGGCGCTTCTGTACGCGTCACTGGTCGTGGGCGCACTGGGGGGCCTGGCCAACCCGGCGCTTCAGGGCCTGATCTCCCGGCAGGTGAGCGAAACCGAGCAGGGACGCGTGCAGGGAGCATTGACCAGCCTGAACAGCCTCGTGGCGGTGATCGGCCCGGTCCTCGCGACGACCGTCTATGCGGTGGGCGTCAGCCAGGGCTTTCCGGGCATGGCCTTCCTGATGGGGGCCCTCCTGTCCATTGCCGGAACCCTGCTCATTCTGGGCGTGCTGCGCGGCATCCCCGGCACCGGGCGAGTGGCCACCAAGGAGGCCTGACATGACCTCTGCCCCGAGAGATGCGGGGCGGTCCCGTCGTGGCTGCCCATCCCGACCGGTCGTGCGCCTGAAGCAGCCGCGTCCCTCCAAGTGCTGCCCGGCTGTCGTTCCCACCTCTCCCCGCTCCCACCCTTCAGAGGATGACCTGACGTGAATCTCCGCTCCCTTGGGTACCGCACCGACCTGATCTTTGCCCGCTTTCATGGCCGGGTGACGGACCTCGGCGAGGCCGTCGCGGTCGCCAACCCCAACAGCCCCGCGCATTACTTCGGCAATCTCCTGGTCTTCCGGGCGCCGCCTGAACGTGGTGACCTGCCCAACTGGGAACGGCTGTTCGCGCAGTACATCGGCCAGCCGCCCCTGACCCCACACCGCCTGTTCGGCTGGGACGTTCCCGCTCTGGGCCCGGCGGATGTGACCGAATTTCTGGAAGCCGGCTATCACCTGGAGGAGAACGCGGTGATGGCCGCCCCCCGGCTGCACGCACCACCGCACCTGAACTCCCGCGCCGAGTACCGGCCGGTGCTGGACACGGATGAAGAGTGGGCGCAGGTCCTGGAGAACCAGGTGGGCAGCCGCGAGGACGGGTACGACGAGGCGCGCTACCGCCAGTTCAAGGCCACGCAGCTGCGTGGCCTGCGTGACATGTGCCGCGCGGGCCTCGGGGTGTGGTACGGGGCGTTCATTGATGGGCAGTTGACCGCGGACCTGGGCGTGTTCACGGACGGGCATGGTCTGCTGCGCTATCAGAGTGTCGGCACGTCCCCGGCCTTCCGGAGGCAGGGCCTGTGCGGCTCGCTGACCTTCAGGGCGGGAGAACACGCCCGCGCTCACTTTCAGGCCGAGCAGCTGGTTATCGTCGCCGATGAACATGGGGGCGCAAAGCGGGTCTATGAGTCGGTGGGGTTTCAGGACGTGGAGCGCCAGCAGCTCCTGCTCCACCGGGGACGCTGAATTGCCCGGCCCACTGAACGAAACTGCCCGCCGGTGAAGGCGGGCGGGGCAGCGATGGGCAGGCGTGTCAGGCGGAGGCCGGAGCGCCCATCCCGGCCCGCGCGGGCCGCATCCCGATCAGGATCAGGCCGGCCGAGGCGAGTGTGAGGGCCAGGCAGCCCACCCACACCAGCGTGGGTTCGGCCCGGAAGAGGGCCACCCCGGCAATGGGCCCGAGGGCGTTCCCAGCGGAGAAGGCGGCCTGGTTGGCGCCGATGTACTTGCCGCGCACCTCCAGGGGGAAGGACGCGGGGTAGGCGAACATGGTGGGCCCGCTGGTCATCAGGCCGAGCACCATGAAAATCACGCTGAGGATCAGCCCGGGCGTGAAGCCCATGGTCAACCCGAAGGAACTGACGCTCAGGCACAGCACTGTCGTGCCCACCAGCGCCGGCAGCCACGCCGCGTAGCGTTTCACGAGGGCCGTAATCTTGAGTTCCATGGCGATCACCATGGCGCTGGAGATGGTCAGCAGGGTGCTGTACACGGCGAGGTCCTTGCCGCTGGCCTCGATGGCCATGGGGAGCGTGGAGAACACCTGGATGTACACCATGCTGCTGAGCAGCATCGCGCCCAGGAACGCCAGGAACCGCCCGTCAGTGAGCACCTGCCCCCACTGTGAGGCGCTGGACGCCGCCGCGGCTGGGCGGTCCGGGGTGGTGACCGGGCGGTCGTTCGGGAGTTTAAGGAAGGCGATCACCGCGAACGCCAGGCTGCACGCGGCGTTCACCCAGAACACCGCCGCCCAGTCGAGGCGGGACAGGGCCGTCGCCAGGAGCGGGCCCAGGGTCGCGCCGAGGTTCAGGGCGATGCGGTACATGGAAAAACCCATGGCCTGCTGGTCCGCCGGGATGTGCTGACTGAGGATGGTCGCGGCGGGCGGGCGGAACAGCTGTCCGAACAGGCCCATCAGCAGGATCGTGGCGCCCCACACCGGGGCGGGCAGGGCCGGCGTGACGAGGAAGGGCGCGGCCGCGACGCTGCCAGCCAGCGCGAGCGTTCCGGCGATCACGGCGTTGCGGTTCCCTATGCGGCCGCCGAGGGTGGCGCCGATGAGGGTGCCGGCCACCGCGCCGACGCCCAGCAGGGTGACGCCCAGGCCGGCCTGGATGGGCGTGAAGGTCCGGGCAAGCATGAACACCACCAGGAACGCCTGGATGAAGAAGCCGAGCTGGTTGATGAACGCGCCCAGCAGGAGGAAACGGACGGTGGCGTTCGTGCTGCGGAGCAGGGCGAACACGGACGGGGTCGCGGGTGTGGTCATGGCTGACGTCCAGTGGGGGGAGAGGGGGCAGGTGGCCAGGACGGCGCGAGGCTGACCTGCCGGCCCAGGTGGTCCGGGTCGAGACGGGCCGTCCAGGCCTGCAGGTCCGCGAGGAAGGGCTGCTGATGCCGCGCCTGGAACGCCTGGTCGTCGGAGTCGGGGAAGTTCACGTACGCGCAGCTGCTCAGGAGGGTGCCGGCCAGGGCGTCCAGTTCGTGCACCCACCTGAGCTGCCCGTCGGTGAGGGCGGGGGTGTCACGGGCCGTCCAGGCGGTGTCGAAGGACGCGAGGTACTCGCTCTGGCGGCCCGGCACGCAGGACTGCTGCGGCGGGAAGTGACGGACCGCACCGCCCCAGGCGAACAGGCCGAATCCGGCGCCGTCGGGGTTGGTGGTGGGCGTCCAGGTCAGCAGGTGATCCAGAAGGGCGTTCAGGCCGCCGCCCACGGGCGTGAAGGCGTGCCGGCTCTTGATCTTGAACGCCCCGCCGGCCGTCTGGTGCCGCGCGCCGGCCATCGCCTCGGCGTACGGCAGGGTCTGCTCGGTCCAGTGGGCGTGGCGGCGCAGGGCGCCGAAGTGCCGGTCCAAGGTGGCCGAGCCGGAGAAGCACTGGCCGCTGAGGGTGAGCTGCCGCGCCCGGTCCGGGCCGGTCACGTTCGCCCCGACCCGCATGGACAGCGAGTCCGGTGCGCTGATCAGGCGCTCCTCGAGCAGATCGATCGGAGGCGCGGCGCCGTCCAGCGGCCAGTGGGCGTGGAAGGTGAGCACGGGAGTGATGGGGTAGGTGCGGAAGGTCAGGGCTGTGACCACCCCGAAGTGCCCGCCGCCTGCGCCGCGCAGCAGCCGCATCAGGTCCGGGTGGCTCTCGTCCGTGACGTGCAGGTGCTCCCCGGTAAAGGTCACCAGGTCGGCGGCCAGCAGGGCGTCGCAGGTCAGGCCGTGCTGGCGGGACGTGTAGGCCGCGCCGCCGCCCAGGGTGAGCCCGGTGATGCCGACGTCCTGGTTCGTGCCGGTGGAGATGGCCCGCCCGTGCGCGTGCAGGACCTGGTTGATGTCGTACACGACCGCGCCGCCGCCGATGGTCACCCGGGTGGTGCGCGGGTCGTATTTCACAGCGCGGAAGGCGCTGAGGTGAAGGATCACGTCCCCGCTCAGGGAGCGGCCCTCGAAGTCGTGTCCGGTCGCGCAGGGGCTCAGGCGCAGGCCGCGGGCGCGGCAGAAGGCGACGACCTCCTGCACGTCCTGGACGGACTGCGGGGTCGCCTGGAAGGCCGGCAGGGTCACGGGGATCGCCTCGTTGTATGCGGTGACCGGCGTGGCCGGGCGGGTCAGGCAGGCCGGCAGCACGCCGGGCGGGCGGGGCGAGGCGGCAGTCATGCGGGCTGGTCGGGCGTGATGGTGATGTCGATGGCGCTCAGCGCGGCCCGGGCGCGCGCCTGCGCCTCCGCCGCGCTGGGCGCCTCGACGGTCAGGGCGCCCAGGCGGTGCCAGGACATGCTGGGCGTGAATGCCCGCGCCCCGACCTGGGTGGTGAGGTAGTGCGCGGCCACCCCGCTGCGCTCCAGGGCGGCCTCGTCCACGCGAATGCTGCTGACCAGGCCGTCGTGCCCGCCCAGGAAGTGCACCAGGGCCGCCTTCACGGGCGCGGCCGGCAGCGGACCGGGGTGCTCGCCGCGCATGAGCGCGTGGTACGCGCCCACCAGGTCGAAGGCGTAGGCGCGTTCGATCAGGTCGATGATGCCGTCTCCCGCGAACCGCCCGGCGCACTCGATGAGGTAGGGCTGCCCGTCCCTGACCTTCCACTCGCAGTGGACGATGCCAGTGTGAAAGCCGGCGGCCTGGATGACCCGGCGGGTGTCCTCGATCAGGCGCCCGGTGAGGGGCGCGTCAATGGCGGCGGGCACCAGGTGGCCGCGCTCGACGGGATTCACGCCGTCGAACAGGTCCTTCTCGGTCACGTTCTGGAACAGGAACTCCCCGCCCCGGACAAGGGCTTCGACGCTGAATTCGGGACCGTCGACGAACTCCTCGACCAGGGTGACTTGGTCAAAGGGCCGGTCCGGGACCATCATGCCCTCGTCGCGGACCTGCGAGGCGGCCCAGGCGGCCGGGAGGTCCCCGGCGCGGCGGACGATGACGGTGCCCACCGACCCCTGACGGTTGGCGGGCTTGATGATGCACGGCAGCCCGAACGTGTCCACCGCGGCCTGGACGTCCTCGAAACTGGTCACGGCCACCGAGCGGGGGTTGAGGATTCCGGCGGCCCGCGTGACCTCGCGCAGGCGGTCCTTGTTGCGCAGGATCACGCTGGCTGCCGCGGTGGCGCCCGGGCGTCCGTACAGCTCCGCGAGCTGCGCCGCGAAGGGCGTGGCGTACTCCACGATGGGCACGACGCTGATCACGTCAAGGTCCGCGTGCTCGCCGTGGAACTGCCCGGCGGCTCCGGCGAGCTGGTACGGGAAGGCGTGCAGGGCGCGCACCACGCTGTGGCTCTCGACGGCGGCGTTCAGGCCGCGTTTGCGGATGACGTCCGGTTCCTCGATCAGCAGGACGGACCCTTCCGGGCGCAGCTGCTGGAGGGAATTGAGGGCGGCGGGGCTGTACCCCACGACGATGGTGACGGGGATGGTCATGCAGTTCTCCTGAGGGGGCTAGACCGGGGCGAGTTCGGGAGCGGACAGGCGGGCCTGGACCGTGACCGCCTGCGCGAGCGTCTCGCTCAGCGCGCGGCAGGTCTGGGCGTCCGGGCCGGTGACGACGGCGTACGCGGCGCGGCCCACGAACGCGCTGGGCGGCAGGCCCAGGGCCGCGCCGGGCGCCGCCAGGGCCACGCACTGCCCGGCGTAGTCCTCAGGCAGGGCCAGTTCGGGCAGGGTAACCCGGTCCACGGTGAGGTCGGCGTCCGGGTAGCGGAAGGCAATGGCGGCACTCTGGCAGACCGTGCGCGTGGCCTCGCCGGCGCGGCGCGTGGCGACCTCACCGGCCAGCTGACCTGGGCGCAGGCCGGTGGCGAGCGTGGCCAGGTGGGGAATCAGGTCCCCGCCGAGCCGGCCGTTGATTTCCACGATCACGGGACCGGCGGGCGTGAGCTTCAGTTCGGTGTGGGTCATGCCGTCCTGGAAGCCGGCCGCGGTGTGGGCGCGTTGCAGGACGTCCTGCAGGCCCGGGTCGGTGAGGAGGGGATCGGCGGCGTCCACGACGTGCCCGGTCTCCTCGAAGTGGGGGGGCAGGCCCACGCTCTTGCGTGCCACCCAGAGGGCCTCGAACTGGCCCGCGACGACCCGGCCGTCCACGCTGATTTCCGGACCGGTCAGGAACGTTTCCACCAGGGCGCCGTGCTGGAAGGCGGCGGCGCCCTGCAGGCTGGAGTCGGCGGCTTCCTGGAAGCGCAGGCGGAGGTCGGCGTCACTGTCGGCGCGTGCCACGCCGATGCTGGCGCCCATGCCACGCGGCTTGACCACCACGGGGTACCCCACGCGGCCTGCGAACGTCACGGCCTCGTCGGGGGTCAGGCAGTAGCGGCTGTGAGGTTGTGGCAGGCCGGCAGCGCGCAGGATGTCGCGGCTGGCCGCCTTGTCCCGGCAGGCCCGGACGCCTGCCGGGCTCGCGCCGGGCAGCCCCAGGGTGTCGGCGACGTCGGCAGTCACGATGATGTACCGCTCATCCCAGCTGAGCAGGCCCGCCACGGGCCGCTGCGCCTGCACGTCCCGGGCAGCGGCGAGCACCTGTTCATGGTCCAGGGCGGCGACTCGGGTGGTGCCGGTCAGGTACGGCGCCTGCCAGTCCACGGACTCGTCGGTGATCAGCCACACGGCGAAGGCCCCGGACAGCTGTGAGAGCAGGTACTCCCGGTAAAGCTGCTGTCCGCTTGAGACCAGCAGCACCAGGGGTGCGCCGGTCGTCACGGGGTCTCCGTGGTCACCGGGGCGGGCTGAGCTGCGGCCGTGACCGGGCTCTGCGGGGGGACGGGCGTGGTCGCGGTGATCAGGCCGGGGCCCGCACCGCTGGTGGGGTCGGCAAGGGCGGTGGAGTTCAGGGTCAGGGCCAAGGCAGCGGCCAGCAGGGGTTTTCTCTTCATGGGATACCTCCGTAAAGCTCATGAAGCGTACGGAGGAGCTGTGTTGGGGGCGTCTTGGGTAGGCGCCGGAAACGGTCAGGAAGGCGCGCCAGCGCAGGTGAAATCCGCTATGGCGTCTCGCCTGGAAGGCAGCAGAACGGCCGGGCACCCAAGATGAGGCCAGGACGAAGGCTTCATAAGCTCACCGCGACTGCCTGGAAGGTGCCCGACGTGGGCCCGGCAGGCAGTCGCCGGACGTGACCCGGGGCTCCGCCCGCCGCGGCCGGTCACTCACGAGGTGATGCATGACCATTCAGACGACCGAACTCCTGGCCCTGGGTGCCGGGCCGTCCAACCTGGCGCTGGCCGTGGCGCTGGAGGAACTGGCGCCGCACCTGGCGAAACGGTGCGTGGTTGCCGAGCAGCACGGCGACGTCCGTTGGCACCGCGGCACGCTGATGCCCGGCACGCTCAGCCAGGTGTCGTTTCTTAAGGACCTGGCCACCCAGCGCAACCCCCGCAGCCGCTTCACGTTCCTGAACTACCTTCGGGAGCAGAACCTGCTCGACGCGTTCATCAACCTGGGCACCTTCACGCCGTACCGGCAGGAGATCTCCGACTACCTGCAGTGGGTGGCCCGGCAGTTCGACCACGTGCAGGTGCGCTACCACGCCCGGGCCGAGGCCATCACACCGGACTACGACCCGGCTGGCCGGGTGCGCGGCTGGACCACGCGCTTCACGGACGGGCAGACGCTCACCTCCCGGCACCTGGTGATGGGCGTGGGGCGGGACCCGAACGTGCCGGCGGTGTTCCGCGGCGTGCGGACCGACCGCGTGGTTCACAGCAGCGCGTACCTGCACCAGACCCGCGACCTGCTCGGGCGCCCCGCCCTGCGGATCGCGGTGGTGGGCGGCGCGCAGAGCGCCGCGGAACTGTACCGCGCGGCCCTGCAGGACTGGCCGGACGCCGACGTGCGGATGATCATGCGCTCCATCGGGCTGGTGGCGTACGAGGGCAGCCGGTTCACGAACGAGCTGTTCTACGCCTCGTTCGTGGACGACTTCTACAGCTGCGAGCCCGGCACGCGCGAGGCGATCCTGGCGGAGATGCACCGCACGAACTACGGCGGCGTGGCGCCGTCCCTGCTGGACGAGCTGTACCGCCTGAGATACCAGCGGATCATCACCGGTCAGGGCGACGGCGACATGCTCACCATGACCGACATCGTGGACGCCCGCGACAGCGCTGACGGCGTGCTGCTCACCCTGAAAGACAAGCGCACCGGCGCCGTGCAGACCCTGGAAGTGGACCTGGTGCTGCTGGGCACGGGGTTCAGCCCGCAGCTCCCTCAGCTGCTCGCGCCGCTGGCGCAGGAACTGGGCCTGGACGCGCTGGACGTCAGTCGCCACTACCGCGTGCAGTTCGGGCAGTTCGCCGGCGCGGGCCTGTACGTGCAGGGCATCAACGAGGCGACGCACGGCATCGCCGACTCGCTGCTCAGCGTCCTGGCCGCCCGGTCCGAGGAGATCGTCATGGACCTCCTCGCCCTTCAGGACGACCCCGCCCTTCCCCCTGCCCGCGACCTGATCGGCGCGTGACCCCAAGGAGCCCCACCATGGACCTCAAACCCCTGCGCCGCGAACAGCTGAACTTCGAAAACGGGCTGCACGCCCAGCGCCTCCTGCCCTGGGCGAACCTGAACGCCCCCTTCGAGGGCTCGTGGTGCGTGATCGCGCCCGGCACCGCCTCCACCGCACACGCGCACCACGAGTACGAGATCTTCATCGCCCTGGCCGGTGAGGCCTGGCTGGAAAGTGAAGGGCAGCGCCAGCCCTTCCGGGCGGGCGACATCGTGCACTTCACGCCCGGCACCCCGCACGCCGTGGTCAACGAGGGCACTGAACCCTTCGAGATGTACTCCGTGTGGTGGGACCTGGCGATGGCCGAGTGCTTCATGACCCGTCACACCCTGCGGAGCGGTGGATGACGACCCTGATCATCGCCCCGCCCCCCACCCCGAACGGCGACCTGCACGTCGGTCACCTGGCCGGGCCGTACCTCGCGGGGGACGTGTACGCCCGCATGCTGCGGGGCGAAGGTCAGGGCGTGCTGTACGCCACCGGGACGGACGACAGCCAGACGTACGTGGTGACCAGCGCCGCGAAGCTCAATCTCACGCCGGAGGCGCTGTGCGCGCAGGCCGCCCGTGACATTCAGGACACCCTGAAGCTCACCGGCGTGCAGGTGGACGGCTTCGCGCCGTTCGACGAGCGGTACCGCGCCACGGTCCTGGCGTTCCTCACGCCTCTGTTCGAGCAGGGCAAGTTCGAGTGGCGCACCGTCACGTTCCCGTACGACCCGGTCCGGCAGGAATTCCTGGTCGAAGGCCTGGTGGGCGGCACGTGCCCGGTGTGCCTGAGCGGCAGCCGCGGTGGGCTGTGCGAGGCGTGCGGCCACCCGAACAACTTCATGGAGCTGCTGGACCCCGTGTCCACCCTGCACCCGCGGCACCCGGTGGAAGGCCGCGAGGCCCGCATTCTGGTGTTCCCGCTGGAACGCTACCGCGCGCCGCTGGAAGCCTATTACGCCCGGCAGGAAGGCCGCTGGCGGCCGCACATCCTGCAGCTCGTACGGGAACTGCTCGCCGCGCCCCTGCCGGACTTCCCGGTTACGTACCCCGTCACCTGGGGCATACCGTCCCCCTTCCCCGGCACCGAAGGGCAGGTGCTGAACGCCTGGGTGGAGGGCATGCCCGCGTCCATGTACTGTTCCGCGACCGCCGGTGAGGCGGGCGGCCTGAGTCCCGAGCAGGCCGCGGCGCTGTGGGAGGACCCGCAGGCGCGCCTGGTGTACTTCCTGGGGTTCGACAACTCGTACTTCTGGGGCGTGGTGCACCTGGCCCTGTTGATGGCGCATGGGGGCCGCTTCGTGCTGCCGGACGTGATCGTCCCGAACGAGTTCTACGAGCTGGAACACGAGAAATTCTCCACCAGCCGCGGGCACCTGATCTGGGCCCGGGACCTCACGCGGGACGTGCCCCGCGACCTTGCCCGGTACTACCTGGCGCTCACCTGCCCGGAACACCACCGCACGAACTTCAGCCGCTCAGCCCTGGAAAAACTCACCCGGGAACGGCTGCTGGTCCCCTGGGCCGGCCTTCAGCGGCACTTCGTGCCGGACGGGACCGGGCCGCTGCCCGTCACGCCTGCCGGGCAGGACGCCGCCCGGCGCATGGCCGAGCGGCTGCGCGCGTGCTACGCCCTGGAGACCTTCAGCCTCACGCGGCTGGCCGACACGCTCACCCAGCACCTTCAGCGTCTGTACCGCGAGGCGGACGAGGCGCGGGCCCAGGGCCACGCGCCGTCCGGCGACCTGTGGCACCAGCTGCGCGTGCTGCTGCACCTCGCCAGCCCCCTGCTGATCGATGCGACCGCGTCCCTGCTGCTGGACCAGCAGCAGCCCTGGACTGCGCTGCTCGACGAGTCCAGCGTCACGCCCTTTGCCCTGCCGCCTTTGGTGCCAGAGCCGGCACTGGCCTGAACGGTGCGCGTCCTCATCGTGGGTGCGGGCATCCTGGGCCTGCTCACGGCCCGGGCCTGCGCGCTGCGGGGTGCGGCGGTCACCCTGCTGGAGCAGGGGCCCCTGCCCGCCACCGGCGCCACCTCCTGGGACCAGCACCGCATCGTCCGGACCCTGCACCCGGGCCAGCCTCACCTGACCGCCCTGGCCGCCAGGGCGGAGCGGCACTGGCGTGACCTGGCCCGCGGGTTCAGCGCGCCCGTGTACCAGCGCACCGGCAGCCTCACCGCCCTGCCGCCCTCCGCTGCCCGGGCCTCCGGTGACCTGCTCACCAGTCAGGGACTCCGGCACGCGCACCTGCCGGCCGCGGAGCTGCACCGCCGGTACCCGCTGATCCGCTGGCCGGACGGCCTGGACGGCGTGCACGACCCGCAGGCCGGGGTGCTTCTCGCCGATCAGATCCTCCTGGAACTCACCCGCGAACTCGCCCGGACGCCCGGGGTGACACTGCTGCCAGGCCAGACCGTCACTCACGTGAACGCTGACGCCCTGCACGTGATCACCCCCGGGGGCAGGCACAGCGGGGACGCCCTGGTGCTCACGGCGGGCCTGGGCACCCGGCGCCTGCTGCCGGCCGAACCGTCCGAGGAGCGGCGGCAGCTGCTGCTGTACGTCACGCCACCCGTGGCGCACCGGGCCGCGTGGGCGACCCTGCCGGCCGTGCCCGCCATCGGCGACGCGGACGGATCGTGGCTGATCCCCCCCGTCGCTCACACTGCCCTGAAGCTCACCAGTCACGCCGCGAGCTGGGTGGAAGGCACCCGCCCTGACGTTCAACCTGCGTACGACCGGCTCGTCACGCAGTTCGCGGAGCTGATCCCGGGGTTCACGCAGGCGTGGGTGTCCGGCCGGCGCACCTGCGCGTACCGCATTCACCCTGAGCGGGGCACGCCGGTCATCCGCCCGCTGGACGCGGCCGGGCGCGCCTGCGCCGTGACCGCCTGCGGGGGCGGGGCGTTCAAGTTCGCGCCCCTGATGGCCGACCACCTCGCCCGCCGCATCCTGGACGCCGCGCCGGTCCCGGCGCTCTTCGACCCCCCACCCCCCTCGCTCCCCCTGGAGGACTCCCATGCGGCTCCTGGCCATTGAAACCGTTCAGTTAGGTGATTACTACGTTTCCCGTTACGAGCAGGTCGAGGCCTACGGCGCCCAGGTGTCCGTGCTGAGCGGCCTGGCCGACGCGGATCACTGGCCGGCCGACCGGTTCCGCGTGGCGCAGTCCCAGCACATCGGGAACCTCATCGCCCTGGCCGTGCGCTGGCACCAGGACACCCCGTTCGACGGCGTGTTCACGTTCGCGGAAAGTTCCGTGATCGCCGCGGCGGCCGTCGCCGAGGCGCTGGGACTGCCGGGCATCGGCGTGGACGCTGCGCAGAAAAGCCGCAACAAGTTCCTGATGCGCCTGGCGCACGAGGCCCACGGCGCCGCCCACCCGCCCTTCCAGCCGGTGGGGACGCTGGACGAGGCGCAGGCGGCTGCGGCCCGGATCGGGTACCCCGTCATCCTGAAACCCACCCTGGGGGCCGGCAGCAGTTTCGTGTTCCGCGTGGACTCGCCCGGCGAACTGGCGCGGGCCTTCCCGCAGGCGTGGGCCGGCATTCAGGACATGGGCTTTTTCACCAGTGAGGTGCAGGGCCTGGACCTCGGGCCCAACGGTCTGCTCATCGAGGGCTTCCTGGACGGCCGGGAGTACCTGATCGAGGCGCTGTGCTGGGACGGGCAGGTCACCCTGGGCTCCATCGTGGACCGCGTGACCGTGGAGAGCGCCACCTTCGACGACGACGTGCACCACGCCCCCACCGACCTGGACGACGCGACCATCGAACGCGTCCGGCAGGTCGTGGAGCGCGGCGCGGTCGCGCAGGGCCTGCACCGCAGCGTGCTGCACGCCGAGGTGCGCTTCCACCACGGCGAACCCTTCCTGCTGGAGATCGCCGCGCGGCCCGGCGGGGGCGGCCTGGACCACATGGCCCGGATCAGCGCCGGGTACTGCCCCATTCAGAGCGTGATCGCCTTCGCGGTGGGCGAGCGGCCCGCCCACGCCGCGTACCAGCGGACCGCGCGGCACACTGCGGCCATGGTGCTGCTGTGCCCGGCCGGAACCATCGAGGCCATTCACGTGCCGGAAGACGTGCGCCAGGACCCGGCCCTTTTCTTCCTGAAAATTCTCGCCCGGCCCGGCGACGTGATCCGTCGCCCCCCAGCCGGGAACAGCATCCTGGGCTTCGCCGGTTCCACCGGAACGTCGTTCGAGGACGCCATGGCGAACGCCGAGCGGGCCGCGCAGGCCATCGACGTGACCCTGACCGAAGCCGTCCTCGCGCCCGCCTGAGGCGCCCACCCATCCTGGAGGTTCCTTGACCACCCTGACCCCGGCCATCCCCCTCGGCCTCGCCATCGACCTGTCCGGCACGGCCAGCGCGCACACCCGGACGTTCCTGCACGCCACGCGCGCCTGGGCGGCCGGCACGCCCGGGGCGGACCTGACCCTGGTGTCCGACGACCGCAGCGCTGACGGCGGCGAGCGTGCCGCGGCCGAGCTGCTCCGGCGCGGCGTGCGGGGCGTGGTCGGCCACTACTCCAGCCGGGCGGCGCTGGCCGCCCTGCCGCTGTACGGAACAGTCGGCGTGCCGCTGCTGCTGCCGGCCGCCACCGCCGACACCTTGCCCGGGCCGGGCCGGGCGCACGTGGGTCGGCTGTGCGCCAGCGACGCCGACCTGCACTCGGCCCTGGGTGACTTGACGGCGCCCTGGCGCGACGCCGGCCGGCTCGCCTGGCATGTGGAGACCTCGCACGCTGCGCCGGAGGCGGCGCCCGCGCCCCGGGGTCCCGGCACCTTGCAGGTGGTGCTGGGCAGTGAGGCCTTCGCGAGAGAGGCCCTCGCCCGCCCGGCCGCGCCGGAGGAGCGCTGGCTGCTCGTGGACGACGCGGGCAGCCCGGCCCTGCTGGCCCTGAGCACGCCTGCCCGGCCCATTCAGGCGTTCGGGAACCGGTCCCGCTGGCCCGTGCCGCCCCCGAGGCCAGAGGCGATGTTCTACTGGGAAACCTGGTGCGCGCTGGACATCGCGTTTCAGCTCGCCAGCCGGGGGCGGCACCGGGTGGCCGGACAGTCCTTCAATACGACCTGCGGCGTCCTGACCTTCGGTGACACGGGTCAGGCGGAGACGGCCGCGCACGGGGTGTGGGAGGCCCCCCTCCCTGTGGGCTGAGCTGATAAGGCGTGGCCCGTGACCAGTCGCAACCCTGGTCACGGGCCATCTGATTCCGGGTTACGCGGTGGGGCGGTGGAAGAGGTCGTGGCCCTCGCCGAACCCCAGGAAGTACGAGTCCATCAGCGGAGACTGCTCGGCCGCGTGCAGTTCTGCCGCCATGCGCTGAACGAGGCCCAGCGTGGCGAGCATCAGGCTCTGGCCGAAACTGACCCGCGCCGCGCCGGCGTCCAGCAGGGCCCGGGGGACGGGGCTGCCGGGGAAGGCCATCACGTTCAGCGGCACGCGCAGCGCGTCCGCCAGCGCCCGGATGTCCTGCGACTGCAGGGCGAGCGGCACGAAGATGCCGTCCGCGCCGGCATCGGCGTACGCCTGCCCGCGGCGGACTGTTTCGGCGAGGCGCTCCTCGTCCGTGGCGCCGTGGCCTTTCAGGAAGGTGTCGGTGCGGGCATTGAGAAACACGGGCACCCCGGACGCGTCGATGGCGGCGCGGGCCGCCTCGATCCGGCGCAGCTGACTGTCCAGGTCGTACAGCTCGGTCGGGGTGAGCCCGGTGGCGTCTTCCAGGTTGACGCCGGCCACGCCCAGCGCCGCGAAGTGCTCCACGGTCCGGCGGACGTCCTCGGGCGCGTGGCCGTATCCGGCTTCGATGTCGGCGTTGACGGGAATCGCCACGGCCCGGACGATTGCCTCGACCTCACGGCCCATCTCGTCGCGGGTCAGGGTCTGGCCGTCGGTGCGTCCGCGGGCATGCGCGATGCCTGCACTGGTCGTGCCGATGGCGGTGAAGCCCGCCGCTTCCAGCAATCGGGCGCTGGCGACGTCCCAGGCGTTGGGCAGGAGGAAGCCGGTCTGGTGGAGGGCGTGGAAGCTGCGGGCGTGATCGGCGTGGGTCATGGGGTCTCCTGAAGGAAGTGGGGGGCGGGGGGTGACGTGAGCGGGCTGACCTTGCGGGTCAGGGCAGTGATGAAGTCGGCGCTGCCCAGAGGAGACCCGGTGACCTGCTCGATCAGCTCGGCCGGACGGAACAGGCCGCCGTGCCGGTAGACGTGCCGGGCAAGCCAGCCGTGCAGGGCCGTGAACGACCGCCGTTCCAGGTCTCCGTGCAGGTCAGGCAGGGCCGCCTGCGCGGCGCGGAACAGCTGGGCGGCCATCAGGTTGCCCAGGGCGTAACTGTGGAAGGCGCCGCCCAGCTGACCGGCGTACCAGTGGACGTCCTGGAGGACACCCCGGGCGTGGTCGGGGGGCGTGAGACCCAGGTTGGTTTCGTACGCGGCGTTCCAGGCGTCCGGGAGGTCGCGGACGGCCAGGGCACCGTCCAGCAGGGCACATTCCAGCTGGTACCGGACGATGATGTGGAGGTTGTACGTGAGTTCGTCCGCCTGAACGCGGATCAGGCCGGGCGAGACGCGGTTCACGGCGCGGTGAAGGTCGGCCGCGTCGACGCCGCCCAGCTGCGGGGCGAAGGCCGCCTGCACGTCGGGCAGGTACGCCGACCAGAACGGCAGCGACCGGCCGACGAGGTTCTCCCACAGCCGCGCCTGGCTTTCATGAACGGCGGCGCTCGCCCCGAAGCCAGCGGGGGTGCCGAGCAGGTCCTCGCCCACCCCCTGCTCGTACAGGGCGTGGCCGGTCTCGTGCAGGGTGCTGAACAGCCCCGGGGCAAGGTGGTCCGGGTCGAAGCGGGTGGCGATGCGGATGTCCCGCTGACCCACCCGCACCATGAAGGGGTGAGGAGCCTGCGCCTGCGCGCCCCGGTCCGGGTCGAAGCCCAGGTCCGTCATCAGCTGCTGCGCCAGCCGGCGCTGGGCGGCCACGTCAAAGGGTCCGGCCAGGGGATCCGGTCCGGGCTCGCCCGTGGGCGCGGCCCGGAGCATCGCCTGCAGGGCCGGCTGCAGCTCGGCGAACAGGGCGCTCACCTGAGCACGCGTGAAGCCCTCGTCCACCTGGTCGATGAAATGGTCCATGGGCGTGCCCGCCTCGGGGAAGTGCGCGGCGGTTTCCAGGCGGGTGTCCAGCAGGCGCTCCAGGACGGGGGCCACCCGCTGGAAGTCGCTGGTCGCGCGGGCCTGCACCCAGGTGCCGTACCCCTCGGCGTTCAGTTCGGCGGTGCGCTGCACCAGGGCGCGCGGCAGCCGCTCGGCCCGGTCGCGTTCCCGCCGGGCGAGGGCCAGCAGGCGCTGCTGGGCCGGGGAGCGGTCGCGGTGCGCGCCCTCGTCGTCCAATGCGCGGCCGTAGGTGGCGTCGGTGAGCTGGTCCTGGCGCCACACGGCCACCTGGGCCAGCAGGCGGCCGCGGTCCGCGCCGGCCGCCTGGGGCAGCTGGGTGCTCTGGTCCCAGATGAGCAGTTCCTCCAGGTCCCGGAGGTCCGTTTGACTCTGCCAGCGGCGCAGCAGGTCGGTCCAGCAGGTGTCCGGTCGGGGGGGGTGGGTCAGGGTCATGGGCGCTCCAGGGGGTCAGGAGGGGGCGGCGGGCCGGGGGAGCGGGCCAGTCAGGGCGGCGCCGGTCAGGCGGGCGCTGCCCACCGGGTACTCGGTGTCCGCGTGCAGCACGCTGGCGGTCAGGGCGGACGGGCCAGTTGCCAGGCACGGAGCGGGAACCGGGCCGGGCGGCCCGGTGAGGCGGGCGCTGCCGACGGGGTAATCCAGAAGGCTGTTCATCAGGGTCACTTCCTTCGCGTGTCGCGGACCGGTCCGAAATGGCCGGCCAGGCGCTGAAAAGCACTGCCGCCACGCTAGGACGGGGGTGTGCTGGGCCCGTCCTGGGTGTGCACGGGACAGTGACGGGCAGTCCGTCACACCGACCTGATCGGGCAGTGTTACAGTGCCCGTGCTCCCCTCACTTCAGGCCCCTTCCCGCTCTCCCCAACGTTTCTTGTGCAACCCGGTTGTGAAAGGTGAATTCAGGTATGCCCCACGCGGCCATTCGAGGCAGGAAGTTCCTCTCCCCCGCCCCCTCGCCCGCCTCTGAGCTCAATCCCGTTCTCCTTCGTATTCTCGCCGGCGATTACGGGGGGGGCCTGGCGCTGTACCGCACGCTGGCGCATCCCGGCGCGGAGGACCGCCGCTGGGCGGCCATGTGCCTGATGCACGCCAGCCAGTGGGTGGACGCCAAGGTTCTGCTGCTCGACGCGGTCGCGCAGGGCTACCAGGAGGCCAGTATCGAACTGGCCACGCTGTACCGGACGCTGGGGGAGGTCGGGCTGGCACAGGCGACCATCGGCGCACTGCCTCTTGAGGCACTGCGGAAACGCGACCAGGCACTCGCCTACCGGGAACTGGGGTTGCAGGCCTACCAGCAAGGGGACCTGGGGCAGGCGGCCACCCGGCTGCAGCAGGCGTGGGCGGCGGCGGCGGCCAGCCGGCTGGGCACCCCGCTGATCACGCCCATTGCGCACGCCCTGGGGATCGTGTGTGCCGAGCGCGGCCTGGACGACCAGGCCGACAGCTACTTCGACTACGCGCAGCTGCACGCCCACCCGACCCGGCAGGTGTTCGTGCAGGCGTCCCGCGCGATTTCCGCGGCGTATCTGGGGCAACTGGACCGGGCAGTGGAGTGTCTCGCGCAGGCGCCGGCCTGCCCGGCCGACGCGGCCTCGCCGGCCGACCTGCAGGTGCTGTACGCCCGGGGGATCACGGCCCGCGCGGCGCGGGCCTACGCGGAGGCCGCAGAACACCTGCAACTGCTGAGCGGCCGGGCGACCGCCGCGGGGGACATCGAGCTGGCCTGCTACGCGGAGTTGTGGCTGGCGTCCGTGGCGCTGGCCCAAGGACAGTTCGGGGCCGCGCAGCGGCACGTGGCTCGCGCCGAGCAGCTCAGTGCCGCGCCCAAGACCGAGGCGATGGTGCTGCTGCGCCGCGGCCTGCTGGCCGCCCGGCGGGGACAGGACGGCACGGCGGCACTGGAAACGGCCGCCCGGCTGTTCTCCGGCCCGGGCCGCCGCCGGGAGGAGGGCTGGTGCTGGCTGTGCCTGTGCGAGGCGCACCTGGCCCTGGGAGACGACGTGCGCGCCGAGGCGGCCCTGGCACAGGCGCTGCAGATCCGGTATGCGGTGAACACGTCCTCACTGGCGATCGAGCTCGACAGCCTGCCGCTGGTGCGCCAGCACCTGGAACGCCGGGGCGCGGACGATGCCCGCTGCCTGCTGCAGGACGAACGCCGGTTCAGCCGGGGCGGACAGACGCAGATCCGGTTGCAGACCATGGGTGCCGCCCGCATCCTCGTCAACGGACAGACGCTGGGCCTGAACATGGCCCGGACGCCGGAGCTGCTCACGTACTTCCTGACCCACCGCAAGTTCACGCTGCCGCAGCTGCAGGTCGCGCTGTTCGCCGACCATCCGCACAAGCGCTCCAAGAGTTACATCCATCAGGTCCGCGCCGAGCTGCAACGCCTGGTTCCCGGGCTGACGATCCCGTTCGATCCGGCGACCCGGACGTACACCCTGCACCTTGAGGAGCACCTGAGCCTCACCTGGGATGTGGACGTGCTGCTGGGCGCGCTGAAGACCGAGGACCCCGCCGTCATCCTGGAACACATCGCCCTGTATGAGGGTCCGTTCCTCGCGGAGGCCACGGCCGAGTGGGCGGAGTTCACGCGCACGGAGTTGCAGCAACTGGTGCTCTCCCGCTGCCGCGCCCAATTGGACCGCTGGAAGGCCGCCGGGCAATGGGTGCCGGTGCTGTCGCTGTGTGAGGCCCTGCAGCGCGTCGAGTTCGATGAGGTGCTCTGCGCGGATCTCGTCACGGCCCTCGAACACGTGCACGGGCCCGAGATGGCCAGCGCGCGGCTGAGTGCGCTGGCCAAGCGCTGGACGGCAGAGTTTGGCGAACCGTCCCCAGTCCTGACGGCGTTGATGGCAGAGCTCGCTCCTGCGTAAGGCCCAGCGACGCGGCTGTCTTCAACTCATGAATTTATGGGTGAGTTTGACCTGCCGGGCTCCCTGGTGCGGTCTTCCCAGCTGCCGTCCGGAGAGGTCACAGGGCAAACTTGAGGCCGGTCGTTGAGACGAACATGACCACCGGCACAGCACGAATTCGGCAGTGAACGTCCTTAACGTCACGGCCTTGAGGTGCATTCATCCCCTGACCGGCTTTCTGATTCCTCTGAGCTCACACTCCAGCTGCACGTGACCTCACATCCTTTCCGGGGGCGGCACCCATTTCAACCGTAAACGCCACAGTGCTTAATCAGGGGATGGGGTGTGTCCCCGCTCCTGAGTCCGGTATCAGCGAGCGGGGCAGCGTGAAGCCGAACGTCGCTCCCTCACCCGGGACCCCGTACGCTGAGACCTGCCCCTCATGCCGGGTGATGATCCGGCGCACGGTCGTGAGCCCCACGCCTGTGCCCTCGAACTCGTCTGCGCGGTGCAGCCGCTGGAAGACGCCGAAGAGCTTGTCCTGGTACCGGGGGTCAAAGCCGACGCCGTTGTCCCGTACGAACACTGCCCACGCGTCCGGGCGCTCCTCCGCCCATACTTCAATCACCGCCTCTTCCCTGCCGCGCGTGTACTTGAGGGCGTTGGAGAGCAGGTTCAGCACCACCTGACGCAGCAGGTCGTGATCGCCCGTGACGAGCGGCAACGGCTGAACGTGCCACGTCACCTTTCGCGCCAACATGTCCAGTTCCATGTCCCCGCGCACCGAGGCCACCAGCGCCCCGAGGTCCACCATGCCCACCCGTAGGGGCTGGCGGGACATGCGCGACAGGTCCAGCATCGCGTCGATCAGGGTGTTCATGCGTACCGCCGCCTCATCGACCACCTCGAGGTACCGGGTCGCCTTGGCGTCCAGCCCGGCCCCGAAGGATTTGCGCAGCAGCACGTTGAACCCCTGGATGTGCCGCACCGGGGTGCGCAGGTCGTGTGAGACGCTGTACGCGAAGGCCTCGAGTTCCTCGTTGACGCTCGCCAGCGCCGCGCTCTGCCCGGCGAGCCGTTCGCGTTCCCGCGCCAGTTCCGTCACCTGCTCCGCCCGGTCGAGCGCCAGGCTCAGGCTGCGGCCCACCGTCTCGATGACCGTGCGGTCCACCGCCGTCCAGCCGACTCGCCCGAAGACCGCCAGCCCGAAGATGCCGCGAATCCCGCGGGAGGTCCTGAGCGGCACCATGGCCGTGGCGGTCACGTGCGTCATGTGCGGCGCCATGTGGTCGGTGTTCTCGTCGTACATGTCCTGGTAGTACGGTTCTCCCGTCTCGAAGGGCGTGCGCAGATTCATGGTGGTCGCGTGCGGCAGGCCCTGCTCATGGGCGCGCCGCAGTTCGGCGTTGCCGTATTCGCCCAGCATCCGCTTCACGAACCACCGCCCGCCTTCCTGTTCGTAGTACACGGCGGCGTCCAGGGGAATCAGGCTGCCGATCAACGCCTGGGCCCGCCCGACGAGGTCGTCGGGTTCCAGGTAGATCGTGAGGTCGCGCGTCCATTCCTCGAAGGCGTCCAGGGCCCGGTTGCGCGCGTCGAGCTCGGCATTCCGCTGCTGCAGTTCCCCGGTGAGCCGGGCGGTGCGCAGGGCGGACGTGAGCTGACCACTGAACAGGTGCAGGAAGTCCCGGTACGCGTCGTCGAGGTGCTTGCGGGGGTTCAGGCCCACGGCCAGGACCCCCAGTGGTCGGGCCTCTCCAGAGGGGGTGAGCGTCACGACCAGGAATTGCGTCACGGGGTCCGGCCAGGGCCCGGTGGCGAGGGGCGGGACCGGAATCACCTGCTTCCCAGCCGCCTCCAGCCAGGCCCGGGGCGCGTGACGCCACGGCACGGTCTGCTCGTCGCTGAGCCCGGCCGCGCCGCCGAGCTCCAGGTCACCCTCGGCCGTAGGCACGTACACAAGCAGGCACGGCAGGTCGTGGGGATTGTCGCCAGCGACCGTCAGGGCAGCCTGCACGACGTCCTGAGGGTCGGTCGCGCCGAGCAGGGCGGCCGTGAGAGCAGCAAGGGTGCGGGTGCGGCGCGCGGACAGCACCCGCTCGGTGGTTTCGTTCACGGAGGAGAACACGCCCGCGACGTGCTGATCGACGTACACCGGGGTGTAGCCGACGTCGAAGTAGCACTCCTCCAGATAACCGTGACGGACCAGGGGCACCAGCAGATTTTCAAACGCGGCACTCTCTCCGCGCAGCGCCGCGTCGAATACCGGCTTAAGCCCGGGGTAGCCGTCCTGACCGAAGATGTCAGCGGTGCGGGCCCCCAGCGCGGCCGGGTGCTTGTCGGCGCCGAGGATGGGGCGGTAGGCGTCGTTGTACAGCGCGATCAGGTCGGGCGTCCACGCAAGGTACATGGGTTGCTTGGACGCGAGCATGAGGTGCACGGAGGTGCGCAGCGCCCCCGGCCAGGTGCTGGACGGCCCGAGGGGCGTGGAGGCCCAGTCCAGGTCACGCATGAGCGCCCCCAGTTCACCCCCCTCACGGAAGAGCGGGTCACGCGGAGTGGGGATGTCGGACGTCATAATGCTGCTCCCCAGAGTACCGTGCAGAGGATCCACCGGCCTCTACCGTGGCTTCATGGGATCCCACGCCACCAGGGAGGCCGCGTGTTGACTTCCTGGAGCGGGAACCGCCGTCCAGACTGCAGCCCGGGGAGCGCGCGGCCGGAGGCTCTGGACTCGGGGCACGCGCTCAGCTAAAGCCAAGGCT